>NZ_JBXASD010000010.1:0-263448 GCF_058808955.1 Undibacterium sp. GW821-FHT11B02 | reverse complement strand
GCATAGGTCGATGCGTATTCTGCTTGTACGGAGAAGCTTTGGGCGATGTCTTTGAGGGACAGGCTGGACGCTGTCCAATACGCCAAACCCAGTGGGTCCGCTGGACGGTTGAAATAAGCGATGTAAAGCTTTTGGATATCGGTTGCTGCATTGGCCATCTAGAACTCCTGTGGGGTTATTTGTATCGTTTGCGTACCAAGCACGCGCCAGTTAATTACTGGTTCGTATGTTCACAGAGATAATTACCCACAGTAAGTGTCTAGAATCACAACAAGAAATGACATTAGTCATTTCGGCCATGTAAAGCCTTGAAAAATGCTATTCTGATTACAATCAAAGCGTGTTAAGCTCAATTCGTTCACCGGAACTCACTTTGTGAATAGATGGCGAGAGGAAACTGCTCTGATAAGAATGTATATTTACAGGTGTTCTTTATGAAGCAATTCTTAAAGATGCATTCTCTAGTTGATGAGATCAACTCTAATGTGCATGAAATGATTTTCTAAAATTTCAATGGCACACAATTATTTTTTATAAAATCATATAAAGTTTAATTCAACCAGTTGTGCCAAAGCTCAATCAAAATAGCAAACCTTCCAAGGCTCTTGCGATCATCCATACAGCTAAAAAGAAAAGTGCTGGCGTCAGTAAATATGCGAAACTAACCAGACCGCACTTGCATGAAACAATGCAGCGACCCAGGTTATTTTCTTTGCTTGACGCCTTATTTCAAAAACACACCATCGTCTGGGTCGTATCGCCACCAGGGGCAGGGAAAACCACGCTCGCGGCAAGCTATCTTGCACAAAGCGAGCGCACGCCAATCTGGTATCAAATTGACGAACTGGACAGCGACAGTGGCACCTTTTTTTTCTTTCTGTCAGAAGCTAGCAACTACGTGCCAAAGCCAATCTCCATCACGCACGAAGATAAATTGAAAGATGCGAAGAAATTAGATCGATTATATTTTCGCGACTTTTATGCAAATCTTCCGCCAGACGCTATCATCGTTTTTGACAATATTCAGGAATTTGATTGGCAAAACGGTATTCATCTGATTGAGAGCGCCTTTACAGAAATACCTCCTGGCATTTCCATACTGGTACTGAGCAGGGAAACGCCACCTGCAAGATTTTCAAGAATGCAGTTAGATCATAAATTAAGTGTCGTGAACTGGAATGAAATCAGTTTGAATCAGGAAGAGGCTCTGGCTCTTGCAAGCTTAAATGCCCAGCATAATGCGATAGATACACAATGGCTTTCATTAGTCGATGGTTGGGCCGCAGGCATTGTCATGTTACGTGATCTTTCCAGACAAACCGATGATAGCCAGCTTCGGCAATTTAGCGGCCGTGATGAATTATTCAAATACTTTGCTGGCGAGATTTTTGAACGTATGTCGGTACGGGATCAACTGCTTCTTTTGAAACTGTCAGTAATGACAGGCGTGACTGAAAATGAGGCAATCAAGTTAAGCAGCGATCAAAATGCACCGGTTCTTCTGAAATCTCTTTACTATAAATCTCTGTTCCTCGAAAGGCGCGGAACAGAGCCTTACTCTTATCATTTTCATGCCCTTTTCAGGGAATTTTTGCGACACGAATTCAATGCACGAATCAATGAAAAAGATCAGATCGGGTTACGGAATATTGCCGCCAGACTTCATGAAGAAAAAGGACAAATTGAAGATGCCATCGCCCTGTACCAAAAGAATGGCAATTTTCAGGAGTTAATAAAACTTTTGACGGGTAGTGCAGAAGACATGCTAAGAAATGGCCGAGGTCAGGTCTGGCGTGACTGGATAAGTGCTATTCCACCAGATGTGATTAGCAACACGCCGGAACTCTGGTACTGGCAAGGAATGTTTCTCAATGATGTAGCTCCAAGACAGGCCCGCGTCTCTTTGATGCGAGCTGCGAATGCTTTGCATGACCCAGCACAACTGTGCTTCAAGTTATTGGCCATAGCAGCCATTATCGACGGTTATGATACAGAGGCAAAAAATTATGGCGAATTGGGTCCCTGGATAAAAGAGATGCTAGCAGGCCTTGAAGTGCTTGATATCAGCACAATCAAACCTGAACTTGAACTCAGATTACATTCAAAGCTCTTGCTCGCACTATTGTTGTTTTCGCCAGAATCTGCCGATCCACCGCATTTGATCAAACAAGTCATCAGTTCGCTACGAATAGTGACAGACCCCGTGGAGAAATTGTCAGCGGGATCAATCTTGTTGCGTGTTATTGAGAGAGGGTTTGAAGTCACCACAGAGCAAATAAATTGGCTGTTGGTCACCATGCAAGAGTGCATATCAGACTTTTCAACAAACCCATTCAAGCAAGTGAAATGGTTACGTCAAATCATTCGTTGGCATCAAAATGAAGGTAAGTTGAACGAATCATTCCGTTTTTTGGATGAAGTAAAAAATATCGTCAACAGCAGCAGTCTTGATCCAACGCTGGCACAACTCATCGAAATTGAATATTTAATTGCCATCGGAGATTTAAAAAATTCACGCCGCTTAATGAATCTCGCACAAGCCGCGCTATCACCTGCACCAGACAAGGAATATATAGAGTTGTTGATTTTGGAAGCGAAATGGAACGCTTTCGAAAACAATATACCTCAGTCCATTCTCTGTCTGCAACATGCATTGGACTTAGGTAAAAAATTAAGAATAACCCCCAATGGGCAGCCACATCTTGAAATTTTCCTGGCTGCTTGCCATACTCAACAGAATGAATTTATCTTGGCAGAGGACTGGTGTAAAAAGGCATTGGAAAGCGCGAACGGCTATGAACTATTAATCGCTCAGGAATGCAGCATCTTTATCAATGCTTATGCACAGATATCATTTGGCAAAGACACACTAGCAATCCAATTATTGAATGATGCATTGATACGCCATCAGCAAAGAAAGGCCATTACCCTTTTTCCGGCGAATCCTGTGCTTGCTGCACGTCTGGCCAATTTCGCACTGAAGAAAAATATCCAGATAGATCATGTGCGGAATATTATTATCAGGCAAAATTTAAATCCACCAGATAAATTCACATCTCACTGGCCGTGGCCTGTTTCAGTACGTATTTTTGGTCAATTTGAATTGTTGATCAATGGGGAAAATCTTGCACATACAAGTGGTGGCCAGCAAAAACCCTTATTGCTTTTAAAGATGTTGATCTGTGCAGGTAATAAAGGTATCGCCTTAAAATCGATTGCATCTCATTTATGGCCGGACTCGGAAACTGCCCGCACCACTTTAAATGTGACCGTACATCGCTTACGTAAAATTTTAGGTGGCGATGACAGAATCTTGATAGCAAACGGAAATATCTTTATTTCAGAATCAAGAATCTGGTCTGATCTGGCAGCCATTTCCAGCATCTGTCATAAGGTTTCAATCTTGAATTCTTCGACATCAACGACCACGATTGTTCAACTTGGCAATGAATTGCTAGACTTGTACCGAGGCCCCTTATGCTCAGAAGAAAGCAATAATTGGCTAATCACACATCGCGAACGCTGGAACAACCATTTCGGAGAAGCAGTGACTCGACTCGGGCAACGCCTGGAAAAGCATGTTGAATGGAGCTTGGCATCAAAACTATACAGACAGGTACTGGAAGTTGATGCCCTTGCAGAAGCCAACTACCGTGGGTTGATGCGCTGCTCCCATGCAGAAAATGATATCGTCACGGCTGTCGCCGCATTTCGCAGGTGTCGGGAAACATTGTCCATTCTGGTTGGTCTGCCTCCATCAGCAGAAACAATATCACTGGCAATTGAGTTGGGGTTAATCATTGCACCGTAATCTGACTATGGCTAAGGACGTTCAAACTCTAATGGCAAGTACAATGTAAAACATGTTCCTTCACCGATAATCGACCTTACATGTATGCTGCCACCGTGTTGTTCCACAATGTCACGGACAATAGTTAAGCCCATTCCCATACCTTCGTTGGCGCTTTTCGTTGTATAGAGTGGATCAAACAATCGCTGCTGCGATTCGTGTGACATGCCTATGCCGTTATCTTCAAACTCAATCGCAAATACCTCATTAATAACTGCTGTACGAATGATCAAGCTGCCAGGTTTCAGTTTACGTAAATTTTCAGATCGTGCAAGAATAGCCTGGCATGCATTAATCAACAGATTCATGAACACCTGATTTAATCTCGCTGGCCAGCACTTCAAAACCGGATTGGCATCCAACTGACACACTATCTCTATCTCATCCCCATACTGAACGCGCACCAGATTGACCGTGGAAAGAATACCGTCGGCGATACCGGTTTCTTTCATATCAGCGTCATCCAAACGGGAAAAGGTACGCAAGTTAACAACTAAATCACGTATTTGTTTGGCGCCACCCAGAATGGTATCAAGTGACTCGATAGAATATTTCAAATGCTGCTGGAAAATTGGTGCGATCTCGGCGCTCGTATTTTCGTCAAGTAAATTGGTCAGGAAATCATTAAACTGTATCAAGTGCAAACGCAAGTTCTGGCTACCTACGTAAATAAAGTTGACAGGATTATTGATTTCATGGGACAAACCCGCAGTCAAAGTACCGATAGAAGCTACCTTTGCTTGATTGATCATGTGAACTTGTGTTCGTCCCAGCGCTTGTCTGGTTGTATCAAGTTGTTGCGATGCCTCAAAATTTTCTATGGCAATCGCGGCATATGAACACAGGGCGCGGAAAACCAGCTTTCTACGTTCATCAAACAATTTTGTTTCTGCAAATTTGATGCAAACAAGCCCAAGCAATTTACTACCGATAAGCAATGGTGAAATCAGGGCAGTAATTCCTTGATCTGACTGCCGCACGCCATTCTCATCATCACTCATGCTGGATTTGATAAGTATTTCTTTTTTTTCACGAGCAACTTGTGCAAGTTGAGAATTGCTTGAAGTAAGCGAAATTTTTTCTTCTTCGGCTGCGACTTTCGATTTTCTGGGGAGCACCAATTCCAGTTCATTTCCGTCAGCCGTCGCCCGGTAAATTAATATCTCTGCTCCATCAAACAGGCGGCTGACATGAGTATGCAATGCCTCATACACTAGTCCGATATCGAAATCATGTGCTATTTCAGCACCGATTTCAGAAAGATGACGAAAACTTTCCAATGACAAGGCCAATTCCGTATTTGCCCGATTCAAGGCAAGATTTGTATTAATCAGGTCCTTGTTAATATCCATCAATTCAAGCTGTTTCTGCCGCAGCGCCGCGGTACCTTCCTTGACTTTGGTGTCAAGAGCCATTTTCGCTTTACGCAAATATTTTGTTCTTAACTGCACCAGAAAATACAAGGCAACAATTGCAAACAAAAACTGCAAGACTGTGAACCACCATGTTTGTCGCCACGATGGTAGTACCAACACCGGTATGATCATTGCTGGCTCTGTCCATACACCATTGCGATTCGACACTCGCAATTTCAAATTGTATCTCCCTGGCGGCAAATTCGAATAACTGACCATGCGCTGGGTAGCGTCGACTTCTGTCCAGGCTTTATCATAATTTTCCAAGAAATAAGCATACCGATTATTTTCGGGTGCAGAGAAATCAAGTGCGGCAAATTCCAACGAGAAATTATTGCCGTCAGGGTCTATCTTCAACTCTTGCGCGTCCGCCCCAGCAAGTCGCCAGCCTGCAGGCTGGCTCTTTCCACCGACATGGAGACTGGTAATGGCGAGCGGTGCACGATAATTCCAGCTATCGAATAATTCAGGCTTCACAACTGTCAATCCGTCGGTGCCACCAAACAATAATTCTCCTTCAGCATTTTTTGCTCCACTGTTTAGCCAATGGATCTGAATCGCACCACCATCTGCCAATCTGATTGCCTGAATTTTTAAAGTATCCGGATTGATGACCGCCAAACCTCCGTCTGTGCTGACCCAGATTTGACCTTTAGTATCTTCAAAAATTTTATCAACAATGGCATTCGGCAAGCCGTCTTTGGTGGTAAGTCGAATTGGATCGGCAAGCTTGTCTGTTGCAGGCCCGGCTTGAGCGCGATTGAATAAGATAATGCCGTCGCCCAGCGTGGAAACCCACAAGCGACCACGCATATCAACAAGAACGCTGGAAACATACGAAGAGGGATTCGCTGCGCTATTGCTGACTGGCCATATGTGTTCAGTTTTCTGAGCATGTTTGTTAAACCAATATAGCCCGTGGTGCCGTGTCCCTATCCACACACCTTTATCACTGTCTCGCTCTAATAACACAATAATGTCATTATTTAAGGCTTCAGTGCCCGGTACACGCCTGGTCTGTCCGGTTACCGACTGATCGATATGAAACGTCCATAGCCCGTCAGGCCCCCCCATCCATATTTGTCCGCCATCTTTCATCAACGCGGTGACCGGCTCCAGGGGCTGACGAGGAGTGGTTGTAACCAGACGCATTTTTTCTTTAAAATTGCCATTTGTATTTGCTCTGTAGAGGCCGCGTGCTGACGCAAGATATATCTCATTATCAGCAGTCTGCACCATGGCATTTATGGCTACTTTGGGAAGATAGTTGGCAGGATTCTCTTCGCTGGACTTGACCCAGGTGAATTTGCCAGTAACTGGATTGATGATACTCAAACCGTTGGTGCGCAAGCCCAGCCAGACATCGCCATTTTTTAGCGGTAGCACAGACGTGACATCCGTGTCTTTGATTTTAAAGTTGGATGACGCTCCACCAAAGATGGTTTGGATAGCGGTTTGCTTTTCGTTTACGCGGCTGATGCCACGCTGGGTACCAATCCAGACCAGCCCCGAGTTATCACGTAAAACGGCTGAGGCTGTATTATCTGCCAAACTATACGGTAAATCATCCTTATGTTGCTCACGATGCGTCGTCATTGTGACCACGTCGACGATTACTACACCTTGACCCAAAGTGCCAAGCCAAACCTTGCCTGGACTGATTTCCTGGATAAAATTGATATCTTCTTTGCTGATTACATTGGCCGTTTTACCTGTCTCCTGAACAGGTTTGACCGTCATGGAAAGAGTTGTAGTCGTATCTGAATCTACAGCCCGTCCTGCTGTAAATGCGCCATGACCCAGGGTACCTACCCAGATTTTACAATCGCTACTTTTACTTAAACTCAGAATTTTTGGTGCTGTCTTGTCGTTGTCCGGCAAAGCAACTGGAATATAGTTATTCGACTTTTCATCTTTGATGAACAAGCCCCTGCTTGTGCCCACCCATAGAACGCCCTGACAATCCCGTACCAATGATCTTACTTCACTGAAAGCCAGGCCACGGCCATGTATTCCGTTGGCACTTTCATGAGTGATCGCATCGTCTTTAAATTGCAAATGATCCAGGCCACCTCTGCTACCTATCCATAGACCGTCCTTACCATCGTCTATGATGCTTGCAACCGCAGGGTGACTGGTTCCCTTGCCGCTTACGGGAATACGGATAAAACGACCGCTTGCATCATCATAACGGGCTAAACCACCACTATTGGTACCGACCCAAAGCCTACCCTGTGTATCAATATGCAAGCTGAGAATGGCACTGTCTGGAACACTACTGTCATCATTCGGGACTGGGTCGAAATGACGAAAGCGATAACCATCCCAGCGCGCAAGACCGCCTTGCGTTCCAACCCAGATATAGCCACTCTTATCCTGAGCGAGTGCAGTAACAAAAGAATGCGGTAATCCATTGGAAGTGTTGAGGGTTTGGAAAATGGTATCACTGAGGACTTGCCAACGTAATGAAACTGAAGTCGGTTCACGTGCATCTGCAGTTGTATTCAGTATTGAAAATATAGATAAAAGACAAACATATCTCAGCGTCAGTACCATAAATCGCACATAAGAAAATGCATTGATTATTTGCACAGAAGAATGATTCCGGTTTCTGGGGTCTGTGAAAAATCTCATTTTTTCGATAATGTATGTGTTCCATCAAACCTGAAATAGGTAATTCACTATCCTGGTGTTCGCTGATGCACCCGGCAGCTGTAGCAGTCGACTAACAAGAAATTCCTGTGTCTAGCTATTGCTATTGGCAGAGAATGTCACCATGACTTCAAATTGTTGAACGGCGAAGTTAACTGCATCTAAAAGTTGTTGTGAGTCATATGGCTTGACAATAAATTTGCAAATACCACCGAGATTGATAGAATCAATCACAGCATCGACGTCAATGTATCCAGATACCATGATACGCGAGGTCAATGGCACCAGACGTTTCGCCTCAATAAACAGATCCACTCCTCCCATCCTTGGCATACGATAATCACTGACAATGCAAGCCAATTTGTTCGCATCGCCAATGCTGTTGAGTATTCCCACTGCTTCCAGTCCGTCACGCGCTTCCAGTACATGAAAATGATTGCGCAAGACGCTAGCCATCACAGACAAGTTTGATTCCTTGTCGTCGACGATGAGGACCGAATAGCGAAAGGGGGGCGAATGAAGATCCGCTTGCAGCTGATCCAGGTTTTTCGTACTAAAAACAGCCATCAAGCATCTCGTTGGTTAAAAATAGATTAAGTCTAGACTAAATCATTATCCATACATAGGCAAGGATAGAAAAATAGTTCCAATCAACAAGAAGATACTCTCTCAATCGGATAATTGGTTTGCCTGTGCATGCAGCAGCGAGTATGACCGGAATAGTGCTCAGGAAAAACTCGTACGACGATGGTAAATCATCCTTGCCTTTGTAAGCATAAGGGGGGTGAAACTGAAATTACTCAGAGCAAAACCTGTCGCGTTGAAAAGAAAAATTCTTGAATTTCCGCCTCAGTCTTAGGATCTATCATCTCGTCGGGGCGTCTGCCATGTGGACATAGTAACTTCGGAGTCGTTCCAAATAAACGACAGATAAGAGGGCGCTCGTCATAGACTTCACATCCTTTCGCTCCCAAGTACGGGCAACTCAGATCTGCCAGCGCAGCTTCATGTTCCGCTTCACTTTTCACAGGGAGATTGGAAATTTCAAAAGATGATGTCGTTACTGGGCCGCAGCAATCATGACAACCTGGTATGCATTCAAATGAAGGAATGCGTCTTCTGAAGAATTTTATTTTCTGACTAATGATTGGCATACGTCTTATGGTTAAGGCAGATTCTACGTTTTAATAAAGTGTATCAGTGATACAAAAGATGGTAAGACTTATGAGCACGCCTTCCGGCCCAGTAAAAATCTGATCAGGTTTAACACGCCGGGTTAGATACCACTATAGCCATTGTTTGCCAATCAATTTGGACAAAATAAATATTAAATTAGCACTATCGCACTTCGCACAACTAAGCTTGCCCCTTATTCACGGGTAACCCTAGTGTTTAATATCAAATAAATATGATAATACCATTACCATTGAAATTGCATTTAAAGCTGATAAAATGAGATAAACTTTTATGTGAAGAGCGCTGTCCAGCCTGAACACAATGGTTGTAAAAGAGAGCTCGTTATGAGTTGAATTTGGTGTCGTTTACGGAGAAATAATCATTGTGAAGAGTTCGCGCCGACCTGCTTTTTTTCACAAGGATGGAAGAGCTCTCCAGTGAATGACACAAATCAAAAAACTCTCAGGTCGTCTGTGCTGCACGTTCCCATTCCAAGCAATAAATACTTAAGGGCTTTGCGTAAAAAGTGCAGCAACTGGATACAAGATTTTGGTGAAACATTATCGGAGCTGAATGCAAATGACCATGGTCAAAGCCCATTTGAAAGAGCTTGCCGTAAAAACAATGGCAAACCATTTGTATTTGATGACGGCAATATGCGATCCCTGCATTTTGATAAACGCACAATGCAAAGCGCCATGTGGGTGGAAGCGCCAAATGAACTTGCATTCGGATACACAAGATGCATGATGGCTTTTCTGCTCGCCAACGATGATCCAAAACATATTTTGATGATCGGTTTGGGTGGCGGTTCTCTGGTCAAATTCTGCCACAAGTACTTGCCGGAAGTACGTATTACAGCGATTGAAATTGATGCGGATGTCATCGCTTTGCGCGATCATTTCCTGATCCCTCCTGACGATGAGCGTCTTCAGGTCATTCATATTGATGCATTGAAATTCGTAGAGCAGGATGAACGCAAGTACGATGTGATCCTACTGGATGGCTTCGATGCAGATGGTCTGGTAACCAGTTTACTTACCGACGAATTTTATCTCGCCTGTCAAAATAGATTGGATAAGAACGGCGTCCTGGTAACTAATATGTGGGGTGAATCAAAAGATTTGATCACTGTTGTTAGCCGCATGAGTATTGCTTTCCAAAACGCAGTTTGGTGGTGTCGCTCTATTGACAGCTACAACCTGATTGCATTCGCCTTTCAATCAACAGCTCACCAGTTCAATGGAAATATTTCAGCGAGAGCAAAGCTTCTGGATCAATGCTACAGATTGGAATTTGAAAAATTGATTACCCACTTGCAAACCATTTCTGAAGAAACGATAGCGTGGATATCAACTGCCCATGCTGATCAGCAAAATGTGGCACATACGTTACTGCAAACTGATATCGCCAGAAAAATCGAGTATTTGTTAGCAGCCGACGAAATGATCGCCCGCACTCGTCGGGAGTGGGTGGAAGCAAACCAGCACTCCAGTGAAACTGACGCCGATTCAGTCAATGACGAACATGGCATGGATGAAAGTGATACGAAAATACCTAAATCTTAAACACGATCATTCCACAACTATTTGAATTGCGATGACTTCGCAGTGTTTTTTCCAATGTCGGATGCAGAGAAAACTGACAACTCACAATAAGGTGTTCAATGATTGTCGATAATTTTTACGATTTACTGAAGACCTTACACGCCAACAAGCCATTTATTTACCTGGCGACAGACAACGTCTCCCTGCAATTCAGTATTGCGGCCGTTCAAAGTGAAATGTGCCCGGTTTTTCCCAATAAACTGGTACTGGGCTACACCCAAACCATGATGGGATTTTTATTGTTCAATACCGAGCCACACCATATAGGCATGATAGGTCTGGGTGGTGGCTCCATTCCAAAATATTGTTTTGCTCATTTACCCAAATCGACTATTACAGTCGTTGAAAATAATCCTGACGTAATCAAGCTCAGAGAGTACTTTCAAATTCCAGAAGACGGCCCCAGATTCAATGTCATTTGTGCTGATGGCGCTGACGTCATCAAGCAAAATTCTGCTCAATATGATGTATTGATTGTCGATGGATTTAATGAAAATGGACAACCAGAGCAATTGTGTTCGCAAGAATTTTATGACGACTGCTATCAATCATTGACATCTCAGGGAATACTCGTCATCAATTTTCTTGGGCCAGATCGACGCAATACAGAACGTATCCAGAGCATGTCCAACAGCTTCAATAAAGAAGTCATCACAGTAAAGGCCCTGGAATCACGTAACACCATTGCTTTTGCATTCAAAGACAGTGTTTCTTCATTACCAGAGCACGTATTACTTAGTCGCTTGAGCGTTCTTGAGATGGATCATATGCTGAATCTCTCTATTACTTGCAAAGATATCTTGTTGCAACGGCGACTCAGAAGAGTAATTCCCACCACAGAGGTGACAGGTACCCAATGAGCTGTATGCACAGGATCGCCTTGAAACAGGAAAAAAATCTTGTTGCGTTTCACAAAAAAAACAATCATCGCGTGATCATTTAGTTATAATAAAATGATAAATCAAGTTGTTTATTGCGTTTCAATTTATCTTGCTTAAGGCTTATTGAAAAATTAAGCAAATGCAGGGCTCCCGACTCGGCGACGTAACGCACCAGATTACTGTCACAACGGCCCTTAAGTACCAATTTGTCGATGACGTACCATACAAAACGTTGAGTAGTGCCAGTCGTGCACTAACTTGGCCTGCTGCGGGGACTTTGGATGTCAGACTTAAACTTGATAAATTTGGTACTTTCGGTCACAGCAGGCTGGCTCCTGCTAGGCGGTTGCGGCTTACTCGTTATCAGTCAAACCAGAATCGTTGCTTATCTTCTGTTCCCGCTGGGAGCCGTTCTTGGCATAATATTAGGTGTAGCAGGAATACTGAGTACTGGCGCATCCCCCCAACTGGCGGTGTTACCTTTGGGGTTGCCTGACCTGCCTTTTCACCTCAGGCTGGACAGTCTTTCTTCCTTCTTCCTGTTTGTCCTTGGCATGGTTAGCACCGGTGTGTCGATTTTTTCAGCCGGTTATTTTCGCAAGGGTGAAGGGACGCCGCCCGGACTTCTGTGTTTTGAATATCATGTCTGCCTGGCCAGCATGGCATTGCTGCTGATCGCAGACGACGCCTACGTATTCATGCTTGCCTGGGAAACCATGAGCTTGAGTGCCACTTTGCTGGTGATGGCCAATCACCGTATTGCCGAAGTCAGACGCGCTGGATTTTTATACTTCCTGATCTCTCATGTAGGTGCCTTGGGCTTGTTGCTCTGCTTTGGATTGCTGCAAGCAAATACGGGGGACTACACCTTTACCAACATCCGTCATCAGCAATTAGACGTGTTCTGGGCTTCGCTTGCATTCTTTCTTGCTCTTTTCGGCTTTGGCGCCAAGGCTGGCATCCTTCCTCTGCATGTATGGTTGCCCGAGGCACATCCGGCAGCCCCCTCCCCCATTTCCGCACTAATGAGTGGATTTGTCCTGAAAACAGGTATCTATGGCGTCATGCGCGTCAGCTTTGATCTTTTGCATATACAAATCTGGTGGTGGGGGGGCGTTACGCTGGCCCTGGGTTTGTTGACGGCCTTGTTTGGTGTAGTGTTCTCTGCCGCTCAAACCGACATGAAGCGACTCCTCGCCTATTCCTCCATTGAAAATATTGGCTTGATGTTTGTCGGCATAGGTCTGACCATTTTGTTCCGTGCATACAACCTGTCCACATTTGCAGCCTTATCCCTTACCGCAACGCTATATCATGTGGTAAGCCATGCTGCTTTCAAGAGCCTGCTGTTTATAGGTACCGGATCTGTGTTGCATGCAACAGATGAACGTAATCTTGGACACCTGGGTGGCCTGATGCGCTTCATGCCGTGGGTCGCCTGGCCTGCCTTGCTTGGTATCCTGGCTGCGGCTGGCCTGCCACCTCTTGGTGGCTTTGTTTCGGAGTGGTTACTCTTGCAGAGTTTTTTGTTTACTCCGCATTTACCCAACTCTTTCCTGAACATGCTGGTCCCTATCGTGGCAGCCGTTATTGCTTTGGTAAGTGCCTTGGCTGGCTATGTGATGGTGAAGTTTTTCGCTATTATTTTTCTCGGCCAGCCACGTGAAGAGAAACTCAATCATGCACATGATGCAGGAAAATGGGAGCGCCTGGCATTTGTATGGCTGGGTATTGCATGCGTCATCCTTGGCTTATTACCCGTGCAGATGATACAGATGCTTGATCCTGTAACACGATTTTTGACAGGGCAAGGAATAGGTGACACAGTCACCAGGCATGGGTGGCTGATACTCGCTCCCGTCGCACCCGAACGCGCCAGTTATGCGCCGGTTATATTTGTAACTGCCTTGTTTTTTTGCTTTATTGTGGTGTACGCCGTGGTTCGACGGCTTTACCATGGCCGCTTCAGAAAAACTGCCGCATGGGGTTGTGGATTCCCCTTTCAAACCGCACGAATGCAAGATACAGCAGAAGGATTTGGCCAGCCAATTCGTGAAATTTTTGGTTCTTTCTTTCAGATCAAACGAGAACTTCCCACCGCATTTGATCAACAACCAAGCTATAAAGTGACCATCGAAGACCCTTTCTGGAATTGGTTATATCGCCCTATAAGCGCATTGGCCGAACGCATTGCACGGCTGGCCGGCAAGCTGCAACAAGGGAAAATCGCGGTGTACCTGCTTTACAGCTTTTTGACTCTGTTCTTGTTGTTACTGCTGGTGGAAACGCGATGATCACTCTATCTGGTGTATTTTCACAGTTCCTGGAAATCTTGCTGGCCTTGGCTGCGGCTCCCTTATTGACGGGATGGATTAATCAATGTCGCGCCTGGTTACAGAACAAAACAGCACCAGGTTTGTTCCAGCCATATCTTTTATTGCACAAACTATTTAATAAAGAGTCTTTACTGGCAGAGCATGCTTCCTCCTTGTTTCGCACTGCACCGTACATCATCTTCGGTTGCATGACCCTCGCCTGCGGCATCATACCAACACTTTCTACAGACTTGCCTTTGGCCCCGGCTGCTGACGCGATTGCGCTAGTAGGGCTACTTGCCCTTGCGCGCGTTTTTATCTCATTGGCTGCGATGGACATTGGCACTGCATTTGGAACAATGGGCGCGCGGCGTGAGATGTTAATCGGATTTTTGGCAGAACCCGCATTGCTGATGGTGATGTTTTCGGCTTCATTACTAACCCAGTCGACACTACTGACCAGCATTGTTGATAACCTGGTACACCGCGAGTTTGCCATTTATCCCAGCCTGGCATTTTCCGGGGTCGCATTTACCATGGTGTCGTTGGCAGAAAATGCCCGCATTCCGGTTGATAATCCAACCACACATCTCGAATTGACGATGATCCACGAAGCATTGTTATTGGAATATTCCGGACGTCACCTCGCCTTAATGGAATGGGCCGCCAGCCTCAAATTATTTTCCTATTCCTGCATAGGTCTGGCGCTGTTTTTCCCTTGGGGAATAGCGGAAGCCAGCAATCCCCTGGCACTGGTCATTGCATTACCTCTTCTGATTTTGAAACTGATTGTTGGAGGCGCTTTGCTGGCTGTCATAGAAATGAGCAGTGCCAAGATGCGAATTTTTCGTGTGCCGGAATTTCTGATGACCGCTTTTTTACTCGCAGTTATCGGCATGCTGGTTCATTTTTTATTGGGTGCATAGGGATGACTGCTTACGCTTTTCAGGTTTTAAATCTGTTGGCTGCCTTGCTCTTGCTATTAACTTTTGCCATGCTTGGACAGCGCCGGATTCTTTCACTGATCCATTTATTTACCTTACATGGTGCAACCCTGGTTGCTGCTGCCCTGGTAGTCGCCTACATCACCAACGATACACATTTGTATGTGTCAGCAGCACTTACATTTGTACTTAAAGTCATACTGATTCCATGGATACTTCATAAACTCATTGTCCGTTTGAACGTCAAATGGGACGTTGAACCGCTGATCAATGTTCCGGTCACCATGCTGATCGGTATCGTGCTGGTGATCATTGCATTCAATCTAGCCCTTCCTATTGCGCGCCTTTCTGCATCGGTCGCCCACGGCACTCTTGGCATTGCACTGGCCTGCATACTGCTTTCCTTCATGATGATGATTACACGCTCCAAAGCAGTTCCCCAGGTGATAGGATTTTTATCCATGGAAAATGGTTTGTTTTTCGCGGCGACTGCGGCCACCAATGGCATGCCTATGATCGTCGAACTCGGTGTTGCCCTTTCTGTCCTTGGCGGCATATTGATCATGGGCGTATTTATGTTTCAGATTCGCGAACAATTCGAAAACATGGATATTCACAATCTGGAAAGCCTGAAAGAGGAATGACATGAATTTCCTGTTATTTCTCTTGCTGATACCTTTTCTGGGTTGTCTCGTGCTTGCCTTGACAGGGCATCGCGAATACGCACCAGAAATCAACGTTGGCTTCAGTTTTGGCAGCTTTGTCACGGCAATTATACTGGCCCACCAAATCATCAATCATGGCCCCACATTCGCTTTTGATAAACTTTTTTTTATCGATCCACTCAATGTATTTCTAGTTAGCCTGACAGCCTTCGTCGGTCTGACAACCTCCCTTTTTTCCCGCCCGTATATGCGCGTCGAACGTGATCACGGCAGGATGACGCCTCCACGTATGCGCCTGTATCACAGCATGTACCAATTTTTCATATTTGCCATGCTGCTGGCTCTGGTCACCAACAACATGGGCATACTTTGGGTGTCACTTGAAATGGCGACACTGGCAACCGTCCTGCTGGTCAGCGTCTATCGCACGGCAAGCAGTCTGGAGGCGGCCTGGAAATATTTTATTTTATGCGGCGTAGGTATTGCCCTGGCACTGTTTGGAACCATACTGCTATATCTGGCGGCCAATCGTCAGTTAGGTGCTCATGCAGATGCATTGTTGTGGACAAATCTGAATACTGTCAAGACACAGCTGGAGCCGCACATCATGTCGCTCGCTTTGGTTTTCCTGTTGGTAGGTTATGGTACCAAGATGGGTCTGGTGCCACTGCACAACTGGTTACCAGACGCGCATGCAGAAGGCCCTACACCCATTTCAGCCGTGCTATCAGGGTTGTTGCTGAATGTCGCCTTGTATGCCGTACTGCGCTTCAAAGTGCTTGCCGACGGTGCCTTGCAAAATGGCCTCGCCGGGCAATTGCTGATTACCTTTGGCTTGCTTTCGGTGCTGGTCGCCAGTTTCTCGTTGTCACGGCAAAAAGATGTCAAACGCATGTTCTCCTATTCATCTATTGAACATATAGGTTTGATGACCTTCGCATTCGGTATTGGCGGCCCCATTGCGACCTACGCCGGACTGTTGCATATGACTGTGCATTCCCTGGTCAAATCAGCCATATTCTTCGCGGTCGGTCACGCCTGCCAGCAAACCGGTACCCAGGTCATGAGCGAGATTCGAGGTTTGGTTAAAGTCAGCCCTACAGTAGGCTGGGGTATGCTGCTAGGAACCTTAGCCATACTCGGCATTCCCCCCTTTGGAGTATTTAGCAGTGAGTTCCTGATTCTTACCACCGCCATGCGTGAATTGCCGTGGGCGACACCAATACTTTTACTATCTCTGGGTATCGCTTTTGCATCCATTTTTTCCCGTGTGCAAGAGATGGTATTTGGCGAAACGACAGCAAAAAAACTGACTCACTCACCAGCCTTGCTACCGGTCTTTACACATCTGGGTCTGGCCCTGCTACTTGGTTTATATATGCCACCCTATCTGGATAGGTGGTTCCGACAGGCAGTTAAAATGATCGTGGGGTGAGCGATGAATGCTGAACTGATGAACACACCATATGGAATATCGTTCACTGTCTTGACGAGTGCGGCTCCTGCACGTGTGGCCCATGTCAACATGAAGCAATGGATAGATATAGCGCAATTGGTTAAGGTAAACGGGGGACGTTTCATTTCCGTATGGGGCAGTGACCGGCGTCAGTTGAACGAGCATTTTTGTATATCTGCCTTGTACAGTACTGCAGAAAGCTTACTATGGTTACGACTGACGATCGATGAAACAGAAACCTACCCTGATATTTCTGAACTGTTTCCTGCCGCTGCCAGAATGCAGCGCGCACTGTTTGATCTTCTTGGCGTGCGCGCACACGCTGCAACAGATACCAGACCATGGCTCAATCACGGTAAATGGCCAAAGAACTATTTTCCTCTGCGCCAGGAAAATTCTGGTACCGAAAATTTTGATATGCCACTGGAAGAATATGCTTTTGTGTCGGTTGCAGGGGATGGCGTACACGAAATTGCCGTCGGCCCCGTCCACGCAGGCGTGATAGAACCAGGTCATTTTCGTTTTTCAGTTGTAGGGGAAAAGGTGCTGAGGTTAGAGCAACGACTTGGGTATGTTCATAAAGGCATAGACAAATTACTTGTCGGTCGCGACGTGAATGACGGGGTAAAAATTGCCGGGCGGGTCTCAGGTGATACCACCGTTGGATTTTCCTGGGCATATAGCATGGCCGTTGAATCTGCCACATCTTGCCAGGTGCCTGCGCGAGCAAATTGGCTGCGTGCACTGATGCTGGAGCGTGAGCGCATAGCTAACCATCTCGGTGACCTGGGCGCACTTGGCAACGACGCCGGTTTTGCTTTGGGTCTGGCGCAATTTGGCCGGCTTAAGGAAAACTGGATTCGTTTGAACCATCAACTGTTTGGTCATCGTTACATGATGGATTGTGTCATCCCCGGTGGAGTTGAAAAAGATTTGGATATCGGCGCAATAAAAATCATGTTGGCCCAGTGCCGCAGTATTGCTGAAGAAGTACGCTCACTACGTCGCATCTATGACGGACATGCGGGCTTGCAAGACCGGTTTATCGCCGCTGGTCGCGTTTCCCCCCAATTGGCTGCGCAGCTTGGTCTGTGTGGTTTGACCGGACGCGCCAGTGGTCAGGCCTGGGATGCACGCACCGATCAGATGGCTGTCCCTTACGCTAACCTGAATGTCACTATGGCCACCCATAGAAATGGTGATGTTGCAGCCAGGGTTGCAGTGCGCTTCGATGAAATTTTTGAATCTTTGCGTCTGATAACAGAAATTTTACGTCAACTCCCGTCAGGGTCAATTTCAGCACCAGTGCCAGCCACGAATGCAAATAATTTGGGAGTCGGTTGGGTGGAAGCCTGGCGTGGTGCGGTGATGGTGGCACTCGAAACCGGTCCGGATGGAAAAATTCTGCGCTGCCATTGCCATGATCCTTCATGGCATAACTGGCCAGTGTTACAACATGCAATCATGGGGAATATCGTCCCTGATTTTCCATTGATCAATAAGTCATTTAATCTCAGCTATGCGGGGGTTGATCTCTGATGTGGCAAATTATCAAACAAATCACCAAAAATGGCTTGCTGACAGAAGCCTCACCAACAGCAAATGATGTCTGGTGTGGCGAGAATGAAAAAATCCAGCAAGAGATTCTTCGCATACTGGGGCGCGCCTTGTGCATACGCGCAGTCGATGCCGGATCTTGCAATGCTTGCGAACTGGAAATACACGCCTTAAACAATCCGTATTACAACATCGAAGGCATGGGTATCAAATTTGTAGCCAGTCCACGTCATGCAGACATGCTGCTGGTCACCGGACCAGTCAGCAAGAATATGCAAGCGGCGCTCCAACTGACCTATGAAGCAGTACCACATCCAAGGCTTGTCGTTGCTGTAGGAGAATGCGCGTGCAACGGTGGTATTTTTGGAGAGTCCTACGCAAGCTGTGGCAATCTGGCCAAACTGCTGCCTGTCGACGTAACGATACCTGGATGTCCACCGCCACCTATAGATATTTTACGGGGAATATTAACCGCAATTTCTATAACCCCTCACGCAGACACGCCAGGTATAGCCAACATTGAATAGCTAAAATTGACAACTTGATTTGCTGAAAAACGAATTCAAAAAAGTTCGGGAAATTATTACAATTAAATTATAATTCACCGCGAATTAACATATTGAGAGCATCTATGGAAAACAAAACGGCCCGATTTACGGTATTAGTAGATCCTGTGAAGAAAAAAGCATTCGAAGAATTGTGTGCTGGTCAAGACCTGACACCATCACAAGTAATCCGGCAATTGATGCGCGAGTATATGGAACGTCACGGTGTCGAATACAGTACAAAAAGTAAGATCGGTACAGTTAAGAAATAGTCCTATTGGACATCGGTATTTTGAATATTGAGATGAAATAAGCGAACAACATTTTGCTTATTTGAAACGAATAATCACATCGTCCAGGACGGGCACAATGGCCAGTATCAACAACATAAATGCCAAAGGTATTGTTGAGATAAAGCCAACGTGTTTGAATCCATATGCACCGACCAGTGCACCTGCAAAGAACATAAACAACAATGAACTTAAGAGTCGTAATTTGATGCGGTTACCCATCACCATATTCTCAGACGGATGCTCTTTTTCAACATTCCAGTAAAACAGTTTCCCTAGTTCAATTCCCAAATCCGTTATTAACCCGGTAACGTGCGTTGTACGGATCACTGAATGTGATATTTTGGTAATAATCGCATTCTGCAAGCCCATGATGAAACACAGCAACATGACTGTCAGGGACACGTAAAAACCCATGTGGTGTGTCAAATTGGCCCCCGCCAGGCCAAAACATAAAAGCAAAAAGGCTTCCAGCATCAGTGATAGAGCGTAAACGCTGTGCAGCCGTTTGCGTCTGGCCCAGTTAATCAAAATTGCAGAGCTTGCTGCTCCTGCGACAAATGATGCGAGTGCGCCCAAGCCAGCGGATGCGAGGCTGGCATAACCGAGTACAAGATTATCTGCCATGGACGATAAAATACCGCTCATGTGCGAGGTGTATTGCTGTACCGCCAGAAATCCCCCTGCATTTGCTGACCCGGCAACAAATGCCAGAGCAAAACCCAGGTGTTCATTCGCTTTGTCAGTACGTTTTCTACCAGACAAGCGCCTTAAAAATCGGATAGTCATAGCCTGTGATGAGAACTCGTGCAACGAGTTCTCATATTTCTCTGCACAGAAACAGATATAGCTCTGAGGAAAATCATAGTCAACCTCTGCATCTATTGAATCCAGTCAGATAACGGTCCATCAAATGAATAGCTTTGCCCAATTTCAAAGACTTAAGAATACACCTATATTCATCAAATAGTGATAATTTTATTAGTGTTTAATGATAATGTTTTTTTGGCAAATACAGTGTAAGTTTCGAGATAGTTTGTAGGCAGTGCAAGGTTCTTTTACTCCAAATAATTCAGGTTTCACAAATCTGTCAGCCGCATCCAATTATCCTGAAATTCATTGATCCAAATCAAATTTCCCGTTTTTTAAGGCAAGAACTATCTGCAAGCCTCACGTGATTCCCACTGGCAAAATACCAGCACTGATTTTCAGACGGCATAAAAGCACCAATAGGCATTCTTTGCACTCAAATGAAATTCGTTACCAGGACAAGGCATATTTGTGACACAAAAAATGTCTTGCCATCACCCCGACATTTCACAAGAAAACAATCAGCCACATAGCAAATACCATGTGCGTCAGCGCACATTTCGTTTCGTGGAAACGATGTATATGTGTGTCTCCCTCTTATGTTTCATCCAACAAAATATCAACTGCTTATACGGCAAAAATTTTCGATTATTTGTCATAGCGCAAACCATATGCAATGTAAGCCTGCCAAGCTGGCAGTATTCCAAAGAAGCATTTAATACAATCCCATGCAAAGGAAATCATGACTACCAACACAAAAGCATATCTAGTCGGCGGCGGGATAGGCTCACTGGCAGCTGCGGCTTTTATGATACGCGACGGTAAAATGGGGGGCGATCAGATCACCATCCTCGAGACAGGCTCCCTCATGGGCGGCAGCCTTGATGGAGCGGGCAATCCAGAGCAAGGCTATACATTGCGAGGTGGCCGCATGCTGACCACCGACAATTATGAATGCACGTGGGATTTGTTCAAATCTATTCCCTCATTGAAACACACAGATAAGTCGGTATTCGATGAAACGCTCGATTTCAATGAACTTCACCATTCCAATTCAAAAGCCAGGCTGGTCGACAAACGGCGTGCCAAGGTTCCGGTATCGTCGATGGGTTTCTCCATGCATGACCGTATGGAATTACTGAAATTAACAACGACAGCAGAAGCGGACTTGGGTAACAGCAGAATTACTGACTGGCTTTCACCTGCTTTCTTTGAGACAGAATTCTGGTATATGTGGGCGACGACCTTTGCGTTCCAGCCATGGCATAGCGCGGTCGAATTCAAACGCTACCTGCACCGCTTCATGATGGAATTTTCGCGCATTGAAACCCTGGCGGGGGTCAAGCGTACAGTCTACAACCAGTATGATTCGCTGGTCTTGCCTCTGCAAACCTGGCTGAAGCAACATGGCGTCCATTTCATTGCGAATTGCCAGGTAAAAAAACTGCAACATAGCATCAAAGACTCTTCGTTTGTGGTAACTGGCCTGGATTGCCTGCGCGATGGCAACGAAGAAAGCATTGTCATCAACGAAGGCGATCTGGTATTTCTGCAAAATGGGTCCATGACCGATGCATCCAGTCTGGGGTCCATGCATAGCGCCCCGGAAAAACGCAGCAAACTCGATAGTTGCGGTTGGCGTTTATGGGAACAGCTTGCTGCCGAGCGCCCAGGTATGGGCGATCCGGCAGCGTTCAACAGCTGTATTGCGCAATCGTATTGGGAATCTTTCACCGTCACACTGAAAGACCCACGCTTCTTCAATCTGATGCAAGAGTTCAGCGGCAATGTAGCCGGTACCGGCGGACTAGTCACCTTCAAGGATTCCAACTGGCTGATGTCCATTGTACTGGCGCACCAGCCGCACTTCATTGATCAGCCGGAAGGCGTTCAGGTGTTTTGGGGTTACGCCCTTTTCCCTGACCGCATCGGCGATTACGTCGCCAAACCCATGAGCGAATGTAACGGTGCCGAAATTTTGCAAGAACTGTCAGGCCATCTGCGTTTCGATACCGCAGTATTTGATAACGCCAATTGCATTCCATGCAGGATGCCTTACATCACCAGCATGTTCATGCCCCGTGCTGCTGGCGACCGTCCTTTGCCGGTGCCGCCTGGCAGCAGGAATTTTGCCTTCATCAGCCAGTTTGTGGAAATACCTGACGATGTTGTCTTCACGGTGGAATATTCAGTCCGTGCGGCCCAGATGGCTGTCTACCAACTGTTGGGAATTGATCGCCAGATACCTCCTGTCATGGCACACGACAAAGCACTGGGAACGAATATGGAAGCACTTATCAAGGCGTTTAAATAGCCGCATCAATACGTAGAATTTACTTTTTGGAGAATCACATGACCCGGACCATGCAAGCTGCGGTAGTCGAACAATTTGGCCAACCATTGGTACTGAAAGAACTCTCAATTCCCGAACCAGGCCCGGGACAGATCCTGGTCAAGACGGAAGTGTGTGGTGTATGCCATACCGATCTGCATGCCGCCAGCGGCGACTGGCCGCTCAAACCAGGCTTGCCTTTTATTCCCGGGCATGAAGGCATAGGCATAGTTGTCGCACTTGGTGCAGGCGTAACTGCTGTCAAGGAAGGGGATCGCGTCGGCGTACCGTGGCTGTATTCTGCCTGTGGGCACTGCGAATACTGTCTGGCGGCGCACGAGCCTGTCTGCCCTGACGCCCAGTTCGGCGGTTATACAAAAAATGGTGGCTTTGCCGAATACATTGTTGCTGACCCCAATTATGTTGCTCATATTCCTGCCGGTTTGGCGGCGCGCGAAGCTGCACCATTGATTTGTGCTGGAGTCACCTCCTACAAAGGAATCAAGGAAACTCAAGCCAAGCCAGGTGACTGGATCGTCATTTCTGGCATTGGCGGTCTGGGGCATCTGGCTGTCCAGTACGGTAAAGCCATGGGCTTGCATGTCTGCGCGGTAGACATCGACGACAGCAAGCTTGCCCATGCTCAACGCCTGGGTGCTGACGCCATCGTCAACGCCACCACTGCAGATGCCATTGAATCAGTCAAGAGTGTGACAGGTGGCGGTGCACACGGCGTGCTGATTACGGCACCCTCACTCGCCGCATTCAAGCAAGGGGTAGGTATGACCCGCAAATTTGGCACTTGTGTACTGGTGGGTCTGCCACCGGGCGAATTCCCCACTCCACTGTTTGATGTGGTGGCAAACTGCATCACGATCCGTGGTTCTTTTGTCGGCAACCGTCTTGACATGGCAGAGGCCTTAGCCTTTGCAGTCGATGGCAAGGTCAAAGCTGATATTGAGCTACAACCGCTGTCTGCCATCAACAGCGTGTTTGAACGGCTCAAACATGGTGAAGTACCTTCACGAGTAGTACTCAACTTCGAACCGGATTGAACTCCGGACAAAGCAGAGAGACGCCAGATCAATATTTCTAAGAAGCTGTTACGGAAGGAAGCTGGCGTTGTTGCGTCGCCTTGCCGGGGATGCAGGATTATCTTAATGCCGCAACAGCCTCTGACTATGCGTGCCAGCGCACCGAAAGGCGAGACATTGGGGACTAGCATCAAAGAGCTCGCTCAGTAAAGAAGTGCATGCGACACCATCGCTGCGTGCACGATTTTTTGCTAGTTTTTCAGAAAATGCCCTCTATCATGTCCTATCAAAGCGTCAATCCCTACACTGGAAAAACTCTAAAAACATTTGAACATTTCAGTGCGACACAACTGGAACAATCACTATCAACTGCCGACTCTTGTTTCAGCACATGGAAGCACACCAGTTTCAAGGAAAGGGCTGCCATTGTCGCCAAGGCTGCACAACTTTTGCACGCGCAGTTTGAAGATTTTGCCAGACTGGCTACCCTGGAAATGGGAAAACAGATTAAGGAAGCACGCGCTGAAGTCAAGTTCAGTGCCGCTATCCTGGCTTATTATGCAGAGCATGCCGAAAGCTTCTTAAAGCCTGTCAAACTCAATCCAAAATCGGGTCATGCACATATGGAGAGCAGTCCGGTCGGCGCGCTATTTTGTGTTGAACCGTGGAACTTCCCTTTCTATCAACTGGCAAGGGTCGCAGGGCCGCAATTGATGGCAGGGAACGTGATAGTCGTCAAACATGCTGCCTGCGTACCACAATGTGCCATCGCATTCGAAAAACTCTGGATAGAGGCAGGCGCACCGCTTGGCACCTATACCAATCTGCTGATCTCGTACGAGCAATCAAATACTGTCATCGATGATCCACGCATCAAAGGCGTTGCGCTGACAGGTAGTGTTGCGGCGGGTAAAGCTGTAGCAGCACGGGCCGGCCAAAATTTAAAAAAATCTACCATGGAACTAGGCGGCAGCGATGCCTTCATCGTGCTCGATGATGCCGATATGGATATCACCATCCCCTGGGCCGTGTGGGGGAGGATGTACAACAGCGGTCAGACCTGCTGCGCCGCCAAACGATTCATCGTTCTCGAATCCATAGCCGACGAATTCATTGCCAAATTCCAGCGGGCATTGTCAGACCTTACACCTGGCGACCCGATGGATGAAAGCACCACGCACGGTCCTCTGTCAAGCGAAGCAGCCTTGCTTCAACTGATCAAACAAGTTGAAGTCGCTGTCGAACATGGTGCCAGAGTCCTGATGGGCGGCAAACGACTGGATCGCCCAGGCGCATTTATGGAAGTGACGATTTTGACTGATATCAAACCGGATAATCCTGCCTTCCGGGATGAATTTTTTGGCCCAGTAGTTTCATTCTATCGTGTCAAGGATGAAGCCGCCGCCATAGCGCTGGCCAACGATTCAGATTTTGGTTTGGGTGGCTCTGTCTTCACCAAAGATCTGGCCCGCGGGCAAGCTGTCGCCAGTCAGGTCGATACCGGCATGATGTTCATCAATAATCTTGACTGGGCTGATGCAGACCTGCCATTTGGGGGCATTAAAAATTCTGGCTATGGACGCGAATTGGGCGACATGGGTATACAAGAATTCGTCAACAAAAAACTGGTCCGCACAACTGATGGTGCAGCACCAGCCTGACTCCATATCAATACCGCCGAAGTTACGCACTGATGCCTATTCTTGCAAGGCGTCTTCGACGGGTACTTCAGACAAATTAAAGCACTGCTGAAAAAAATAAATCCACAGTGTTTTTTTCCACCTGCGGGCGGACGTCCATTGCCAAGCTTTGGATAATGCGGCGTAACGGCACCCCCCATTTCTAAAGAGGGGGATAAGTCCGGCAACAAACGACTTCGTTAAAATAATTACCATGTTCATCTGTGAGCGCGTCATACATCCCGAAGCAAAACATGGCAATTTCCCTTCATTACAACATTACAAATGTAAATATTTGAAAGAGCCTGTCTAAGGATATTTCCTCCATGTTAGTCTGGAATCCATTTCCTCTTATCTTTCCTGGTTCGGGAGAAACACTGTGCGCACCGTTCTGCTTGCCGTCCTGCTCCTGATTCAATCCTTGTCCGCTCTTGCCGCACTCAGTGGCGGTGTAAGTAATTTTGGAGCAAGCAATAACCCTACCCGGGTGCGCCAGTTGGCGGCACAATCAGGCAATGGTCAGGACTACCGCATCAGTGAAACCAGTTTGCCAAATGGCACGCTGGTGCGTGAATTTGTCCGTCTCGATGGAATTGTCTTCGCTGTCAGCTGGAGCGGCCCATTTGTGCCGGATCTACGCAGCTTGCTAGGCAGGCATTTTGACACGTTGACCAGTGAAACTGCCAAGCAGACCCGGGCCGGGCGCAGTCAGGTACACATTGCACGTCCCGATGTAGAGATATCCATCAGTGGACACATGCGCGCCTATGCAGGTCGGGCATGGGTGATATCCGATTTTCCGGCAGGTTTTACGGCCGACGACATCGATTAAATCACAAATGCGGACCCCGAATTTAAGTCTCAAATTTAAGCCCTGAATTTAAGCTCTGAATTTAAGCCCCGAATAAGCGACACATACCATGATGAGCACAAAACATGTTTGGCAGTGGGCATCCCCGCAGGTAAGCAAAAAAACCGCCATGCTTGCTGCAATGGCGCTCAGCCTTCTCTTGCCCGCCTGTGGTGGAGGCGGCAGTACATCCACCGGGTCTGGCACGACGACTGCATCTTCAAGCCAGGCAGCTCCGACAGTGACGATCTCACTCACATCCTCCAGCCTGATTGCCGGACAATCTACCCAATTGAGCTGGTCATCAAGCGGTGCAAACAGTTGTAGTGCGACAGGTGCGTGGACAGGCACACAGACAACTACAGGTAGCATTACCGTAACACAATCCAAGGCTGGCAACTATGCCTATAACCTGAATTGCACAGGCAGCGGCGGCACCGGCAATGCCAGCACCAACCTGACCGTGGCAGGCAACAATACCGCAACGATCGTTATAGATAACGGCCCTGCGGGGATCAGTGGCGGATCTATCAATGTGCCCTTCGTCACTGTGAGCATATGCAGGCCAGGCACCAGTATTTGCCAGACCATAGACCACGTTTTACTTGATACCGGATCGTATGGCTTGCGCCTGGCTGCCCCATTAGATACTGCATTGGCATTGCCAGTTGTTACCACACCATCTGGTGCTGCTGCGGGGGAGTGTGCGCAATTCGTCAGTGGCTATGCCTGGGGCGCGGTCAGGCAAGCGGACGTCAAAATCGCGGATGAAGTAGCCTTATCACAGTCAGTGCATATTTTAAACAGTGCCCCTGCTGGCTATTCTGGCATACCTGCATCCTGCAGCAGCGCGGGTGCCAATATCGGCTCCGTCGCAGCCTTGGGTGCCAATGGCATCCTGGGTGTTGGTCTGTTCAAGCAAGACTGTGGCGATAGTTGTGTGAGTTCTTCAGCCGGTGGCGCATATTACGCCTGTACTGCCAGCAGTTGTCTGCCTTCGACCATGCCATTGGCACAGCAAGTCAGTAATCCGGTAAGCGCCTTTGCAGTAAACAATAATGGTGTCGTGCTATCGTTCCCGGCAGTACCTACGGGTGGTTTGGCAAGTATGACAGGCACATTGACCTTTGGTGTTGATACGCAGGTCAACAACAAACTTGGCAATGCGACCACTTACACTACCAATAGCAGCGGCAATTTCAGCACCACGTATAAAGGGATAACCATGGCATCGAGTTTTCTCGATAGTGGTTCTAATGGTTTGTATTTTAACGATGCAAGCATTGTCACTTGCCGTATAGACATAGGTTTTTATTGTCCAACCAACCTGCTCAATTTGAGCGCCACCAATACTGGCGCAAACGGCAACAGTGGCATCGTCAATTTCACCATAGAAAACCTGGAAAACCTGGGCAATACCATTACCGTGTCATCCATCGGTGGTACCAATGGCCGTGGTCGCCGCTCTTCAGCCAATAGCAGCTTCGACTGGGGCCTGCCTTTCTTTTTTGGCCGACGTGTCATTGTGGGATTTGAAAAATCGGTGAATGGCGTAGCGCAGCGACCATATTGGGCATATTGAATTTTTCTTGCTACCTGACTCAACTCCAAATACCTGCCTCATGTGCATGACATGAGGCAGGTTCATTTGACCGAAGAAGTCATATGCTTAGCATTTGAACGCGTATTTTCCGTATGCCAGAAAAGTACAGCAACTACCACCACCGTCACATTTCCGGGATGCCATTTAAAGTTAACAACTGGCTGAATTGTGAAGTCTGACTGCCCAGCGTGGCCATAACATTGTGGATTGAAGCAAATACCCCGGAGAAGCCCGCTTTTCTCTCAAACCTGCCCATTTCTACGCAAGGCGACTTAACACTCGCGCTTCAATGCTGTGCCAGGCGAGTGAACCTCAACAGTAATGTGCGACAACCCTTTGAAGCGTCGAAGTTCCTCATGGTAATACATGGGCCCACGTTGTAGTTCAGGCGTAAGCACTGACACTACCGCCCCAAAATGACCGGGGCCAAGCCGCCATACATGCAAATCAAGCAAACTGTCGCCAGCAGCATCAACTACCGCCCGGACTTTATTAGCCATCATGTCATCAGCACTGACATCCATCAGGATTTTCCCAGTGTCACGAATCAAACCGTATGACCAGTTGGCGATGACTAAAGCCCCGACAATACCGGCTAAAGGATCCATCCATAGCCAACCAAATGACTTCGCCAACAAGAGGCCGATGATAGCCAGCACAGAAACCGCAGCATCTGCAATAACGTGAATATAGGCTGCCCGCATATTGTGGTCACGATGATCAACGCCATGGTCATCATGGCCGTGCGCATGTTCGGCAAATTCTACAGTGTGAATGGCATCATGCAATGAAATCTCAGCTGTAAAGGAGTGCGGTTCGGGAATATCTGTGGTCGACTGCAAGAAACCGCCTTGATGGTAAAAAGCGAATTCCTGACGTGCGCCGTTTGGCCGAATGGTTGTTACGGTCACATTTTTTGCTGTTAACGCTGCCCCTTCCGTTTCAGTATGTATGCGAAACACAGGAGGAATGCCATCTTCAAAAATAGACAGCGCGAATATGCCAGCAGGCGTCTCTACATGCTGCACTTCTTCATCGTGGCTGTGCTCTACATATCCGCCGTGCTTATGACCATGACTGTGTCCATGATGGTCGTCGCCACTCAGCAGCCACGCACTGACAATATTAACCAATAGACCTGCAACGGCAATAGGAATCGCCTCGGTGAAGTGGATAGCCACTGGTGCCATAAGACGAGCGACGGCTTCATAACCTATCAATAAGGCGATCATCGCCAGGACAATCGCGCTGGTGAAGCCCGCTAAATCGCCTAGCTTGCCCGTTCCAAACACGAAACGCCGGTCATTGGCATGCTTGCGCGCATAGGTGTAAGCAAGTGCCGCAATCAACATGGCGCCAGCATGTGTAGACATGTGCAAGCCATCTGCCACCAGCGCCAGGGACCCAAACAAGCTACCGCCAATAATCTCGGCGATCATCATGGCGCTGCAAAGTGCTATCACCGCCCAGGTCTTGCGTTCATTCTTTTCATGTCCTGCACCCAGGAAGACGTGGTCATGGTCAACCGCGAATGGGGTTTCATATAGTTCAGTCATGACAAACTCACTTAAAATAACTGTGGACAACATCAATCAACTGCTCTTTGGCGTCACTTTGCTCACCGCCAGGTGCATCGGCATCGACAAGATGGGTGCGAATGTGATCTTCCAGCACCACAGCCAGTAAACCCGTCATCGCTCCACGGCAACTGGTGATCTGTTGCAACACGTGGATACAATCATTTTCTTCCGTTAAAGCGCGTTCAATAGCGTCAACTTGTCCGCGGATACGACGTACCCGGTTCAACAGTTTTTGCTTATCGCGGATTGTGTGACCCATGGCAGCCTCCGAATATAGGGAGGGGGACTATATCATAAAATGATTATCAGGTATTGAATCAATCAGAATGGCGTCAAAAAAAGGCAGCGCATCGCGCTGCCTTCTTGAGCAACAATTGCAACAATACTAGAACATGACTTTGCCGGACAGCATGAAGCTGCGCGGCGCTTGCCATTGATATTGATCCAAAGCCACCGTAGAGCCCGTTGAAATTGCTGTGACTTTCCGGCTGTCAGTCAAGTTATAGACACTAAGCTGAATCTTGACTTTTTTCAGCATGCTGCCTATGTGATCGAAAGTGTATGCAATGTTAAGATCAGTGTTGTCATAGGCATCAATCTTGTAGGCAGCAGGTTCGTTGTTCTGCGCATATTGCTGACCAACAATCTTGTAGATCATCGAAGCATTCCATGGTCCTTGGTTGTATTGCAACCCAAGTGCGCCAGTCATGTCGGGAGACTTGGTAATCGAACCGATACCGGCTGTATTTCCATTCTTGAATTTGGCGCTGTTCTTGGAATAGTTTGCATAAACTGACCATCCAGAACCAAGCAAATATGCACCTTCGATTTCGAAGCCTTTATAAACTGTTCCACCTTGATTAAAGAACACAGTCTGACCGGCCACAGTACTCGAACCAATCTGGTTGTTAAAATCAATGTAATACAGATCGGCAGCAACAGTGAAGCGGTCCGATTTATGGACTGCGCCAATCTGATAGTTTGTCGTAGTCTGTGGGTCAGGAGTGTTCGCCGGTGTTACCACCTGCAATGCGGTACCCAGAATAGGTGCTTGCATGCCCTTGGCGTACTGGGCATAAACAGAATTTTCCTTGTCTACAGCATGATTGACAGTCAGGAAAGGGAGTGAAGCCTTATAAGTTTCCGAGAAATTGGCCGGAACACTTGAACCTTGATTTTTAACAGCGTCAACACTGCGTTTGAAATTCATGTATTTGAAACCAGGTGTTATTGTCGTGTTTTCCGATGCTGCCCACTCAAATTCGACAAAAGGCTGGTACTGCGTCCAACTAGAATCTTGGTTGAATTTAGTACCTTTGCCAGCAAAAGTCGGATCAAGGTAAGTCATCGTCGTCATGTCCATGCCATACTGATGACGACGAGTATCAGCATTTTCTAACCACAGACCTGCGCGCAACAGACCCGCCTCAAACTGCTTGGTCGCTTTGAAGATGTCGCCATTGACGCGGTAATGGTTTAACTTGTCATAACCTAACACTCCGCCAACTGGCACCTTCGCGCCAGAATAGGAACTCGCATTGGTACCTGCTCCCGCAGCAATGATGCCAGGTCCCAGATAACCGCTTGCATCAAACCCGGCGAAAGTGGCATTGTCGTAGTAGTAGCTGTAGAGGTTATTGTCAGTCTGAAAGCCATCACCCCAGTTCGTCTGCAAACGGAGGTATTCCATATCCGTTTTCTTGTGAACCGTGTTGTAACCATAATAGCCCTGGCTGGTAGGGTCATTGTTCAGGCTGTAGTTCTTGCCGAACTGTGCAGCCTGTGCAAGTGTTGCACCAGAGGTTGAATCAGGTAATTGGGTTTTGATGTCGTTATACGTGGCAAACACAGTCATGCGCGTGTTCTGACCAAGCTTCTGGGCATACTTAACGACGAGATTGGATCCATCCATCGTGTTGTAGGTCAGATAGCCGTCGCTTTTGATGTTCTGCACATTTAATTGCAAAGTAGCGTCGTTGTCACCCATCTTTCCACTTTCGAAGGCAACACCAAACAGATTGGTGTTCCAACCGCCGCGCGAATAGTAAACTTCTGTAGAACGATTTGCTGATGGAGTTTTGGAATACAAATTGATACTGCCACCATAGGTAGCTTGGCCAAGGTTGCTGGCGTTGCCAGGACCACGTTCAACCACCACACCACCGATCACCGCTGCCGGAAAATAAGCTGTTGAATGGTGAGTAGGATCATTAGTATCACCAAATGGAATACCGTCCCAAGTTACGTTGTATTGCGCATCCTGAAAGCCGCGCAACACGGTTTTAGTATCTGATGTTCCTGGACCATTTGGCGAGGGTTGTGTTGACGCACCTGGCGCTATACCAGCGATAGTGTTGAAGTTACCCGTCGGTGCCACCGATTGTTCGATGAATACCCGTGAAATGATAGACTGTGGCTGAGTCGCTAACAAGTTGACCTGGGTAGGTGCAACAGCAGAGATAGAATTGGATTTAGCAGAGATCTCCACCACCTGACTAGCCCCCCCCTGTGTACCGACAGTTCCCAGGTTAACTTGATCTTGTGACTGAGCTTGTGGTTGAGTCTGTGCTTGAGAAAACTGCGCGGCAGAGCAAGACAAGAATAAAATAGAGATAGCTTGTCCAATTACTGAAGTTCGCTTTCGGAATTGAGAAATGCACGTCATGAGTGGTCCCTGGCTGGATTGGTGGTGTGATAAACCGGCTTCTCCAGCCATGATACCAATCAACTATGACACCTTTATTACCTTACCAATTCCTCGTGCATGTCCACATGAGCAAGTCCAATAGTAAAGGTGCCACATTCTCAATTCATATGACACATGTTTGACGCACTCTGCATATTAAGTTTGACGTGTACACTCAAACGACTTTCTTGCAAAATTGCAGTACTTCCGGGGGCCTGTTCCCCCCAATTTAATCAAACAGATTCGCACTTATTTTTTAGAAAAAGACATTACTGTAAAAGAGCCTTGCGCTATTGCAGGAAGATAAATAGTTTTTGTCCTGGCATCCATCGCCATGGTTTTCGCACCTTGCGCCGTTTTCACATTTTCCACTAAGACATAGTGATTGGCGTCTTTTTGGTGAATCACCGACAAAGTACCGCCAGCATCGCCGTTCGACGAAAATATAGTGCCAGTTTCTTCATCATAGATAGCCGCGTCGGCATGTTCACCAATCTTAATTTGGGAGACAAGATGTCCGTTTTTTGCATCTGTAACGACCATTACTTTATTATGGCAAACTGAAAATAATCTGTCGTGGGCGATGTCCATTGCTAATCCCGTAGGTTCTTCACATCCATTCAGATGCCAAGTGGACACCACCGTGTTACTAGCCACATCAATTGCTTGCAATTCGGCTTTATCTTCAATGTTGAAGAAGATTTTTCCGTTATGGTTACTGACCGCAAACTCAGGTTTTCCTGAAGCAGGTATCGTTGTTACCACACCCAAAGTACGGGCATCAATGACAGTCACGTTTTTCGATTTTCCATTAAAAGTAAATAATTTATGACTGTCTTTTTCATACAGAATCGCGTCAGGATTACTACCGGATATACTGATCTCCTGTTTGACTTTTAAGGTATCAAGATCAAATACTGTGATCGTGTTAGCCCGACCATTAGAGGTGAACCCCAGATTTAAATCCTGGGCAAAAGCAATTCCGTGAACACCCTGGGTATTGGCTATTTCACCCACCTCTTTTCCTGACGCCAAATCTACGACTTGCACATGATCTGCACGGCTCAAAAATAAGCGACTTCTAACTGGGTCTATATCCAGATAGTCCCATTTGCTTGCGATACCCAACTCCCAGCGCTGGTCCAGCTGATAGCCGGAATTTCCTGCCTGCGCTGCAGATTGCGCCAAGGATGCAGTTGCCAACATAGCTGCAACAATTAATTGTCTTCTAATTTTTTTCATAAAATATATCCATTGTTTTTATACTGATTTCAATCACAAGAACTGACGCAAACATTGCCCTGCAAAGCGTGACGATGCAGGTCATGGTAGACGAATGGTAAGTAGCCATAACGCTGCTGGAGCAGTTTTTCGTCTATCTTGGTAACTAATGTTTATGCCGATTTGATATGTCGTACCATCATACTCCTGCAGCATGGTTCGATTTGTTATGTTATCAAGAAGAAATGTGATTCATGGCGACACGCCAAGCACGTCTGTGCCTGCAAGCTCCACATCTTAGGGAGTGTATGTGACAGGGAAGCTACAGCAAAAGAAAAGCCGATTTGCCGTTGTTTTTGCATTGTTTTAACGATGGCTTAAGTATTCACCTGAGAAACTGTAGCTTTGCGTTCTATTATTTATTGCCAGGCTGCCGCAACCAGACGGTCAGATCGCTGAGATCCAGGTTTGACTTATTTCCTATCAAATCACACCAAACAGCCTGTGAAACCATTTCTTCATAATATGGGTAAGTACCAGATAGATGGCAAGCATGGCGGTAACGATGGGCCAGTACGACCAAGGAAGTGCGACGAAACCCAGGGAACTGGCAAACGGCGAATAAGGCAGCCAGATTCCAACGCAGCAAATGGCAACACTGGTCAATATCAGTGGCGTACTGGCGCGGCTTTCCACAAAGGGAATCCTGGAGGTACGGATGATGTGGATAATCAGGGTTTGTGACAACAATGATTCCACAAACCAGCCTGTCTGGAACAAGGAAGCCTGAGCCAATGTCCTGGCGTCAAAAAAATAATACATGGTTGCGAAAATCGCATAATCGAAAATAGAACTGATTGGCCCGATAAAGAACATAAAGCGGGCGATGTTATTGATTTCCCATTGACGTGGTTTATCCAGGTATTCAGGATCGATGTTATCGGTGGGGATTGCAGTCTGTGAAAAATCATACAACAAGTTATTTGCCAGCACTTGTATCGGTGCCATGGGCAAGAAAGGCAACCAGGCGCTGGCACCAAGCACACTGAACATATTGCCGAAATTCGAGCTGGCACCCATGCGTATATATTTGATGATGTTGCCAAACACCTTGCGTCCTTCAATGACGCCTTCATCCAATACCAGCAGGCTCTTCTCCAGCAAAATGATATCGGCTGACTCCTTTGCGATATCGACTGCCGTATCGACCGAAATACCGACGTCGGCTGCTTTAAGAGCTGGTCCGTCATTGATGCCGTCACCTAAATAACCTACTACATGCCCCCGGCGGTGTAGCGCCTCAATCACCATGACTTTTTGCGAAGGCGACAGCTTGGCAAACACCTGAGCTGCTTCTGCAGCATCGCAGCGTTCATCGAGGCTGAGTTTTTCAAAATCACTGCCTAGCATGATTTTATCGACTTGCAAGCCTACGTCTTTACAGATTTTCCTTGTGACGATATCGTTATCCCCAGTCAGGATTTTTACACTGACACCATGCTTGGCAAGCGCCGCCAGGGCAGCACTGACACTGTCTTTTGGCGGGTCCAGGAACGCGATGTAGCCCAATAAGATGAGATCAGTTTCATCCTTCACTGAGAAATCTGTCTTACTTGCGTCAACCCGCTTGTAAGCGATGGAAATAACCCTGAAGCCGTTCTCATTCAAATCTTTACTCTCGGCCTGGAGCGAGGTCAAATGGCTTGCATCGAGATCAAATGTCTTGCCATCCAGTTCGCCATGAGAACAGGCATTGAACACTTCCTCCACCGCACCTTTGCAAATTAGCAGGCGTTCGCCATGGCCATCGACTATCACTGACATTCTGCGACGCATGAAGTCAAATGGAATTTCGTCGACTTTGCTATATTCGCCGGTGGCATGTAGCTTTTCATGCACTTCGTTATATTTCAACACGGCAACGTCAAGCAAATTCTTCAGGCCCGATTGGTAGTAACTGTTAAGGTAAGCAAAATCGAGTACCCGTTCACTTGGCTTACCGTTCAGGTCCACATATTTTTCCAGGATGATACGGTCTTGCGTCAACGTCCCCGTCTTATCGGTACAGAGTATGTCCATGGCACCAAAATTCTGGATTGCATTGAGCCGCTTGACGATCACTTTCTTCGCGGACATCGCTAATGCCCCCTTACTCAGGTTCACTGTCACCAGCATGGGCAACATCTCGGGCGTAAGACCAACGGCAACGGCTGTAGCGAATAGCAGGGCTTCCAGCCAATTGCCCTTGCTTATTCCATTGATGACGAACACCAAAGGCACCATGACGGCAATGAAACGTATCATCAACCAGGTAAAACGGGTGATGCCACGATCAAAACTGGTAGGTGCCCGTTCACCAGCAATAGCTTTGGCGATGCCGCCAAAGACTGCCCGCGCACCTGTATGGATAACGACAGCGGTTGCAGTGCCACTGGCAACATTGGTGCCCATGAAGCAGACATTGCGCAACTGCAGGTAGTCAACACCGGCTGGCTCAACCAGGGGAAATTTCTCGGATGGCAACGCTTCACCCGTCATTGACGCCTGGTTGACAAACAAGTCTTTGGCAGTGAGCAAGCGAATGTCGGCCGGCACCATATCACCAGCTGACAAATGTACGACATCGCCAGGCACGAGCTGACTGATTGGAATTTCTTTTGTGGACGCGGCTGAGGCGGCACCTGAAATGTCTGAAGATGCACGACGCAATACGGTGGCCGTGGTATGTACCATTGCCCTCAATGCAGCCGCCGCACGGCTTGATCGTCTTTCCTGGATAAAAGCCAGAGTGACGCTCAAGATCACCATAGCGGCAATGATACCTGCCGATTCTAAATTGTGCGTCGCCAGCGACACACTGGCCAAAATCAACAGTAGAATATTGAGTGGATTGCCCAATCTTTGCAACAACTGCACGACAAGGTTTTTTTCTGTCTCTTCAGCAATCGCGTTGGAACCAAACGCTTTAAGGCGCACCTCTATATCGTAATCAAGTAAGCCCAAAGAATTACTGTCAAGTTTTTGCATTAACTCCGCTAAATCAAGTGCAGCCAGCGCACTCAATTCATGTTGGTTAGTCTGCTCAGCATGATTTGGCTGCGATAGTTCATGCGAACCGTGAAGACGCGAAAATTGCTTTCGTAGATAGTCGTAGAGTTGCATGACATGTTTCCAGTAAAGTGAAACTACAGCAACACTTGTCGCGGCATCGGTTAAAAAATGCCGGTATCAAGAGCAAATAAACCGATGGCCTATTTGTAAGTTCTAAAGATATTAACGTGGCTATCCTACCTTTGCCTTAGGCATTTAGATTTGACCTAACTCAAGCAAACGTGGGTAGAACAATACAGTAGCTTGCAGTGCGATGTACGTTGGATCAGTTGGACAACCAGTTAGCTATACTTATATCACTGTTTGTTGCCATAACTTGTTTCACCAATAGGAGTGAACAGGTCAGCCTGGTGGCTGACCACGGAAGTTGAGAGTGGAATTGGCAAAGAAAGCACTGATTATCAGAAAATTGTCACATAAATTGAGGCCGATTGCCGCAAAAGCTGAGATTTTTTTTATTTGTGTCAGAGAAAATGAGATTTTCTCGATTTCACTTTTTTTTTTGAAATCTACGTCTAAATATTGAGCCCACTTTGCCAGGTGATAGTAGTCATTCTTATCACATCCATTTTCTCAATACATACAGGTGAATGCACGGATGAAGGATATCGAAAAAGAGCTGATACAAGCGGCTTACCGTCATGGTCAATCGCAAAAAACGCTGTATATCGTGATCGATGAGGCGCACTTGCTGGATGTGGGCATTTTACGTAAATTGCGCTTGTTGTTTGAGCGTTTCCCTAAAAAGCACAATCTGGTGTTGCTGGGCCATCCTGAGTTGATGTTTCGTTTGTCAATGACGTGTAATGAAGACATCAAGAGCCGGATCAGTTATTCCAGGCAGGTGCTGCCGTTGCATGACGATGACTTGATCAGGTTTGTCATCACCGAGCTGGCTGCCGTTGGTTTGGGCGCCAATACTTTCGATGAAGCAGCCTTGCAGGTCGTGTTGCGGGCGGTGCAGGGTAATTTACGGCTATGTCATAACCTTTGTTACGCTACTCTGATTGCGACTTGCCTTGCGCATCAACGCATTTGCACGGTGTCGCATGTCAATGCCGCGCTTCTGCAACCGCACTGGCGGTCACACGATGCTTTGCTTAAGCAACAGGTCAAACCGCAGCGGGTGTCATCATGAGCATGCACATCCACAAGCTCACCACTTACCTTCGGCCAAAGGATGCGTACAATATCGTTGAATTCCTTGATCAGGTGCGTGATATGTTGATGCAGACTTATGGTGATGAAATAAAAATCATGCAACAAGAAGCATCACAGAGCAATCCAGCACAAAGAGAGTCGGATGATGAGTCGTTTTAGCAGGTAGCCAAAATCATCGTATCGTTCGGGGGCGTCATGCCCTCTTTTACACAGCATTCGATATGACGGCAATTGGGTTGTCGTTATGATTCAAGTGAAGTTGGACATGCAAAACCGTATGACCGGAATGGGGTAATCCACACTCAATCTTGCCAAAATCGTGCGATGGCAATTTGGGAGGAAGTACGATGGAAGCGGCGTGCGCAACACCTACTTCAAATCCTCATGCCTCAATAAAACGAAATCTTTCGCACTTTGGCTCAATCTCTCCTGCAAATCTGCTGAACGTGAAGTGTCATTTACATAGAATAAAATTTTATGCCCAGGAAATGACATTTCAGCAGGCTCATCATCAATAGGGTCAACATTCAGTTTCAAGACAAAATTCTCGTCGCCAGTTTTCCCCCATTTGTAATATTCCCCTCCCTGATAGTCACTATTGCGAACCTCAAATTGAATCTCAAGGGAGGATTCGAGAATTTTCCTTGCGCCACTGATGTCATCTAAAACAAAACCATAAAGATCGTAGACCGCCATATTCTTATTTCCTTCCAGGTAAAACCACACTCGGAGCTTTCTGAGAGGCTGTCGCCGTATTGTTATAGATCATGAAATTAACTTCCCTACCAGCTTGTTGGCCCATTTGGTTCGACAAGTCAAACACCCCAAGCGCGCGCAAGTCTCGTTCTGTAAGCGGCCCAGTACGGGTTCCACCTGAACGCAAACCAATACCCAATTCTTTAGCTCGCGCCAACATAGAGGGGTCTGCAAGTGCAACGTCAAAGTCACTCACATGGCCAACATCAAACGGTTGGCCAGTTTTAAAGCTCTTCCCGGTGACGGCACTTCCTTGAAGTAACGGCTCCGCATTCTCGTATCCTGCTCGGCCTAGCCCAGTACGCATATTGCTACCGAATTGGGCAAATTCGTCCACGTTTGCAAAGCCAAACGGCACTGTGCTATTTGCCCCACCAGATCCTGGCGGCACAATATATGCCGGCTGAGGCATGTCACTTATTGCCAGAAGATCCTAGTTGAATTGACTAAAATCCGGCTTCCGCTTCTGGAAAAAAGCCATAAACGCCTCCTTCGCTTCCGGACCACTCAGCATGGCGGCGAAGTGCTTGTTTTCTTCCAGCATCTTAGCGCTGATAGCTGCAGGCTGGTTGCCTTTCATCAGACGTTTGGTGACACGGATGGACGCTGCCGGCAAAGCAGCCAGCTTGGCTGCTTGCTGTTGCGCATAAGGCAGCAATTCTTCGAGTGGCAAGACCTTATTGACGAAACCCATTTCAAACGCTTCCTGGGCGCTGAAGGCTTCACCCAGCATGAGTTTTTCTGCGGCGCGCTGATAACCGACGATTTGCTGGAACACCATGCTGGAAGCAAATTCAGGGCACAAGCCCAATTGCGTGAAGGGCATGGAAAGTTTGGCATTGTCAGCCAGGTAAATCATGTCGCAATGCATGAGCAAGGTGGTGCCTATGCCGACGGCGGCACCAGACACAACAGCAATGACAGGCTTGCCGATTTCATTCAATGCCTGCATGAATTGGTACACCGGCGGCAAATTGTCTGGTGAGGCGATGCTGCCAGAATTTTTCATGAAATCTTCGAGATCATTACCTGCTGTAAAAATCTCCGGCTTGCCGGTGATCAGAATAGCGCGCACGGCGACATCGGTTTCTGCATCACGCAGAGCGTCAGCCATGGCCTGGTACATGGCCTGGGTAATGGCGTTTTTCTTTTCAGGACGATTGAAATTGATCGTCAAAATACCGTTTTCTTTGTGGGTCAGGATATCCATTGTCTAGTCTCTTATCTTCAGGTCGATTGTTTTATTGAAGCAGTATTTGAAGCAGTATTTAAAGCGGCATTTGGAGCAGTGTTGAGCCATTGTAAGGCTTGCTGCCAAAGTGTGTTGCGGAACTGTGGGCGGAAAAAGCCGAAATGTCCTATGCGTTTTGCATTCACTTCTGCGGGATGGATATAACGCCGTTCCACCGAAGCGTTGCTGTAATAATCATGCATGCTATCTATGCTGCGACGGCTCATCATTTCATCATCGGTAAAGCTCATGCACAGTATGGGTTTGTGGATTTTATGATGCCCGGTCTGCATGGGGCTGCCATCTTTTTCCACAAAATACGCAGGGTTGCGACACCAGCGTGACCATTGGTAGATCACCCCCTTGGGTAAATCACCCACCTTGCGCATTTTTTTTCCAGGGAAATAGCCCCACAGGCGCGTGTACAGAGGAACCAGGAAATACCACATCAACCAGACGAAACGCTTCAACTGCGGTGCATTATCTCGCCAGTAGCCGCTGCCACAACCAACGGTCAGCATGCCATCTATCAGGTGATTGTCCGGCACCAGACCTGGCAGCTGACCGCCCAGTGAATGACCAACAATCAGCAGCGGTACATCCGGCTGCCATTCTTTGGCGGTCTTCAGGGCAGCGTTGTAGTCTTTCTCGGCCCAGTCATTGATATTCGCCTTGAAACCACGCAACGATCCACGATACTGGTCAGGAATGGATTCACCCATGCCGCGATAGTCAAAGCTCAATACGGCAATGCCATGTTCAGCCAAAAATTCTGCAAAGGGCTCATAGAAATTCTGCTTCACTCCCATGGCCGCAGGCATGACCACCACCGATTGTATGCCGACAGCAGGTGTAAATTTCTTTGCTGTCAGCACCGTGCCATCAGCAGTAATAATTTGTATCGTCTCCATCACAACTCCTTAAAAAAAACCGCGCAGAAAATTCAGTCTGCGCGGTTTGTTTTACTCAGGCAGTCCAGCTTACATGCGTTCAAAAATACCGGCAGCGCCCATACCTGTACCGACGCACATGGTGACCATGCCGTATTTCAGGTTATTGCGATGCAGGGCATGGATAGTCGTTGCTGAACGGATCGCACCAGTTGCCCCCAGCGGATGACCCAGAGCAATTGCGCCGCCCATAGGGTTGACCTTGGCTGGGTCCAGTCCCAGGTCTTGCACCACGGCCAGAGATTGTGCAGCGAACGCTTCATTCAATTCAAACCAGTCGATCTGATCTTGCGTAATGCCAGCGGCACGGCATGCAGCCGGGATAGCTTCTTTAGGACCGATACCCATGATTTCTGGTGGTACGCCACGTACTGCAAAAGAAGCGAAACGTGCCAGTGGGGTCAGGTTGAATTGCTTGAGGATTTTTTCGCTGACGATGATCAGGGCACCAGCACCATCGGAAGTTTGTGAGCTGTTACCTGCTGTAACGCTGCCTTTGGCGGCGAACACAGGCTTCAGCTTGGCCAAACCTTCGATAGAGGTGTCTGGGCGTGCGCCTTCGTCACGACTGACGGTACGTGTTTTCAGTTCGATTTCGCCAGTGGCCAGGTTCGGCACACGGTCGATGATATCGACAGAGGTTGTTTCTGCATCGAAGTAACCGGCGTTTTGTGCAGCAATTGCGCGCTGGTGTGATTGCAGGGCAAATGCATCTTGCGCTTCGCGGGATACTTTCCATTGCTGGGCAACTTTTTCTGCTGTCAGACCCATACCGTAAGCCATGCCGACGTTTTCGTCTTTCAGGATAGCCATGTTCATGGATGGGCTATTACCCATCATAGGCACCATGGACATAGATTCGACACCACCAGCAATCATCACGTCAGCCTGACCGACGCGGATACGGTCTGCCGCCATCGCAACGGCAGTAATGCCGGATGCGCAATAACGGTTGATGGTGACGCCACCGATGGTATTTGGCAAACCCGCCAGCAACACGCCCATGCGCGCCAGGTTCAGGCCTTGCGGGCCTTCGGGGAAAGAGCAACCAATGATCGCATCTTCAGCCAGCTTTGGATCAAGGTTAGGCACTTGCGCAAAAGCAGATTGCAATACGCGCACCAGCAGGTCGTCAGGGCGGGTGTTACGGAACATGCCACGACCAGATTTGCCGATCGGGGTACGGGTAGCAGAGACGATGTAGGCGTCTTGGAGTTGTTTAGTCATGTTAATGTACCTCGATTAGTTACGGACTGGCTTGCCAGTTTGCATCATGCCCATAATGCGCTCTTGTGTTTTTGGATGATTCAGCAATTCCATAAACGCTTTGCGCTCCATGTCGAGCAACCATTGCTCGCTGACCAGGCTGCCATTATCGATGTCGCCACCGCTGACCACTTCAGCAATCATTTTGCCCAATTTAAAATCATGTGCAGAGATGAAACCACCATCACGCATATTGATCAGTTGTGCAGCGATAGTCGCAATGCCATGGCGTCCAGTGACAGGCACCAGTTTGCGCATCGGTGCACGGTAACCGGAATCAAACATGGCCCGTGCTTCTACCTTGGCAACGTGCAGCAACTCATATGGGTTGAAGACGATGACGTCATCCGCAGACAGGTAACCCATCTTCTGTGCTTCCAGCGCAGATTTGGATACGGCAGCTGTGGCTGCATTGGTGAAGTAGTTTTTCAGGAACTGCAGCACATCTGTGCCTTTGGCATCTGCCGCTGCACGCACTGCTGCTTCTTTCAAACCACCGCCACCAGGCACCAGACCAACACCGACTTCGACCAAGCCGATGTACGATTCAATGGAAGCCACGCGTTTGGCCGTGTGCATCATCAATTCGCAACCACCGCCGAGTGCCAGACCAGATACGGCAGCAACCACAGGGATATTCGCGTATTTCAAAGCCTGATGCGCATTTTGCAGGCGCGAGATCGCTGGCTCTATCGCTTTTACACCGCCAGACATGAACAATGGCAGCATGGCTTGCAAGTCAGCACCAGCAGAGAAGGCACCGCCGTCAGCTGCGTCTGCACTCCAGATGACCAGACCCTTGAAGTTCTTCTCGGCTTCGGCGATGGCTTTTTCCATGCCTTCGATCACGCCTGGACCAATCACGTGCATCTTGGTCTTCAGCGACAGGACCAATACGTCGTCATTCTGATGCCAGATACGGACAGATTCATCTTCAAAGAAAGTTGTGCCGGCTGTTGCACCTGTGGCTACGCCTGTGCCCAATACCGGAGCACGGAAGGCTTGGCGGTTATATACAGCCAATGTAGAACGTGGCACAAACTTGCCGCTGGCTGGTGACCAGGAGCCTTCTGCTGTATGGACGCCCGCATTTTCTGCAACCTTGCCATCGAATACCCAGGCTGGCAGCGGTGCATTGCACAGAGCCTTGCCAGCTTCGATATCTTCCTTGACCCAACCAGCGACTTCTTGCCAGCCAGATGCCTGCCACGTTTCAAACGGGCCGACATTCCAGCCAAAGCCCCAGCGCATGGCAAAGTCGATATCGCGCGCGTTGTCGGCTATCGTTGCGCCATGGAAGGCGATGTAATGGAAAGCATCGCGGAAAATCGCCCACAGGAACTGTGCCTGCACATTGGTCGATTCACGCAGGGTCTTCATTTTCTTGACCGGGTCTTTTTCTTTCAACATGCGGGCGACGACGTCGTCAGCCTTGGCACCGCCAGTCACATATTGTGCTGTAGCAAAGTCCAGGCGCTGGATATCTTTGCCGACTTTCTTGTAAAAACCTGCACCGGATTTTTGTCCCAAAGCACCAGCAGCGACCAGTTTGGCCAGCACTTCAGGTGTTTTGTAGACAGCAAAGAAAGGATCATCAGACAGATTGTCTTGCATGGTCTTGATAACATGGCCCATGGTATCCAGACCAACCACGTCCGCAGTACGGAAGGTACCAGAAGAAGCACGACCCAGTTTTTTGCCGGTCAGGTCATCGACGACATCCACAGTCAGGCCGAATTTTTCTGCTTCATACATCGTTGCCAGCATGCCGAAGATACCGACGCGATTGGCAATGAAGTTAGGTGTGTCTTTGGCACGGACCACGCCTTTACCCAGGGAGGTCGTCAGGAAGCCTTCGAGCTGATCAATGATTTCTGGACGGGTAGCAACGGTAGGGATCAATTCCACCAGGTGCATATAGCGTGGCGGGTTGAAGAAATGCACGCCGCAGAAACGGGCTTTCAGTTCTGCATCAAAGCCATCAGACAAAGCAGTGATAGACAGGCCGGAAGTATTGGATGCGAAAATCGCATTAGGTGCAATGTGCGGGGAAACCTTCTTGTACAGATCATGTTTCCAGTCCATACGTTCTGCAATAGCTTCGATGATCAGATCACAACCGGCCAGCACGTCAAGGTTGTCTTCGTAGTTGGCGACTTCGATGAGGGCAGCGTCTTCCTTGTTGCCCAGTGGGGCAGGGTTGAGTTTTTTCAGGTTCTCGATGGCGCGCAGGACGATGCCGTTCTTCGGACCTTCCTTGGCTGGCAGATCAAACAAGACTACAGGTATTTTTGCATTGATACAGTGAGCAGCAATTTGCGCACCCATCACGCCAGCGCCCAGAACGGCGACTTTTTTAACGATGAAATTGGTCATTTTTAACCTCAGGTAGGACGCTCCATCCTGCATAGACAGAATGGAGCGCATGTTTGATTAGAACAAGTCAGCTTCGAGTGCCAGCAAATTGGCAGAACCAGAACGTGCCTGGCGGATCAGCATCGCTGTTTCCGGATACAAACGGGCAAAATAGAAACGCACAGTCGCCAGTTTCGAGATATAGAATTTGTCGCCAGAATCCTGCTTTTCAAGAGCGATCTTGGCCATTTGTGCAAAGAAATAGCTATACACCAGATGACCGACTACACGCAGATACGGTACAGCAGCAGCGCCGACTTCATCCGGGTTCTGGAAGGCTTTCATACCGATTTCCATGGTCAGCTTGGTGACTTTGTCGCCCAGTTCAGCCAATGGTGTGATGAATTCTGACAGTGCTTCGTTAGTACCATTGGCTTCAACAAAGGCCTGAACCTTGGCACCAAATTTACGCAGTTTTGCACCGTTGTCCATCAGGATTTTGCGACCCAGCAAATCCAGTGACTGTACTGTATTCGTACCTTCATAAATCATGTTGATACGGGCATCGCGCACATATTGTTCCATACCCCATTCAGCGATGAAACCGTGGCCGCCATACACTTGCAGACATTCAGAAGTCGCGGTCCAGGCATTGTCAGTGATGAAGGCTTTGATGACTGGTGTCAGCAGAGCTACTTCGTCAGCGCAATCCTTGCGTACCTGTTCATCAGGGTGGTTCAATTCTTTATCCAGTTGCAGGGCAACGTAGGAACAAAATGCACGTGCGCCTTCAGCATAGGCTTTTGCGGTGAACAACATGCGGCGTACATCAGCATGAACGATGATAGGGTCAGCTGGTTTGTCCGGTGCCTTAGGGCCAGACAGGCTTCGCATCTGGATGCGGTCTTTGGCGTACACCAGGGCATTCTGGTAAGCCACTTCTGTCAGCCCCAGACCTTGCATGCCAACGCCCAGACGTGCGGCATTCATGAACACGAACATCGCGTTCAAACCCTTATTAGGGCCACCGATCAGCCAGCCAGTTGCGCCGTCCAGGTTCATCTGGCAAGTGGAATTACCGTGGATGCCCATTTTTTCTTCGATAGCGCCACAGAAGATAGGATTGCGTGCGCCATTGCTACCGTCAGCATTTGGCAGAAATTTAGGTACGATAAACAGGGAAATACCTTTCGAACCTTCTGGCGCACCTGGCAGACGTGCCAGTACCAGATGGACGATATTGTCCGACATATCATGTTCGCCGGCAGAGATGAAAATCTTTGCACCTGTGATTTTGTAGCTGCCGTCAGCCTGTGGTTCTGCTTTGGAACGCAACATGCCCAGGTCAGTACCGCAATGTGGCTCGGTCAGGCACATGGTGCCAGTCCAGTCACCAGAAATCAGCTTAGGCAGGTACAGGGATTTTTGTTCTGGTGTGCCATATTCATGGATACATTCGTAAGCACCATGCGACAAGCCTGGGTACATGGACCAGGCCTGGTTCGCTGAATTCATCATTTCATAGAAAGAATTGTTGACTACCAGTGGCAAGCCCTGACCGCCGAATTCCGGGTCGCAAGACAATGCAGGCCAGCCAGCTTCCACATATTGTTTGTAAGCTTCTTTAAAGCCTTTTGGTGTAGTGACAGTGTGGTTGGTCTTGTCGTGGTGGCAGCCTTCGCGGTCACCGGAATGATTCAGTGGGAACAATACATTGGCAGTGAATTTGCCGCCTTCTTCCAGAATCTGGTTGATGATGTCGCCATCAACATCAGCATGCTTAGGCAGCTGTTTCAATTCTTCTTCAACATTCAACAGCTCATGCAACACGAACTGCATATCACGCAATGGAGCGATATATTGACCCATGATTTTCTCCTGACGGCAAAGTTATAACGTTATTTGTGGATACAAAACTTATTTGCGACGGTGCTTCAAGCGGTTTCTTTCACCGGCGCGTAATACTCGATCATTCGTTCAAATCCGACTTCAGCACGACCTACACTACCTGGTTTGCGCAAGAAACGCGCATCATGGTGCAGTGCCAGTATGAGGCCGTACATCTCATACACAATCTGTTCAGGGTCAACATCGTTACGCAAATGGCCCAGTTGTATCGCCTGCGCTGCTGCACGGTGCAAGGCCCCCTGCCACGCATGGACCATACCCACCAGCTCGTCCCTGATCGGCCCTGCCCTGTCATCGTATTCGGCAGCGCCACTGATATAAATACAGCCAGAGGCGATTTCTACCGTAACACGCTTGACCCACAAGGCAAACATGGATTGCAAACGCGGCAAACCACGTTCTTCTTTCATGCTGGGATAAAACACTTCCTGTTCGAAATGGTGGTGATACAGCTTCAGCACTTCGATCTGCAAGTCTTCACGCGATCCGAAATGGGCGAACACGCCAGACTTGCTCATGTTCATCTTGTCGGCCAGCAAACCTATGGTCAGGCCCTCAATACCGTCACGACTGGCGGCATCCAGAGCTACATCCAGAATGGCAGCACGGGTCAATTCCCCCTTGCGCATGAATTTTGATGTCATATTCATATTACATTGATTGTGTTGAGAAGATTCATGCTTACATAAACCAATAGAAAAAGTGATGCAAACAAATGAATTTATCGAACGCTCGTACTATTATGCACGGCGCATAAAATGTCAAACCAGATTCCGTCTTTAGAGGAGAGTATCTATTATGTTTTACCTCCTTGAATCCTGCTTGTGTCTTGCTGGTGGCCTCGCCTGTCACCGTGTTTTTTATCTTTTCATTGTTTTCAGCCTCATTTAACTGCGCGTCTGGTCCAATTGTCGCCTGTCACGCTTGGTAGGCCTGCCAGTCAGCGTGGCCGTTGGTTCACGGAAATACTTCCTGTCTTCTGCAGCTTTGGCGCGTTTTGCTGCGCTTTCGGCGGTTTCTTCATACATAGTCTGGGCAACCGTCGCTGGCCCGCGCATTTCCAGTATGCGCAACACCCTGACCTGCCAGACTTGCTCGGCCTGCTGCACCTCAATCAGGTCACCCACTTTGACGTTATGGGCAGGCTTGATACGCTGCTCGTTTTGCATTACACGGCCAAGTTCTATGGCATTGGTCGCCAGGCTGCGGGTTTTAAAGAATCTGGCTGCCCATAGCCATTTATCGATACGGGTGGTGTCGCTCATGAAAGATGTCGCTTTTCCTTGAAATTGAAGCTACGCAAAAGCCAAGCATAACCCTAAAAAATACGTCCATACTATTTTGATGCAATGTATGGCAGCTGAAAGGCAAATACAAGCCATTTTCGCCCAATTTTTGTGCATACAACAAAGCCCGTCAACAAGTTGAGCTATGTTGCAGTGCGCATAGACAATAAACTGAACGACCGTACAATTCGGCAAAGTTTTGCATTAATTTAAATATTCGCATGCTTGCCAATTTGGTCGGATCAGCTCATGAGCTCTGTTGAAGAACTAAGTGGAAAAAAGCGCGCAATTCTCATTGCCGCAGAGAAATGCTTCGCCGCACAAAGCTATGAAGGCGTCTCCATACGTGACATCGCGCATGAGGCTGGGGTGCCTATTGCCCTGATCGGTTATTACTTCGGTGCCAAGAATGAGCTGTATCATGCCATCTATGAGCACCACAGCGGCTATATTGCAGAACGCCTCAATGGCTTGCGCCACGCTCGCGCGCATAGTCCCCCCGGTGCCGCACTTGAAGCCATCATCGCCGCCTTTGTGCTGCCTGTACTCAAACTCAACGAAAAAGCCGAAGGTGCCAATTTCTCCCGGATGGTCATGCGGGGCGTCATTGACCAGCATGAAGCCAGCGAACGCATCACCCGCGAATTCTATGACCCCATGGCCCGTGAATTCATCGCTGCACTGCACGATGCCCTGCCCCACGCTCCCGCCGACAGCGTCTACTGGAGCTATCAGTTCGCCCTTGGTGCGCTGTTGCACCACGTCGTCGATACCCGCATAGAACGCCTGTCCGACGGCCTGTGCCCTGCCCGCCAGGCCGACCTTGCCGCCCCCCACCTGCTGCGCTTCATTACAGACGGAATACGGGCGGCCACGCGGGTGAGTTAACTGCGCTATCGCATGTAATACAATACAAAACCAACATATCAGTGTGCAGACGAATGGAAGCCATCATATTTATAGGATTACAGGCCAGCGGTAAATCTTCTTTTTACAAAGAGCACTTTTTCAATAGCCACCTGCGTATCAGCAATGACTTGCTGAAAACCAAAAATCGCCAGGCGCGCCTGCTGGATTTTTGCTTTGACACCAGCATGTCTTTTGTCATCGACAATACCAATGCCACTAAAAAAATCCGGGCAGACTATCTGGAACAGATCAAAGCCAGGCAATGGCGCGTAAGCGCCTATTACTTCAAGACCGACCTGGAAAGAGCCTTGACATGGAATAGTCAACGGCAAGACAAGGATATAGTTCCCAAGGTCGGAATACTGGATACGCATAGAAAAATGGAAATTCCCGACTATGACGAGGGCTTTGACCGTCTGTATTACGTCGATTTTATAGATGGAAAATTAACTGCCATCGATTGGAAAACATGAAGTTTGATGAACTTGAAAAAGTCATGCGTGCCTACGAAACAGCACATGATGACTGCGTCCCGATCGGGACTTATATGGTGGCACGCATAGACGGCCGTAGCTTTACGCGTCTGACCAAAGAAATCTGCGCGTTCGAAGCACCGTTTGACATCAGATTCCGTGACCTCATGGTAGAAACCTGCAAGCATCTGATGAACTGCGGTTTCAAGGTTGTCTACGCTTATAACCAGAGCGACGAGATTTCCTTATTGTTAGACCTGCATATCAATGCTTTTGGCCGCAAATTAAGGAAATATAATTCCCTGCTAGCAGGGGAAGCTTCTGCCAAATTCAGCCTGATGCTAGGTCAGGTGGCTGCCTTCGATTGCCGTATCTGCCAGTTACCAAGTGCGAATCTGGTCGTGGATTATTTTCGCTGGCGCAATGAAGATGCTCACAGAAATGCCCTGAATGCCCATTGCTATTGGCAACTCAGGAAAGAAGGCAAGTCACAAAACGAAACCACCAGCTTCATAGAAGGCAAGTCGCTGGCCGAAAAAGAAGCACTGCTGCAAAGCAGGGACATACACTTCGCCAGTCTGCCGCTTTGGCAAAAACGTGGCACCGGCCTGCACATGGTTGACGAAGAAAAAATTGGCTTTAACCCCAAAGAAAATAAAGAAGTTGTCAGCATAAGAAAAGTATTGAAAACAGACTATGAATTGCCGCAGGGGGACGCATATGGAGATTTTCTGTCAAATTTGTTAGCGAATAATGCAGACTGATCACAGTACAAATAATCAACAGCGATATCCTGCTTTGGCCTACGCGCTGGCCCCTTTATTTGCACCAGTCATCTGGTTCGTTACCGGGCTTATTAAAGATGTATCTGGCCGTGGATTAGGTCTTGCAGTACTTGGTTTCAAAGTCCTGTTCATGATGTCGCTATGTCTGGGGTCCTATGCCTTGTGCATACCCTTGTTGCGCATCTTGGACTCCTTGCTGCCCGAACTCCACAAGAGAATAAACGGTAGCATCCTGTCTGTAACAGTATTTGCTACAACTATGACAACGGTAACCGGAATCGTCTACGCGCAGCCCGATTTTCAAGATGCCAGCATACCCACCCGTAACATGTTTTACCTTGGGATCATGTTACTCATCTGCCTTGGTATGTTTATCGGCCTTAAAGACATCTTTACAGCCACAAATCACCGGCATTTCGCAGCCCGACTTACATGGATAAGCAAAATCCAAAACCGATGGGGAATATTAAGCATGCTACAAGGGATAGTGTCCATCACCCTGATCAGCATCGTGACTTATTTTCAATCCATCAATTTCCATGTAGATGTCTTGAAATTTTTTTCAAAAAAAGACGAGCACGACATCTACCCGGAAGAAGTATTCCGTGCGTCTGTATTTGATGTGAGTCCGAACGCTATTGTCGATTGGTGTTTTTATGCCGCAATCATCCTGGCGCTTGCAGCGATTACCTCTGCACTGGTAGCAAAAATCCAGAATGAAAATTCTTTATATCGCGCAACAGGATGTGTTTGCGGTGGATTAGCATTTGCCATCATTGACCCCAGGTTAGCGGTATATGCGATGGTCTTCTATGGCATCACTACTTACGCTCTACAGTTTAAAGTACGCTAAGAACTCAGGCTCCAACTATCCACCCTTCCAGCGCATCAAACTCAGGCAAGCCATAATTATTTTCCCGTCTTTGCCAGGCCCATGCGGCCAGCAGCATACATAGCACGGCATCCAGTAAATCGGCGCTACCATCGTCCACCAGTTCGGTTCTGAACTGCCCCATATCCAGTTTGATCTTCCAGGGCGTGTTGCCAGCTTCCAGTGCTTCGACTATCTGTACACGCGCCTGTCTGCGTTCAAGTGTCTGTTTGGTTTTATCGTCGCTCTTGTACGAGACTTTCGTAATGCTGCGTGCCACCATGCCAGGATAGGCTTCCAGCGCGATGCGTTGCGGGTCGCCCCCATGCATACCAGGTATGCTGACACCCGCGTCCAGCAGGCGCGGGGCACCTGCATGCAGCATATAGGCGACGGGTGGGTTGACCCATTTCATGGATGGCGAAGAACCTGCAGGAATGTCGGCGGCCCTGTGGGCGAATTTATTGCCAACTGTGCGGGCGTCGCAAAAAGCCTTGAATTGCAAACGCATGTCGGCTCGCGAAAGACTTTGCAGATGTCGCATCAAAGCTGGCCAATTGGTCGGCCAGCCCAGATGTTTCACCAATTCTCGCGGCAGAGAGAATGGCAGATCAAAACCTGCCAGCCAGGGGCCGGGCTGCATGAGCCAGATTTCAAACGCTGCAAAGTCAGACAGGCTGGTCAGTGTCTGCAATTGCAAGACATCTTCACGCAGTGTACCGCTGGCAATGGTGATGCATTTGCGGCGCGTTGGCGCTGAAGTAAAATCGACGCCGTGCAACTTCATCCGTAATGTCCAAATGTGACAATGCGCATCAGACCGCGGTAAACCAGATAGGCAATGCTATGCCAGACGTGTCTATACCAGGCTTTTTTATGAACGTCAGCGGCCAGAATTTCCACGCCATCGGCCAACCCCTGGTCCAGTTCACGTGACAGCATGGTGACAAAATCCCGGTCACGGACAACTATATTTGCTTCATGATTGACGAACAGACTCAGCCCGTCGAAATTGCTTGACCCCACGGTCGCCCAGTCTTCATCTACCACCGCAACCTTGGCGTGTAATTGCGTCTTGCGATATTCAACAATGCGTACACCTGCCTGCAACAGGCGACCATAAAAGGACTGTGCCACCGCATCCTGTAGCGCAAATTGACCAACACCCAACAAGAGCACGACGTCAACGCCGCGCGACGCCGCAGATATCATGGCACGTCTGAATTTTCTGCCAGGCGCAAAATAAGGCGTCACCAGAATGGCACGTGTTCTGGCTGTACCCAAGGCGTGCAGGTAAGCCTTTTGTATAGTGGTACGGTTACGTAAATTATCCCTCACCACCAGGGCGGCTGCCGTGATTTGCCTGCCTCCGCTTTTGGCATCAGCATGCAGATGCCGCATCAGTGCAAAGCGTGAACGGAAATCCAATCGTCCCAGTTTGCGCCATTGTGCATCCACTTCCAGATGTACATGCGCAACCAACGGCCCGATTACCCTAACAGCAAAATCCCAGCGCGGAAAAGGCAGGGGCCGGGCAGACCCATCATCTGACACTGCGTCATCAATAATGTTCAGGCCACCTACCATTGCGACCTGTTGGTCAAGCACACAAATTTTTCTGTGAGTACGGGCTAGCCCACGTGTAAACCAGGGATTGAAGCAACGACAATCGACACCGGCACCATTGAAACGCTGGGTCAGGTCAATGGCAGCCTGACGGTCGCTGCCTATCCAGTCGATGACGACCCGGACCTGCACGCCACGCGCGGCGGCCTGCACCAGTGCAGTCTGCACATCAACAGCTGTCTGGTCATTGGCGAAGATATAGGTTTCCAGGTAAATTTCGTGGCTGGCCTGATTGATCCCGCCGATCAGCGCAGGAAAAAACTGCGCGCCGCTGTGTAGCAGTTGTATGTCATTCCCAGCAACGAAATGCAGTTTGCTCATGACATTTCAGCAGGTTTCAACAATTCCAGAGTGACCATAATCGGCACATGGTCTGATAGCGTGGTCCAGGGTGCTCCCGTAAGTACTTCTGCTCCTTCGACTTTAAAACCTCGCAAATAAACACGGTCCAGACACAACCATGGCAACCCTGCAGGAAAAGTACGGGCATGGCGTCCCTTGTTTTTGACAAACAGGTTACGCATATTTTTCAATGAAAAACGTGACATGCCGTGACTCGCATCCACATCAAACGCCTCAAACACCCCCAACTCCTGATACAGGGTCTGACTAAGCCGCTGGCTCCAGTCATTGAAATCACCAGCAATGACCAATGGTGCCTGGTCAGGCAAATCGCGTTTGATGGTGTGGATCAGGGCCTGTATCTGGCGTCGCCGACTGACAGCAAACAGACCCAGATGGATGACGAAACAATGCACATCCACTTCGCCCACACGTACTACGGCATGCAGTATGCCGCGTTGTTCATAGGCATGATCGGAAACATCGTGATTCACAAAGGACGAAATGGAATAGCGGCTCAGCAAGGCATTACCGTGATGACCATGTTCGTACACGGCATTCATGCCATATACAGCCTGGTGAGATTGCCCTGCCAGGAATTCATGCTGGCCTTCTTGTGGCCACAGCGTATGGTTTTCAGCATGCAGATCATGCTGGCCCTGCACTTCCTGCAGGAATACGAGATCAGCGTTCAGCAGGTCTATGGCATCCTTGATGCCATGTATGCGCGCCTTGCGCCCAAATGCACTGACGCCCTTGTGAATGTTATAAGTGGCGATGCGCAGCTTCATTGCGGCTCTCTTTAACTGTTAAGGTCGGCATTGGCCCGTATCATTTCAGGCAATTGCAGAATGGCTTCAGCATTCGATGCAGAAAAACAGCGATCTGCCGCCTCGCGCCATGACAACCACTGATATTGCAAGTGCTCACGCGGTGCCAGACGCACAGGTACGTCGCGGCTGACACATAAGCCGAATACATGCTCCGTATTCCGTGTCACACCTGGGGCATAGCGGTGACGCCAGACGGGGTAAATGTCATATACGTTCGACAATTGCCAGTCACGCAAATCGAATTGTGTCGCATCAATACCCGTTTCTTCAGCAACTTCACGGATGGCGGTAGTCATCAGGGCTTCATCAGGCATATCTTTGGAACCAGTGACCGATTGCCAGAAACCGGCTTTATCAGCACGCTCCAGCAAAAGAACATCAAGTGACGGGGTATAGATGACGACAAGAACAGATTCAGGAATTTTATACTCGGGCATAGTGCTTATGGATGCCGGGCAGAGCCATACAGGTATCTTCAACGACACCATTTTAGCGCCTTTACGCTAAGCATTTTTGCAATTGTGCAAAGTAAAATGCCGCCCCGTAAAACTTGTTACACAGCGCAACATCAAAAACCGGGCGCTTGCCCATCATATTGACAGGCTTAGGCAGGGCAAAGACTAGAAATCATTCCATCAACAGGAACGATCTCCAATTATTTAGCGAAATAGGTACCAACGCAGATCATGCTTTCACCAGCACCGCGTTCGCAATACGAACGTTTCAACTCATACGACTGGGTTGCCGGATTATTGAATTTATAAGGGCCATACCAACCTTTGGACGATGCCTTAACGAGATCTATCATGCCTTTGATAAAGGCATTGCCATCCACGTCTTTCATGGAAATCAGATTTTTCCCGACCATTTTTGCATTAGCACCCTGCGCCAGACAATTACCGTCAAAGTCATAGACAAATACATACAGATCCTTATCTTTGAAGGCGCCATCTGGATGGTCAGTAAACGCTTTATAAGCTTTTTCTATTCCAGCTGATTTGACCAGTGCGACAGCCTTTTTCACCATATCTTGCGCTTCGGCTTCGCTACCATGTTCTCCAGCTGCATAGGCCATGCGGGTCAGTGCGACAGCCGCCAGCGCGACTACAGGCATTATTTTTCTGAACAAGTCACCCATATTTTCTCCGTAAAATAATTATTTATCCGCAAGTCAGCCCCTGCCTGCAGCGCGCCTAGTTTCTTTATAGCAGCTTTTATTGGCTGTCCAAGAAAATGAAACAAGAGTTCACACTAGCATGTTATTACGACGCTATTTAGATCTGGCGCAAATTCAACGATAGACACGGATAAGGTATTTGCATCTGCAAACATGGCCTCTCTTTCCCTGCACCACGACACATGGCACTGGTCCAGACAGATGAAAAGTAAAAAGGTCTGCAACGCAGACCTTTTTAGTGAAATCACGGGTGTAACTACCGATCAAACTACTTCTTGACGGGCACTGCAGGCGGCAATTCTTTTTCCTGCAACTGCCTGACTTGTGGCACCAGCTTGTTGTGTGCATCCAGAAAGGCTGCAACGATGACCTTGGCTTCATTGGTATTGCTCCAGCCTGCACCAAAACCGCCACCGCCCGCACCGAAGCTTAAGCCACCCATACCCAGATCAGTCGACTTGGCAGAGCCGGTTGATGCTGCCAGTTGCTCTGTTGTTTCATTGTCCGTCAACAACAAGGCCACCTGGGCTTCCTTAAAACTGACTTTTTCGGCATAGCCGGTAAAGTTTTTCAGGATAGGGATCATGCCCATGATGGCACCAATACCGCCACCGGCCTTGCTTTCTGAAAACGTCAGGCTGGGCGTGATGGTGTATTGCGCTTCATAGCCCTTGCCTTTGGCAACGGTAGAATTTTTACGGATGATGCCCTGGTCTTTCAGTTCTTGTTCCTGTATCACTGCCTTCAGGCCGGATGAACGATCAACCACCCGGAAGCAACCGCTTTGCTGTGCCAGCAAACGTATCAATGGCACTGGTGACGTAGGCAGGTTGTACTGACTGCTCATCACATAACCGTTTGGGTTTTCCACCAGTGACAGGGTTGCCACTGGTGCATCGCACTTCACCAGGCTCTTGCTGGCACCTTTGGCACCGGCAGGACCGGCAGCGCCGGTCACTTCAGACGAGCCTTCACCCAATTCGGTTTTCTTTTCACCGCAGGCAGCGAGAAACAGACTGGCACTTAACAACAAAAACAGGGCTTTCTTGTTACTGGCTTGAATGTTGAAATTCATCGTCGTTTCCCGCGTTGGTCAGTAAAAATCAGGCGATTTTTGGTTCGGTCGTACGCAAGCGGATATGCAGTTCACGCAATTGTTTTTCATCCACTTCAGATGGCGCTTGTGTCAACAGACATTGTGCACGCTGAGTTTTCGGGAAAGCAATTACGTCACGGATGGATTCTGCACCGGTCATCATGGTAACGATACGATCCAGGCCGAAAGCCAGACCGCCATGTGGAGGCGCACCGTATTGCAATGCATCCAGCAAGAAGCCGAATTTCAATTGTGCTTCTGCATCATCGATCTTCAATGCGCGGAATACTTTGCTCTGTACGTCAGCACGGTGGATACGTACAGAACCACCGCCCAGTTCCCAGCCGTTCAGAACCATGTCATAAGCTTTGGCGATACATTTACCCGGATCTGTTTCCATCAAATCTTCGTGACCATCTTTTGGCGCAGTGAATGGATGATGCGTCGCAGTCCAGCGATCGTTTTCTTCATCATGTTCAAACATCGGGAAGTCAACTACCCACAATGGCTTCCAGACATCGTCGAACAAACCATTGGATTTGCCGAATTCACTATGACCGACTTTGACGCGCAGTGCGCCGATCGCGTCATTCACAACTTTGGCTCTATCAGCACCGAAGAAAATCAGGTCGCCATCTTGTGCGCCTGTACGTTCCAGGATTTGTGTCAGGGCTGCATCATGGATGTTCTTGACGATAGGCGATTGCAGACCGTCACGGCCTTGTGCTTTTTCGTTGACCTTGATGTAGGCCAGGCCTTTGGCACCATAAATGGCGACGAACTGCGTGTAAGCATCGATTTCAGAACGTGGCATATTGGCACCGCCTGGTACACGCAAACCAACCACTCGGCCATTCACCATATTCGCGGCACCGGCGAAGACTTTGAAATCGACATCTTTCATGACATCTGTCAAATCTGTGAATTGCAGCTTGACACGCATGTCTGGCTTGTCTGAACCATACAGGCCCATCGCTTCCGCATAGTCCATGACGGGGAAAGGATTTGGCAGGTCGATGTCCAGCGTGTTTTTGAAGACCAGACGTATCATGCCTTCAAACATGTCGCGAATTTCCTGCTCATTCATGAAGGAAGTTTCGCAATCGATCTGGGTGAATTCTGGCTGACGGTCAGCACGCAAATCTTCATCACGGAAACACTTGGTGATCTGGTAGTAACGGTCAAAGTTCGCCACCATCAGCAATTGTTTGAACAATTGCGGCGATTGTGGCAGGGCAAAGAAGTTGCCAGCGTTCACACGAGATGGCACCAGATAATCACGTGCGCCTTCTGGTGTGGACTTGGTCAGCATCGGTGTTTCGATATCAATGAAGCCGTTCGCGTCAAGGAACTTGCGCACTTCCATAGTTACCTTATAACGCAGACGCAGGTTGTTTTGCATTTGCGGACGACGCAAATCCAGCACGCGGTGAGTCAGACGTGTGGTTTCAGACAGGTTGTCATCATCCAGCTGGAACGGTGGCGTAACGGAAGGATTCAATACTTCCACTTCATGCGCCAGCACTTCTATCTTGCCAGATTTCAGATTTGCATTGCCTGTACCTTCTGGACGACTACGTACCAGACCTGTAATCCGGAGGCAGAATTCATTACGGACCGTTTCTGCAGCTTTGAACACGTCAGCACGATCAGGATCGCAAACAACCTGCACCAGACCTTCGCGGTCACGCAAGTCAATAAAGATCACGCCGCCGTGATCGCGACGACGGTGCACCCAGCCACACAGGCTGACGGTTTGGCCGAGTAATTCCTCTGTAGTGAGGCCGCAGTAATGGGTACGCATGGACATATTTCTTACCTGTCTGTATTCAAAATTAATAATGATTTGATGCGGTGGGTAACCACATCATTTATTTGGTGGGGAGATGCTCGGGAGCCACCACGCCCATGGAAACAATGTATTTAAGTGCGGCATCCACACTCATATCCAATTCTATCGCCTGTTCTTTCGGCAACATCAAAAAGAAACCAGATGTCGGGTTGGGTGTCGTTGGCACATAGACGCTGACAAATTCACCTTTTAGGTGATTGACCACATCGCCACCAGGTATACCGGTCAGGAAACCAATCGTCCAGCAATCGCGACGCGGATATTCAATCAGCACCGCCTTGCGAAACGCATTACCTGAGGACGAAAACAATGTATCCGATACCTGTTTGACGCTAGAGTATATCGAACTGACGATGGGAATGCGCTGTAACAGGCTTTCCCATGCCTTGATGACATAGTTGCCGATAAAGTTCTGTGCCAGTAAGCCAGTAACAAAAATGATCAGCAGGGTCAGCACCGTACCTATGCCCAGCACCTGGAAACCAACCAGTTTTTCTGGTCGCCATTCAACTGGTAACAATAGCAATGACTGGTCCATGGTACTGATAATGGCATGCAGCACCCATAGCGTAATTGCCAGGGGCACTAAAATTAGCAAGCCAGTAATAAAGTATTTACGCATGGTAATCGATTCACTTTTGATAAATATGACAAAACGAACTGGGCAAATGCCGGTCAGACAGCCTGATTACCTTCTGTTGATGTCGACGATGCCGGGGTCGGTGCCGAGACAGAGGTAGCAGCTGACTCAGTTGACGCCGGTGCAGGTTCGCCTGCTGGTGCAGTTGCTGCTGCACCGCCGGAACCACCACGGAAGTCAGTCACGTACCAGCCAGAACCCTTGAGTTGGAAGCCGGCAGCAGTGACCTGTTTCGTAAAAGAAGATTTGCCGCATGAGGGGCAAACACTCAACGGATCATCGGAAATCTTTTGCAATACATCTTTGGCAAATCCGCATTCTTGACAGCGGTAAGCATAAATCGGCATGGCTTTGCCCCTAAAAAAACTGATAAAACCCTGAATTATAAAGGTTTTTGATCAGAATTTGCGCATTGCATCACAGCCATGCCTGTGCCAAGCCTATATCGCCATCGTCTTGCGGCTCAACTGGGGCAGTAAAGAACCCAGAATCATCCCTGTCATGCTCATCAATACGCCTACCAGTTGTGGCGGCCACAAGCCTTCAGGAGCCAGGATTTCCATGCTAACCCAGGAAACCAGCCCAAGAATGATGGATGCCAGACCACCCTGTGTCGTAGCGCGCTTCCAGTACAGGCCAAAGGCCAAGGGCACAAAAGCAGCCACCAAAGTCACTTTGTAGGCATTCTCTACCATTTTATAGATACTGGATTCGGTATTCATTGCAAAAAGTGTAATGATCGTAGTAAAGACCAGAACGACTATGCGCATCATCCGCAGAAATTGCTTGTCACTTTGATTAGGAAAGAAAGGCTTCAGAATGTTTTCCGAGAAGGTCACCGAAGGCGCCAGTAAAGTTGCACTTGCACAACTTTTTATAGCTGACAGCAAGGCACCAAAGAACATCACCTGAGCCAGCATCGGCACCTTGGTCATGATCAGGGTAGGTAAAATCAGTTGTGAATCCTTGTCGATCAGGCTTTCCACCATTTTAGGGTCAATCAGGGTTGCCGAATACGCCAGGAACATGGGAATAAAGGCAAAGCAAAAATACAGTACACCGCCCAATACAGACGCATTTCCGGCAATTTTTTCATTTTTCGATGAAGCCACGCGCTGGAATACGTCCTGTTGCGGTATCGAACCCAGCATCATGGTGATCCAGGCGGCAAAGAACCACAGGCTTTCCTTGGCAGTAGGTGTTGGCCAGAAATCCAGTTTGCCGGCATTGGCTGCATGTTCTATGACCACGCCGGCACCGCCGACCATGCCCGACACTTCCCAGCCTATATACAACATGCCAACCACGATGATGATCATCTGCAGGAAATCCGTGATGGCCACCGACCACATCCCGCCCATCAGGGTATAGATCAGGACGCTGCCAGCACCAATGATCATGCCCACATCCATGGGAATATAACCGCCAGATACCACACTAAAAACCAGACCCAGCGCCTTGATCTGTGCAGCTACCCAACCCAGATAAGACACCACGATGCACATCGTCACCATGATTTCAGCAGTGCGGCCAAACTTGTTGCGGTAATAATCGCCGATCGTCAGCAAGTTCATGCGGTACAAAGGACGGGCAAAGAACAGGCCTACAAATATCAGGCACAAAGATGAGCCAAAGGGGTCAGCGACCACACCTTTCAAGCCGTCCTTGACGAAAGTCGATGAAATGCCCAGCACCGTTTCGGAACCAAACCAGGTCGCGAACACCGTTGCCGTCACCACATACATGGGCAGGGAGCGTCCAGCAACCGCATAGTCTTTGGAATTGTTCACGTAACGGGCGGCATACAGACCTATCCCCACAGAGATGACCCAATACAGAATGACGAACCAGATTAGTGTATTCATGAATAGATGCGTGATGACGTCAATAAAAAACCCGCTTTTTTGCTGCGGGCATTATAGTCGTAAGTTACACGAAGTTTGAACCTGAAACAGGTGATTTTGTAACAGATCGAAGCTTTATTTTCTGTACGGAGCGGCATGGCAACACAGAAGGACGAATTTGCCTTTTAAATAAACCATTTGCACAACAAAAGTGCACCTGAATTTGCCTGCAAGCGGCAAGAAGGGCACACCAATCGCAGCGGTGAAAATGTAAAAATTTGTGATATAGCAATGACTATTGTAGAATCAGGGACGACTTGCAATTTTTGCAGGTTACCTAATAAATCAAGCCGCTTACCTTTTTACAGGTTTAAGGCAATTCTAAGATAGGGATATCCATGGAACTGACAAGCACCCAACAAGGCTACGGACCAGCGCGCGAGCGTTTTATCAGCAAGACTTTCAATCACCTCGGTGGTGCCATTCTCGGTTTTACCGCGATTGAGGTCATCTTATTCAAAACCGGTGTAGCAGAAGTATTGGCCAAAGGCATGATGAGCATGTCATGGCTTATCATTCTTGGTGCCTTCATGCTGGTGGGATGGCTGGCATCACGCACAGCCCATACAGTAGAAAGCCTGGCCATGCAATATGTGGCGTTGGCTGCCTACGTTCTGGCTGAAGCCATTATCTTCATTCCTATCCTGTTTATTGCCAATCAGGTTGCTCCTGGTGCAATCGCCAATGCTGGCCTGATTACTGTACTGGCAACCATTGGTCTGGTCGGCGTAGCCTATATGTCTCGCAAGGATTTTTCCTTCTTGGGCAGTATCCTGAAATGGGCTGGCCTGGTAGCACTGGTACTGATCGCAGGTGGCCTGATATTTGGTTTCCAGCTTGGCTTGTTCTTCAGCGTTGCCATGGTCGCACTATCTGGCGCAGCGATTTTGTATGACGCGTCGAATGTCATCCATCACTACCCAGAAGATCGTTATGTCGGCGCATCACTGCAGTTGTTTGCCTCTGTCGCCATGATGTTCTGGTATGTACTGCGCATCCTGATCAGCTTGCGCGATTAAGTTTTAGTTTCAACATGCGCTGCCGTCCTGGCAGCGCATGGCATTTCCTGCATCCTCCGCTACACTGTGTATCACCACCTGATCTGCCCCCCCCATTACCGCTTAATCCTGAAATTTATGGTCAACAAGGCCTGGTCCAGCAAATAACTGGCTTTCGATAACAAATCTACTGCACCCAAATAAAACTGCGGGTTGATCTTGTCTGCCGTATCCGTAGGCTGATGGTAATCGGCATGGTCTTCAACACCGAAATAGATATGTGGTACACCTGCCGCAAAGAAAGGATAATGATCTGACTGCCTGGTCCAGTCATCAGCACCCTGCTCTGGTCTGTCGTGTCCAAACATCAGCTTCACGCCCTGATTGCCGTCCAGCGGGGCCAGCAAGGTTTTTAATACGGGTAATTGATGTGTGCCGCTGGCATACAACTCACCTTTGTCGCCACGGGCAATCATGTCGAAATTCATCATCATGCCGATACGTGCCAGATCAGCTGCAGCCTGCGCCGTGTAGGCACGAGAACCACCCAGATTGACTTCTTCGGCATCAAATAGAATAAACATCACATCATGCCTGGGTGGTGTCTTTTTCATGGCGTTGGCAATTTCCAGGACCGCAGCAACACCAGAGGCATTGTCGTCTGCACCGTAATAGATATTGCCATCACGTACACCCAGATGATCATAGTGGGCAGCAATCACCATCCTGGCCGCGCTAGCATGGTCTTCCAGACTACCTGGGCGGCAAGCCAGAATATTGCGCCCTGTCTTGCTTTCTCCAGAGCGCGTCTGAAACCTGAATTCCTGCACGAAATCCGGCCCGCACGGCACAACACCGATCTGCTTCAGTCGCTGGATAATATAATCACGTGCTTGAGCATTACCCGCACTATCACTGGCCCGGCCCGCCATTTCTGCACGGGCCAGGTACTGAACATCTATCAGCACTTGCGGTTTTGCCTCTTCTGCCAACGCTACACCACTCGCGCCCGCCATTACAAGCAGACTCAAAAATGAGACACACACAAACAATCTAGAAAATTCAGGCATATAACACATCACATTCAAGATAAAACAGCAGATTCCGGGGTATTCCAGGCAAAGTCAGAGACACAATTTGCCATTAAGTTCCATCAAATTGGGCAGCCACAAAAACATCAGAACTCACTTCATCAATTGGGATAAAACCTGTTCTGGTACTGATATCGACAGTATCCACTGCTTTACAAGCTTGCAATTTCCATCAGACCATGGCATAAACGCCGACTTGATAGCCGTATTGTGCTTCTGTTGATTTGAAATCATGCCTGTATTAACACGCTGATGGCTCACGCCTTGCCAAAATATCCTATTGATGTTGAATCCTGAAAAATTTGTCCTGACTACCGAAGCTGGATTTGACGCTTTGGCAGCGCCCTGGCGTCAGTTGGAGACCCAGGTTGCACATTTGTTGCCCTTCCAGACGTTTGACTGGAACCGGGCCTGGTGGTCCATTTTTTCAGACTCTTCGTGGTTCCACAAAGATGAACTGGCCATCTGCGCCTTGTATCGTGAACAACAGCTGGTTGCCGTCATGCCGCTGACCAATACCCACGTCGGCCTGCACAGTCTGTTCATCTACCGCTATGTACGCCCCTTTGGTGCTGACCCTAACCTGACTGAAATTCGCATACCACTGGCACTGCCAGCTTATACCGAAACCATATTGCAGCAGTGGGAAGACTTATCGAAACAGGAAATCTTTGGCTTGACCGAATTCCAGGTCATCCATACCAAAGAACAAGCAGCCCATTTTCTGGCTACGAATGCAGCTGTTCATCCATTGGAAACAAGAGATATCCCAAATTTCATCCTGCATCTGGATACTGATTGGCCAAGCTTCAAAGCCGGGTTGAAACGCAATATCAAGGAATCCTTACGCCATTGCTATAACTCACTGGCCCGTGATAACTTGCAAGTCAGCCTTCAAGTCTGGCGCGGCGGTACCGCAGTCAGGGAAAAAATTGTTGATTTCTATGCCCTGCACAGCGCCCGAGCAGCAGCGACCGATACGGTAGAGCATCCTGACTATTTTGCGGATAATAAGCATCGCGCCTTTATCCAGGCGTTGCTGGACAACGAATTTTCCAGCAGGATCATGCTGTTTGGCCTGGAATTAAATGGCAAAACTGTCGCCATGCGCATGGCTTTCGATATGGGCGACGAGTTATATCTGTACTATTCAGGTTATGACTTGCAATATGCAAAATATAGCGTCATGACGACGCTGTTGGCAGAAATCATACAGTGGGCATTTACACAAAACCTGAAACGCATCAATTTATCCGTAGGCGACGACGTATCCAAAACCCGCTGGGGCCCTGGCGTCACCAACTATGTTGAATACCAGTGCGTCAAAAATAATCACTGGCGCAAAAGCCTGGGGAAAAATATCCTGAAGATACGCAAGTTGCGCAAATCGTGGTCAGCTGGCAAACAGGAATAAGAAGGAATTAGTATGATAGACGCATTAATCGCCGGACGGATTTACGGACAAGTCGAAGAACGTTCAGGACAAAATGGTTCTGTGTATGTCACCTGCAAAGTGCGTGCGGCAACAGATGACGGAGAATTTATCATCTGCAATGTGATTGCCTTCAACGATGCGACACGCAATACTTTGCTGGGCCTGGGTGATGGCGACAGCCTGTCATTATCCGGCGCATTGACACCCAAGGTCTGGACTGACAAACAAGGCAAAGCCAGGCCCGCACTGGATTTGATCGCGCATGCCGTGATCACGGCGCATTTGAATACATCTGAGTAAACGTTGATAGCAAGGGTGCGCCACGCGCACCGTTCAGCAAAAATTGATTGGTTGAGATGGTGTGCGTAGCGCACCCTACAGTCGAAATTCCTACAAACCTGCACCTACTTCACTAACACCAGCAAACGATTATTGGCGGGCATCGCCACATCTTCCAACAAGCGCATGCCGTACTGGTCAGCCAGCCCGTTGATCTTTTCTATGTCACGTATGCCCATATGCGCAGCCTGCTGTTTTAGTGAGGCATCAAACTGCTGATTACTAGCGCTGGTGAACTGGCCTGCATAATTGAAAGGGCCATAGATACAAAAACGTCCTCCGTTTGCCAGCACGCTTGCTACGCCGGCAAACATCAACTGCACTTCTTCCCATGCCATGATGTGACAGGTATTGGCGGTGAAGACCGCATCAAACTGCCTTTCTGGCCACGGGTTTTTGCCTATATTTAATTCTAGCGGCGGCAGCACATTTGGCAACGCTGCCTCGTCCAGCCATGCCGTGATGCCGGGATGGTATTCTGGCCTGTCACTGGTTTGCCATTGCAGATGTGGCAAATGCAGTGCAAACGTCACGGCATGCTGGCCAGTGCCGCTGCCAATTTCCAGCAAGCTATGGCAGTCCGCCAATATGGGTGAGATGACTTGCAGGATTGGGCCGCTGTTTCTTTCACAGGCGGCGGAATACGGTTTGTTCATGCCAGCACTTTCCTTGATTTACTTGGTTGCCTTGATCGTGGCACTACTCTACGTTGAAACAGACAAAGCCACAATCAGCTAATTTTGCCATTCGCATAATTAATGCGATACTGGCAAAAAATTTAATCAATGCAAATCAACGCAACATCACACCATCAGGAATATTCATGCAAAAGAAATTGATCGCTATTGCCGCCTTGTTACCCCAACTTGCGCTGGCACAAAATACGTCAAATTCAAAAATCGCCAATGTTCTGGTCTACCCCGGTGGTGCCAGTGTCGAAAGACTGGCCAGAGTAGCCGCTGGTGCCAGGGAGTTGAAGATCAATTGCCTGTCTGCGCGCTTTGACGTTGACTCTCTAAAAGTACAGGCAGATGCCGGCATACAGGTCGGCGACATCAGCGTACAAACATTGGACAGGACGCGTGCGCCAGAATGTGCGAATACCATTCTGGATTTGCATATACGCGAGCTGCAAGAACAAAAAGCCAGCGTCAGCGCCGATAGCGATGCGCAAGATCTGGTGATCGGTTATTTGAAGAGCTTTGGCAATGAACGCCAAAGCAACAACGGCGCTGTCGTCACCACGGCAGAGCAATTACGCCGCACCGGACTGGATGCCTTGCAACGCCGCCTGAATGCGCAAAAACGCTTGAACGAAATAGAGCAGCAATTAACACCACTGTTAGCTGAGCAAACGCGGCAATTTCAGGCTAACCCTCAAGTACGCAGTGTGCAAATTCGACTGGCGGCACAAACCGAAGGCGAAGTGAGATTGTCTTATCGCTTGAGTCAGGCCGGCTGGACACCCGTCTATCGCGCTTATCTGGATACTAGCAAATCGCAGGTCAGACTGGAGCGCCATGCGCAGGTCGCCCAGAACAGTGGTGAAGACTGGAATGGGATCAATCTAAAGCTGTCAACATCACAAGCCAGTCAGTCCAGCCAGTTGTATCCCCTGTATCCATGGACGTTGACCATCATCCCGCCCGCTCCTAAAGAACCACAATACGCGAGTCCCATGATGATGACACCACCAGCACCAGCGCCAGTAGCCAGGGCGATGACTTCCGCTGGCGACAGCAGCGTTGCAGAAATGCCCAGTTTTGATGTCAGCGTCTTTCAAAGTGAATATGCTGCAGAGTTTCAGGTGCCGGGCAAAATCAACTTGAACAGCGATGGTCAGAAAACCGGCTTTGCATTGGGCAGCCAGATCATTGATGCACAAGTGCTGGTGCGCGTGCAACCCAAGCAAGAGGCACAGGCTTATTTGCTGGCCAATGCTGCCCGCCCTGCCGGGTCGTGGCCAAGCGGCAACCTGCAGTTATACCGCGATAATGATTTTATCGGCCAAAGTCTGCTGGCTTTCGGTGGACAAGAAAAACTGGAATTATTCTTTGGCCGCGACAACATGGTCAGGGTCGAAGTCGAACCAGAACAACGCGACGACGCCAACAAGGGCTTCATCAACAGCCGCATAGAGAAAAAGTTCACTCATGCCTACGTGATAGAAAACAATCACAAAACTGCAATCAATCTGCAAGTGCTGGAAGCATCACCAGTTGCGCGTCATGAAGACATCAAGGTGGACACCAAATTCACTCCGGAAGCCACGCAAACCAGCTGGAACAAGCAGCCCGGCATCATCGCCTGGCAATTGCCACTGGAGCCTGGCAAAAACTTGAAATTCAGGGCCGACTATACCATCAGCTATCCAAAGGATGCGATGGTGAATGGTTTACGTTGAACACCATTAAATTACACGAATTTTGAGATGTACTTATTACCTTAGGTTCCAAGACTCACATTGCGCCTTGTTCATGCCGGGGCAAATCAAACCCCGGCGTGCAAACTCAAAATTTGCCAAACTGCAAACCCCAGCAGCAAGCAACCACCAGCACGGTTAATCAACGTCATTATTACTGCGCTAATTCTTTTGCGTATCAATGCGACCCCGGTACTCAACATCAACCACCACAAGGCAGACCCCAGAAATACGCCTGCGACCATGAAAGCAGCGGCAGAAGGATGCACGGCAACCGGACCCGCGATGCTGGCGAATACCGCTATGAAAGAAACGATAGTCATGGGGTTGGTGATGGTCAGCAAAAATATGGACACAAATGCCTTCATCACAGGCAGCCTGTTTGTCGTACTTTGATCTACAAGCTGTGCTTTGTTTAAGACCAGCTTGCCTCCCATCCATGCGAGAAACAAGGCACCACCGATGGCCAGCGGTGTACTCAGTGACACAAAATAGTCGGTGACGGCCACCATGCCGAACGCACCCACAGCACCATACACGGCGTCGGCACAGGCCGCGCCCATACCACTGACAAAGCCGATGCGCATGCCGTGTTCCAAAGTGCGCTGTATACACAACAAACCAATAGGACCAACCGGTGCTGCAATGGACAGCCCTATCAGCATTGCCTTGAAAAATAAACTCCACTCCATGGATACACCTGACAATAAAAAACATACAACAAGTATGAAGATTTTTCCTCAGCATTCACATGGAAAATTTCAGGCAAAACTGCTACATTGCCTTAACTATTCTTGCGAATCTGCATCTGGACTTAAATATCATGGATATCGACGCCAAAGCCTGGAAAATCCTGGCAGCCCTGCAACGTGACGCCCGCATTTCCTTAAAGTCGCTTGCTGATGAAGCAGGTTTATCCCTGCCTGCCACATCTGAAAGAGTTAAGCGCCTGGAGGAAGCAGGTGTCGTCAGAGCTTATAGAGCAGAAATAAATGCCGAAGCCATCGGCTTGCAAGTCCAGGCTGTCATTGGCATCACCGTGCCGCAACCACAAAAGGCCAACCTGATCACCCTGCTCAAATCCCTGCCTGAGGTATTGGAATGTCTGCATGTCGCGGGGCAAGACTCTTTCCTGTTACGTGTGGTAGCGACGGACTTGCGCCATCTGGAAAGTTTTGTCGGCAATATCAATCACTATGGAGAAACCCGCACCTCCATCATCATGTCGGCACCGATACCGCTACGCGCATTGACACCCATGCCAAATCACAAAAAGTAAGACTGTTGGACCACAGGTTTGTGCTACATCAAACCTTGTGTCCGAAACCACCTGAACTAGTTCCATCGAGGAATGGTCTTTAGTTCGTCAACAGCCTAGTCTGAACTCCACTATTAAATTCAATATGCATATGGAGTTGACATGCAGCGCAGAATATTCATCACAGGTGGCCTCATCATGGCTGGGGCCTTGTCATTGCCATTCACCGCACTAGCCCAGGTGGCAAACATCAACGACGCCATCAACAAGGCTGGTCGCCAGCGTATGCTGACACAAAGACTGGCCAAGGCTTATCTGCAAATCGGTCAGGATGTGGAAACAGAGACATCAAAGAAAATCCTTGATCAGTCAATGTCCAGTTTCGACCGCCAACTGGTAGAGTTACACGCATTTGCCCCGACCACAGATATACGCAGTAATTTGTCCCACATGGAACAAACCTGGCAGGAATACAAACAAACCCTGGTTGGCAAGACACCAAATAAAAGTGACGCGAAGATCGTATTAAATCTCAGTGAAAATCTTTTGCAAATGGCCGACGAGGTGACCACGCAACTGGAAAAACATGCTGGTGGCACCACAGGAAAACTGGTCAATCTGGCGGGCCGTCAACGCATGTTATCGCAACGTCTGGCCAAGTTGTATCAAGCAACAAACTGGAATATCGCACCGACCAATGCAGCAGCCATTATAGAAACCACTCGCAAGGAATTTTCCACCGCCATGCAAACCCTGCAAGCCGCCAGCGGCAGCAATACCCGGCTGAAAGATGAATTGTTATTGGCCCAATCCCAATGGGTCTTTTTCGAAACGGCACTGAGCCAAAACGGCGACGGAAAACAGCACCGCCTGTCTGCCAGCAACGTGGCAACCACCAGTGAACGGATACTGGAAGTGATGGACAAGGTTACCGTGATGTATCAGCAATTGACTGTCTGACTTCCAGCCCAGAAAATTTCACGTCCGTTTCCAGCCAGCCCAAATAGAAGTCAAGTCGCATACTTCCTCCATCACCACCAACAAGCGAGGAAGAAATGCACATCAACAGCGAATCAGCCATTCTGTATTTTGGTACACCAGTCATCCTGGTCAGCACTGTCAATGAAGACGGCAGCTTTAATCTGGCTCCTATCTCATCTGTCTTCTGGCTGGGCTGGCGTGCCATCATAGGTGTTGGCTCCAGCTCACAAACAGCACGCAATCTGCAAAGAAACGGCCAATGCGTGTTGAACCTGGCATCCGTCAAAGAAGTCGAAGCCGTCAACCGGCTGGCACTGACCACAGGCTCAGATGCCATGTCACCCTGGAAAATGGCACGCGGCTACAGGCTGGAGAGAAAGAAATTTGAACTGGCAGGCTTGACGCCAAAAAAATCTGAAACGGTCACTGCAGCACGTGTGCAAGAGTGCCTGGTACAGCAAGAAGCCACGGTCGCTACCATGCATGGCATCGCCGATGATGAAGCCATGCTGCGCGGTGGCATCCTGACATTTGAACTGCGTGTTCAACGCCTGCATGTGGATGCATCCATCCTGCTGGATGGCAACCCTGACCGTATAGATCCAGATAAGTGGCAGCCTTTGATCATGAGTTTCCAGAAATTTTACGGCCTGAATAATCAGCAATTGCATGCATCCACCTTATCCAGCATACCGGCGAAAGCTTACCGCAGCCCGGATGTCGATAAGGCGCGCAACATCCCTTCACTACCAGAACTCATTTCATAAACAGGGATGACCTCCGGTGCGCGTTGACGGCAACCTAAACCCGCATCATGGAAGCTGTCCTGGGTTTGGACAAGAGTTCGGCAAATACCTGCCAGCGACTTTGTTCATCCCCTGGCCTGGCCAGTTTTTCTACATACGCCTTGGTCATATCCTGGCCAAGGTTGTAATTGATGACGTAGGAACGATGTCTTTCCATGAAACGCAAACGCTGTCTGGATCTGGCTTCGTCCGACAAGGCATATTTCATCAGCATGGCGACTGCGGCTTCCGTGTCGATGTCACCATCCAGATAAAGCCTGGCAACCATATTGCCTGCATACGACAGCTTTTGCAGCACCGCCTGCACCTGGTAATAATGTTCCACCTTGGACGGGTCTATGCCCGCCAGCGGGAATAGTTGAGCCTTTTCAAAAGCCATCCGTTCTTCATGCGGGAAAGCGACTTCGATGCCGTAATTGGCGCTGCCCTCTGCCAGAAAAGACATGGGGGAATACAGTGGATAAACGCAGTATTCAACCCAGCCGTTTTCATTCACCAGATGCTTTTCAATCAGCAAATTGAAGACATGGTGGCCGGGGTACCCCTCATGGCTGGCCAGGTCGATGGCGCGACTGATGAACATGGGGAAATCAGTATTCACCTGTATCAGGCTATAGCTATTGCCCTTGTACCAGTTGTAGGCACTCCAGACCTGGTCCTTCACATATTCAACCTTGAAGCTTTCTCCCTCCGGCAAGCTGATGTATTTTCTGGTACGCGCTCTTGCTTCATTGATGGCAGTGCTAAAGACTGCATCAAGCTTGTCTTGCGGAATTTCAAATTGCTTGTTGTAGGCACTCAGACGGGTGTTCAAATCACCGTCGCCAGGCAAAAGCTGATCGAGTTCAATCAGGATGGGCTCAAAATCAGCCGGACTCAAATCAGGCGAGCAGGCGTCATACAAAGCCAGGGATTCTTCATTGAAGGGTAATTTCGTCCCCGCCAGGTGAGCGATGTAGGTACGCAAGGCAGCAACATGCAAACGCAAAAAGTCCTGGCGCAACTCTTGTCCGGCAACCGCTGGCGGCAAGGCATGCATCTGCCTGGTCAATTCTTCTGCCTGTTGCAAAAGTTCAGGCAGGGGTAACTTTTGACTTTCTTCTTGCCATTCTGGCGGACCATAATAGGCATCAACATAGCCAGGATCATGCTGGCCGGTGGCCAGTACCAGTTTTACATAGGCTTCGGCAAGTTGATTGAGTGTCATGGGATATCCTGATTTAGATTTGTTGCAAGTATTTTATAGTGCTTGGACCACGCATGCGCAGTCAAGTTCAAACCTGTGAAAGCCCGGCGCAATACAAGAATTGACACGCTGTTCGGCTAACACTATATTGCGCTACCGCCCGTGATCAAATATATTAAAACCGATTCATGGTGCGACTCTGAGCATAAGAAGCATCCCACAAGGATGCAGTACTACTAACTGGATTTACACAAAATTGTTCCAGTGTGGAACCGCAACGTCGCAAACAATTTGTGTAAATCCGAATAAAAATGGAGAACATATGGCTCTGCAACAGTTGGACGAAGCACAGATACGCACCTGGACACGACGCCAGAAAGACCAGTGGTGGTTTGACAATATCTATCGCAAGGACATGGCTCAACTGACCTTGCGTTCTGCCCTGACCGGTTTCTTGCTGGGTGGCATATTGGCCGCCACTGCACTGTACATTGGCGCCAAGACCGGCATAGGTATAGGTGTAGGTCTGACCTCTGTGATTTTATCCTTTGCGATTTTCCGCATTTTGCATGGCCTGGGTATCACCTCGGACTACACCATACTGGAAAACAACTGTACCCAATCCATCGCCACAGCAGCCGGTTACATGATCAATCCACTGATTTCCAGCCTGGCCGCGTATATGCTGATCACCGGCAAAATCATTCCCTGGTGGCAGATGCTGATCTGGGTCACGGTGGTTGCACTGATCGGTGTGCTGGTCGCTTTCCCGCTGAAACGTCGTTTTGTCAATGAAGATCAACTACCCTTCCCGGAAGGCCGTGCCTGTGGCGTGGTTCTTGATTCTTTATACGGCGCTGGCGCTGGCAGTGGCCTCTACAAAGCCAAACTGTTGGGCTATACCAGCCTGTTCGCCGGCTTGTACCAGATGATAGTCAGTGATGGCTGGATGCGCCTGATACAGTTCAAGATATTGCGCATGGATAAATGGGCAGGTATGACAGAAGCCTGGAATTTGCCCGAACGCCTGGATACTTATTACTACACGGCTGCCACCAAACTCCACTGGTGGATACCCAACATACTCGGTACTGACATACGCCAGCTGGGTCTGCGCCTGAATCTGGATGTTGCCATGTTTGGCATTGGCGGGCTGATGGGCATACGGGTTGCCAGCAGCGTCATGCTGGGTGCCTTCATCAACTTTGTCCTGCTGGCACCGTGGATGATACAAAAAGGCGATATCGCAGCGCGCACCATGCCGAATGGCACAGTGGTACCTATCTCGCGTGCTGAAATCGTCAATCAATGGGGCTTGTGGTGGGCAGTAACCATGATGGTGGTGGGCTCCATGGTGGGCTTGCTGGCCAAGCCGGAACTTTTCAAAGCGGCTTTCAAATCCATGTCTGGCAATGGCAAAAAGGCTGAGGATGCCGGCCCTGACCCGCTGAAAGATATTGAAGTACCCTTGTGGATTTCCTATGTCGGTGTGCCACTGTTGTGCATGTTTGCAGCCTGGTTGGTTAACCTGCTGTTTGGCGTTTCTTTCATCATGGCACTGGTTGCCTTTCCACTGATTTTTGTATTGACCATCATCTGCATCAACGCCATGGCACTAACTTCCTGGGCACCGATTGGTGCGCTGGCAAAAATCACCCAGTTCAGCATGGGTGCCATCGACCGCAGCAATCCGGCCAATAACCTGCTGCCAGCTGGCATGACTTCAGACATCGCCTTCAATGCATCTGCCCTGCTGTCTGATATCAAACCAGGTTATATGCTGGGTGGCAAACCCAGGCATCAGGTGATCGGCCATATCATCGGCATTTTTTCCGGAGCACTGGCTTGCGTGCCGCTGTTCTTCCTGTTGTTTCTGCCGCCGGACCATGATGGCATACGCAGCACGGCCACCATAGTCAGCGAGCAATTCTCTTTTCCGTCTGCCCTGCAATGGAAGGGTGTAGCCGAGATTATCGCCAAAGGTATCAGTGGCTTGCCGACTTCTGCCGTCATCGCCATGGCCGTGGCCGGTTTGTGTGCCGCCTTTATTGAAATCACCAATGTCATCACCCGTGGCCGCTTGCCACTGTCCGCCGTTTCCATAGGCCTGGGCGTGATATTGCCGCCAGAATCCTGCTTCGCCATGTGGCTGGGTGCCTTGATATTCTGGTACATGGGCAAGAAAAACCCGAAAGAAGGTACAAAAGGGCACACTTTCTGGGTCGAAGGTTGCGAAGCCATCAGCGCTGGTCTGATATCCGGTGCAGCGATCCTGGGCATAGGTAATGCCATCATCAATGTGTTGATGTAAGTCCAGCGCAGGTTCTGCCAGATCAACGGGTCTGGCAGAACCTGCCTTTACAGGCATCAGCAAAGGGCGCAGTGATTAAACGAATCAGACATTTCATTGATCACTCCTGAAATCATAGGCAAGCAGATACTCCCTTACCAGCACACGAGCGCGGTGCAGGCGACTCTTGACGGTACTGGCTGGTTCCGCCAGACGTTCAGCAATTTCAGTGATGGTCAGTTCTTCAAAGTCCCGCAAGATGATGACCTCCAGATAATGTGCAGGCAGAGACTCAAGTGCAGCAGCCAGGTCTAAGTGCAAGGCTTCATCACTTTTGTGCGCAAGCTGCTGTTCATGCGTGATCTCATCCAATGGCGTATATGGCAACAACACACGGCCAAGCCTGAAACATTCACGCTTGATCACAGTAAACAGCCAGGATGAAAACGCGATTACCGCCTGCAGTCCACCTAGCTTGCGTGAAATAATCAGCAAAGATTCTTGCACAGCATCATCCACGTCACTGGCACGGCAATGCCGGTAGGCATAGCGCCGGGCATCGGCCTGACAAACTTTAAGCAGGCGGGAGATGGCACCGGCATCACCTGTCTGCGCAGCAACAATCAGTTGGTCGCGTTCCACACTGGCTGTCATGGCCTAAGCCTTTCCGGATTTGCGCGCAACCGACTTGCGCCCAAACAACGCACACATGGGGCAAAAACCCATCAAGCCGGTCAGTGCCGCCACTGCCCCACTAATTCCAGCTACCACACTGAGTCCAGATACACCCCAGTTCATCGCAGCAAACACCAGACATGCCAGACCGGCAACAAGGCGCAACAGACGTTCCCAAACTGGCAAATTTTTCATATACAGCATGATATCCCCTTATAAACATGTGAATGACGGCTTGTCATGCATAAGAGGCGCTTAAAAGATAAATGGATTCGCCGCTACAAAACTATTTTCAATATCTATTCGCCAACTGCACTACGGAAACAAACAAGCAGTAAATCAAAAAAATTCAAGTTTATGGAATTCTTTGACATCCAAAACGTCCGTTCGTGCGTTAACGAGGAAACAGCTCGATTATTTTTAAACTACCCCTGCCGGGAAGAGACAAATGAGTGCAAATTTTCGTTCGACCCCAGTCCTGAGCATTGCTGCATTGCTGATTGCCACCCTGTTTATCCAGGCTCCAGCCCGGGCACAGGATGAGCCGCCAGGACGCGTTGCCAGGGTCAGTTATTCCTATGGCAATATCAGTTTTGCTGATGCTGGCACCGACAACTGGACCACATTGATACCTAACCGCCCCATTGCTGGCGGCGACAGCCTGATGGTCGCACCATCCGGCAAGGCTGAATTACATGTAGGTGGCAATGCCGTACGACTGCAGGAAGGCTCACGCATCAGCTTTACCACTCTCAATGATGAAAATACCCAGATCGACATGCAGCAGGGCAGCGTAATCTTGCGCATACGCTCGCTGGCCGGTAAAGAAAATTTTGATGTCAGCACCCCCAATCTGGTGTTTTCAGTACAAGAACCGGGTGAATACAGAATCACCATCAATTACGACAACAGCACAAGTGTTCTGGTGCGTAGCGGTACCGGTATTGTCCTGGGGGATCGCGACACCATCACCATACGTGCTGGTGAACAATCACGTTTTTCCGGCACCAATCTCCAGCATACACAAATAGGTTATGCACCTCCACCAGATACCTTCGACATGTGGTCCGCAGACCGTGACCGCGCCGAAGAAAATGTGACGACAGCACGCTATGTATCGCGTGAAGTCATAGGCTATGAACAGCTTGATGACTATGGTACGTGGGAAACCACGGTCGAGTATGGCGCAGTGTGGTATCCAAGACAGGTCAGCAGCACTTGGGCCCCTTACCGCGATGGTAGATGGATCTGGGTTGCACCTTGGGGCTGGACCTGGATAGACCGTGCCCCCTGGGGTTTTGCACCCTACCATTATGGCCGCTGGACTTGTGTCGGTACACGCTGGGCCTGGGTGCCAGGCCCATATCATGCGCATCAACGCCCCGTATATGCGCCAGCGCTGGTCGCTTTTGTCGGCAATAGCAATGTAGGTATCAATCCTGCGAATGGGCACCACAATGTACCTGGCGTTGCCTGGTTCCCGCTGGGGCCTGGCGAAGCTTATCACCCCGGTTATACGCACAACACCAACTATATACAGAGAATGAACCAGAACGTGGTCATCAACAACACCGTCATTAACAATAATCGAGGTGGTGTATATGTGAACCAGAATATACGTAATGCTGTCACCGTTGTGCCTACACAGACCTTTGTGCGTGGTGAGCATGTCTTGCCTGCATCTACCACCAAGATCGTCGTGGAAAACCAGCGCACACCGGTGGTCACCGAAGCACCAGCATTGGTACCAGGTAACAACAACCGCTTTGGCGAGGCCCGCCCACAAAATGTAGGCAACGGAGATCAGTACCGTCAAAGAATTTTGAGAAATGCCCAGACACATGGCGAACCACAAGGCACTTCTGTCAATAATTTCAATAACCGCCCGCAGGACAATGCAACAGTCAACCGCACGTATGGCAATGGCATACCCAATAACGGTAATAACCGCCCACAAGGCAATGGAACACCAATACAAACAGTACCTGCAAATACTGCGACGGTAACGCCGCCTGCGGGCGTCAACGCACCGGCCAATAATGTTCCCGCAGCTAATTCACGCCCGGGTGACAACAATAGTGGCGTACGTCAGTATGGTAATGGCGGGCAAAGTAACTACATTGGCCGACCACAAAACAATGGCGCACCAGTACAAAATGCTGCACCAATCAGCACCCCTCCAGCTGGCGCTGGCATCAGCGCGCCGGTAGGTAATTCAATCAATGCACCTATCCATACGCCGAATACCAACAGCCCTGCCAATAACGCCATCATGACGGCACCCAATAACCGCCCTGCTGAAAATATCGACCGGACACCAAGACAAGGTGGTGGCAGAGCCTGGGACAATAACGGCCAGGGCGAAACACGCAATGAAAGAGCGGTAGAACGTATGCCTGATCGCCCTGTCGTCGAAAGACCTGTTGAGCATCAACGCCCCAGCTATACACCTGCAGAGCGTCCGGCACAAACGGCTCCAATGCCACAACAAGCCCCACGTGTGGAAGCGCGCCCGGCACCCGGCCCGGTAATGCCAGCTCCAGCGGCAGCACCAAGAGCAGAAAAACCGAAAGAAAAAGAAGAAACCAAAGCCAAGCAGCATGGATTGAACGAGCACGAGCGTTAGGGCGTGTTGACCTGGTAAGCAACAGCGGTAACATCAGACAGGGGGCATAAGCCTCCTGTTTTTTGGCTGCGTAAAATGAGACCGGCATAGCTGCGACGCCCTGCCGCACTACCTGTGCTAAAGACTTTTCTGCAGTGCCAGTACCTCACTGGCCGTGTCAGGCCGCTTTGATTTTTCAATCGCCACTTATATTCCCGCACACTGATACACCTTGTTTAACAAGACCAAGATTAGAACTTGTCGTCAAATCCAGCAAATGAAATACGTACAAAACCGACAATTACATCCTCTTCTTTGCAACATGCACTAACAATGTTTCACTTATGTTGCTACCGCAATTTCCATAATTGTTGTAAATTCAGTTTGATCAAACGTTCTAAAAAATTTCACACTGATGATATTTTTTGCACAATAACATGGCGCTTAATCATGCTTGCTGCATCACTTCGTATTTTGTTTCTTCATCAGTTTCTGCGTCATGCCTGCACCTGGCTGGTATTTGCTTGCGCAACGTTCCTGATACACACTCACGCTCAAGCTCAGGAACTGCAAATTTTTACTGAAGACTGGCCCCCCATCAGTTTTGGCAGTGGCACCAAAGCCGAAGGTATGGCTGTGGAAGTGGTACGCGCCATGCAGGCACATATGGGTAGCGTTCAACCGATACAGGTCGTTCCCTGGGCACGTGGTTACAAGGCCCTGCTGGAAGAACCGAATACCTTGCTGTTTACCGTGGGGCGCTCTGAAGAAAGAGAAAAGCTCATGGTTTTGCTGGGCCCGATTGCCATTTCCACGACTTCACTTTATACACGTAAGGGTAACGCCGCCTATCTGCAAAACCTGGGGGATGACATACAAAAATTGAAGGTCGGCGCCTACCGCTCAAGCATTTTTGCAGACACAGCACGCAAAAAAGGTTTTATCAATATCGAGCAGGCACCTACGCCTCAAATCATTGCCAATATGCTGTTGGCAAAACGCTTCGACATGTGGGTGGAGGGTAGTCTGGCAGTCGCATCTGTGATGAAGGACATCGGTCATTCACCAAATGAAGTCGAAAAAGTGAAGGTACTCGATAGCCTGGAACTCTATCTTGCGTTTTCCAGCCAGACTGCACCAGCTACCATCAAAGCTTGGGAAGATGCTTTGCGCTGGCTGAAAAAGGAAGGACATTTTTCCAGAATTCATCAAAAGTGGCTACCGAACGAACCCGTGCCAATGGTCGTCAACCGACTGGATCCACCCGCTCACCTCGTGACGCCTTGATTTGGCAATGGGCGCAACAAAGCCAATTGAAGATCTGCCTTGCAAATTGCTTGGCACAAAGCAAATCGCGCCAATTCAGGTCATCTGAATGTTTTCCAGATTGAACGTAAACGGCGTTGCGCTTTCCCCAGTTCCACCACCTGTCATGACAATATCGGCGGAGGCAATACCCAGCAAAGAAATTTCAGTATTGATGTTGGATATGATAGCTGAATTCATCACCTGACCTTGCTGGACCTGGGATGCCACACCTATCCAGATAGTAGGCTTGAAAGAAAATACTGCTTTTTCCTGCGGTGAAATTCCAGTTTTTTGTGCCAACAGCCTGTTGTCCTTGTAAACATAGGCGTTAATTGCACCAGTCTTCAAATTATTCAGTACCTGCAACTCGTTACTACTGCTTGCGGGGCCAGCATATTCCAATTGGTCACCTGAAGATGTCAGGCTCATTTGAAACAACTGTCCATTTTCAGCCGCCAGATGTGGCGTGTAATTTCCATATGAATCACTGGCCCCGACAGCCATGGTCATCGGATAGTTAAACGGATGGTTATCTCCCTGACCGCAGTTTTGTATCACAGTCCAGGCTACTGCCAGTTCGTCTGCACTGGTTGCCACGTTCTTTTGAAAAATCACGACTTGCGAATTATTCTGATCGTTTGAACGATTGATGAAATTAAGCTTGATATCCATAATTTTCCCTTGTCTCGATTAGCCCAGCTTAAACCAGGGCAGTTGACGAAATATATTCCGCAGGCAATTCAAATGAGTATTAAAGACAGCATCTCTTTAATAATAAATATCAAAAAGACATCAAATTTCATGTAATGTAATTAGTTTCAGGACAACAGCACCACCAAAGCGTCAGGATGGATATGCCAGCCCATCAAGCCAGCCAACCCCATCAGTACACCAAAACCTGTGGGCACCAGTGACAGAAAATACAGCCATCTTTGCCGGGTCAGCGCTGTTACTGCCAGTAGCGATATCGAGATTGCCAGCAAGGCATCCGACAAGTCAAACTGATCGTCTTTATAGTTAGCCTGGTCATAATCGACCTGATCTTGCTCGGCCTGCTTTTTCAGTTCTTCTTTTTTCTCATGCTGCTCTTTCCCCAGTTTCGCATAGCTGTCGATAGCGGTCTGATACTCCGCCTTCTGCTCAGCTGGTACATTCCTGGAAGCAAGGCGCAATTGCAATTCGGTAGACTTGGCTAGTTCTTCACGCATGTTTCTAGCCTGGTAAAACGCCCAATGATCAATCTTGTTGGCTTGCGACTGCTGCATGGCCTGCACAATATTGTCGTCCTTGACCTTGCATATACCCATGAAGGTAGCCAGCAAGGCGACAGTAATTGCCACCATAATATTCAATTGATGAGTGGATTTGTTTTGCTTATCTTCTTCTTGATCTTCCGTCAGTTGTTCTACAGTTTCCATGGGATCCAAGTCCATATTTCCTCCTAAAATCAAAAAATGGGATGCGCTATTGTCGCACCAAGCACGGCAGGTTGACCTAAATCAAGATAATAAATTATAAAGGCGGTGCGACTGCTTTTACACCCCGGTTTCTTGGATTCATCAGGCTTTTTTTGCTTTTGTCGGAAAAAGCAAGACGAAACCAGCTAAGGCAATTATTCTTGGCAGCAATCGCACATCATAAGAAAGCAATCATGTTCACAACTATCTGGTTTATCTTACGGGCCAGTTTTGGCTGGAGCCTGCTGATTCTGTTCAGCTCGATATTTATCGTCAACGTGATTTTCAGAAATCATATGCCGGAAGAAATCATCTTTCTGCCTATGGCTGGAGTAGCGCTGGTGATGGGTATCAGTTTTTCCCATGTGCGCAGGGTCCGCCTGATTGCCAGCAAGGTGGATGCCGGTACTCTCGCCAATCGTCAGCGTCGCCAGATAGAAATCCCGCTGGAAGCAAATGAGGCATTTGAACTGGTGGATGCCGCCATACGTGAACTGCCCGGTGCAGAAGGTACCGACAGTGCCAAAGACAGCCTGCAAATACGCGCCAAAATCAAACGCATCGACCCCTACCAGACGAATTTCATTGATGAATTAAAGATGCTGGACTTTTTGACGACCGAGCGCAATCAGATCCTGGCGACGATCACACCAGGGGACGGTGTCGGCAGCCTGACCCTGATTTGCGAGCCGGAACGCCCGGCCTGGACAGATTTATTTCTGGTCGACAATGGAACCAACCTGGAAAACGCAGAAGCCATCACCCGCGCCATTACCCGCCGCATCGCAGAACGCAGACGCAAGGAAAAAGCCAGCGCCGCACAATCCGTCACGGAAAAAGAATTGACCGTGGCCAAGCTGAACCTGCTGCATGCGCAGGTAGAGCCACATTTCCTGTATAACACTCTGGCCAGTGCACAATTATTGACACGGGTTGACCCGGCAGCGGCTGACCAAATGCTGGGTAACCTGATCACCTATCTGCGCCATTCACTGCCACGTACTGAAGATACTGCCTCAACCATAGGTGAAGAACTGGAGCGATCTATCGCCTACCTGGACATCATGAAGATCCGTATGGGCACACGCCTGAACATACAAATCCAGGTACCAGCAGAATTGAAAGCCCTGCCCTTCCCCATCATGATGTTGCAAACCCTGGTAGAAAATGCCATCAAACACGGACTGGAGCCCAAGACCGGTGGCGGCACCATCTGGATCATCGCCAGACAGCATGAAGGCAATGTCGCCGTCACCGTCGCCGACGATGGCAATGGTCTGGGAACAGAAATTGGCGGTACCGGCATAGGTTTGAAGAACGTCCGTGAACGTCTGCGTCTGGCCTATGCGAACGCAGCAAGCTTTGTACTGGTTGGCAATTTCCCCAGTGGTGTAGCTGCCACCATTACTGTGCCGGTCACCAAGGAGAAAACTGCGGACAAAGGAGAGCAGCATGCCTAAGTGTGTCATTGCAGAAGATGAAAGCCTGCTGCGCGAAGCCCTGCTGCAACAATTGAGCCTGGCCTGGCCAGAACTGGACATTGCAGCCGCCTGCGATGATGGCGGCAGCGCACTGGAGGCGATAGCCGCCCATCAGCCGGATGTCGTGTTTCTCGATATCCGCATGCCGGGCCTGAGTGGCCTGGAAGTGGCTGCTGCCATGACAGAAGTCAGCCCACATAGCCAGATTGTGTTTGTCACCGCCTATAACCAGTACGCGATTGATGCCTTTGAAAAAGGAGCGGTCGATTACCTGCTCAAACCCATCGCTCAGGAACGCCTGCTTGCCACCGTAAAACGCCTGCAAATACGCGCACTGACTGGTGCCATTGACTTGCAATCGATTAGCACACTGGTGCGCCAGTTAAGTGGAGGCCCGGCCGATGTGCCCAAGCCGGCACCGCTGGTATGGATTACCGCCAGTGTCGGTACAGAAACCCGGCTCATCATGGTGGATGATATCGCCTACTTCCAGGCAGACAGCAAATACACTGTCGTCATGACAGCAGAAGGCGAATCCCTGTTGCGCAAACCTATACGCGACTTGCTACAAGTGCTGGACAACAGCATGTTCAAGCAAATACACAGATCGACGATAGTGAACATGCGTGCCATCGCGTCTATCACGCGTGACGACAGCGGCAAGGGGCTGGTCAGGCTAAAAACGCGGCCAGAAACCCTGAGTGTCAGCCAGCCCTTCATGGCCTTGTTCAGGAATATGTGAATACCATGCGATTCTTTAATGGCCGAGCCTTGTTACAGGCAGGCAAATCCCTGCTGGCACTGTCTGCCGCTGTCAGTCTCAAGGTACTGGACCAGCAGGACAGCAATGGCAACTACCTGTATGCACGTGGGCGCCACAAATATTTTGGCATAGGCGCACTGGTGATCTTCTTCGCGCTGTTTTCTGGCTACGGCATGGCGCATATGCTGGCCAGTATGGTGAATGTCAGCAGCAGCGGTGCCATCATTGCCGGCTGCCTGTGGGCCATGTTCCAGTGGTGTCTGGAACGCCAGATGATCATGTCGATTCATTCCGACAGCCACTGGGTCAGCAAAACTATCGGCATCAGTTGGCGCAGCCTGCTGGCCTTGCTGTCAGCCATCACCATGGTCTACCCGTTTTTTGTAGATAGCAACCGGGCTGAAATTGATGTCAAGGTCGGTGAAATGACGCGCACGAGACTGATACAGAATCTGCAAACTGCGCAGGCAGCAACAGGTTTGCCCGTATTACAAAAGAACAGTGCAGACCTGGATGAAAAACTGCATAAAGCTGAAGACGCTCTACTGAGCGACCCGCCACAACTGGCAGCAATGCGCAAGCAATTGAGCATCTGCCGTGATCGTGCCAGAGAAGATGAACACAAAGGCATGCAGCAGATTGCCAGCTGGCAGCAGGCATTGACAAGCATTGCAGCTATCGGTTCAGAGGCAACTTTGCTACAACAAAAAATCGCCGCCACACAAAATCGCATCAAGGCGGGTAAAGCCAGATGTCAGCAATATGAACTGGAAATCAACCGTGACCTTCTGGTCTGGAAAAATGAAAAAATCGCTGAGAAAGCACAAGTGACAAGCTCACTCAAACAAGTCCAGTCCAGCGTCAGCAAAGCGCAGGAACGCAGTGACGTGCTGGAACAAAAACAAACAGCAAAAATAGAAGCAGCAGCGGCGTCAGGCTTTGCGGCAGACTTTGCCGCCACCTGGCAAATGCTGCAGGATGACCAACATCGTCGCCTGCAATTTATCTGGTGGCTGCTCTGGTTCCTGACCATAGAAATGGTCGCCATCATCGTCAAGTTCAGTTCACATACGGATGTCGATGCCAGGCTGAATAGCGATGAAGAACTGGTCAAATTCGATATCGCTCAAAACATCCAGATGCGCCGTGCCGAACTGCAAATCAGACAACTGCATCATGCAATGAACATCAGGGGGCAGCAGGCTGCGCTACAAGCCGATGAAGGTAAAAGTGCAGCAGCACTTGCCACACTGCAACGGCTTCAGGAACTGGAGAAACAGGCAGAAACCAGTGGTGGCCTGTCTTATGAATCACGACAGATGTTGCAACAAACCATCAACGCCATTCACGCCAGCTTTGCAAGGCTGCTGCTGGCAAAATAAGGGGCTTAGCCAACTAATAAAGTATGGTTCATTAAGACAATAGTGTCCGCTGCGTCCGCCAGTGTCCGGCACACTTAAGGCAAGCGGACAGTCAAGCATCGAAAAAATTCCCCCAATTCATTGTTTTAAATGAATTTCTTTATTTCCAGGAGTTGGCACAGTCCTTGCAAAACACAAAAACGGAAGCAAGCATATAATTGCGATTCAATTGTTATTTGATCGGGGACGCAGGCAAAATGAATACGATACTCATTATTAAGCTGACATGCGCCACGATCTTGCTGGCGACCATGCTACCGGCATCGGCCCGTCAACCATTACCTGTGACACATCAGGATGCCCAATTGATTTCCTACTTCAGGTCCTATGCGCCAGCCGCCGAAGTCATGATCAAGAAAGCAGATACCGGCATACCGGCTAATAGCGACGCTGCCAGCATGGAAAAGAATGCTGCGTCCAGAAAAGCATCAGCCACAGGTAATGCAACTGATAGTGACAAACAAAGCGGCAGAATGAATGAGGCGAACCTGCGGGACGACAGACTGGTCATACCGCAAGCACCACAATTACCGCAATAAATTTTTTCCCACACATTAGGGTGTGTTGACATATCTTTTAGTCAAGCAAATGGGTTTGAAACCTTGTCTGGCTAGGCGTGCGGAGCGCTGCTTGGTAATCCAAGTGAGCGACGCACAACAACGCCAGGCGAGGTTTCGGACCCATTCCCTCCGGGTTTCACCTAGGCGGCCCCCACCATACCGCGTGCTGGACTGCAGGGGTTGCAAGATTCTGCGTCTTGTCAGGGGCACCAGCCCTGACAAGACGCCCTAGATACCCTGCCCACCACGGCAGATATTGCCGTCACACTGCGGCTTCTGTCCGCAGCTTCAAGCTGATCTTTCAATGTATTGCGCCACCAGCAATGACCATGTCTTGCCGGGTTTTCAATATGGTTTCCAGTACATGTACCAAGGCTGTCTTCATCATGTCCAGCGGCATGCTGGCTGCTCCCGGGTGAGCAACGGCTTGCTCCGGCAGATAGGGAATATGGATAAAACCAGCCGCCTGCACATAGTCCATCTTTTTTGCCATATGCATGAGACCATAAAACACATGGTTACAGACATAGGTGCCAGCCGTCTGTGATACCGCTGCTGGTATGCCACTCTGCTGCAGATCATGCACAATCGCCTTGACCGGCAGGCTGCTGAAATACGCTGCCGGACCATCACTGATCACAGGCACATCAATCGGCTGCGCACCGGCATTATCGGGAATGCGCGCATCGTTCAGATTGATGGCAATACGTTCAATACTGATTTCGGCACGACCGCCAGCCTGGCCCAGGGCCAGCACGATAGCTGGCTGGTACTTCGTCAGCGCGGCTTCCAGCATGTGCAAAGACCGATGAAATTCACAAGGCAACAGAACGCTGACAATCTGATGTTGCTCACCGATCAGCAAACCTTCCAGCTTGCGTACCACTTCCCACGAGGGGTTGCTGAGCTCGCCAGCAAAGGGGTCAAACCCGGTCAGTAGTATGCGTTTCATAGGCACCTCATGCAGGTAAAAAAACCAGGTGAAAATTCAGGGAAAAACAAAAAAATGTATCAATAGAATATTACAAACCAGTACCAGCAAAGCGGTCGGTATTTGTGTCTTGATGACCAGGTACTTGTCTTCCAGTTCCAGTAAAGCCGCCGGGACGATATTGAAATTGGCCGCCATTGGCGTCATCAGGGTACCGCAATAACCAGAAAACATGCCTATTGCCACCAGCGCCGCCGGATGGGCATGATGCTGATTGATAAGGAATGGCAAGGCAACCCCCGCCGTCATCACCGGGAAAGCCGCAAAGGCATTGCCCATGATCATGGTGAACAAGGCCATGCCACCACAATACATGACGATAAGGGTAAACCGGCTATCCGGGTTGATGAACAGATTGACGATGGATTGTATCGATTGCCCCGTCTTTGCCGCCACAAACACACCGCCCAGCATGGCAAGCATTTGCGGCAATATCAGCGCCCAGCCAATGGCATCGGTCAGGCGACGTGATTCTCTGACTGCTTGCAAGAGGGAGCTATGCGTAGTTCGGCAAGCAATGGTCACGGCAACCAGGCAGGCCAGGCAAAGCGATGTCAGCGTCAGGTTCATTTGATCCAACAGATACCAGCCACCCAGTTGCAGATCCTTTACCACAACGGTAAGAATAACCGTGACGACGGGTATAGTCAGTGCGGGCAGAAAGATCCAGTTACCCAGCTTGCTCAACTCTGCCAGTCGCTGCGAGCGGCCTGCGTCAACATGGCTACCCTTACCCAGCCAGTTCATCCCTGCCAGTACAGCCATGACAATGACACCTATGCCTGTCAGTTTATAGGTCAGTGATTTGCCCAGTGTCACCAGCATCAGGTCACCAAACAAAAAACTGCTACCGAACAGGCACCAGAACAGCGCTGTCGTATAGCGACGCGGATTACTGTGGTCGCGCAGCGCCATGTATGCCATCAGCATGACGATGATGCCGATCAGGTAAAACACCAAATTGATGCTGACGATGGCACTCATGACGATACACCTGCTTTGTCAGCAACGTTGACAACCATCTTGTTTTGCTCCATTGCATGCCATGCATGGATGTCACGCGCAATCGCCGCATCCAGACGAGACAAGCGAAACAGGTGAATGACCAGCGCACACAAGGCTGTCGGTATGCCCCACATGCCTATGGTCAGCGGCTCCACCCCCTGTATACCATTTTCCTTGAGAAAGACGCTCATCAGCAATACCGCACCAAAGGCGATGAAAATATCCTCGCCAAAGAACAGGGCAACATTGTCACAGGCAGCAGCATGGGCAGCAATGCGGTCACGTATGGTTGCAGGCAAGTCACCATGCAGGTTGCTGGCTGCCGCTTCTGCCATGGGTGACAACAACGGCCTGACGGTTTGTGCCTGTCCACCCAGACTCAACAAACCCATGGTCGCGCTAAATTCACGCACTACAAAGTACAGCATCAGTATTCTGCCTGTGGTAGCGCGTCGTATACCTGCCACCCAGGCCTGGGCACGCTCGCGCAGACCGGCCCTTTCCAGCAAACCGATCACGGGCAATATCAGCAAGGCACTTGCCAGTTGGCGGCTATTGAGAAATTTCTCACCAAAAGTTTCCAGCAGACTGCCAAAGTCCATGCCTGTCGCAAGCCCGGTCACCAGGCCCGCCGCTGTCACGACCAGCAAGGGGTTAAAACGCAAAGCAAAACCAATGACCACAACCGGTATGCCTATCAACGGTAACATCAGTGACAACAATGACGCCAGGTCCATGCTTAGCTCCCGTGAAACTTATTTAGAATTCATTTTACAGGACCCGATATGCAAGCCTGTCCAACCGGGTACGACTCAGCCGGCTGAGTAATTTACGTACCGGATCGGGGTAATCGGTCAACTTTTCCAGCTCGTGATAGTGATGAATCTGGCTGGTTTTTTCCAGAATGCTGTTCAGCTCCTGCTGCCTTTGCGCCAGCAACAGCAATTGCGGATCATGAATCAGCAAGGCGTTTTCCAGGTCCAGCCGAAAGGCCCGGGGGTTTAAATTATTACCGGTCATCAACGCATAGTCCTGGTCTATCCACAAGCCCTTAAGGTGAAAGCTATTGTCAGCATCTTTCCATAAATGCAGTTGCAACTGCTTGCTGGTAATTGCAGCCTGATGTGTTTTGGCAAAACGCCGCAGATTAACTTCATACAGATAAGGCAGGGCCGCAATCGCCTTGAAAGGCTGGTCAGGTGGAATGAAAAAATCATTGGCCGTTTTGTCACCAACGATAATACTGATGCGCACACCGCGTTTCAGCGCACGATTAATCTCACGCGTCACCGCCAGCGGGAAATTAAAATACGGAGTGCAGATGGTGATCTGTTGACTGCTGGCTGCCAGCAACTGACATATCACTTTATTCAAGGGATTGTTTTTCCCCACACCCACCAGCGGGGTCACGCTCAATTCCTGTGTTCCGCTTTCGGCACCTGCCACATGACAGTCATAACGTGCTCGCTTCAACTTCTCGCGGAATTGCTTTATTTCACGTCGCATACTGCGCGTAGATGGAATTTCAGGCATATCCAGTCTGTGCACCGCCGCTGCCGAAAGCAGATGCTCGCGAATAAACTGCACCATGCAATTGGCCAGGACCTTGTTATGTATCAGCAGATAACGGTCATGGCGGTATTTATCCTGTTTGTGCAGGTAGACATTATTCAGGCTGGCGCCGCTATAGATGACCTCATCATCGATGACAAAGCCTTTCAAGTGCAAGACTCCAAATAATTCCCGGGTCTGTACCGGGATGCCATACAGTGCCACCGCATAATTATTGGCCTTGCTGACGGCCTGGTACCAGGCAGCATTGCCACCACTTTTGCCAGCACCAATCAACCCCCTTTGTGCCCGGTGCCAGTCAACCAGTACGGCAATATCCAGGGCGGGACGAGCTGCTTTGGCTGTATACAAAGCCTGCAAGATTTCCGCCCCGGCTTCATCGTTTTGCAAATACAGGCTGCACAGGTAAATCCTGTGTTTGGCACCGGCAATTTTGGCCAGTAATTCGTTGCGATATTCAGCCGCCGTGTGCAAGGTACGCACAGATTCGGGCTGCAAGCGAATACCAGTCAGATGAGTGAAGTCAGAAGCAGATTTTAATATGCGCATGAGTCAATTGCAGTCAGTGAAAAACCTGATGATGGTAACACCAGGACCTGCCAACAACAATTAACGAAACAGATGCGCCAGTCTGAAGGTAGAGCCACGTCCCAGTTGTTCAAAGCTTTCCGCCAGCCATGCTTCAGCACGCAAGCGCCCTTCCGCATGCAGGCTATGCAAGAAAGCGGGACTTGCATTCATTTTGCTGTGAGAACTCAACTGGCTTATCAGTTCTGGCGCTGCGATCATATGCATGTTCAGCCGACGCAATCGACGCTCCAGCTTGCCCAATGCGAGCCAGCCACGTTCGGCCTGGCGCTTGGCCAGCATCACACCCTGCATCTCGGTATAGAAAGTGGAACTGAAGCCCATTTCTGTCAGGCGCTGCGCGATTTCTGTCGCCGAAGTCGGTATCTGTGATTGTGCCTGCGCATGTAGCAAAATGACCACGATATCGCGTGCCAGACACTGGTGCACCAGAGGAAACAAAGGTGGGTTGGAAGTCAGGCCGCCATCCCAATACGCTTCGCCGTCAATTTCAACCGCCCTGTGTACCATGGGCAGGCAGGCCGATGCCAGCAATACATCCAGACTCAATTGACGATTACGAAACAGCTTCAGACTGCCGGTACTGACCTGGGTCGTGGCAATGAAGAGTTTGATGCCATCTTGCCTGCGCAAGGCATCAAAATCGATCTGGGCAGCCAGGATGTCGCGCAAAGGATTGATATCAAATGGATTGAGCTGATAAGGTGAAAAGAAGCGCGTCAGCGCAAGCAGATGTTTCATGGCAGCAGGAATATCAGATTGCGCTGCGATATCCGCCGAAAAGCCGTATTCTTCATGAGGAACGCTGAAGGGGGAACTGCTGGCGACACTTTCCCAGAAAGTCTTCAGAGCCAGCCTGGCACCCTCGCGCCCTCCTTGCAGGTAACCATGCGCCAGCACCACGGCATTCATGGCCCCGGCACTGGCACCGCTGATGGCTTCTATGCTGATGCGCTCATCTTCCAGCAGGCGATCAAGTACCCCCCAGGTCAAGGCGCCATGCGAGCCGCCACCTTGCAATGCCAGTGAGAGCGTTTTCTTTGTCAAATTACCTCCCGCGTCAAGCGAGTAAGATTGCAACTGGGAAATGACTACGTGATGACTATACTATGAATCAGGAAAACACACGCCTCCTGCCCATATCGTGCAATAGGCAGTTACAGGATTAAGGTCGCCGACGCCAGACTTGCCAACGCTCTTTGCCTTCAAATACAGAAATAGAATCGCTGACAGCACTGTCTTGTAGCAATTCAAAAAAAACTTCCATCAGGTGACGGAAATCATGGGTGTTGATACTGAAAGGCGGGCCCTTGGTCGACGCATCAGCGGCATCATCATAAAAGAAATATCCTGCCAGCAAGGCGCCTGCAGGTAAAAGCGTAGCCCAGCGCCTGATGATGTCGGGCCGCATTTCTGCCGGCAAGGCGCAAAAGAAAGCGCGTTCATAAATCAGATCCAGCGGCAATGCTGGCGTGTAGCAAAAAAAATCGGCTTCAATGACATATTTGCCCCATACACCTATGGCAGCTTTTGCACTTTGCACAGCTGCCGGGGAAAAATCTATTGCTGTCACATCCCATCCAGCCTGGGCCAGATAAGCTGCTTCATAACCGTTGCCGCAACCAGGAATCAGGGTGTGCAAAGGTCGTGCTGCTGTCTGCACAAATGCTTGCAGTGCTGCCGGTACATTACCTTTGTCCCATGGGGTAAATTTCTTTGCAAAGCGCTCATCCCAGAAATCTGGATTACGTGGGTCGCGGGTCCGAAATATTGCCATGGGCAGAAGCTATTCAGCGATTGAAATGAAAATACAATAACAGTAGTGCGACGATGATGCCGAAAAACAGGCAAGCACCAAAATACACAATAATACGCAACATGCGATTGGTACGGCGTTGTTCGCTCAGCAGGGCCATCAGCATGTCGTCACTGCGGGAAGGTTCGCCAGCACGTGTCAAAGCCTGATGTGCGAGGCGCGGTAACTGCGGGAAGATATGGCTGTAACGTGGTGCTTCCGCTTTCAATTTATCCAGCAGGCCACGCCAGCCTATCTGCTCGCTCATCCAGCGTTCCAGATACGGTTTGGCAGTTTTCCACAGATCCAGGTCAGGGTCCAGTTGACGCCCCAGACCCTCGATATTCAACAAGGTTTTTTGCAGCAGCACCAGTTGCGGTTGTACTTCAACATTGAAACGGCGTGAAGTCTGGAACAGGCGCAACAAGACCTGGCCGAAAGAAATGTCTTTCAATGGCCGGTCAAAGATGGGTTCGCAACAGGCGCGTACAGCAGCTTCAAGTTCATCGACGCGGGTTTCTTTTGGGGCCCAGCCAGATTCGATGTGGGCTTCTGCCACACGCTTGTAATCGCGCTGGAAGAAAGCCAAAAAGTTTTGCGACAGATAGTCCTTGTCGAAATCATTCAGGGTGCCAACGATACCAAAGTCGAGCGCGATATATCGCCCCAATGTGGCTGGCGCAGTCGATACCAGGATATTACCCGGATGCATATCAGCATGGAAAAAACCATCACGAAACACCTGAGTAAAAAAGATGGTGACACCGTCACGCGACAGTTTTTGCAAATCAACACCCGCTTCACGCAGCTTGTCCAGTTGCGAAATCGGTATGCCTTGCATGCGTTCCATCACGATGACGGAAGACGAACAATAATCCCAGTACATTTCTGGCACCAGCAACAAATCCGAATCCGCAAAGTTGCGGCGCAACTGGCTGCCATTGGCTGCCTCACGCATGAGATCAAGCTCGTCATGCAGATATTTATCAAACTCGGCCACGACCTCTTTGGCTTTCAGGCGTTTGCCGTCAGCCCACAGGGCCTCCAGCCAGCCGGCAGCAATCTGCATCAGGGCCACGTCATCATCAATGGCTTCTTTCATACCAGGACGCAGCACCTTGACGGCGACTTCGCGACCATCCTTCAATGTCGCAAAGTGTACCTGTGCAATCGATGCCGAAGCCACGGGCACACGCTCAAAACTGGCAAACAACTGGTCGGGATGTGAGCCCAGGGATTTCTTGATTTGGGCTATCGCCAGATCCGGGTCGAAAGATGGCACGCGGTCTTGCAAATGCGTCAGTTCATCAGCAATATCCGGCGGCATGAGATCACGCCGGGTAGACAGTACCTGTCCAAATTTGACGAAGATAGGCCCCAATTCTTCCAGTGCCTTGCGCAGGCGCTCACCGCGCGGTGCCGACAGGTCACGCCAAAACAGCAGGATGTCAATAAAACGTGCAGTACGTGGAACAGACAGGCCGGAAATCGCAATTTCATCGATGCCATATTTGATGGCAATACGAATAATCTTTGCCAGTCTGAGAAACTTCAATATCATCCGCGCATCCTTTCCAGTTTTTCGATGCGCTTGATAAGACGCTCGACATCATCCCGCGTCTTACTGACTTCGGTACTCATACCCTGCACAGCCACAGGTCTGACCAGCATGGGGTTTTCTTCCAAAAAATATTCGGCCAGATTTTCCTGGATTTTCTGATGGGTCTCCAGCGCGGTCTGGTGTATGGACTTAGCCAGACCAACCATGCGTACGGCAGTGATATCGCCAAACACCTTGCTCAGGTCTTCTTCCGCTTCCCAGCGCAAATTCTGGCTGAGGCTGGAAATGGTATTGGCAAACTCGGCATCACCTTCTATGCGAACATAAGAAAATGCCCGTTCGCGGTTTTGTGCGATCAGGGGTAAATCACTAAGTTTGATATGGATAGTGACCTGCGGGACAGCGTCAGCCCGGGCTGTTTCCAGCAAGCCATCGGCACCGACTTTCAGGCGTACTTGCATGGTCTGCAAGTCTATGCAGGCAATATGGCCGGCATGAGGCAGAAGCTTGTTTCTGGCCCAGCTTTCCTGTGCCAACAAATGATTGATAAAGGGAGCGATGGGGATCATGTTCAAATCTGGGCTGTTGCAAAATAATCCTGGCAATGGCATTGCATAAGTTGATAAGCGAGCCCTCAACTAAGCTCTCAACCATACCGCCAATGAAAAAGCCGTCCAGCAAATGCGGACGGCTTCCAGTTTAACAGCTTATCGCAGCAAGCATCACTGCGCAGCATCAAACTTGCTTAGAACCTGTTTGCGATCTTACATTTGTTGAATACCAGCGAGTACCCAACCACCCTGACCATTGACTGGCTTGGACAGATTCCACACTTCCGTGAAGGCTTCTGCAGGTGCATTTTGGGATTCCTTGATCATGCCGGTGAATTTGATGCTGGCCAGATGATCTGCACCAACGGTCTCTACACCCAGCATGTCCGCATTCAGGGTCACAACATCCGTCACATTGGCGGATGCGCCACGTTCCTGTATCTGCAATTTCAGTTCAGCATACATTTCTGCCGTTGTAAATTCACGCAGATCGTTGATGTCTGCCTTGTCCCATGCTGCCTGCAAACGGATGAAATAGGTTTTGGCATTACGCAAGAAACCAGGCACATCAAAGTCAGCAGGAACCGTCCAGTTAACATTGGTATCTATCGCAGGCGCAGCGTTACCCTGGAAAGCCATAGGTTCCTGGCGTGAGCCAATTTCCGGCGTGCCGGATGCCATTCCTGCATAAGCTGGCTGATTGAACCCCGGTGCGCTGCCCTGACCATTCCTGTTGCGGAACAGACGGATTACAAAGAAAATGGCCAAACCTATCAAGGCAAAAGTCAGCAAACTACCCAGCATGCCAGCAACTGCACCACCCAGGCCAAAGTGTGACAAAGCTGCACCCAGCAAGGCACCACCGATAAGGCCGCCAACTATACCCTTCCAAGGGGAAGCTGGTTTAGGAGGAATTGCCGCATTCGGTGCTGCCACGGGTGCTGTCGGTTTTGCCTGGTTAAAATTGGTGTTTGCTGGCGGTGTTGCTGCCTGGCGCGACACATTATTCGACTGACGCCCGATAGAGCCGCCACCGCCCAGACGTTTGGCTTCTGCATCAGAAACAGTCATTGCGATCGTACTTGCTACGACCAGCATTGCGATCAGAAACTTTTTCATCATTCAACTCCTGTTGTTTCAACTTTTATTTGCATCAAAGTTTGATACCGGTGTGTAATGCGGCCACACCTGCCGTCAAATTAAAGTACTGCACGCTGTCGAGCCCTGCCGTTTCCATCATCGTTTTCAGAGTTTCCTGATCCGGATGCATACGTATCGATTCAGCCAGATACTTGTAACTTTCGGCATCGCCAGCAATTTTTTGTCCCATCCACGGCAAAACCTTGAAAGAATACAGGTCATACGGTTTTTGCAAGATTTCCGGTACCTTGGAAAACTCCAGCACCAGCAATTTGCCACCCGGCTTCAGCACACGCTGCATTTCTGCCAGTGCCTGGTCCTTGTGGGTCATATTGCGCAAACCGAATGCTACTGTCACTCTGTCAAAGTAATTGTCCTGAAAAGGCAATTTCTCTGCGTCGCATAACAAGGTGGGGGTGATCAGACCTTTATTCAAGAGACGGTCACGCCCTACCCTGAGCATGGATTCATTAATGTCGGTATGCCAGACCTCACCGGTCTTACCAGCCTGACGCACGAATTCCTTGGTCAGGTCACCGGTTCCCCCGGCAATATCCAGTACCCTGAAGCCAGGGCGCACACCAGCTTGTGCCACGGTAAATATTTTCCATATCCGGTGCAGGCCGGCAGACATCATGTCATTCATGACATCGTATTTGGCGGCGACCGAGTGAAAAACTTCGGCAACCTTATGGACTTTTTGATCTTCTTCTACGGTGGTATAACCGAAATGGGTGGTATTTTTCATATTTTCTAGCTTGGGTATCTGATCAGCAACACGCTGCCTGTCATTTTTTACATTGTATTAGTTATCCATCAAGGCGCGTTGAATAAATTCAAGTCGCTCGCTAATTCGCTGCCCTATCACTTCAGGACTAAATTCTTCCAGCATGGTTTGTCTGGCCGCCTGGGATATCCTGTTTCTATATTTTTCATCCTTGACCAGCAAAACCATTTTTTCAGCAGCATCGGCACTATCTGCTTCTGCCCATTTTTGCCCAGCACGATACACGCCGATGTCTTCCTGTATGGTCACAAGTTTGTAATTGACCAGACAGGAATTATCCGCGCGCATGAATTCCGTATTACCAGACCAATTGGTTGCCACTACAGGTTTACCCAGAAACATGGCTTCCGCCGGCCCCAGACCAAAGCCTTCTGAACGATGCAAGGATATCAAGGCATCGCAGACCGACTGCAGGTCATACACCTCCTGCCTGGATAAAGTTTTGTTGATCCAGATGATATCCTCCCGTGCGGCTATACGCTTGCGTAAGGCTTCTGCATCCGCCTCATGATGATGGGCATTCTGGGTCTTGATGACCAATATAGCATTCATGCCATATTGCGAACAGGCAAGTTCAAATGCTTGCAAAGCAGCCTGAGGATTCTTTCTGGCTTGATAAGAAGAGAAATCATACATCATCAGGAAAATGAATTTTTCTTCAGGCAAGCCAAAAGACGAACGGCTTGCCGTTTCACTTACTTCAAAGCTGACGGCGTGCGGAATCCGGACCACTGGAATGGCCGAGCTTTTCGCTATAGCTTGCTGGACAAAACCGGTCGGCACCCAAATTTCATCCAACTCACCAAAACCGCCAAAATGTTCTTCCTGCATGTCAGGTAATTCCCAATGCCAATACCCAATATTGTAACGAGAGAAAAAATGTGAAGGCAGGCTGGCGCGTGCTTCAGGCATTTGGTCGGCGTTGATATGGAACACATTGATGCGGTGTACCGGCTCGTCCACCAAACGTTTCTCGACACTGCTGTCTTGCACGCGACTGAAATTATTTTTATTGAAATCTATGATAGCCGTATCTATATCTGCGACATCTGCTGCCAGGGTAAATTGGCGCAAAGACTGACCCACACCGTGTTCCGAGCGCGCATAACCAAACACATTCACACCTGGAGGCAAATTAGCCCTGGCCGGTTTGACATGTGGATCTCTGGCGTTAAACACATTCCGGTCTCCAATATCTATGGATGCGAATTGCACTGACAGGCATCGGGTATCATCACTAATGCCCAATTCGGCAGGAACGAAAGTGTGCCCGGCAACAATATGTAATGTTGCTGGCCATTGCTGAGGAATCTCATCCAGCGTCAGGCTGACATCAAATTCTCCGTTCTGCACCACCAACGGATAACTTTTTCCATTATTCATCGATACCGTCAGTTTCAGTTGCGGCTGACCGTGTGCGCGCTGATGTAACTCCCCCAGATGATGGCCACGAATTCGCAGCACCGCAGAAGAAAATTGAGAAACAGAAAATTTCGCTTTCGCACCTATCCATAGATAATCTTTTCCAGGCTCTATAAAAACGCCGGAATGTTGTTCAATCAAGCGGTGCCGCCTGTATGTATTCTGTGTTAAACGCGGCCCGTGCATGGTACGGCTGCGCAAGGGATCATACACATCATGAGATTTTTTCAATCCCACACGTTCTGCCAGCCTCGATTGCCGGAATTGCCGGTACCCTATCTTTAGAAAATCCCCCGGCCCGCGCACACTTTGATATTGCAACAGGCGTGCTGTCCCTAGCACGCCACCGGTTGCCCGTTTGTGTGCGTAAATCAATCCTTTTGCCCAGATTGACATATCCTTACCACCTGCGTCAGTCGAATACGTATAGAGCTCGCCACTCTCAACAAGTTCTTTCAAGGCCCATTTGACGGCCTGTACATAGTCATCCGGAATTCCAATTTCTGCGGCACCCGATTCGGTGAACCAGCGGTAATATGCTTCCCGGGAACTGGCGAGGGGATCTGGAAAGGCATGCTGTAAATGCACATGTTGCATCCAGAGTGCACGTAAAATGACAGGCAATCCACCCAGCATGCCGGCGACAAATATCCCGCTATCATCAAATGGATTGGTTCCTGCCCGCTTACGCAACTCTTCTACGTCACGGTATATGGCTCTGATTTCTGCAGGAATAGCAACGCCATCTTTGAATACGCCAAAAGCATAAGGGTGCTGTTGATATTTCGTGTGGCCATGTTTCAAGACCAAAGCTGCGTACTCGAGTGCCAACTCGCTCGCCTCGCCTATGTTGGCCATGTTATAGCGGTTCTGATGTTTGGAAAATGGCTTGGGATTCAGAGGATTGAAACCACTGAAATGGAAGAAGCGTAAAGGACGACCAGCAGCGAACCAGGCACCATCCTCGCGAGTGACTGGGCGATGGTTAAGATTCCAGTACGCCACGTTATAACCGGTGTCTCTCAAAATAGCAAAACCACCAAACATGCCAGGCGCGAGGTCCACCCATTTTTGATCAGTGAACAAACCACGGGCAGGATCAGATACCGCGCCATATTCCAGTTTTTCTTGCCACCACTTGACGAAGGCATCCGATTCCGGTTTACTCCCCACCGCGATAAATCCAAGATTATAGGCACCGGCCCGCATAATTTCGAGTTCACCTGGCATCAGACCGTCGTCCAGTGCTGCGGTGAGATGTGGTGTAACGACAGCGGTAGCTCCCTGATCCAACAAAGATTCAACATCAACCAAACGGTCTATCACCAGGATATCAGGGTCTATATAAACCACTCGGTCGTAGCCCTTTTGGCGTAAATACTCAAACATCCAGGGCTTTGCTGCCGTGTTCAATTCCATAATGCCATACCGGAACAAAAATTCGTTCATCTTTGGCAAAGGTAATTGTTCAATGGTCAAGCTCGAGAACAACTCGCCGCCGAAATTCGCGACATCTTCACACCGATCGACCAGCAAAACATGCCTGTCCCATTCTGGATGTACCTTGGACAGCGATTCCATCAGGGTCTTGGCGAAAGCTCCATAATTGAGCGAGACAATAGTAAATACGGCTGTTTTTTGTGTCATTTTTAAACGTTTTAATGTGAGTTATCCCAGATCGCCTGTTCCCGATACTTGCTCAAAAAAAATTAAATTGAGTTTGTTCATGCCTTACCGTAACAATTGAGACATAAATGGCAACTTAGTTCCGCAACAGGTCGTTAACTGATGAGGAACACAATCTGAGATGTGAAGACAACATTTCCCGTCTATGCGGACCTGTCATTGTGCGAATGACAATGATCATACCCTATGAGCATGCCGGCTGTTTCCTGCATGAGCAGCAAGAGATTGACTCCAGAATACAAGCTCAATCATGGTTGCCTATCCATTTTCCAGCGCCAAAAATATTGCCCGCTTAAAACAATGCTTCAAAGACTGTTTCCAAAGACGCAAGTTTAGCCCCTCAGGATTGTACTCTATGCCATTAATCAGGACAGCTTTGTGTCTGGCTGTCGGGCGTCAAAACCCGGGCTAGCTTATCCAGCCATTCTGGTGCAGTCCTGGCATTCCATACCAAACAAACCTCTTCACGACATTGAAAACCGCAATCGATGACCTCCAGCCGGACTAGCTCAGGGTCACGTAAAGCAAAATCTGGCAGATAAGCCAGCGCCTTCCCTGATTTCACCATCATCAGCAATAACTGCAAATCATCTATCCAGTATCTGATCTTGCGAGGCAGTTGATCATCTCGCCAACCATCAGAACGACCGCCCCTGCGTTCCCCACAAAATAAGGAGCGTGAAGGACAAACAAAATCACATGCTATTACTTGAGCGGCTCTTACCCGCGCAATCTGCCCATTCTCACCACGCTTTGCCAGCGGGTGCTGATAGCTGGCAAGCAATTGCAAATCCAGCGCACCAAGTCGTATGGTCTGCCAGTCGGCATGCCAATATTTACTGCGTCCATCAATCACTTCAGTTGTTACTATCGCAGCACTGGCTTCGCCACGCTCGAGCACAGCCAGTGCATCTTCTTCAAACAGGGAGTCAAATTGCAATGTCCCTTCCTCATAGCTGGACATTGCCTGTTCCAATTGCCTTGCATGACGCCATAACAAGACTGCTGGCCCCACTATTTTGCAGGCAAAACTGGCACATTCACCACCCACATCGGCTTTAATCTGGTCCACCATGGCCAGCATATTACGGGCAAATTCCAACATACGCTGACCACTCGCATTCAGACTAAGTTGCTTGGCAGAACGATCAAACAGCACCGTATCCAGATCTCCCTCCAGCCTGCGTAAGGCTTTGGAGACTGCAGATGGTGTCAGATGTAATTCTTGCGCAGCCACTCCCAACGAAGGCTGCCTTGCCACACAGACAAAGATTTTCAGGTCTACCAGGTTCATTGCGGCTTACATTTCCAATTTGGACATTAAAAGTGAATATATATTGCTTTACCAGACATTTTATCAGACCTAATATACAAGCTTCTCCCTCCGGAATCTGACTTCTACATGACCAGCACTGAAAATCTGCTACACCGGCAATGGATATACAGCCGCCATCCCACTGGCATCGTTAGCGATGAACATTATGAATTACGCAACCAGCCACTGGACACCGCGCTGGATCGCGATGAAGTATTAATTGCCGCCCGCTATATCAGCGTAGACCCGTATATGCGCATCAACCAGTCCGCCAAACCCACCTATAACCCGGAACCGCATCCACTCAATACAGTGCAGACCGCCGGGGTAGTCGGCCAGGTAATGGCATCGAATGCCGCCGGCCTCAAGGAGGGTGACTGGGTATTTGGCATGACAGGCTGGCAAAGCCATGCACGGGTACATGTCAGCGCACTGAGCAAAATCGACCCGACTATCGCCCCTGTCAGTACAGCGCTGGGCGTACTCGGCATGCCGGGCCGCACAGCCTGGTTTGGCCTGACCGAGGCAGGCAAGCCACATGCCGGTGAAGTTGTCGTCGTCTCCGGCGCAGCAGGAGCAGTCGGCTCACTGGTAGTGCAATTCGCCAAGCGCCATGGGGCAAAAGTAATGGGCATTGCCGGTGGTGCGGAGAAATGCGCGTGGCTGACAGACAAACTGGGCGCAGACTGGGCAATTGATTACAAAGCCTTTGCCGACGACGAAGTATTGAGCAAGGAAATCTTCAGGCTCACTGGTGGTGTCGACGTGTATTTCGATAACGTAGGCGGCATGGTCACCGATGCCATCATCCCCATCATCAAACGCCGCGCCCGCATCATCATCTGCGGCCAGATCAGCCAATACAACGGCGGCCTGGATGTGCCAGAAATGGGCCCGCGCCTGCTGCAGCACATGCTGTACCAGCGTGCCACCATACAAGGCATATTGGCACGCGATTACCTGCACCGCATGGATGAAATGCTGGCCATCGTCGCACCCTGGGTCAAGGCTGGTGAGCTGGTATTTGAAGAAACCGTCATCGACGGTTTTGAACAATTGCCGCATGCCTTGAATTCATTATTCACAGGCGAGCATCGCGGTAAATTGCTGGTCAGGGTATGAAGACATGCGGCGCATCTTATCCTTTGTCACACTCAGTTTTTGCTTCATCTTCAGTGCTCATGCCGAAAACAAACATGGTCCCACCTGGGGCGTACATGGCATGCTCCTGTTTGGCAATAGTGAAGGCATGTATGTCTCCCACCTACCGATGTTCCACGCACCGCATGATTATCAGGTCGTATTGCAGATACGCTGCCTTGATCAAAACCTTGATGCAAGTGTCAAAGCGAGACTGGAACAAAAACTGGCCTTGTGGACCATGGAACCAGAACAATTCGAGATCGCCAGACTGGCCGCAGACAGTAAAATACCGCTCAGACAATTCAAGGCAAACATCGTGCTCGGCCATTTTGAACAAGGTGGCAAAGTCGAATACAAGGATGTGGCTGTAGTGATTGAAAAGCCCCTGATCTTCCGCCAGTTGTTGCCACAAATGCGCGATAGTAAACAGGCTACCTATCATCAGATAGGTGGCGGCAAGCAGCGTTTCTTATTGAAGGAAATCAATAGCCGGCCAGACTTTGACCATGTGTTGGCGATCATTGTACCCGCCGCTACCGGGAGGTCGGATGTGGTGATGAAGAAGACAGGATTGCAGGGGGCGACGGATGCTGAGTTTTTGCAGGTGTTGCAGAGCAAGGTGGATAAACGGGCTGGGGTGAAGGGAACGATTTATCTTGATCGGGCGGATTTGGAGTAAGTGTTGGGCTGATGAAGCGTAGCCTAGCGAGGCCCGGCCCAACCTACGCGCTATTTCTCAAAATCACACGATTCTGACATTAACAAACTACACTACATGCCACAAACGCTGCGGGATTCCTGCCTACGCAGGAATGACGTTAATATGAGTACGGTTTATCAAAGGATAGTAGCCTCAAGCTAGAGTAGATGGTCAAAGCAAACTCAATGCTTAGTCCCACAATTCCCGCCACCCTTCACCTGCATAGGTGCATCCCTTCCCGTCTCGCCAGCATGCCCTGCTGCCTGCAAACGGTCCAGATAATCCTGCCACAACTGCCCCTGATTCTCTCCCAGCCAGTACAGATAATCCCAGGAAAAAATCCCCGAGCTATGCTGGTCAGAAAAAATAGGCTTGATCGCATAATTACCAACCGGCTCTATGCCAACAATACCAATCTCGCGCTTGCCAGTCTGCAGGGTTTCTTGCCCCGGTCCATGACCACGTACTTCAGCCGAAGGCGAGTACACACGCAGCAATTCAAAAGGCAAAGAAAATTCCTTGCCATCATCAAAGGAGACTTCGAGTACGCGCGATTGCGTGCGTGCATTTAAAGCTGTGGGTTGTGGCTTGCCTATGCTCATGATTTAAAACTGGAGATAATGGTTTGCCTTAATTGCGGCAACAAACTGCGGCGCGCATCCAGGCCGGACTGGTCTTGCTTGTCAGACCGCGCTGCGGCCCAGACAGGATTAGGGAAATGCGCATCATCGGTAAAGCGAGGAATGATATGCCAGTGCAAGTGCGGCACCATATTACCCAGGCTGGCGACGTTCATCTTGTGCGGCTGCATGACTGCACGCAAGACCGCTTCCACCTTCCAGACGGCTTGCATGAAAATAGTCCTGTCTGTCTCAGACAAATCCGTCATTTCTTTCACATGTGCATTCCAGATGACACGGCAAAACCCGGGATAATTCACATCATCTACCAGGACCACCCGTAACTGATCTGTGCTGACGATGATATCGCCAGCACTGGCATCACATAATTCACAAGTCGCCGACATTACACCAGCACCCTTTCTATACCGCCGTTATTGGCCTTGGCCACATATTCCGGCATCCAGTTTGGTCCCAGAATATGTTTGGCCATTTCGACGACGATATAGTCAGCAGTCGTGCCAGAATCTTCATCGTAGCGCGTCAATCCTTGCAGGCAGGCCGGGCAAGATGTCAGGATTTTCACGTCGCCAGTAAAGCCATCAGCACGCAGTTTATCTGCACCCTTGTTCATCTCTTCTTCCTTGCGGAAGCGTATCTGGGTAGAGATATCAGGACGCGACACGGCCAGCGTACCTGCCTCGCCACAGCAACGATCATTCTTTTCGATCTTCACATCATCGACCGTGGTGATCAGTGCATTCACCGTTTTCAAAGGATCTTGCAATTTCATCGGCGTATGGCAAGGGTCGTGGTACATGTAACGCGTGCCATTCACTGCGGCCAGCTTGACATCTTTTTCCAGCAGATATTCGTGGATGTCGATAATCCGGCAACCAGGGAATATCTTGTCGAATTCATAGAGCTGTATCTGGTCATAACAGGTGCCGCAAGAGACAACCACGGTTTTGATATCCAGATAGTTCAAGGTATTCGCCATGCGATGGAACAGCACGCGGTTATCGGTAATCATCTTCTCGGCCTTGTCGTACTGGCCAGCACTGCGTTGCGGATAACCGCAGCACAGATAACCTGGCGGCAGCACCGTTTGCACACCGACATTCCACAACATGGCCTGGGTTGCCAGGCCAACTTGCGAGAACAGCCTTTCCGAACCGCAGCCAGGGAAGTAGAACACCGCTTCGGTATCCGCCGTCGTCGTTTGCGGATTGCGGATGATGGGCACCATCTTGTCATCTTCAATATCCAGCAATGCACGCGCCGTTTTCTTGGGCAAATTGCCAGGCATTTTTTTATTGATGAAGTGAATCACCTGCTCACGCATGGCAGGTTTGCCCAGACTGGCCGGTGGTGCCTTGGTTTGCTTTTTGGCGAGCTTCTTCAATACCGTATTACCCAAGCGCTGTGCAGCTACGCCCCAGCCAAAAATTACCTGGCGTGCCGCCTTGATGGTGGCAGGGTCTTTGGCATTCAAAAAGAACATGGCAGAAGCCGTGCCGGGATTGAAGGATTTCTTGTCCATCTTGCGCAAGAGATTACGCATGTTCATGGACACATCGCCAAAATCGATATCGACCGGGCATGGCGTTACGCATTTATGGCAAACCGTGCAGTGGTCAGCCACATCTTCAAATTCTTCCCAATGTTTGATCGAGATGCCACGGCGGGTTTGCTCTTCATACAAAAAGGCTTCGACCAGCAGCGATGTGGCCAGAATCTTGTTACGTGGCGAATACAGCAAATTGGCGCGTGGTACATGGGTTGCACACACAGGTTTGCACTTGCCGCAACGCAGACAGTCTTTGACGCTATTCGCAATCGCACCGATATCGCTTTGCTGCATGATCAGGGATTCATGCCCCATCAAGCCAAACGAAGGCGTATAGGCATTGCGCAAGTCGGCAGCAAACTCAGGCAGGTTCAGCAGCTTGCCCTTGTTGAAGCGGCCTTCCGGATCAATACGCAGTTTGTACGAGCGGAAATCCTTGATTTCATCTTCGGTCAAAAATTCCAGCTTGGTGATACCTATGCCATGTTCGCCAGAGATGACGCCATTCAGCGAACGCGCAAGCACCATGATGCGGGCGACGGCATGATGCGCCACCTGCAGCATTTCATAATCGTCAGAATTGACCGGCAAGTTGGTATGCACATTGCCGTCACCAGCATGCATGTGCAGAGCGACAAAGACGCGGCTACGCAAGACTTTTTTATGCAGGGCCACGCATTCGTCAAGGATAAGCTTGAAGGCACCGCCATTGAAAATGTGGCGTAACTGCGCACGGATTTCTGTCTTCCATGACACCCTGATTGTCCTGTCCTGGACAATGGAAAACACAGTCGCATCAGGCTGTACCTTCAGTCTTTCGTCAAAGACAAATTCCAGTTTATCCAGGCCCAGGGTCAGCAATTCTGCCTTCGCTGCACTCAAGGGCTTGTCGAGGTTATTCAGCAAATAGGTCCAGCGTGCTTCAGCTTCTTGCAGCAAAACATCAGCCTGATTGACGCGGTCTTCCAGCAATTCAGATGCAGGGATATCATCACCCGCCGCATCTTCACTCTTGCCCAGTGGCAGGTTGCGCTTGGCAAAAAAACCCTTCAATGCGTCCAGCAAGGCCAGCTTGTTTTGTATCGATAATTCTATGTTGATGCGTTCAATGCCATCGGTGTATTCACCCATGCGGTTGAGCGGTATCACCACGTCTTCATTGATCTTGAAGGCATTGGTGTGTTTGGAAATCGCGGCAGTCTTGGCGCGGTCCAGCCAGAACTTTTTACGTGCTTCCGGGCTGACGGCGACAAAGCCTTCACCGACGCGGGTATTGGCGATGCGTATGACTTCAGACGCAGCCTGCGCTACCGCATTTTCATCATCACCAACGATGTCACCGAACAAGGCCATCTTGGGCAAGACACCGCGCTTGGATTTGGTCGTATAACCGACGGCGCGCAGATAGCGTTCATCCAAATGTTCCAGGCCAGCCAGTATCGCGCCGCCCTTTTTGGTTTCACTGTCGAGGTAGTCCTTGATTTCTACAATGCTAGGTATGGCATCGCGCGCCTGACCGAAAAACTCCAGACAGACGGTACGGGCAAACTTGGGCATCTTGTGCAAGATCCAGCGCGCCGAGGTAATCAGGCCATCGCAACCTTCTTTTTGCACACCCGGCAAACCCGCCAGGAATTTATCGGTGACGTCCTTGCCCAAACCTTCTTTACGGAAGACGCGACCCTTGATATCGAGTTGTTCCGTCTTGAACGGCTGTTTCTCACCCGGATGTGTCCATTCGAGCTTGAACTTGGCAATTTCCACATCATGGATTTTTCCCAGATTATGTTCAAGCCGTGTCACTTCCAGCCAATCACCATTCGGGTCCACCATGCGCCACGAAGCCAGGTTGTCGAGCGCCGTGCCCCACAATACCGCCTTCTTGCCGCCAGCATTCATGGCGACATTGCCGCCTATGCAGGAAGCTTCGGCAGAAGTTGGGTCAACCGCAAATACAAAGCCCGCTTTTTCAGCTGCGTCCGACACACGTTTGGTGACTACACCGGCACCGGAATAAATAACCGCATAATCACGGTCCACACCCGGCAGGCGCGTCATTTCAACTTCGCCCAGTTGTTCCAGCTTTTCGGTGTTGATGACAGCAGACAACGGTGTCAGTGGTATCGCACCACCGGTATACCCTGTGCCGCCGCCACGTGGGATGATGGTCAGTCCCAATTCAATACAGCTTTTGACCAGACCCGCCATTTCATCTTCGGTATCCGGTGTCAATACGACAAATGGATATTCGACCCGCCAGTCGGTCGCATCAGTGACATGCGATACGCGGCTCAAGCCATCGAACTTGATATTGTCTTTTGCGGTAAAACGCGCCAGCAGCTTGCTGGCTTTTTTACGCAGGTCATAGGTGTCGCGGAACTCTTTGGAAAACGCAGCCACCGCCTTGCGTGCACCCTGCACCAGGGTCTCTACACTATTGCTACGCTCGGCATCGTCATCGTTGGCGGTACTCAGGCGGCGCTTCTCGACTTCTGCCAACCTGTGATTCAGGGCATCAATCAAATCCTGACGACGCCTTGGGTTATCCAGCATGTCGTCTTGCAGATAGGGGTTACGGCGTACTACCCAGATATCCCCCAGCACTTCATACAGCATGCGTGCAGATCGCCCGGTCTGGCGTTTGCCACGCAATTGATCGAGCAATTGCCATGCATCTTCACCCAGCAGGCGGATGACGATTTCGCGGTCAGAAAACGAAGTGTAGTTATAAGGAATTTCCCGCACGCGGGTAGGAGTGGCACCTTGGGGCGTGTCAGCAAGCAGGGCCTGGATTTGGGCTGGAGCGTTCATCAGTGACGTGGTTGGACGGATTTTTAAACATCCATTCTAACTTATTGCGATGCACCACGTGCCAACAGCCTTGAAGTTTATACGGTAATAAATGGTGCTTCTGGCAATTTTCCAAATGGAATTTGGCAAAAGCTGCCAGAAATGGCACAAAGACGGCTATCTTTGCAAATTCGCCACAATTGCAGCTGAACAAAAATCAGGCAGCCAAATTTGATCGAAATTATCTGTGACATTTTACACTGGCTTTATAGGCAGGTATAAGCCAGCACTTTAAATATTAAGGTAAAGACAATATTTTGAGCAAAAAAACGGGCAGCGCTGAATAAACTGAACTGCCCGCAGTTTGAACAAGAAATTAACCCAGCAAAGCAGGTGCAGTCTTGCCGTATTTCAGTGTCGTTTCCACCGGCAACCAGTTACCCGTAGTTTCCTGGCGGCCTTGCAGCAGAAAGCGCGGGTGAGCTTCTTTGACTGTGTCGGCAGCTGCCTTGGACAATTCACCGATCTTGCCTTTTTTAAGACGGTTCACAACCAGACCAATTTCGGTTTCTTTAAAATCGCGCAGCATGTCGTAGTCACCATCGCTGTCACCGGCAACAAATACCGGGCCGTAGCCTTTTTTGGCGACCAGTTCACGCTTGATGACCTCGGATTTTCCTGGGCCCCAGTTCAAAGGCCAGTCTTTGCGGTAGGCATTTTTATAGACATCGCCATTTTGTTCAAGACGCAGACCCAGGACGTTTTCACGTTTGACGTGGTAACCGTATTTAGGATTGGTGGCGAAGACAGCAACCACGTCTTCCAGCGAAGCAGTACTGACATACACGTCGAAACCGTTTTGGCGGAAAGTGTCCATCAGTGTCGCAATTTCTGTACACAGGCGTATGCCGTGAAAATGGGCAGTGGTGACAACGCCAGCTACACCTGGCAAGGATGCTGGGCTGGTGTATTTGGTCTTGGTCAGGCTCATGCCGAGGTTGGCATCATTTGATGCTTCTGCCAGCGCGCTGACTTCGGCGACTGTCATATTGGCGAAGAAATAGATCACCCATGGGTAGCCAACATTGACGCCATGTGTGTCATTGACAGCTTCGTACAGGAGATAGAGTTTGGCGCGGAAGTCCTGAAACTGTGCAGTTTCAGCGATTTCTTCCAGGCTACGGCTACCCGCCATGCCTTTGAAATTGCCATGCAGGTAAGCGTAATCGCTGTCGAGGTCAGTACAGATGCTTTCGAGGTCCAGTTGTTTACCAGCAGCATTTTTGTAGTCGGCAGTGAAATTACCGGCCGGTACATTTTGACGGATAATTGCAGAAAATTCTGCCGGAGTCAGCTTGAATGCCAGGTGATTGATCTGATACATCAGCAAGGCTTCTTCGCAGTCATTCATGATGCTGGTGTTATCCCAGTCAAACACGGCGTAAGGCTTGCGCTTGGCCGAATAACTCTTGCTGGCGCTGCCATGATGGGCAATCAGGGAGGCGATCATTTCACGGTTACGCGGCGACCATTTTGCAGCATCGAGATACACATTAACTGCCGTTGTAGCCGGTTTTGCCAGTGCTGGAACAGCCAGAGTGATCCCTGCTGTGGCAGCCACCATGCCTTGCAAAAATCCACGACGTGGTTGCTTGTGTGCTGATTTGCTATTTTGCATTTGATTTCCTTGTAATGTGCATACCTGTGCAGGTACCCTGACAACTTTCAAGTACGCTAAAAAAAGCATATTTCTGCTGTAAGGCAAGAATGATAGACAAGGATTGTGACAAGCCTGTAAAACGGAAACATTTTTTAGAAAAAAGTTTATTGCGCGCCGGACTGCTCACTTACTGCAAAACTTGGTTCAGCAATTGAGCATTACTTTGCTGAACCGTCATGAACAGGATGCAAGTGGCATAAGTGGATTTCTGAAGGTGCAAACAGGCGCAAAGGCAAATCACTCATACCTATACCCCGGCTGGTCAGCAATAAACCTTGCCCGGGCAAGGTAAACAACCCTTGGGCAAAACGGCGTTCACCCGAGCCTGGCGGCAAGATCAGTGGCTTGCCTGCTGGGGTGGCTATTTGCCCGCCATGTGTATGGCCACAAAAGGCAATATGAAAATCATGCTCTTCCACATGCTTGAGACCAAGCGGTGAATGCATAAGCAGCAAACGTACGTCGCCTGCCCCGGCAAAAGTCTGCTTGCCATCCGGCATACCAACTCCGGGTTCGTCCATGCCACAAATAGAAATTTCTGCAAATGGTACAGGCAAGCGCCTGTTTTGATTAATTAACACCTCAATACCGGCATCCTGCAGGCAATAGATGATATGTGCGTCGTCCAGCCATAGATCATGATTACCCATGATGGCAAACTTGGGCGTAGACGGATTGAGCAAACGCAACGGCCTGTGCAAATGCTGCATATGCCTGGCATGCAGGGATACATAGTCGCCGCCAAACAGGATGATGTCCGGCGCAAAGGCAGCAATAGCGGTAAATGCCTGATCCAGCAAACGCGCATCAGTCAATGGGCCTGCATGTAAATCTGAAATAAAGGCTAGCTTGCAAGACCTGTCAGCCACAAATGGCAGATAAAAGTCGCGCTGGTCTATATGGAGGCGGCCTTGCAATTTGCATGTGTAGGCCAGACGCGCCGCCCAGTTTTCCTGATATAGCAGGGCTTCCAGCTGTTCGCCGGCATGTCGCCACCATGTGTAATACTTACCCCGCCCCATGTGTCTGGTGCTTCAATCAAACGATGTAATTGGCAATGCTGCGCCAGAAGCCGTCTGGTAATTTCAGCAATAGCCATGTAATGAGGATGTAACGCAGGCATTTACCTATCGCCATATAGATGACACTGGGCCAGAATGGCATTTTCAACCAGCCTGCCAGGGTGCAGATGGGGTCACCAATGCCGGGTAGCCAGGCCAGCAGCATGGTTTTTGGCCCAAAATGCTGTAGCCAGCGGTACCAGTAGCTTTCTCTTTCCTTGTGAAAAGCCTGCTTGGCAGCATAGCCCATGCCATAGTCAACTATGCCACCCAGGGTATTACCTATTGTAGCTATAAGGATCACCAGCCAGAAAATATCGGGATTGGCCTTGATGACGGCAAAGACCGCCGGTTCCGACCCCAGCGGCAATAAAGTCGCCGAGATAAAACTGATCAAAAAAACTGAAGTCAGACCAATTTCTGGCAGGGCCAGAACGCTTAATAACCAGTGTATGCCTGCTTCTATCATTGCGTTTTGCTATGTCTGTAAAAGGCATCCATTATAATGGCGCCGGTAATTTCAAATCCGTAAGCAACAAATTAGACTTAAATCCGTCATTTTTAACCATAAATAAGACATCCATGAGCACCGATTATCTGAAGAAGATCCTGACAGCGCGCGTCTATGACGTCGCCTTTGAAACCCCGCTGGAACTCGCGTCCAGCCTGTCGGCGCGCATGGAGAACCGAATTTACTTCAAACGCGAAGACATGCAAAGCGTGTTCAGCTTCAAATTGCGTGGTGCTTATAACAAGATTGCCCATCTCACCCCGGCGCAATTGAAGCGCGGCGTCATCTGCGCCTCAGCAGGCAACCATGCGCAGGGCGTGGCCCTGAGCGCCCGCAAAAAAGGGTGCAAGGCTGTCATCGTCATGCCGACCACAACGCCACCAGTAAAAATCGATGCTGTACGCACCCATGGTGGTGATCTGGTCGAGATAGTGCTGCATGGCGACTCCTATACTGATGCCTATGGCCATGCACTGGAACTGGAGAAAAAGCGCAAGCTGACCTTTGTCCACCCCTTTGATGACCCGGATGTAATTGCTGGCCAGGGCACAGTGGGTATGGAGATTTTGCGCCAGCATGCCGAACCCATCCACGCGATCTTCGTCGCCATCGGCGGTGGTGGCCTGATCTCAGGCGTCGCAGCCTATGTCAAGGCGGTACGCCCTGATATCAAGATCATCGGTGTACAAACCACGGATTCTGACGCCATGGCGCGCAGCCTGAAGGCTGGCAAACGCGTCACCCTGGCAGATGTCGGCCTGTTTTCTGATGGCACGGCGGTCAAACTAGTGGGTGAAGAAACTTTCCGTCTGGCCAAGATGTATGTGGATGAAGTCATTACTGTTGATACAGATGCCGTCTGCGCCGCCATCAAGGATGTCTTCCAGGACACGCGCAGCATACTGGAACCCGCCGGTGCCTTGGCAGTGGCTGGTTGCAAAGCCTATATTGAGCGCGCCAAAGCTGACAAGAAGCCGCTGAAGAACGAGACCATGGTCACCATCGCCTGCGGCGCCAACATGAACTTTGACCGCCTGCGCTTTGTTGCCGAGCGCGCCGAAGTCGGTGAAGCACGCGAAGCTGTGTTTGCGGTTACTATTCCTGAAGAGCGCGGCAGCTTCCGCCGTTTCTGTGAGCTGGTAGGTGCACGCAATGTGACAGAATTCAATTACCGCATCAGCGATGAAAAAGCAGCCCATATTTTCGTCGGCATACAAGTACACGATAAGATGGAATCTGGCAAAATTGCCAAGAATTTCGACAAGCACGGCTTTCCTACCCTGGACCTCACCCATGATGAATTGGCGAAACTGCATATTCGTCATCTGGTCGGTGGCAAGAGCAGTCTGGCGAAAGACGAATTACTGTATCGCTTTGAATTCCCGGAACGTCCGGGTGCACTCATGCGTTTCTTGAACAGCATGGCGCCGAACTGGAACATCAGTCTGTTTCACTATCGTAACCACGGTGCCGATTACGGCAGAACTTTAGTCGGTTTACAGGTTCCAAAGAAGGAAATGAAAGCTTTCCGTGAATTTTTAGCAACATTAGGTTACCGTTATTGGGATGAAAGCAAGAATCCCGTATATCAATTATTTTTGGGTTGATTTGACCAAATTTAGCCTGGATTAACAAGCAACAACGAGCAAGACAATATGACAGATTCAGCCCCAGGTACGCCCGAGCTTTCCTTACTGGGCAAGCCCGCGACTTACAAGTCCGAATACGACGCCAGTTTGCTATTCCCAATTTCCCGTACCGGAAAAAGGGAAGAAATTGGGTTGGGCAGCAATCTGCCATTTTTTGGTGTGGATATCTGGAACGCTTATGAAGTGTCATGGCTGAACCTGCGCGGCAAACCCCAGGTGGCGATTGCAGCTATTACGGTGCCTGCTGATTCACCTAACATCATTGAATCCAAGTCATTCAAACTGTACCTGAATTCTTTCAACCAGACTCGTCTGGCAGGCGGCGATGCATTGATCAGCCTGTTGCAGGCTGATTTGTCTGCCGGGTTTGGAGCGGCAGTGCAAGTCAAGCTGACCACACCAGATCAGTTTGGTAAATTATCCATGCATGAAATGCAGGGACAACTGCTGGACAGACTGGATATTGAAGTCGACAGTTACACCCCGAACCCGTCACTGCTGACCGCCAATTTTGACGAAGCGCCAGTTGAAGAAACCCTGATTTCCCATTTGTTGAAATCCAACTGCCTGGTCACTGGCCAGCCGGATTGGGGCAGTGTGCAAATCCATTATGTCGGTCCGCAAATCGATCAGGAAAAACTATTGCAATACCTGATCGGCTTCCGTGACCACAATGAATTCCACGAACAATGCGTAGAACGCATTTTCGTCGACATCCTGCGTCAATGTAAGCCACAAAAGCTGTCCGTCTATGCGCGCTATACAAGGCGTGGCGGACTCGATATCAACCCCTGGCGCAGCAATTTCAGTTCCGGCCAGGGCCCGGACAATCGTCGCAATGCGCGCCAGTAGGCCAGTCGCAGGCAATTTATTTGCCACGCTGTTGCGCGTTTTTATTCATTACCATTTCAATATCTATTTATGCTGAAGTTCAACAATTTTCCCCTGCGTGCTGCAATGTGCGCTTCCAGCCTGTTAGCTTGCCTGTCTTCGCAGGCACAAACCAGCAATCAGGATGACATGGGCTGGTGGGACAGCTCAAAAGCCAAGGTCAATAAAATTTTGGATGAGGGCGACCTGCAACTGCTGGTAGCCGGTTACACTCACCACGGTCGCGGTACCTATACCGCCGCCAGAATTGCTGAATTGAATGAGCGCACCTGGGGCTTGGGTTTTTCCAAAGCCATACGTAACAAAGATGACAATGAAGAAATGCTGTATGGCATGATCATCTCTGACTCTCATTTCCGCCCTCAACCTATGGTTGGCTATGTCTATCAGTGGATGAAGCCACTGGGTGACAAAGTGGAAGTCGGTGGCGGGTTAACCGGATCGCTGATTAGTCGTACCGATTATTTTGGCGGGTTTCCCTTCCCTGCCATCTTGCCGGTTGCTTCCATAGGGACCCGCAGCAGCAAGTTGATGGCGACTTACGTACCCCGTTTTTCCAGAAACAAGGGTAATGGTGACGTATTGTTCCTGTTTGCGCGTTTTGACCTGAATTAAGCTGGCGGTCAAAGACATCAATTGGCTGAGCGTTTCATATATTTTTAATATACCAACTAATTATCGTCATTGTCCTTGACAGTTGCTTGATGTAAAGTAGTCAGACTTATTATCCATTAAGATTGTTGTCGTGATATCAACCATTCCGTTTTCCACCAACAGCGTGCGCGAACATATCGTCAGTGATGACTGGCATATGGCGTTGCTGGAAAATAATCCGGATGCGATGTATGTCTTGATTGATGACAATCTGGTGTATGCCAATCCCGCCGGTACCGAGCTGATGCGGGCAACTGAGCAACAGCAATTGATAGGCTTGAAACCGGAAGCTTTCCTGCATGGCCAGCACCATGAAGGTGCCAGGACCATACTGCAAAAGCTGCGGAAGGAAGGCGCGCAAAGCAAGCACGTTTGCCAATGCATACGACTGGACGGCCAATTACTGGATGTAGAAGTACGTGGCACCCAGTTCAACTTCAATAAACAGACCGCGATACTGCTGACTGCACGTGAAATCACTACTCGTCATGGCACTACAGTCACCCCCTTGCCAGTGATAGACCAGGTACGCTATAAATCCAGCCGCGTACATGAAGCCCTGCATCACGAAAAAGAAATTCTCGAAATGATCGCGCTGGACAAGCCGCTGGCCGATATTCTGGAAGATGTTTGTGACCGCATGGAGAGGTTGCTTGACAACGGTGCGCTGTGCGCGATTAGCCTGTTTGACAGCAGCAGCCAGCTATTGACGTTGGGGGCGGGTCCATCGCTACCAGATGGCTTTGCCGCTTTGCTGAATAACCTGCCGGTCAATACCAGTTCAGGTTCGGCATCTGCTGCGGTTTTTTATCAGCGCACCACCATCGTTCAGGATATTGCTGTCAGCCCCTTGTGGAAAAATTTGCGTGAACCTGCGTTGCGCTATGGTTTGCGCTCTTGCTGGTCATTGCCGATCACGACTGCGTTCAATAGCCTGCTTGGCACCATCGATGTCTATCACCAGATGGTGCATAGTCCGAATGAAGATGAACGCGCCATGATCATGGATGCCTGTGATCTCATCGGCCTGGCGATTGATAAAAAGAATATGGAACAAAGCCTGGAGGAAAGCGAAGAACGCTATCGCTCCGTGGTGACCAATCTTAGCGAAGGCATTATGGTGATTGGCCCAAGCGGCCAGATCCTGACCTGTAACCCCAGTGCCCAGCGCATCCTGAAGATAGAAGACATCAATACCGTAGGCCGGCGCCATCGCTATTTCAAGAATATCCTGGGCGAGGAAGGCCAGTCCATCCGCATGGGTGATGACCCGGCATCTGTCGTTTTCCGCAGCAAAACCCCTATCCTGAATTTGTCCATGGGTGTGGAATTGCGGGATGGCTCCATCGTCTGGTTATTGGTCAATGTACTTCCTATCAACAAGAAAAGCAGTGCCTCGGTTTCCGCAGTGCTGATTTCATTCACCGACACCACTGAAGTTCGTGAAACGCAAAAGCAATTGAATTTCATGGCATCCTACGATGCGCTGACAGGTTTGCCGAACAGGCATCAGTTGAACCAGCGTCTGGTCAAAGCCCTGTCGACAGCCAAACGTACCCAACACAGACTGGCATTGCTATTCCTGGATCTGGATCGTTTCAAGTACGTCAATGACACTGCAGGTCACGCGGCAGGTGATACGCTGTTGCGTGATGTGTCGTCACGCCTGAGTTCATGCATACGTACCACCGATATGCTGGCCCGTCTGGGTGGTGATGAATTCGTCATCGTGGCGGAATCCTTTGAGGACGCCGCACAACTTCAGGATCTGGCAGAACGCGTGCTGTCACGCATGCGAGATCCTTTCGTGATTGAAGGCAATGAGTATCACCTGGGTACGTCGATAGGTATCGCCGTCTATCCGCATGATGGTGAAGATGGCCCGACACTGATGCGCTGTGCCGATTCAGCCATGTACCATGCAAAAGAGTCCGGCCGCAACAACTACCAGTTCTTCACCACTGAACTGAATGTCCGTGCACAGCATCGCTACGCGCTGGAAACCAATCTGCGCCGTGCGCTGACAGAAAACGAATTCCTGGTGTACTACCAGCCCAAGATATCCCTCAGCACTTCACGCATCGTTGGTGCAGAAGCCCTGATACGCTGGCAAATGCCGGGAGTGGGTTTGGTGCCACCAAATGAATTTATCCCCATATCAGAAGAAATTGGCCTGATCCTGCCACTGGGTCGCTGGATATTGCGCCAGGCCTGCCTGCAAACACAGTTATGGCGCCAGCAATTTTCATCTGATCTGGTCATCAGCGTGAATATCTCACCGAAGCAATTTCATGACCCCGGCCTGCCCAAATACATAGAACAGGTTTTACAGGAAACCGGCTTGCCAGCTACTGCCCTGCAACTGGAAATTACTGAAGGCTTGCTGATGGGCGACATTGACGTGCTGCTACCAGTCTTTGATGCAATCAAAAAACTCGGCATCAGTATTTCACTTGACGATTTTGGCACAGGTTTTTCATCTTTATCCTATTTGCAACGTTTCCCTATAGATAATTTAAAGATAGACCGCTCCTTCATTCGTGAAATTCCGGATAGCCAGGATTCCGTCATCCTTACCCACGCCATTATCGCCATGGCAAAGGCACTTGGCATGAGCGTCACAGCGGAAGGTGTGGAAAAAGCCGATCAGATGTTCTTCCTTGCTGACTCTGGTTGTCAGGAGATGCAGGGCTTTTATTTCAGCCAACCACTACCTGTAGGCAAATTCGAAAAATTGCTGAGTGACAATATCCGTTAAAAGTGTTCGTCAAGTTTTACGCATAGCAGTCAAAAGAAGCCTATAATTTGTCAAAACCCAACTTTGTGCATTGCACCATTTCGCTGTAAACCGATCTTGCACCATGACGAATATTGCAAAAATCCTGCCTCTCAACAACGTACTTCTGGATCTGGAAGTCTCCAGCAAAAAAAGAGCATTTGAACAGGCCGGACTGTTATTCGAAAATAATTGCAGCATAGCGCGCTCCGTTGTTTCCGATAATCTGTTTGCCCGTGAACGCCTGGGCTCCACTGGACTGGGACATGGCGTAGCAATTCCCCATGGTCGCATCAAGGGTCTGAAAGCCCCGATTGCTGCGCTGGTCAGGCTGAAAGAAGCAATCCCGTTTGAGTCACCAGACAGTCAGCCCGTCAGCCTGCTGATTTTCTTGCTCATGCCTGACAATGTCACCCAGCAACATCTGGAAATTCTTTCGGAAGTGGCAGAAATGCTGTCCAACGAAGATTTCCGGAACACGCTGAATACAGAAGCCAATGCTAGCGCCATTTATGAAAGAATCATGGCATGGCGACCCGATTTGCCAGAAACGCCCTGATTTCACCTTCACGTGACCACGGCAAGTCCGTTTGGCCGACCAGTTTGGTCATGCCTTTGCTGAAGTCCTGACACCGACAGCCCATACAGCCATGCCATCACTGACCGAATTAACCATACAAAAAATCTACGATGATAATCGTGACACCATGCAACTGGGCTGGTTTGCAGGCTTTTCTGGTGCCGATAAACAGATCACCGGTGATGCTGCTTCATCAGCCGATCAGGTTGGGCATTTAAACCTCATCCATCCGGGCCGTATTCAGGTCCTCGGTCATCAGGAATTATCGTATTACAACCGTCTGTCAAATGCGTCACGCAACAATCTGATGCGTGAACTGGTGGCTGGTGCGCCGCCTGCACTGATCGTCGCCCAGGGGCTGGATTCGCCACCCGCTTTTTTGGCAACCTGTGACGACAATAATATCCCGCTGTTTTCGACGCCCTATCCTTCCGCCCAGGTGATCGATTACCTGCGTGTTTATCTATCCAAAAAACTGGCGCAACGTATCACCATGCATGGCGTGTTCATGGATGTGCTGGGAGTAGGCGTCCTGATCACTGGTGAATCCGGTCTGGGTAAAAGCGAATTGGGTCTGGAATTGATTTCACGCAGCCATGGTCTGGTGGCCGACGATGCCGTCGAGTTTTCACGCATTGCCCCGAATATGATAGAAGGCCGTTGCCACGAACTATTGCAAAACCTGCTGGAAGTGCGTGGTCTTGGTTTGCTGGACATTAAAACCATCTTTGGCGAAACAGCAGTGCGCCGCAAAATGCGCCTGAAACTGATTGTGCATCTGGTCCGTCGCAGCACGCTGGAAGAAAATTACGAACGCCTGCCCATCGATTCGCAAACTGAAGAAGTACTGGGCTTGCCGATCAGAAAAGTCGTCATCCCGGTTGCCGCGGGCCGCAATATCGCGGTCTTGCTGGAAGCAGCTGTACGCAATACCATCTTACAATTACGTGGCATTAATACTCTGGAAGATTTCATGGAACGCCAACGACGTGCCATGGAAAACGGTGACTGAATATCCACTAAGTACACTCTATGGAAATCCTGCTTATCTCCGGCATATCCGGCTCGGGCAAGTCAGTCGCCCTGAATGTGGTGGAAGATGCCGGCTATTATTGCGTCGATAACCTGCCACCCAGCCTGCTGGCCGACCTGATCACCACCCTGATCAGAGAAGGCATACCTTCTGCCGCTATCGCCATTGATACGCGCAGTGCCCACTTGCTGACCGACCTGCCTGCAGCCATACAAACCTTGCGCGATCAGGCGCACGATGTCAAAGTCCTGTTCCTGACGGCCAGTACCGAATCCCTGGTCGCCCGCTTTTCAGAAACCCGCCGCAGCCACCCCTTATCACACCGGCTAGGCCTTGACAAAGAACCCGGCGACAGACTCAGCCTCACCGAATGCATACAGGAAGAGCGTGAAATACTCTCAGGCATACAACTGGTCGCCCACGTTATCGACACCAGCGACCTCAGCGCCAACAAGCTGCGCACCTGGGTCAAGGACGTTATACAGATAAGCCATGCGCCGCTAACACTGATGTTTGAATCTTTTGCCTTCAAGATCGGCGTGCCGCTGGATGCGGATTTTGTTTTCGATGTCAGGATGCTGCCCAATCCGCATTACGACCCCGACCTGCGCCCTTTGACTGGCCGCGATGAGCCGGTGATCCAGTACCTGAACGAACAGGCCATGGTGCATGATATGTTCGCTGACATCAGCCAGTTCATCGCCAAATGGTTACCAGCCTTCAAACGCGACAACCGCAGCTACCTGACAGTCGCCATAGGCTGCACCGGTGGCCAGCACCGGTCTGTGTATATGGTGGAAAAACTGGCCGAACACTTTAAAGGACAAGAACAGGTTCTGGTCAGACACAGGCGCCTGTCTTAAACAAACACCGTGCCTGAGCCAAAACCTCAGTGCATCACCACCCTGCGCATTTTCTGCGAAATATAAGCCAGGCTGAACAGGCTCATCAGTGCACACACCAGGAAGGCAATGCCAACCGCCAGCGGGCTTAGCGCCTCCCCCTTCAATACCTGGTTCATCATCTGGTTTTGTGCCAATACCGGCACCCACTGGAACCATGCTGGTTCCCTGCCCGGAAACAGGATAGGCACCAGGGAAACGAAGGGAATGAACATGGTCACCAGTTGGTTGCGCACCTGGGCTTCCTTATAGCTTTTGCAGTCCAGCGAAACGGCAATCTGTATCGCTGCCATGCTGGCGGCCAGCGGCAACAGCACAAACAGAAAACCCATGGCATCCCTGAAATTGAACTGGAATTCAGCACGCAGGGTTTCATTATGGATCAGCCATTGTGACGGGAAGAAGCTGAAGATGGTCAGCACCACCACCCCCATGCCAACAATGGCAACCGCCCCCCATTTACCTATCGTCAGTTGCCAGCCACTGACGGGATTCATCATCAATGGTTCCAGCGAGCCACGTTCACGCTCACCGGCGGTAGTATCAATCGCCGCATACATACCACCCAGCACGATAGCCATCAAGACCATCATGGGTAACATGGTGGTCACGGTGGCCTTGCGCTCATCCGGCTTTTGTAAATGCCGTTCGCGCACATCTATACGCTGCAATAATTCTATCGAGACCCCACGCATCAGCAGGCCCATGGTGGCGGTTTCTTGTGCATAGGCATCCAGCAGGCGACGCAAGGGACGTACACCAAATTCAGCAGGGCGATTCGACGTGTCGTAAGCAATTTCCACTGTGGCTTTATCGCCTGCCGCCAGCTTGTCGTCAAAATCATCAGGGATCAACAGCACTGGCTGATCGAGCTCCTTGCTTTGTGATTTCGCTTCGTAATCAGCAGGTGCGGTTTTCAGCTTGTAGCCCTGGCGGGCGATAAAGTTTTCCAGGCCGCGTGCATGTTCAATACCGATGACCATGACAGAACGTTTTTCTTCCTGTGACTCGACCTGTGACAGAACGATGGAAAAAATCAGCAGCATCAAAGGCACGCCAAGCAGAGAACTGATCAGTGCCACCAGCAAGGTACGACGGTCCCGCAGGGCATCGCGCAGTTCTTTGCGCAAAATAGCCAGACTCGCTCTCATCAATTTACTCCTGACTGAGATGGTTGAGGATGCAAGAATGCCAGCTTGACGAATGCATCTTCAAAATTATTTTCGCTGGATTGCTGCAACAATTCTTCTACCGTGCCATGGGCTACATCCCTGCCTTGGGCAACAATCACCACCTGATCACACAGGCGTTCGACCTCCTGCATGATGTGAGTGGAAAAGATGATGCATTTGCCGCCGCCTTCAGGTGAGCGCAGGAAACGTAAAAACTCCCTCAAGGCCCGCGTTGCCACCACATCCAGGCCATTGGTCGGTTCATCCAGGATGATGTTTTTCGGGTCGTGCACCAGCGCACGTGCCAGCGCGGTTTTCATACGTTCACCTTGACTGAAGCCATCGGTACGCCGGTCCAGCAGGGCTTGCATGTCCAGCCATTGCGCCAGTTGTTGCGTGCGCTGTTCTGCCAGCCCTGCGTCCATGCCATGCAACAGACCGTAGTACAGAATATTTTCCCTGGCAGTCAGGCGCGGGTACAGGCCACGCGCATCAGACAACACTCCCATCTGGGATTGAGTGGATGAAGTACCGGCCTTGACTGCCGTGCCATCCACCATGATCTCGCCCTTGTCGGCCTGCAACAGGGCCGCGATCATGCGCAAGCTGGTGGTCTTGCCAGCACCATTCGCCCCCAGCAAACCGGTGATGCAGGCATCATTCGCAGTGAAACTGACGCCATCAACAGCGCGTACCACTTCACTGGTTTTTTTCATCAGGCCCAGGCTGCGCGCTACACTGGTAAGGGTATTGCCGGATGATTTGCCCAAGCGCACAAATTCCTTGTGCAGGTCTTTGACGATAATCATGGCTTGAGCTCCTCTTTGAGCTTCCCTTTGGGGCCGGCCTTGTCTGCCATCTTGTCGGCAGCTATATCAGTCTTTGCCGCTACGGGTGCCTGCCATGCCAATGCCCGCGGTATCTGGCGCACACATTTCGCGTCAACCTTGATGGCCTCATCATCTTCCTTGGCATTCAGGAAGCGATGCACGACATCACGCACACAACCCTGAGCCAACAAACCATGACCGGCGTTATCGATCTGCACATGGCGCGCTTTCGCCCCCAGTGCTTTGGTCACTGCTTCACCATGCCTGGTTGGGGTCACCGGGTCGAGGCCTCCACTCAGCAGCAAGACCGGCGATGCGCTTAACGGGATGGTAAAGAACGCAGCAGGAATTTCGGCACGTGGCCATTTTTTGCATGTCTGGGTATACATCTCAGCCATCAGTTTTTCAAAGTCGTCATTCGCTGGCAAGGTAGCCGACTGCGCAAAGGCTTCGCCACACCACACAGAAAAATGCATGCCGTAGGCAATACCACCCGGCCCCGGCAGGCTGGTAGCACCACTCATGGTAATCAGCGGGGCGTAATTTCCCTGTTCAGCCTGTGTCAGTGCATACGGCAAAGCCGACAATGAAGTCGGGCTGTACAGGGTCTTGTGCACCAGTCCCAGCAAACCATCACGGGTCATCTCGAATTTAAGTGGCGTGCCCAAACGCGGATGCGGCATGCTGACTTTTTGCGGCTGGCTGGCCAACAGTTTTTTCCAGTGATTCGCCAGGTCGGGATAACTGGCGTTGCAGGCCGGCTCTTTCACACAATCCCTGAACAAGGCATCCAGCGCTTTTTGTGCATCCGAGCTGGCCAGGCGCATATCGGGTGGCACCACACCATCCAGCACGACACGACGTACCGATTGTGGAAACTGGCGCAGATATTCCAGACCAACACGCGTACCATAAGAAGCACCAACCAGATTAATGCGGCCATAGCCTTGCTGCTGGCGCACCGCCTCCAGGTCCTGCACGGCTATGCTGGTACTGAAATATTGCAAGTCGCCATAAGGCAGCGTCTGCAACTGGCGCAGGCAATCATCGGTGAGTTTGACTTTTTGCTCAGGCGACAAGACTTCGTCAGCCTTTTCCAGCGCCGGGCATTCAAGCGGCGCACTGCGGCCGGTACCACGCTGATCAACAAACACCAGGTCACGGCGACGGTTCATGCGGGCCAGCAAGCTATTCGCCCAACTGGCGACATTGATGGCACTCTGCCCAGGACCACCAGCAAGCAGGAAAACTGCATCTGGCAATTTGTTTCTATCCTGGGAAACAATGACGACATAATGGATGTCTATCTTCTTGCCTTGGGGCTGCGCCGGATTCAAGGGTCTTTGTATCTGCCCACATTGCACTTCCTGTGGAAAATCCGGCAAACGGCAAGGTTTGGTCGTGGCGGCATGAACTGTCACCGACAGGCACAGGGCAAACCCTGACAAAAGTCCGGGTATCAAACGTTTCAACAAAGCAGTCTCCTGACTATTTATGGTTTCCGCAGATGTCAGATACGGGGCATGTCATCCACTGATGTATGTCCAGAACTCATTTTATAAATAGGGATGAGTTCTAGAACTCATTTCATAAATAGGGATGAGTGCGAGCAAGGCGATTCGGGATGCAGTGCAAGGCGTGACGCGTAGCCAAGGCTGGTGCCTTGGCAAGCGGCACAACGCAGCAATGCGCCCGAATCGGCCAGCTCCCGGAGGGTTTGCCTCATAGCGCGTGCTGGACTGCGTTGGACTCTTGTCAATAGACCCGCTATTGACTGCCTCGTCCGCCTTGCCAGCCCGCGCTATGAGGCAAACGCATCTCACCCCTATTTATGAAATGAGTTCTAATAACTATTCGCCATCCGTACCAAAAGCATCAAAAGCCAGGCTGGCTTGCGTGCCAAGGGACATCAACAGGTTTTTTATTGGAGCAGGCAAGGCCAGTTGTCCGGCATCGTGCAGATTTTGCCAACTATGGTCATCTTCTGAAATCATTGCACGACGTTCTGACAATTGCACTTGCACAGGCAAAATCTGTAATTTGAAATGGGTGAACACGTGACTGACGACAGGTAACACACGGATGCTGGCAATCACACCAAACTGTGCAGCCTTTTGTTTTAGTTCAGCCATTTGCTCGTCCACAGAAATCATGTCGTCGCCATATTCCTGCATGCCTGCCAGTTCTGGCAAAGACAGCAGACCGCCCCAGATGCCGGTAGGTGGACGACGTTCCAGCAATACCTGCTGGCCTTCCTGCACCACCAGCATGATGGCCTGCTTTTCTTTCTGGGCTTTTTTGGGTTTGCGTTCCGGCAGTTCGGCTGTCCTGCCTTGGGCATAAGCCTGGCAGCGATCCTGAAACGGACATTGCTGGCATTTGGGGTTGCTGCGAGCACACAGCGTCGCCCCCATGTCCATCAAACCCTGGGTGTAGGCTTCAATGTCTTGCGCTGGCAATAAAGCCTGCGCCAGTTTCCACATTCGCTCTTCGACCGGTTTGCTGCCAGGGTAACCTTCAATGGCAAAGACACGGGCAAACACCCGTTTGACATTACCATCCAGAATTGCAGCTACCGTGCCATAAGAAAAAGCCGTAATCGCGGCAGCAGTAGAGCGGCCTATGCCTGGCAGCTCCTGCAACAACGCTGGATCAGCGGGAAACTGCCCCTGATATTTTTCCACGACCTGTTTTGCGCATTGGTGCAAGTTACGCGCCCGGGTGTAATAACCAAGACCGCTCCAGTGTTCCATGACTTCTTCCACCGGGGCGGCTGCGAGCGCAAATACTGTAGGGAAGGAAGTCAGGAAACGCTGATAATAAGGAATGACCGCAGTGACCTGGGTCTGCTGCAGCATGATTTCTGACAGCCAGACGCGATATGCCTCGCGGCTCTGCTGCCACGGCAGGCCATGGCGGCCGTGCTGCTTTTGCCATGCAATAAGACGGGAGGAAAAATCTGGGTCAGGTGCAACAGGATGGCTTTTTGTCGCCATCCTGTTTGTTGATACAGTAGACTTCATCTATCAGGCAGCAACCCTGAGTGCACTCAGTTCTGCAGTCAGTGCATTTTTGAGACTGACTTCGAGTTCAGTCAGCGAACTCTTCTGTGCCTCAATATCTGCCTGCATGGTCTCGAAAGACTTGATCTTGTCTTCCAGGCTATCTGTCGCCACATGAATTCTTTGTATCGACTGCATGCGGTTTTTCAACTGGCCCTTGTGTTCACGGATTTGCGCTTCCAGCGGAGCCATAACAACTTTTTGCCAAGCTTCGACATCACGATTGGCTTGCAAAAAGCTTTGCTTGACCCGGGCAGCCACCGAATCAAAGAATTTATGCATGAGCACCACTTGCGGCGTGGTCAGCATAGTCGCGGTACTGAACTGTTTTTGGTACACAGCTTCAATGGCTTCAACTTCTTTGATGTATTTATCCAGAGAAAATGGCATGGGGGCAGACAGGGCCAGCCCATGCTCGGTCGAAAATTTGCGGTACATGATAGTCATCATTTCCGAAATTTCGTCGGTCTTCTTATTGGACGTCAACAGGTTCAGTTTTACCTGGGCAAAGAAATGCTTGACCGAGTCACGCAGGCCGATTGAGAATTTGCTCTTTTCCATGGCTTCCCGCGACTTGCGTATTTCTTCACGCAAGATGTCCATGCCCAGGCTGGTGTATACCTCGGTAGACAAACGGGTAAATACCGAGCGGGTACCCTGCATGCGCAAGAGACTGGCGTCAAATTCTTTTTTCTCGGCATCGATACGTTTCATCATGTGTTCGATGACGTTCATGTTCTTGCCACGCAAGCTCTTCAATTCCAGCATCTGTTCGACCACGCTGCGGCTGCGGGCAGAAATGATGGCCTGCTGACCACTGGTAATTTCATTCACTTCAGAAGTCAGTTGGGCACGGATGATGTTTTGCTTGGCCGGGATCAGTTCTTTGGACAGGGCATATTCCAGCGTCGGCAGACGGCTGCGGGCCAACAGAGGTGCATCCTTGTTGATCTTGGCGACCAGTCCTTTTTGCGCAGAAATCGGAAATACCTGCTTTTCTTCGATTGACAGGGTATGCGCCACGGTGCTGATCTGGCGCACAATTTGCGCTTCCACTTCTTCCGGTGTGCGTAACTCATCCCACATGCTATCTATCTTGTTGAGCACCACCATGCGGCCAGGACCATTACCGATATGATTACGCCAGACATCAATATCACTCTTGGTAACGCCAGTATCAGCCGCCAGGATAAACAATACCGCATGCGCGTTCGGGATCAGGTTCAGTGTCAGTTCAGGTTCAGTACCGATGGCATTCAGGCCCGGGGTATCAACAATGATCAAGCCCTCTTTCAACAATGGATGCGGGAAATTGATAATGGCATGACGCCATTGTGAAATTTCAACCAAACCATCTTCATCCACTTCCAGCGCAGCATCAGGATCGTTTTCATCAAACAAACCGTAGTATTTTGCTAATTCTATGCTAACTTTTTTGGTCTGGCTAACTTGCTTGAAAGCTTCCAGCATGCCATCACCGGAATTGATATTCAGGGGCAGCACGGTCCAGACATGGCTTTGGCCCTTGTATTCGCTGGTGGACTGGGCTTCGGCCCGGGTTTCTATGGGCAGCAGGCGTATGCAGGGTGGAATCGTATCGTCGTACAATAATTCGGTCGGGCACATGGTGGTACGACCGGCAGAGGATGGCAAAATGCGCTGGCCATAGTCGGCAAAGAAAATCGCATTGATCAACTCTGACTTACCACGTGAAAATTCTGCAACAAACGCGATGGACAGTTTGTCGTCAACCAACCTTTCCATCAATCGCGCAATACGCTGATCACTGGAGGCATCGGCCATATCCGATCCATGTATCCACGTACGATACTGCTCCAGCGCTTTCACTACTCCTTTGCGCCAGTCGCTGTACTCCTGGAATTTCTGAACCAGATTGCTCATGTTCCCCTCAGTTAACTTTTTTTAATTTTCCAAGTATATATGGAAGCTCTGAAAAAAAACGTGTAAATTGAATTTTGCCTATATTTCTGACTATTTGCAGGGCTTATTTCTGACATTTTACGCAATAAAAGCTGCTGCGTTGGCCCTGACGTATCTGTTTGATGACATGTCCGCAAACTCTGCAAGCCTCTCCAGTTCTATCATAGACGAAATAAGACTGTTGAAAATAACCAGTTTGTCCATCTACACCAAGAAAATCCTTGAGTGTACTGCCGCCCTGCTCTATCGCTGCTGCCAGCGTTTCCCGGATGGCCTCAGCCAATAAGGTGTAGCGCGCCAGACTGATGCGTTTGGCCGACGTTTTGGGGTTGATACCAGCCCTGAACAGACTTTCCGAAGCATAAATATTACCAACCCCCACCACAATATCGCCCGCCAGCAGTACCTGCTTGACTGGTGCCGTGCGCTGACGCGTCTCACGATACAGCAATTCCGGGCTAAAACCGGGCTCCAGGGGCTCTACACCCAATTGCCGTAATAACAGATGCTCTTCAATGTCGCCGTCTGCCGCTGCGTGCCAGAGCACTGCACCAAAACGGCGCGGATCTGTCATGCGCAAGGCCATATCGCCAATGACAATGTCAATATGATCATGTTTGGCTGGCACGACATCTTTATGCAAGACCCGTAAGTGCCCCGACATGCCAAGATGAATCAATACGCAGCCATGCTGAAAATATAATAAAAGATATTTGCCACGCCTGCCAGTGGCCAATATGCGCTGACCAGTCAGCAAAGCTGGCAAATCAGCAGGAAAAGGCCAACGCAGACCACTTCGCCGCAAAATGACCTGGCTGACGATTTTGCCATCCAGATGGGGCGCAACACCGCGCCTGGTAACTTCAACTTCAGGTAATTCTGGCATAGACGGGAACTTTTACCATTACAATTTGACACAGTGTAATAACATAGCTGAACCCACAGCTTTTCAGCTTCAGCGTAAAATCAATCATCTTTTCTGTTAATCCGGGCTCGTTTTGAAAACATTTCCAGCATTATTTTCTACTTCTATTGTATCCGTTCTACGCCCTGCGTCATGGCTGTTGAGCGCGGCGCTGGTCACAGGATGTGCCACCATAGGTCAACAAGCTACCGATCCAGGCAATGATGCCAATCACGCTAACGACGCGGCACAAGCAGCCCTGTCTGCCGAAAAAACCTTAAATGGTGTAACGGCCGATGCCTCGCTTCCCGAAGACAAATTGCCGGAAGTAACACTGTCTGAAGAATTATTTTACAAAATCATCACTGCCGAAATCGCCTATCAGCGTGGCAGCTGGCAGGGTGCCTACGTGACATTGTACTCAGTTGCCCAGCAAACCCGTGACCCGCGTATCGCCCGTCGTGCTGCTGAAATCGCCCTGAGTGTCAAACAAGCTGGCGAAGCGCTGGCAGCCATACGTCTTTGGCGTGAATTAGCCCCGAATTCCAATGAAGCTACCCAATATTATCTGGGCTTTATGGTAATGAATAATAATCTGGCAGAAATCCAGAGCGTATTCACAGAAAAATTGAAAACTGCTGATCCTAAACAGCACGCTGTACTCATGCTGCAAGCGCAGCGATTGCTATCCCGTGCACGTGACAAGAACGCAGCCTTTGATGTTTTGGAAGAAATTCTCTCCCCATACAAAGACAGCCCTGACGCCCACCTTGCGCTGGCGCAAGGTGCCTACACCAAAGGTGACAATAAGCGCGCCGTGAGCGAAGCACAAACCGTATTGAACACCAAGCCAGATTCGCAACTGGCCATCCTGACGATAGCCCAGGCTTCATCACAACAAGATGCAGCCAAAGCCATGGTCAGCTTTTTACAGAAAAACCCGGAAGCGCGCGATGTACGCCTGGCCTATGCCAGTATTCTGATCGATCTCAAGCAACTGGATAAAGCCACGCACGAATTCGAGCAAATCGCACGCGACAGGCCAGACGACAATAACGCCACGTATACTCTTGGCGTGCTGGCCATGGAAAGAAATCAGCCGGCGGAAGCTGAAAAATATTTCATTCAGTATCTGAAAACCCTGGAAGCAAAACCAGGTGAAGAACATGATCCAACCAATGCGCTGATCAATCTGGCGCGTATTGCAGGTGAACGTAAAAACTATAAAGCTGCGCAAGAATGGCTGGCACAGGTGGAATCTTTTGATGGCCGCAACACCGCCTGGTTCAATGTACAAATGCGGCGCGCCTTCCTGTATGCCAAAGAAGGCAAGCTGGATGAAGCAAGACAGTTTTTGCACACGGTGAAAGCGTCTAACGAAGCCGAACAAACACAATTGGTACAAACCGAAGCGCAATTGCTCAAGGATGCTGGCCAACCCGACCAGGCCAAGGCAATATTGCAGGAAGGCATACAGCAACAACCGAATAATCCTGACCTGCTGTACGATTTTGCCATGCTGGCCGAATCCCAGAAAGACATCGACAGCATGGAAACTTCTCTGCGCAAGGTCATAGAACTCGCACCGAATAGCCAGCATGCCTACAATGCACTCGGCTATTCGTTTGCTGACCGCAATATTCGCCTGGATGAAGCATCTACACTGATAGAAAAAGCCAACCTGTTGGCACCGGATGATCCATTTATCCTCGATAGCCTGGGCTGGGTCAAGTTCCGTCTGTCCAAATACGATGAAGCTGAACAGGCCTTGCGTCGTGCCTATGAATTACGGCCCGATGCTGAAATCGCCGTGCATCTGGGCGAATTGTTATGGACCATGGGCCAGAAAGACAATGCCAGGAAAATCTGGCGCGATGCCCAACAAAAAGATCCGGACAACCAGACACTGAAAACCACGCTGGACAGATTGAAGGTCAAGCCCTGAGTCTGCTACCCGCGTTTCAACAGACTGCTTTTGCCCGGCGTGATCATGCCGGGCGCATTGAAATTCCTGCCCCCAGGGTGCGGGCAAAATACGGACAAATACGAACAGCCATGCGTAACAAGATCAGCTTGCCCCGGCATATTGCAGCATCTGCCTGCCTGCTACTCAGCAGCGCCTGCACCAGCCTGCACCAGCAAACGTCGACCACAAACAATACGCCGGCAGCTTCGGTAAGCGTGCAACAAACACCTGTTGGCAATACCCGCACATATCAACAACAGATACAAATAAGCGGCAGAATCACCGTGCTGTACCAGCAGGCAAACAAGCCGCAAAGCCTGCCCGGCAGCTTTGAATGGGAACAAGACAAGGATGGCATACGTATCACCCTGCTATCGCCTTTGGGGCAAACCCTGGCCAGAATCACCCAAACCGCACAAGGTGCCAGACTGGAACAGGATGGCAAGGAAACCCGTCAGGCTGCCGATCTTGATCTGTTACTGCAAGATACAATGGGCTGGTCCTTGCCGGTAGCAGGTCTGCGCGACTGGTTGCAAGGTTTCGTGGCAATAGATGGCAAAACCGCCATACCCTTGCAAGCCAACGACCAGACTATCGATGCCCAGGGCTGGAAACTGCGGTATGCGACCTGGCATGAGCAACCCAGCTTTCCAAAACGTATTGAATTGCAAAGGTATACCAGCCAGGCTGGTGATATTTCCATCCGTATCGTCGTCGACCAATGGAAATAATGCGCGCACTCAAGCATTGCCCGGCACCTGCCAAGCTCAATCTCTTCCTGCATGTAACAGGCCGCAGGCCGGATGGTTACCACTTGTTGCAAACAGCCTTTCAGTTGATAGACCGCTGCGATTATCTGGATGTGGAAGTGCGCGACGATGGCATTGTGCACAGGAGCAATGATCTGCCTGGTGTACCTGCCGGCAGCGATTTGATTGTCAGGGCAGCCAGGTTATTGCAAAGCCATAGTGGCTGTGGATTGGGGGCCAATCTGACCCTGCACAAACACTTGCCCATGGGCGGTGGCCTGGGCGGCGGTTCATCTGATGCGGCAACTACCTTGCTGGCACTGAATCATTTGTGGAATACCGGTCTGACGCGCGCGGAATTGATGAAACTGGGTCTGCAACTAGGTGCCGACGTACCTTTCTTTCTATTCGGCGAAAACGCCTTTGCCGAAGGCGTAGGTGAAGAATTGCAAGCATTGAGTACCGCTGAAGACTGGTTTGTGGTGCTTGAGCCCGGTGTACAGGTCCCCACACCGGCAATTTTTTCGGCAAAGGAGTTGACAAGAGACACAAAGCCCGTCAGAATAGCGGACTTTTCCAGTGATGCAAAAACTCATTGGAAAAACGATCTGCAAACAGTTGCCTGCGCATTGTTTCCGCAAGTTGATGAAGCCATCAAGTGGCTCTCGCAATACGGACATGCAAAGATGACGGGATCAGGGGCTTGTGTTTTTTGTGCTTTTGCCGACGAAACGGCAGCTGACGCAATATTAAAACAAGTGCCGGATCGCTGGACATCATGGAAAGCAAAAGCGCTGAGTCGCCACCCGATGGCGCAGGAATTGGGATCGAAAAGCATTTGGCTTGAAGCTGGTTTGACGCTAAAATAGCGGCGAACTTGGAAACAGGCAAACGGTTGTGTAGGGGAGTCGCCAAGCTGGTTAAGGCACCGGATTTTGATTCCGGCATGCGAAGGTTCGAATCCTTCCTCCCCTGCCATTAAATTAAAGCCGCCGCATAGATTGTGCGGCGGCTTTTTCAGTTTTATCAGCGGCTTCTTTTGTATAAAACCCATGCAAAATAAGCCAGACCCACAATCTCAGCCGATAGGTCCCAGCCATGGCAAATGCGCGCGCAAATGACAACATGATGGTTTTCACTGGCAATGCCAACCCTGCACTGGCTGCTGGTGTTGCCAAGCAACTCGGCATCCCCCTCGGCAAGGCAGACGTTTCCAAATTCTCTGACGGCGAAGTGATGGTCGAGATCAATGAAAACGTCCGCGGTAAAGATGTTTTCGTTCTGCAATCCACCTGTGCGCCAACCAATGACAACCTGATGGAAATCATGTTGATGGTCGATGCATTGAAACGTGCTTCTGCTGGCCGCATCACTGCCGCTATTCCTTATTTTGGTTATGCCCGCCAGGATCGTCGCCCACGTTCTGCACGTGTTGCGATTTCTGCCAAGGTAGTCGCCAATATGCTGGAAGAAGCCGGTGTAGACCGCGTGTTGATCATGGACTTGCATGCCGATCAAATTCAGGGTTTCTTTGATATCCCGGTTGACAATATTTACGCTTCACCGATTCTGCTGGGCGACCTGGTTGCCAAGAATTATGAAGACCTGCTGGTGGTTTCCCCTGACGTAGGTGGTGTTGTCCGTGCCCGTGCTTTGGCAAAACGCCTGGGTTGCGATCTGGCCATCATCGACAAACGCCGCCCAAAAGCGAATGTTTCTGAAGTCATGAACATCATTGGTGAAGTTGAAGGCCGCAACTGCGTGATCATGGATGACATGGTTGACACTGCCGGTACCCTGACCAAGGCAGCGGAAGTATTGAAAGAACGTGGAGCCAAGAAGGTATTGGCTTACTGTACCCATCCAGTCTTGTCCGGCCCGGCGATACAGCGTATTTCGCAATCGCCGCTGGATGAACTGGTGGTCACAGACACCATCCCGCTGACAGAAGCAGCCCGTGCCTGCCCCAAGATTCGTCAATTGTCTTGCGACAGCCTGCTGGCCGAGACTTTCCGCCGCATCACCAAGGGCGAATCGGTCATTTCCCTGTTCACGGACTAAAGTATTTCGGCACTGCCATCTCGTTGATGACAGTGCTTTTTTCTGGGCCCCTGGTCGCGGGGGTTCAACACCGCAAAACAAATAAATGTTTTGCATTTTTTGGAGTAACACCATGAAAGTAATCGCATTTGCACGCAAAGAACAGGGGACCGGAGCGAGCCGCCGCCTGCGCAATGCTGGCCAAACACCTGGCATCATCTACGGCGGTAAAGAAGCACCAGTCGCCATCACTCTGGACCACAATGCGCTGTACCATGCATTGAAAAAAGAAGCATTCCACTCTTCCATTCTGGACCTGGAAGTGGATGGCAAATCAGAAAAAGTATTGTTGCGCGACTTCCAGGTCCACGCTTACAAACAACTGGTTTTGCACGCTGACTTCCAACGCGTAGATCCTAACCAAAAAATCCACGTTAAAGTGCCTCTGCATTTCATCAATGCTGACGTATCCCCAGCCGTGAAACTGTCCGCTGCTGTCATCAGCCACGTTGCTGTTGAACTGGACATCTCTTGCCTGCCAGCAGAATTGCCAGAATTCGTTGAAGTTGACCTGTCCAAACTGGAAGCTGGTCAATCCATCCACGTATCTCAACTGACATTGCCAAAAGGCGTGACAGCTGTTGTACATGGTGGCGACGTAACTGTTGCTATCGCTGTTGTTCCAGCCGGCGCAACTTCTGCAGAAGCTGAAGCAAAATAATTTGCATTTTGCAAGTTAGATGAAAAGCCGCCTTCGGGCGGCTTTTTTATTTTGCTTACCAGATACTTTGTCAGTGCGCGATTTCAGAATTAGTATTACTATTTTCGTCACCACCGATTTCCGGAGTAATTCACATGCCCTCCCCTCGCAAGCTATGCCTGAGTCTGCTCATCCCGCTGTGCTTTGGCCTGCTCAGTCCTGTCAGCCAGGCGCAACTGGCGGCTGGTATCAAATACGATACCAGCTACCCCATCATCAGCCCAGTCTATGCCAAACAAGGCATGGTGGCGACCGAGCAGGCGCTGGCCAGCCAGGTTGGCCTCGATATACTCAAGCGTGGGGGCAATGCCGTCGACGCTGCAGTGGCAGTCGGCTTTGCACTGGCAGTGGTGTTGCCAAATGCCGGCAATATCGGCGGCGGCGGCTTCATGGTCATCCATGACAGCAAGTCAGGCAAGGATATCGCCCTGGATTTTCGTGAGTTGGCACCAGAAAAAGCCACACGCGATATGTACCTGGATGCAAATGGCAAGGTGATTCCCGGCAAGTCCCTGCATACGCATCTGGCAGTCGGCGTGCCCGGGACGGTCGCCGGCATGGACCTGGCCTTGCGCAAATATGGCAGCATGAAGTGGAAGGAGGTCATTGCACCATCCATACGTCTGGCCGAGCAGGGCTTTGACATCAGCCCGCATCTGGCTGAACTGATCGAAGTCGGCAAAAACCAGCTTGGACAATGGCCCGCCAGCCGCGCCATCTTTTTCAAAGATGGCAAACCCATGCAGACGGGTGAGCGTCTGCAACAAAAAGACCTCGCACAGTCACTGCGATTGATTGCCGAACAGGGTCCATCAGCTTTTTATGAAGGGGCAATTGCAAAAAAAATCGTCGCCGAAATGCAGCAACATCAAGGCCTGATATCTGCCAGCGACCTTAAAAATTACAAAGCCGTGGAACGCATCCCCGTGCGTGGTAATTATCGCGGCTATGAAGTCGTATCCATGCCACCACCCAGCTCTGGCGGTGTTCACATTATCCAGATGCTCAACATGCTGGAGCATTTCCCCCTGAAAGAACAGGGTGCAAACAGTGCACAGACCCTGCATCAACTCAGCGAGGTCATGAAACTGGCATATGCTGATCGTTCAGAATTTTTGGGCGACCCGGACTATTACAAAGTACCGGTCAAGGGCCTGACTTCACGCGCTTATGCCGATGAACTGGTGAAGAAGATACAGCAGGATCATGCAACACCGTCAGTCGACATCAAGCCCGGCAAACCCCTGCCGTATGAAAGTGACCAGACCACGCATTACAGCGTTGCCGACAAATTCGGTAATGTTGTTGCCACGACCTATACACTGAACCTGAACTTTGGCAGCGGCATCGTTGCCAGCGGCACCGGCATCGTCCTGAACAATGAAATGGATGATTTTTCGGTCAAGGCAGGCGTACCGAATGCCTTTGGCTTGCTGGGTGGAGATGCCAATGCCGTGCAAGCATGGAAACGCCCGTTAAGCTCAATGTCACCCACGATAGTACTGAAGGATGGCAAACCCTTCCTGGTGACTGGCAGCCCCGGTGGCAGCCGCATTATCACCACGACCTTGCAAACAATATTGAACGTCATCGACCACGGCATGAATGTCGCTGAAGCCACCATTTCACCGCGCATACATCAACAATGGATGCCAGACCAGCTAAGCTATGAAAAAGGGATCAGCATTGATACCCTGCGCCTGCTGGAACAAAAAGGCCAGATCCTGCGCCCGGCGGCTAATTTAGGTAAAACCCAGACCATACAAGTCTACCCCCAAGGATTTGCCGGCTACTCAGACACGCGCAATCCGGATGGCAGTGCGGTCGGATTTTAAGCTCTCAGATCCTGGGTTTCGGTGATGATGACATCCATAGGAATATCATGGGTGTCAGCAACAAAATCCGCCTGCGCGCATTGATAAGCAATACCGATAGTGAGTGGGCGCGGTGTGTTTTCCAGCGTGCGGTCATAATAACCACCACCGTAACCCAGGCGATACTTGTCAGCATTAAAGCCTACACAGGGTATTAACAGCGCTGCGGGCTGTATCAACTGCCCACGCTGGGCTGGTACCGGTATGCCATATTCATCAACCAGCATGGCGTCGCCAGGCCGCCAGGCCAGGAATTGCAAGGGTTGCTGCCTGGTATGCACCAGTGGTAACGCCAGTTGCACACCGGACTCGGACAAGGCCACATACGCTGCCTGCAAATCAGGCTCACCCCGTATTGGCCAGTACACAGCCATGCTGAGCACTTTTTGCAATTTGCAGTATTGCAACAACTTTTCGCTCAATTGCGCGTCCCATTGTTGCCTTATGTCTGTCCCAATATTTTGACGTTTTTGCAGTAAACTTTTCCGCAGATCCTGACGACTGAGTGCTGGTTCTGTGTACATCGGATGTGCGCTGGCCTTGGGCTGTGTCATACTGTCAGAAATGTAATCAAAAACTGTCAAAAGATGTCTGTGAAAAAAAGTTTAGCTGGACTTGGCCTGATGATCTTAGCAGGTTTCGGCGCATCCCCTGTCGCCAGCGCAGCTGCGGCAAAAAAAAGCCTGATCAATGATGATGACCGCTTCATGGCCTTGCGTGATGCCGCCTTCCATGATGACTCCAGTAATGCTGAACAACATGCGGCGGCACTCAAAAATTACGAAATTCCCTCTTATATTGAATATTATCGCCTGCGTGCCCGCCTGGTGAAAACCACGAATGCCGAATTTCGTGAATTTCTGAACAAGTATGAAGGTAGCGCCATCGCTGACCGCCTGCGCAATGACTGGCTGTTGTTGCTGGGCAAACGCGGCGAATGGGAAAGCTTCGATCAGCAATATCCCCTGTTCGTGGTGGCGGATGACAATCAGTTACGTTGCTATGCCGTGCTGTCCAAAGCCATCAAACAGCAAAAGGTCGCCAGTGAAGCGCGCAATTTACTGAACTCGCCGCGTGACTACGGCGAAGGCTGCTACGCCATGGTGTCTTACCTTGCTGGCAATGGACAATTCAGCAATAGCGACTTGTGGGCACAAGTTCGCATGGCGGGCGAAAACGGCGCACTGCCACTGGCACAGCGTCTGGGAAAATTGCTAAATGTACCAGAAAAACAGATGGCCGACGCCATCGACAAACCTGCTGCCGTAACGAAGAAAGCCCCCGAAGCTGGCCACACCGCACATGAACTTTATCTGATCGCCCTGGGTCGGCTGGCCAAGACCGATCATGAACAGGCAGCCAGCACACTCAGCCGCTATGCCAGCCAGTTCAATGATGTCGAAAAATCTACAGGCTGGGCACAAATCGCCCTGCAGGCTGCACTCAAGCTGGAGCCAGAAGCACTGGGTTACTGGCAACGTGCAGATAGTGCGCCTCTGTCACAGGAAGCCTATCAATGGCGGGTACGTACCGCCTTGCGCGAAGGGGACTGGAAGCTGGTCAAAACCGGCATCACCAACATGCCGCCAGCCTTGAAGGCTGATCCAGCATGGGTATACTGGTATGGTCGCGCCCTGAAGGCCGAAGGCAAGAGTGAAGAAGCACGTGCACAATTTGCCAGCATCGCTGATCAGCTGCATTTCTATGGACAACTGGCGCTGGAAGAACTGGGGCAAAAAATTGGTGTTCCCGTTACCGTCAAGCCAGTGACACCAGAAGAATTGGCTCCAATGGAAAAAAATCCCAACCTGCAAAGAGCATTGAAATTCTATGCGATGAACCTGCGCTTTGAAGGCACGCGTGAATGGAACTGGGAATTGCGCAAAATGAGCGAACGCCAGCATTTGGCCGCCGCCGAACTGGCACGCCAAAACAACTTGCTGGACCGCATGGTCAATACTTCGGACCGCACCAAGGGTGAGCTCGACTTCAGTCAGCGCTACCCTACGCCTTTCAATGAAAGCATGTACAAAACCACGCAGGCACTGGGACTGGATATGGCCTGGGTGTATGGTCTGATACGCCAGGAATCACGCTTCATCATGAACGCCAAATCCCATGTAGGGGCATCCGGCCTCATGCAGTTGATGCCGGCTACCGCCCGCTATGTCGCCAAGAAAATCGGCCTGGGCAAATTTGTACCTGAACAGGTCAATGATGTGGATACCAATATTGCCCTGGGCACCAATTACCTTAATATGGTGTTGACCGACCTTGGTGGTTCACAGGCATTGGCATCAGCCGCCTATAATGCTGGCCCTGGTCGCCCCAGAGCCTGGCGAGCAAAACTGAGCCGCCCGGTAGAAGGTGCGATTTTTGCAGAGACCATTCCCTTTAACGAAACCCGTGGTTACGTGAAGAATGTCTTGTCGAACGCCACCTACTATGCAGCCCTGTTCGAGAAAAAACCTCAGTCCCTGAAAAGCCGCCTGGGCACGGTGGTACCGAAGGGAATGACCGCAGGTGATGCGGACCTTCCTTAATATTTTTCAAATACAAATACTCATGCAAGATACTGAAATGCAACCCGCACTGGCAGCCATGCTGGGCCAAGAACGCGCCGGCTTGCGACTGATCATAGGCAATAAAAATTACTCTTCATGGTCCATGCGTCCCTGGGTGGCAATGAAGGCATTTGGCATTCCTTTTGAAGAAGTACGCATTGCGCTGAACCAGCCGGATACCACCAACCGCATCGCTGAATATTCTGCCGCTGGCCGTGTGCCGGTCTTGCTGGCAGGCGAAATCACAGTCTGGGATTCGCTGGCGATTTGCGAGTACCTGGCCGAGCAGTTTTCCATACTCAACCTGTGGCCAGAAGATGTAGCAGCTCGCGCCACGGCACGCAGTATCTGTGCAGAAATGCACTCCGGTTTTTCATCTCTGCGGTCAGACATGCCCATGGATATTCGCGCTTCGCTGCCAGGCCAGGGCCGCACCATAGGCTCACAAGCAGACATTGGACGCATCAGCGAAATCTGGGAAGACTGTCTTTCCCTTTACGGTGCACATGAATTCCTGTTTGGTGCCTTTTCCGTTGCCGATGCTTTTTATGCACCAGTGGTCATGCGTTTCCGCACGTATGGCGTCTCACTGGCCCCGGCCCTGCAAGCCTACGCCGACCGGGTGCTGGCACATCCTGCCGTCGCCCAGTGGGTCAGGGAAGCACAGCTGGAAACAGAAGGCCTGCCCGGACATGATGACAGCGCAGAAGACTAACGCAGCGGCATGAAGACCTATATCGTCGGTGGTGCCGTACGCGATGCTCTGCTGGGCTTCCCCGTGCAGGACCGTGATTTTGTGGTGGTCGGTGCGTCACCAGAAGAGATGCTGGCAAAAGGTTATCTGCCAGTGGGCAAAGACTTCCCGGTATTTTTACATCCGCAAACCCACGATGAATATGCGCTGGCACGTACTGAACGCAAAACTGCTGCCGGCTACAAGGGCTTTGTATTTCATACCGACGCCAACGTTACACTGGAAGAAGACCTGATACGCCGCGACCTGACCATCAATGCCATGGCACAGGATGAGGCCGGTAATATCATCGACCCGTATGGTGGTCTGCGTGATTTGCAGGACAGGGTATTCCGTCATGTATCGCTGGCGTTTTGCGAAGACCCGGTGCGCATCTTGCGTCTGGCACGCTTTGCCGCCCGCTTTGCCATACCGCCACAGGACTTCACTGTAGCAGAAGAAACCACAGCCCTCATGCAGCGCATGGTAGCCGCTGGCGAAGTCGATGCCCTGGTGGCAGAACGGGTATGGCAAGAATTGTCACGCGGCCTGATGGAAGCACGGCCTTCCCGCATGTTTGCCGTACTGCGCAGTTGTGGTGCCCTGCAAAGATTATTACCAGAACTGAATGTGTCGTTTGAAGCAGGCGCGACTGGTCAGCGCGGCCAGCAATTGATGCAAATACTAGATGCCACGACCCAACGTAACAGCCCGCTAACTACCCGTTTTGCGGTGCTGCTGCATGATTTGGCAATGCCCCCGACAGGGACCGATACCCTGCCAGTTGAAAAACTGCGGGTAAAGTTGGCAGACGGTATTTGCCAGCGCCTCAAAGTACCGGCAGATTGTCGTGACATGGCTGTCATGCTGGCGCGTGAGCATTTACATATCAAGGATGCAGCATCACTGTCCGCCGCAGACACGGTTGATTTACTGACACGTTGCGATGCCCTGCGCAAGCCTGAACGTTTTCTTGAGATGCTCAATGCCTGTGCCTGCCTGTTTCCTGAAGAATTGACAACAGCCCATATCTTCGCCCCGCAGTTGCAATTAAGCCAGGCATTGGACATCGTATTAAAAGTTAACGGCGGCGAAATTGCCAGCCTGTATGCCGCCCAACCCCAGCAAATCCCGATTGCCATCCGCGCAGGCAGGATAAACGCACTGGAAGTAGCAGCAAATGCACAACAATAGAAGTTTTATTCTCAAAGTGAGCACTTATCTGGAATAATCAGAACAGATCATCTACAATGCATTGTGCAGTGCACAAAAGCTACCCATAAGGAGCTGCCATGAATGCGTCAGATATGTTTCCTGAAGATCCAAAACACTTGCTCGATACCAGCAACAAACATTCCAAATCTACCATTTTCGTCAAGGAATTGTCGGAAAAGGACAGGCACCGCATCCTTAGGCATTTTCTTGGACTGGAAGAAAGCGATCGCCTCTTGCGCTTCGGTACTTACCTGCCAGATGCAATGATAGAAAAGTATGTAGACGGTATTGATTTTTCACGCGACAAGGTGTTTGGTGTCATCAGCCATCACTTCCGCATCGTCGGGGTCGGTCATCTGGCCTACGCACCGCGTGCCGAAGATGATGACATCACCGACAAAGACAAGGTCGCCGAATTTGGCGTATCCGTCTCCAAGATCGCACGTGGCAAGGGCATAGGTTCCAAATTGTTTGAACGCGGTGCCATCCACTGCCGCAATGATGATGTAGATACCCTGTACATGCATTGCCTGTCTTCCAACCAGACCATGATCCACATCGCCAAAAAAGCTGGCATGGAAATCCAACGCGAATATGGCGAAGCTGACGCCTACCTGAAAATCCTTCCAGCCAATGCCGTCAGCGTCTTGAGAGAAGCCGTGCAGGAACAGGTCGCCGCCATCGATTACACCATCAAGGCTAATACCCGCGCTGCCGCCAAATGGCTCAGTCATTTGCCGGGGATGAAGGATAGTTCGAAGTAGATTTTCCCAGACCTCTCACCGCAGAGACACAGAGGAAGAAATAAACTTTCGCAAAAGTTTATCGTTGCGTAAGCAAGCGACATGTCGCTGGAATTCCTTACTCCACCGCAGAGAAAAGCGGGAGGAAAAGCAAAGTCTGGTTTTCTTCCTGCTTTTCTCTGTGCCTCAATCATTAATCAATCCAGTAATAAGAAACTTGGCTAAAGGCCGCATTGACGTTGCTTTTGGGGTCGCTGCTGTTTTTGAATTTTGCAGTTCCCATGTGTCCTGTGTCCCTATAGGGAAGGAATCTCGCCTTGCAAGGCGAGATCGTTACGCAGGCGGATTGCAAGCAATCCAAATTCCCTGCTACACCGACGCCATTTGTGCGGTACAGAAAATGGAATAGAAGAGCCGATGTTTGAGGTGTAGCTGGGATTTCGAGATGCATGCATCTCGCCAGCATAACGGCAATCGCTTGCAAGCGATTGTGCGCCCTGCAAGGGCAGCGAGTTTCGGATCTTCCCATTTTTTGTACCGCATAAACGGGAACCCCCTTTAGGGGGCGACGATGCCTGAGTCGCCTTTTTGGCATACCTTTTTGGCGAAGCAAAAAGGTATGTAGCCGCCGGTCTACCACCGGCCTGCGGTCGTAAATGACGCATGCAGGCACTTAAAAATCTACATCATCATGGTGCAGAGATTTAAATCACTACATAGTATGTTGCGAACGCCACTAGACTCCTGCCTGCGCAGGAGTGACGATTTTGAGGTTAATTGTATTAACTACGCTCTGCTGCAAATGCGTTACAAAACACAAGGCGATAAACCTGTGAACGTTAGCAGCACGCCAACAATGTATGCTCAATGCTATCCAGAGTTCAAACTCTTAAATCACCCACCCACCAACACCGGCAACGCCGTCGTATCCTTAATCTGCTGCAATGAAAAACTCGATTTCACATCCAGTACCGCGGGATGGCGCAACAGGGTTTCCATCATGAAGCGTGAAAAATGGTTCATGTCCCCCACGTGCACCCGCAACAGATAATCCATTTCTCCCGTCATGGCGTAGCACGCCACCACTTCCGGCCACTGGGCGACGGAAACCGAAAAGTCTTCACGCGGTGAACGCGAGCCGCCCTTGCCAGGGTTGTCACTATGCTTTTCCAGCCGCACGTTGACGTAGGCCAGCAAACCCAGGCCTATCTTGGCCGGCTCCAGCAAGGCCACATATTTGCGTATGACGCCGCTGTCTTCCAGCCGCTTGATGCGCCGCAGGCAGGGGGAAGGTGACAGATTAACCCGTTCTGCCACCTCTTGATTGGTTAGCCTGCCATCTGCCTGCAAAATTGCCAAAATTTTACGGTCAATTTTATCCAGTTCAATTTCCATCATAATCTGCCATCATTTAAATAAATTAAGCAATATTATTGCTCAAATTGCGAAGTCTTTGGGGTATTTGGCAATTATATGGCGCGTTTTGCGGACTATACTGAGAACTTGAGCTACATCAAAACCTGCATGAAAACTGGTCAGATGCAGCAGACACTGATGATCACACTGAGGAGACAGGCATGACGTTCCAAACTTGGGAAAACCCTATGGGTACCGATGGCTTTGAGTTTATCGAGTACGCAGCACCCGATCCAAAAGCACTCGGCGAATTATTCGTCACCATGGGTTTCACTGCGATTGCCAAGCACCGTACCAAGGACGTGACCTTGTACCGTCAAGGTGGGGTGAACTTTATTATCAATGCAGAACCTGATTCTTTTGCACAGAAATTTGCCCGCAAACATGGCCAATCCGTCTGCGCATTCGCTTTCCGCGTCAAGGATGCCAACGCCGCCTACAAGCGCGCCCTGGATCTGGGTGCCTGGGGCTTCGACAATAAAACCGGCCCTATGGAATTGAATATCCCTGCCATCAAAGGCATAGGCGATGCACTGATTTATTTTGTTGACCGCTGGCATGGCAAAGATGGTGCAGAAGCTGGTGCCATCGGCAATATCAGCATTTATGATGCAGACTTCGTTGCCATCCCCGGTGTAGATTCCAACCCTGTTGGCAAAGGCCTGACTTATATCGATCACCTGACCCACAATGTACATCGCGGTCGCATGAAGGAATGGGCAGATTTTTACGAAACCCTGTTCAATTTCCGCGAAATCCGTTACTTCGATATCGCTGGCAAACATACAGGTTTGAAGTCCAAGGCCATGACTTCACCTTGCGGAAAAATCCGTATCCCTATCAATGAATCTTCGGATGACAAATCCCAGATCGCTGAATACCTGGATCTGTACCACGGCGAAGGTGTGCAACATATCGCCATGGGCACAGACAATATCTATGACACCGTTGGCGGCATGAAAGCCAATGGCGTGGTATTCCAGGACACCATAGAAACTTACTACGATCTGGTTGACCGTCGTTTGCCTGGCCACGGTGAAAACCTGGAAGAATTGCGCAAACTACGCATCCTCGTCGATGGCAAGAGCACAGAAACATCGCGCGAATTGCTGCTGCAGATTTTCACGACCACGGTCATTGGCCCTATCTTCTTTGAAATCATCCAGCGCAAAGGTGATCAGGGTTTTGGTGAAGGTAATTTCCGCGCCCTGTTTGAATCCATAGAACTGGATCAGATCCGTCGTGGCGTCATCAAAGACGAAACAACTGTCTGATTTTTCGCCAAACCTGAATGGAGATATAAAAAGGCTGATCGTCGTGTTGATGTCAGCCTTTTTTCTAAAATATGATGGACACCACCGTTACCAACGAAGATTTTCTCGCCACCGTTGCTGAGAAGTCGAATGGTGCCGCCCTGCGTGGCAACTATGAAAAAGCCGACGAACACTATGTTGTCGAACAAGACTGGGAAGCCTATACCGAAGAAGAGCATGCCCTGTGGCGCAAGCTGTACCAGCGTCAGATGGAGCTCTTGCCCGGTCGTGCCTGTGATGAATTTATTGAAGCCCTGCACAAGATGGATGCGGCAGATGGCATCCCACGCTTTGGCCGCACTTCAGAAGAATTATTTGCGGCTACCGGCTGGCGCATTGTCGCTGTCCCCGGCCTGATACCTGAACTGACTTTCTTTGAGCATCTGGCCAATCGTCGCTTCCCCATCACTGTATGGTTGCGTAAGCCGGAAGAATTCAATTACATCGTAGAACCCGATGTCTTCCATGATTACTTCGGTCACGTACCGCTGTTGTTCAATCCAGTCTTTGCCGATTACATGCAGTTATATGGCAAAGGCGGCTTGAAGGCAATGAAACTGGGGGGACTGGATTATCTGGCACGCCTGTACTGGTATACGGTGGAATTTGGCCTCATCAATACCGACAAGGGTTTGCGTATCTATGGCGCAGGCATACTGTCATCTGGTGGTGAAGTCGAATACTGTCTGAAGCCGGGTACAATGTCGCGCCATATCCATCTGGACATAGAACGTTGCCTGCAAACCCTGTACAAGATAGACAGCTTTCAGGAAACCTATTTCGTTATCGATGATTTCAAGCAATTGTTTGATGGTACAGCACCGGATTTCACGCCTTACTATGAGCGTCTGAAAAAACTCGATGCCTTGCCAGCCAACACCTTGTTGCCAGGTGAAGCTGAATTGCTGCCATAACACTGGCAATCATTCAACTGAAACGGGGCATCGGTCGATGTCCCGTTTTTCTTATCAATGACTACTGTGTGCAACGACGGTAGTTGATACGCGGGTCCAGACCTGGCTACGTCCATCTTCCGGCTTGTCTTTGAATGGCGTGACTTCCAGTTCTGTCGGGCTGAGCATACGCATCTGGCAGGTATACGTTGCACCATCCCCACGATTGAAGATTTTGCCCGTCCAGGTTGCCGGCTGGGTAGGTGTAAAACTTTCCAGTATGGTTTTGCCCAGCATGGGCGTAGCCGCCGCAGTATTGGCTGTGTTCATCGCGGAAGCATCAAGAACCTTGCTAACTTTACCGCACAGGGCCCGGCCACAACTGGCAATTTCAACTTCCAGACCACCACTTTGCGTCAGCCACGTACCGGCAACTGCTTCTTGCTTGTTTGCCTGCATTTCTGCTTCCACAGTTGCCAGATAATAGTCAGACAAGCCCGGCTGCTGAGCCTGTGCGGACCAGGAACTCATCAAGACAGTAGCCAGAACAGTGGCGGCGAAGATCATTTTCTTTTTCATTTGTATTCCCCTGGAAAATTGTGCAGGTGATGAAAATCATCACGGCCATGCAATTAGACCCGGGCAAGGTATCTGGCAGATGTCATGAAATGACAGATTTGCATCTGTACATGTGTTATCAGCTCTCAGATACACTGGGATACAAAAGATTTTGTCTCTGCCACAATGTGGGCTATAAAGCTCCATGAAGCAACGCCAAAGAAAGAGCACGAAGCCCGCCATGGAAAACACTGAATCCCCAGATCACGTCCTCATCGTCGATGATGATGCCGAAATACGCGAGCTGACTGCTCTCTATTTGCGCAAGAATGGCTGCAAGGTCAGTGTAGCTGCTAATGGCAAGCAAATGCGGGCCTTGCTGGATAGCGCCGTCATAGACCTGATCGTACTGGACATCATGATGCCGGGTGAAGATGGACTCAGTCTGTGCCGGGAATTGCGTTCCGGCATACACAAGATCATTCCCGTCCTCATGCTGACAGCACGTGCAGAAGAAACTGACCGGGTGGTAGGACTGGAAATGGGGGCGGATGACTATCTGACCAAACCCTTTGCTGCCAGGGAACTCCTGGCCAGGATCAAGGCTGTATTGCGTCGCACACGTATGCTGCCACCCAATTTGCGTGAGCAAAAGCCCCCTGCCATGTTGCACTTCGGTGACTGGCAGCTAGATACTCTGGCACGCCATCTGCTGGACAACGAAGGTGTTATGGTCACCCTTAGCGGCGCCGAATACCGTTTGCTGCAAGTCTTTGTCGAACATCCACAAAGGGTATTGAACCGTGACCAGTTGCTCAACCTTACCCAGGGTCGTGATGCTGAACTGTTCGAACGTTCCATTGATTTACTGGTCAGCCGCCTGCGCCAGCATTTGCGCGATGATGCACGTGAACCCCGCTATATCAAGACCGTGCGTAGTGAAGGCTATGTATTTTGCGCACAGGTCACCACGCCAGAGGAAGCATGATGCAAACCATGGAAAGCTTGCGCTGGCCACGCACCCTGTTTGGCCGCCTTTGTCTGATTTTACTCAGCGCCCTGCTGATGGCGCATGCGCTTTCTTTTGCGTTGTCGCAATGGGAAAAAATGCAATTCAAGAAAAATTTGATGGTGTATTCCTGCGGCAAGGATGTTGCCAATGCGGTAGCTTTTCTGGATCGCATACCGGCTGCAGAACGTGCCTTCTGGCTACCGCACTTTGCCCGTAATAATTATCAATATGCATTGCAGGCCGCACCTGCAAATGCCATAGAAAACCGTGAACTGGAAATCGCCCAGGACGCTGTGCGCTCCATAAAAGAGAATCTCGAACATCCTGTAAAGATCAAAACCAGCATCACTGTCATAGATGATAAAAAAACGCTGGAAATACATCTGAACTTGCTGGATGGCACGCCATTAACCGTCATGCTGAGCGCCACACCATACAGCGTGCAGTGGAGCATGGTCTTGCTACTCTGCCTGCAACTTGCGATCATCATGTTGGCCGCCTGGCTGGCCGTCAGAATGGCAACACGGCCGCTGGCCATGTTGGCCGATGCGGCTGACGCCATAGTCAAGCCGGGTGCCAGACCACAACTACCTCTCAGTGCACCACAAGAAGTATTTCGTGCCGCCACCGCTTTTCAAAATATGCAGCAACGCATCGATACCTACCTGGCCGAACGCATGCAGATACTGGCTGCCATTGCACACGACTTGCAAACCCCCATCACCCGCCTGCGCCTGCGTACCGAGTTGATGGAGGACGACAGCCAGCGCGACAAAATGCAGGCCGACCTGCAAGCCATGCAAAAACTGGTGGAACAGGGCCTGGCCTATGCCCAGGCACAAAATCAACTGCAAGTTGACCAGGAAACCGCCAGCAAGCTGGATCTGGATGCCCTGGCAGGCAGTCTGGTACATGATTATTGCGACACAGGTCAGAAAGTAGCCCTGATTGGCAGCAGCCACTTAAGCATACGTACCCGTTCCCAAGCTTTAACACGCCTGCTCAGCAACCTGATCGACAATGCACTGAAGTTTGGCAGCGAGGTAGAAGTCACCCTGAGCAAAAATGTCCAACACGCAGTAATCACCATCCAGGACAGAGGCCCCGGCATCCCTCCAGAACAATGGGACGCCGTCATGCAACCTTTCGTCAGACTGGAATCCTCCCGCAACAGCGACACTGGCGGCGCTGGCCTGGGCCTGGCAATAGTCGCCCAACTGGCGCTACAACTGCATGCCGACATACAGTTTGCCAATCGTGAGGGTGGAGGTTTGGCGGTGAGTGTCAGATTGCCTTTGCAGGCTGGGGTGGAGTAGATCGAATCGTTAGAACAATTGACCGCGAAAAATATGAGTTGAGATCGTGGTGACGTTGCTGTTGCTGTTGCTGTTGCTGTTGCTGTTGCTGTTGCTGTTGCTGTTGCTGTTGCTGTTGATTTTGACTTTGACTTTGACTTTGACTTTGACTTTAATCCGCTTGGGACGATGTAATTTGTGCGTCACAGAAAATGGAAAAAGAAGATCCGATGTTTGAGCCGCAGGCGAGTTGCGGATCTTCCCATTTTTTGTGACGCACAAATTATGCTGAAGCGTAGCGCAAGCACCCGAAGGGCGAGTCTGCGGTCGCCTTTTCTTTGGATACTTTATTTTGGCGACGCAAAAGAAAGTATCTCGGCCGCCGGGCCGAGACCCGGCTTGGTTCCACGAAGGGTAATCGCTTTAATTAATGACGAAGGTATGCAACAAACGCCGCTGGAGCGCCAACACGGTAGATTCCTGCCTGCACAGGAATGACGCTAATTTTATTGCCGTCAAATTGAAGGTTAACAGCCATGTCGGTACAACCCGGCCGCCAAGCAAAGTCCATCTGCATCAAAATGCAAGATGCCGATTAAACCCGCCAATACTCCCCCTCCGCCCTCTCCATCAAACCGTTCATAATAAACTCCCGCCGCAAGGTCGCAAAATCCGAATGGAATTGCAGCAAAAAACTATTGATATCAGCTTCCACATACCGCCGTTCAAACTGCAATTGCTCCACCAGCCAACGCAGGATGACGAGACGCTTTTTACGTTGTTCCGGGATACTCACCAGGCGACCATTCTTGACGAAAGACTTCATCACCCGTTCTGCCTCAACTTCCGTTGACTGCAAATCCAGCATGATTTGAGATGCATCCCAGTTGGCCTTGAAACGCTCGGTGCGACTGGCTTGCAGGCGTTGCTGTGCCAGACTCAACCAGCTCGCGCTAGCATAACCCTGTACCAGATCACGCCCTATAGCATCCCAGAATTCCGGCGCAGCGCTGACACCCATGGCCTGTAAATAATCGCTGGTGACAACCAGATACTGACGCCGGTACGGCAGCAGATAAGCCGCTTGGTTGGCTTGTAATTGTGCTTGCGCTTCGGCATAGCTGGCATACCAGTGGTTGAAGAAAGAAGTGACTTCGGCACCGTGCCAAAAGTCGCCCATATCTTCACCAGCTTGCGCCTGGCCGCCAAGGACGACGCGCGCATGTTCCCAGTTCTGGAAACCGGCATCGGCTGCGGCCAGGTTCATGCAGTGCTTGAGTTGCCAGCTGCCGGGTATTTCCCAGTGGCGCTGGCGGCTTAAAATCAGCGCACGTTTGCTGGCTGCGACATTGCTGGTTTCCAGCAGTTTTTGCAATAAGCGGGCGCGGGTTTTGATTTCTGTAGTGAGTGCGTTCATGCAGCAGCTCCTGAAAAAGCAGCCAGTTGCGCGATGAACAATGAAGGGTAGTGCAGAGATAACATGATGAACTCCAGTTCGCTTATCGACGACCCGCTGACGTCAAACGAAACATGGCAATTATCACATTAATCTGGATGTGCATATCTAGAGGCTGTTACAAAATTAAGATGGCTAGGCGATGCAACAACGCCAGGTTAATTTTGTAACAGCCTCTAAGGGTGAGAGCCTCTTGTGCGGGCAGGCGCCCCTTAGCACCTGTGCCGCAATTGTAGGCTTGCATCCAAACTTCGTCAACCGTGTCTCTAATGCAAGGCAGGCAAACTGGCCAGTGACACACCCAAGACGATCAATACTGCGCCAATGAAACGATTCAACACCACCTGCTGCCTGAGCATGCTGGCACGCAAGCGACTATCCGAGAAAAACAGGGCAACCAGGCTAAACCATATCCAGTGCGCAAAGGACATGAACAAGCCATAGCCAAATTGTGCCAGCAGGCTGGTATCGACCTGCACGACTTGGGTATAAGTGCTCAGGACAAATAAAGTGGTTTTGGGGTTGAAGGCGTTGGTCATAAAACCTGCCCGCAAGGCAGCAATATTATTCAATGACTGCCCTGTCCCGGCGTCTGCGCTGATGACAGCGCGGGTAAAAAAAGTCTGGTAACCGATGTAGATGAGATAGATTGCGCCGACGATCTTGATGGCGAAATACAGGCTCGGTGATTTGGCAATCAGCAAGCCTACACCCAGCATGGTGTACATGACATGTACTTGTACACCCAGGGCTATACCACTGGCGGCCAGCAATCCGGCACGTCGGCCATACAGGTAACTGTTTCTGGTGACCATGGCAAAGTCAGCACCGGGACTGATGACGGCCAGGATGGTGATGATGGCAACAGCGATGAGTTCTGTCATGTTCTTCCTCAAGATATAAAGATTTAATGCGTGATCAAGTATCACGTATAGACAGATTCTGAAGTCAGATACCAACTATGAATATCGATATATACTGAGACATATCATTGAGAAAATCTCACCTATGAGCTATCACTTGCCATCCCTGAATGCAATACGCGTGTTTGAAGTCGCGGCTCGCCATTTGAGCCTGGTCAGGGCGGCGGAAGAACTACATGTCACCCACGGTGCCGTCAGCCGTCAGATCAAACAGCTGGAAGAAAATCTTGGCATAGACTTGTTCGAACGCCGCAACCGGGCCATCTTTTTAACGCCAGCCGGCCTCAGCCTGCAAGGCACTTGCACGGACATCATGCGGCAACTGGAAGCTGGCTTGCGCCAGCTCCGGCAGGCGGATAATCAACCACTGGTAGTCTCTTGCGAACCAACCATAGCGATGCGCTGGTTGATTCCGCGTCTGGGCAAATTCAGACAGCTATACCCAGAATTGGAAATCCATTTATTTGCTGCTGGCGGACCTGTGGATTTGCACCACGGACATATCGATCTGGCACTGCGACGCAATGATTTTTCCTGGCCGCAAATCTACCATGTCGCCAGAGTTGCCCGGGAATTGGTTGCCCCGGTGTGTGCGCAAGATTTACTCAAACTGGGAAAACTGCCATTGAACCAGCAATGCCTGCTGCATACCGCAACCCGCCCCAATGCCTGGGTACAATGGCAAAAACTCAGCGGGCAAAACACACGCGGTAAAAGTCGAGCGACCTATGAACATTTTTACCTGAGCCTGCAAGCGGCTTGCGCTGGCCTGGGCGTCGCCATGGCATCGGCCTATATGGTGGAAGATGAAATCCGCAACGGGGTATTAATCGCACCCCACGCATTCATGGCTGATGGAACTGACTATGTGTTGCTGTCAGCCTTGCCATTTGACGAAGACAAGCGCCGTCTGGTATTTTTGGAATGGCTACAACAGGAATTTAAAGTGACAGCGCAGGCCGTCACCGGTCTTCATCAATAAAAACCAGCCTCACCAGAAGGTCTGGTTTTAAAGCGTTTATGCGCCCAGAAATACTCGGCAGGCGCTTTCAATATTTCTTGCTCGATGAAGGCATTCATATAGCGTGTAGCCGCCACGATATCGTCGCCAGGATAGTTTTGCCACGGCTCATGGAAGGTCACTTTCCAGCCCTGGTAGTCCGGCAAGATAGTGGCGATAACGGGAATGACCTTGGCACCCGTGGTCGCAGCTATTCTTGGCACCGCAGTCAAGGTCGCAGCGGGTACGCCAAAGAAAGGCACGAACTCGGCATCCTTGGCACCAAAATCCATGTCCGGCAGCATGAAGAAAGGCAGGCCTTCGCGCATGGCACGGATAATGGGCTTGACCCCTTCTGCACGCGAAAACAGTTTCACCGGACGAAAACGCGAACGCCCCTTGCGCAGAGCAGCATCGAATACCTTGCTCCTTTGGCTGGTATAGATGGAACACAGGGACGACTCCAACATCACTGCCACACCTGCCACATCCAGGCTAACAAAATGCGGACACATCAGTATGGTCGGGCCAGCAGCGATGGCGGCCATGGGCACGGCAGGATCTATCTGTATCAATCGCTTCAGGCGTACTTCTGATGCCCACCAGAGTATGCCGCGTTCCAGTACGCTGCGTGCATAGACTTGGAAATGTCGTTTGGCAATCGCCGCTCTTTCTACCTCACTGAGATGCGGCAGGCAAAGGGACAGGTTTTTCAGAGTAATGTGGCGACGTTTGCGTATCACTACAAACAGCATGCTGCCTACAGCTTCACCAAGACGCCCCAATACAGGCAAAGGCAACCAGTGCAACAGCCACATCAAGACCAACACAGCTCTCATGCCTGCCCCTGCGATTCTGGGCCATCCACACCATCTGGCTTTTTATAGCGGTTATAACTCCAAAAATATTGTGCCGGAGAACGAGCGATCAGTTTTTCCATACCACGATTGATTGCTGTCGCCTGATCTACCGGATCGGCTCCCAGTTCTTCTTCAAATGGTACGAAACGGATCACATAACCACGCCCGAATGGCAGCCTTTCTGCGTAAGTCAGAATAATGGGCGAGCCTGTCATGCTATGCAGCTTCGCAGACAGCGTCATGGTGTAGGCACGCTTCCCAAAAAACTTGGCCCAGACACCCTCACCTTCCTGTGGCACCTGATCCGGCAGCAAGCCAATAGCTTCTCCCTTTTTAAGGGCCTTGGCCATGATGCGTACACCGGACAGGTTGGCCGCTGCCAGTAATAAATTATCACGCGCACGCGCGCCCTCGATCAGCGGCTTGAGGGCTGCCTTGCGTGGGGGGCGATACAAAACCGTCAGGCGGGTACGCACGGCAATGCTTTGGGCAACTATTTCAAAACAGCCCAGGTGAGGAGTCAGGAAGATCACTCCTTTTTTGCTGTCCAATGCAGCCTGTACCAGCTCCCAGTTCTCTATACTGGCAGTCTTTAGCACCCTTTCAGGCTTGGCACACCAGATGAAAGGCAGTTCCAGGATATTCTTGCCCGCCTCGCTCACTGCCTCATGCAAATGCCCGGTAAAACCGGCCCTGGTGATATTTTCTTTCAGGCGACGACGATATGATCCTGACAATAAATACACCACCCAACCCAGTGCAGCTCCGGCAAAATGCAAGACGGATAATGGAAAAATGGAAAGAAGACGAAACAATGTGACAAGCATGACGCCGCTCAAGTAACAGTTTAAAAAATAGGGGATATTCGACAGAAAAAGCAGAACGAGCGTAAAATATCACACATTGGCTAGCTTTGACCTGCTTAACCGCAGGACAACCCATAAGAACTGAACAGGTTCTAAGAAGCAAGCCACCGCCGAGTTAACAGACAACTTGCGAGGCGGTTAATAAAATTCGCTAAAGCGTCGCAGGATCTCTTTCCGACTGCGGCAAAATCTTTACGGTCAATTTTTATAGGAGCCTGCGATGGCAAATGATTTTCTTTTTACTTCTGAATCAGTTTCCGAGGGACACCCGGACAAAGTCGCTGATCAGATTTCCGATGCAATCCTGGACGCCATTTTTGAGCAAGACCCACGTTCCCGCGTTGCCGCCGAAACCCTGACCAACACCGGTCTGGTCGTGCTGGCTGGTGAAATCACCACCAACGCCCACGTTGATTACATCCAGGTTGCACGTGACACCATCAAGCGCATAGGCTATGACAATACCGAATATGGCATTGATCACAAAGGCTGCGCGGTTTTGGTTGCCTATGACAAACAATCCAACGACATCGCCCAGGGCGTTGACCAGGCATCTGACGATCACCTCAACACTGGTGCTGGTGACCAGGGCCTGATGTTTGGTTATGCCTGCGACGAAACACCTGAACTGATGCCTGCACCGATTTACTATGCCCACAGGCTGGTAGAGCGCCAGGCACAACTGCGCAAGGATGGCCGCCTGCCTTTCTTGCGTCCAGATGCCAAAAGTCAGGTCACCATGCGTTATGTGGATGGCAAGCCGCACAGTATAGACACGGTAGTCTTGTCCACCCAGCACAGTCCTGATCAAAGCGAAACGGCAACCAAGATGAAGCAGTCCTTCATCGATGCCGTGATCGAAGAAATCATCAAACCAGTGCTGCCGAAAGAATGGCTGAAAGACACCAAGTTCCTGATCAACCCGACTGGCCGTTTCGTCATTGGCGGTCCGCAAGGTGATTGTGGCCTGACCGGCCGTAAAATCATCGTTGATACCTACGGTGGTGCCTGCCCACATGGCGGTGGCGCTTTCTCTGGTAAAGACCCTACCAAGGTTGACCGTTCTGCAGCGTATGCGGCGCGCTATGTTGCCAAGAACATCGTGGCTGCCGGCATCGCCCGTCAATGCCAGATCCAGGTTGCTTACGCGATTGGCGTAGCACGCCCAATGAACGTCACGGTCTACACCGAAGGCACCGGCGTCATCCCTGATGACCAGATCGCCGCATTGGTGAATGAATATTTTGACTTGCGACCAAAAGGCATCATCCAGATGCTGGATTTGCTGCGTCCAATCTATTCCAAGACTGCAGCCTATGGTCACTTTGGTCGTGAAGAGCCTGAATTCACTTGGGAACGTACCGACAAGTCAGCGATTTTGCGCGCCGCTGCAGGTTTGTAATTTGTCGTCGATATTGTTGTAACGTATCATTTGTAGCACTGGGAGTAGAAGCAAGAATGCCGGTAAGTTTTTTCAGAAGTAAGTTCACTGCATTTCGCTGCAAAAACCTCGGTGCTTTGTTTGCAATGGCTGGTCTGTTGTCCATGCCATCTGCAAACAGCCTGTCAGCCTCACCACCCGTAAAACCAAAAGCAATCAGCGACTGGTGCACACCATTGGTAGCACGCCTGCCCAAGGTCAGCCTGAACGACTGCAAGAACAGCAAGCTAAACCCGAGTGGCGCTAACTCACTCAATGGTTTTCCGGTGTTATTCCGCGACATCAAAGCCGATGCCAGACATCCGCAGGCCATACGTGTGCTGATGCTGGGTGGTATCCATGGTGATGAACAGACGGCCTCTTCCATTGTCTTCAAATGGATGGATGCCATGCAAAAAACTCCGCTTGAATTCAACTGGAAAATTGCCCCGGTGGTCAACCCCGATGGCCTGCTAGCCCCCAAGCCACGCCGTATGAATGCCCGTGGCGTAGACCTGAACCGCAACTTCCCTACCCCCAACTGGCAAAAAGAAGCCCCCAGTTACTGGGCGCGCGTCACCCGCAGTGATCCGCGTCGCTATCCGGGCAAGGCACCAATTTCAGAACCAGAAAGCCGCTGGGTCTATGAAACCATAGAAAAATACAAGCCCGATGTCATCATCTCGGTGCACGCCCCTTTTGGCGTGCTCGACTTTGACGGCCCCACCACACCGCCGAACCGCTTTGGACGCCTGATCTATAATCGCGTAGGCGTCTATCCCGGTTCACTGGGGAATTATAGCGGCGTACATAAGGACATCCCTGTGGTCACCATAGAATTGCCTAACGCCACCCAGATGCCGCCAGATGCAGAAGTGCAGCGCATCTGGCAGGATATGCAAAACTGGATAAGACAGAATGTGACGGGGCCATTGAAGACAGCAAACAAGTAGAAATACTCGATCCAGTTCCGCCATGCGTGTTTGAAAATCAGTCCCCTTGCTGCTGCCAGATCGCTTTACCTGCCTTCAAATAAATCAAGGCGCTGGCGGAGCCTTCCTTCCCCACGACGATGCCATCATTCTGCAATTTGACAGACTTCTCATGATAGCTATGCGGTTGCGATCCCTTATCTTCGACATACCAAATTTCCAACCAGGAAAAATCATCCCCGCCTTTGCCAACATTGCCAATCGCATGTCCTGCACCTACGATAACTGGCTTGGCTTTGGCATGTGACAAAAAGACGATACCCTCTTTTTTACTCCTGCTGTCCTTGACCAATACCGCCAGGTCTCCCTTGCCAGCGCCAAGAAAATTGCCACGCCAGACAAAGGGATTGATACGACTATTGACCTCGATTGATTCTTGCTGAGACAAGCTATCAAGCTGCTTGCTTGCCCAATCAGGTAATTGCATCTTGGGCGATATATCCTGTGCAAAAGCAATGCTGTTGACGAATAACAGGGCAATGGATACAGATTTGAAATTCATGGCAAAACTCCAAGTAATAATATAGGTGGGTTGGAAACCTTAGTATTGCTGATTGTGAACAGAACCTGGCCAACTTTGACTTGTTCACATCCCCTGACACTGGCTACAAATTATTGCAATTTAAATGACATCTTGCTTTACTTGCTGTAATTTCTTAAAAGCACATTCTTGCTGTGCACTTGATAAAAGCATGCATCACTACTGTTTTTAGAACTCATTTCACCGCAAACTGATCGTCTGCCTCTTCCAAGCCGGGTCTTGCCACTTGTAGAACACGCTCAAAGAGCCCGGTTTGTCTGCGCCATTTTCGACTTGCAGACTATCCATACTGACAATTTCAAAACTCTTCTTGAATCTGCCTTCGACCTTGGCTTCACGCGCTACCAGCATCTTGTTTGTGCCTGGCACCCAGCCGGCAAATTCGGCATAACCCAGGTCAGGGTCACTGTTGGCTGGCGGCAGGACGTCGATGATCCAGCCCTGGCTGGTCTGGTGGAATAGCCAGAGTTCACGCCAGTTTTCCATCGGCTGTACCGCCAGCGTCAGTGCCGTGCTTTGCGCATTGACGCGGGCAGATGCGGCCCAGACCACGCTATAGGTGCAGCGCTTTGTCAACGGGGTTTTGACATCGTGTTTGGCGTCAGTCAGCATGACGCAAGTTTCGCCAGGTTGACCAGCGGCGGTGACGATGTTCAAGCCGGGCTTGGGTACAACCACTGGTTCAGCAGCCCAGCGTGTCGTGCCTACCCGTACACCGGCATCGGCATAGGAATACACGTCTTCATCGGCAAATTCTTCCTTGTTGACTGCTGCCAGTTCGGTCAGGGCGCGGTTGGCGGCTTCTGCCACCGGCTCGCCCTTACGTGCGCGCTGGAAGGCAATGCTGGACCAGACGCTGGCCTTGCGCATGCGCATACGGTTTTTAAGGTACTCGGGCAGGCTGGTGGTGTTGACGCGGTCCAGCACATCAGCACGCCACTGATCAAGGGCAAAACGCTCGGTTGGACGCATGGCAGGGTCTATGCAATCCTGGCGTGTCAATGCCAGGGCCGCACGGGCCTTTTGATCTGGCGTGGCATTCATCGCCAGTACACGACGGAAAGCTTCGCCGTCATAGCAAAGCTGCATGCGGCCTTCGCGTTCATAACCTTTGATGCTGATGCCGTAATTGGCGACCACTTCCAGATGAGCAGCAATGGTCGCTTCATTTTGCTTGGGCTGTTTGCTTGATGCACGCTTTGCCAAACGTTCTGCCATGGTGCCGAGCGCATCAAAGGCTTCGGCTTCAATGGCATTCGCTGGCGCAGCTTTCAGGTAAGCAGCGGTATAGCTGATGCCCAGGGATTCTGCCCCTGGCGTATCACGCAAAAAACGGATGACGGCAAAGGCATCGGGGGCATCATCCGGCTGCATGGATACCAGGCGCACCTGCGATGCCTTGATATAACCTGCACGTTCACGCCTGTGGTCATACACTTGCAGGTAATCGAGTTTTTCACCGCGAATTTCCAGGCTGTCGCCCTGCCACAGGATGGCCTGTTGTTGCGCACCGTCTTTGGGGGCTGCGCGCAATTGTGCCTGATCCTGTGTGACAACAGCGAGTACGGCGACAGCAGCTAAAGTAGCAAACATGATTATTGGCTTTCCTTGTTGTCATTCATTGCTTCAGCGTCAGCCGATACTTTTTGCTGTGTGGCCCGACTATTTTTGCCAGCGCCCAGCAAGGCCGAGCCAATGAAGCCGCCATCAGCCGGTGGTGGCGCGATGATGACCGAGATCTTGTCCGACAATTTATCGGCCATGGTTTTTTGTATCAGCAAAGGGTGCTTGGTCAGCAACGCGCCATCGCGTTCCAGTTGCGAGCTGGCGACCTTGCCGACCAGGTCTTGCCTGTAGGCTTCGGCATCAGCCAGCTTGCGACGTGAATCAGCTTCGCCCTGGGCTTCGATGATGCGTGCCTGCGCTGTACCTTCTGAAGTCTTGATACGCGAAACCTTTTCTGCCTCGGCTTCAAACTGGCGTTGCTCTATCTGTTTTTGCTTGAACGGTAATACGTGCTTCATGGCTTCTTCCTGCGCTTTGGCGGCAATGATTTGCTCGTTACCAGCGGCTTCGGCGGCTTTCTCTCGTTTGATCTTATCGGCATCTGCTTCCAGCGCGGTTTGCTTGACCTGCTTGTCTTTCAATTCCAGGGTGTAGCGCATTTTTTCGCTTTCCAGCTCTTCGGCCAACAGTTTTTCCATGCCGCGCTTATAGTCGGCAGGCAAGTCGACCTTGCCCATCATGACGCTGCGTAGCAAGATGCCGTCAGCGGCCAGTTTAGGCTTCAGTTCGGCTTCTATTATTTGCTGGATTTCTGCCCGTTTGCTGGAGAAAATTTCCCTCACCGTATAACGGGTAAATGCCTTGTAAATCACGCCCTGCACTGCTGGCTCCACGATTTCTGCATTGATGTTTTCGGGCAGGCTCTTGGACATGTTTGCCAGCTTGCTGGGGTCAAATGCATACCGTACGCTCAGGTCAACACCCAGCGACAACCCCTCTACCGACTGAAAAGGTGCTTCGCCATCGGCACGGCTGCTGCGTGTGGGTCGGTACAATTGATCTTGCAGATTAAACAGACGCAATTCATGCAGACCGGGTACAACGATGACAGCACCATCACGTACCTGTTCCGCACTACCGGTCAACTGATTGATACGCACGCCGACTTCCCCGCGCGGGATACGCTGCATTGGTGGGTGGGTACTGATGGCATACACGGCACCGCCAACCAGACTCAATACCACCAGGCGATTGAAAGTGGTTTTGCTGAAAACGCCAGACCCAGCCGTCACCCTGGCCCCGGCTTTGAGTCCCGAAGCGCTTTTGCTGAAGACAGAAGACAGAGTGGATCGTACGGCTTGTACCAGGGATTTGATACGGTCAGACATGATAACTCTCCAATGATGGTGTGTTTCCAGGGTTGCTTGCAGTGGCGTTTGCCCTGCTTTCCTTTGAACCTGCCGATGATCTGTAGCGAGCGTGCGTCAGCGGGAGTGAAGAGCAGCGCAAAAAGCGGAATGTACTTGAGTACATGAGCATTTTGAGCAGCGCATGAGCCCCGATCACGCTCGCGCAGTAAGATCGTCGGCAGGTTCTGATACACATCATGCCCTGCCTCCCACGGAGCATACAATGCTGTGGCAAGGGCAGAAATATCACTCTTGCAAGCTATTTATTCGCAGTCATGAATAAGCCTTGCCGCGTGTGAAGAAAAACTCACAGCCGCTTTATGACTTTTGCCAAAAAACCGTGGATACTGCTGGTATCGTATTAATCGCAGGGGTACACCGTGGTAAAAGTAGCTGTCATCGAAGACGATCTGCCCACCAGCAATCAGTTAAAAAGCTGGATAGAAGCAGCAAAACCCGGCATACAGATAGACCAATGGTTCAGCCGTGATGATGCCGAAGCAGCGATTGCACGTGAAAATTATGACCTGGTGGTGCTGGATATAGAACTGGGGCGCGAGCGCCATGCTGGCGTTGCCATCATCAATGCCATCAATAAACAACATGCGACGCCGGTATTGGTAGTGTCTGCCATGCCCGCAACGATTTATCGCAGCATCATGAAGGCGCTGGACGCCTGGGATTACCTGCAAAAGGCGACCTTTGAAGAAGCCGACTTCATAGAAACATTCCTGGAAATCCTGCGCTCGGTCAAAGAGCGCAAACAGCATAGCAACCAGAATGCGGCCTACAAGGAAGCAGCCAAAACACCCGTCGCCGACCAGCTCAGCATGGACCCATTGCGCCAGCGCACACCCATCTGGCGTGGTCAGCGCATCAATCTGCCACTGACAGCGCAACGCATACTGGCGGCCCTGTTTGCCCGCCGCGGCCAGGTGGTATCGTATGAAGACTTGTATGAAGTCGTCAAGAGCGGACGCAACCGCGACAATATACGCAAGCATGTGTCCACCATACGCGACGCTTTCCGTGAAATTGATGCGGATTTTGAATGTATAGAAAACGTCCCCATGCGCGGTTTCAGATGGGTGGATGACGACGCAGGCAGAAACTGACATGACCAAATTCCTGCTGGCGACTTACCGGCTGCGGATATTATTTCGCGGCGTCTTCCTGTTGCTGGCACTGGCAACCGTGGGCCTGGCGCTATCTGTACTCCAGCAGGAAAAACAACTCAGCTACAACAATTACCAAAGCAATTTCAACAAAACCCGTTTGCAAATTTCGGCCACCCTGCGCCACCCTGCCGGACAATTGGCCTTGCTGAATCCACCGGCAGAAAACAAGCATGCTTCGTTACACCCCTTGTTGCTGCCCTATTCTGCAATTGATTTTGATGACCAGAACAAGGTGCAGCAAGCTATCGCCATGTCAGGTTGCCTGGTGCAATATGGGAACAATGGGGCGCTGTGCAGCGGTATAGGCAACAACCCCTGGGCCGGCGGTTTCATCTATGTTGCCGGCAATTTCAACAGCACACAACTGGTCTCGCACAAGCGCGGCAATGACAGCCTGTCCCAGGCACACAGACTGAAAGTCAGCGTCAGCTTGCGCGGCCAAACTTATCGCTGGATAGCCCCATTTGAAGAAGAAGTCGCCCCTGCCAGACAAAACCAGGGTGTGCGCGGGCGCTGGACCGGCTTCAATGAAAGCGAAGCGAATAAATCGAATGCACGTCCAGTCAGGGATTTTCGTGGCTGGGCATGGCAACAGGCAATATGCAATCAGGCAGATCAGGACGACAAGGATGCTAACTGCCAGAAAAATACTTTTTTCTCATTGCGCCTGCCTATCCCGGTTTTGCAAGAAGCTCTGTTTGAAAAGAAGCGCCCGGTCTGGCCGCCACAAGACCTGGATCAGATGGAAGTCAGTCTGTCCGTGCTGCCACCCGATTCTGAAATAGCCTTGCTCGACAGCAAGAATGCACCAACGGCCACCCCGTTTTCACTCAAGGATTTGCAAGGCAATCTCTTGCCTGGTGAAACCCTGCGCATACGCAAGCGCGACAGCCAAGATGACCTGGTGAACCTGACCGGTGCCTTTGAACAAAGTGATGAATCATGGAATATCATCACCCGTCTGATACGCCGTCTGCCGGTTGATGAATACGATATTCCACTGGAAAGCCGCGAAACCATCAATACACCACTAGCCAATTATGAAGTCTTGCTAAAGGGTGATGTGCGCAGCGTCAGCAAAAGCCTGAGTGTGGTCGCCAGCCGCCTGTCCTGGTTTGTCGGGGCCATGTTGCTGGCGCTGACGCTGGCCTGGCTGTTGATCGAGATCAGCATCATACGGCGCATCACGCTGCTGACCAAACGTGCAGTATCACTGTCCAAAACCATGAAGGGTGCAGGCGAACTGGAACAGTTCGATGTCAGCGATTTGCGCAGTCCAGATGAGCTGGGTGTACTCGCCAGTTGCCTGCACGACTTGTTGCGGCGGGTAAAAGAAGACGTAGAACGCGAAACCATACGCACCGAGCAGGAAAAAGAAATGTGGCATGCCGTCGGCCATGAAATCATGTCACCTTTACAGTCTTTAATGGCTTTACATGGCAGCCCGGACGATCAAAGCAATCGCTACATCAGCCGTATGCAGCAAGCCATACGTGTATTGTATGGAAGTGCTTCACCCAGTGAGGCATTTCAATCCACCGTCTTGCAGGTCAGTGAAATTGATATCACGTTGTTCCTAAAAAATGTCGCCAGCAATGCGCCACTGGTGGGCATACCTAATGTAGCTTACCAGGGCACTGACGATGTGATCATGGTCAAGGCAGATGAGTATTCACTGGAAGATGTCGTGACCCATGTCTTGCGCAATGCAGAACGTTATCGCAAGACTGATAGCATCATCAGCATTAAACTGCAAATCAGTGAAACCGCTGCGACTATCACCATACACAATGACGGCCCACACATTGCTGACGATTTGATCGACAAGATATTTGAATATGGTGTATCTGATCAACATGACTCTGGCGCCAACGGCAACCGTGGTCAGGGACTGTTTGTCGCCAAGACCTATATGGCAAAAATGGGGGGCACCATCAACGTGCAAAATGTCGTTGATGGTGTGAGTTTTATACTCAGTCTGCAAAGAGGAAATTGCTGAAGGAAATTGATTACGGCTGGGTAAAATCAAGATAACAAACGAGAAGTCAGAATGCAGCAACGCAAGCCTGACTTCCCATCAGCCGCTAGCTTTTGATGATGAGTTTCCCGCTCATGCCTTCATGCCCGTCACCGCAAAAATTGTCGCATAAAAAATCATACTCACCAGGTTTGTCCGGTTTCAGTTCTACGTTGACGACTTTGCCTGGCACCAGGTCCATACGAAGCTTGAAATCAGGCAAATTAAACCCGTGTGGAAAATCCATCGCACTCAAAGCCAGTATGATGGTTTCCCCCACTCTGGCTTCGATACGATTGGGTACAAAAGAAAATTTTTGCGCCTTGACTGGAATCACTCGCTTTTTGGTATTCCCCTGTGCCTGGGCTATTTGACCCGACATCATGGTGGCAGTTGCGCCTAACAGCGTTAGCGACATACCTGTGCAAAAAAAACGCCTTGATGTATTCATCGTCATGCCTTTATTACTGGAAATTCAGTCACTCCGGCAATCTTTCCTTCTACATCAATTTCCCGGAAACCCAGTCCCTGGAAAGGTGCTTCCGGCTTCCATGGCAAAGGAGTGCGCTTGTCTTGCGAACCAGGAGCAGGAAGCGGGAATATCAGGGATTTGGCCGCATGATGTGGAATATGACCAGTCATGTGATGGTGTTCCTGGTGGATGTGGCCATAAAACACGGTGAGATTGGTATAGGGCATCAATAAGCTGATTGCCTGTGCACCGTCACGGGTAGCCCAATCCCATTTGGGCACGAGGTCAAACAAGGGCCTGTGCGTGAATAGCACAATGGGGGCATCTTTTGCCTGTCTGGACAGATCTGCCTCCAGCCAGGCCAATTGTTTTTCACCTATGCGCGCCCCGGCATCAGACACATTATCAAGGGCAATAAAATGCACGCCTTTATGCTCAAAAGAATAGTTGGTCGCACCAAAATATTCTTTGAAGGCAGCACCAGAATCAAGCGAAGCATCGTGTTCACCAGGTATGAAACGGATGTTCTTGACCTTCAAGCCACCAATGATTTCCTTAAATTCCGCCATGCGCCTGCGCCGCTCAACCGGATCATCAGTGGTATGCGTCAAATCACCGGTAAAAATGATGAAGTCAGGTTGATGCTGCAAGGCATTGACACTTTCGATTGCCTTACGCAAGGTGTTCTTCGCTTCCGGATTAGCATCACCGGTATAGCCCCAGTGCACGTCCGACAATTGCACAAAATAAAAATCTGCCTCTGTATTGGCCTGAACAGAAGTATACAGGCCCGACATGAATACCGCGCCACCGCCGACGGCACCGAGTTTCAAGAAACTTCTGCGATCTATCATGATATTTCCTTTATTGAGAATGATTGAAAATGGCAGTGCGTCTTGATTTGGATAAAAACAGCAATGCCAGAGGGGATAAACGAAGCGCTAGCGATCAACTTTCAAGGTCTTTAAATAAGCAATCAGATCTGTACGCTCGTGCGCAGAAGGAATGGAAATACCCATTTTCTGACCCGGCACCAGCTTTTCGGGATTACGCAACCATGCGTCAAGCAGCTTCTCATTCCAGACCAGGTCTGACTTGGTCAGCGCTGCAGAATAGGTATAACCGTCCACGCTGCCCGCTTTACGCCCAACAACACCAAGATGGGCCGGACCAACACCGTTATATTGAATTGAATGGCAAGCAGCGCATTTTGCCTGGTAGAGTGCCTGTCCGACGCTGGCATCACCTGCCGCTTGTGCAGTTTGCATACTAAGCGCACCGCCCAAACCAACTGCCAGTATCCGTAAATATGTTCGACTATTCATCTCATTAGCCTTATGCTTGTTGTGAAAATCCTCACAGAGGCAAATACTCGTAAGAGCAGGGATTTATTCCCGATAATTCAAATTTTTTTTGCGGAAATTTTATTTTTTAGCGGGAATAAATCTGACTGATATTGAGTCTTCATAGTAAGGATCAATAAAATGGGTGTTTTTTTGAGAGAAGACCGTGCTGCCAAAGAGTTTGAAACCCTCGTCCTGGCTCATCTGGACTCGGCATACAATCTGGCGCGCTGGCTGACGCGCAATGACCATGATGCGGAAGATCTGGTGCAGAATGCTTATCTGCGGGCCTTCCGTTTCCGTGACAGTTATCGGGGCGGTGACGTGCGTGTCTGGCTCATGACCATCGTCCGCAATACTTATTACACCAGCGTGCGTGACGGCAAAGCCATGAGCACAGACATTGGCTTTGATGAAGAATTACATGGCGACGCCGAAGCCGCCAATGACGGTTCGGCCTATGCCTTCAACAAAGACCCCGCGCATGCATTGGAAGATCGCGACCAGCGCAAGATTGTCAATCGCGCCCTGGAAAAGCTGCCACAGGTGTTCAGGGAAGTTCTGGTATTGAAAGAAATGGATGATTTTTCCTATAAAGAAATTGCCGATGTCGCAGGCATCCCCATAGGAACAGTCATGTCACGACTGGCCAGAGCCAGAAAATTATTGCTGGGATTCTTAAGCACTGAACAGCAGGGAGATAGACATGGAATGTAATCAGGCCAGGCAGTTGATGTCTGCCTATCTCGACCAGGAACTGGACGCCGGACAAGCCCATCATATGGGAGAACACCTGGCGAACTGTGAGACATGCCGTACTGCACTGACGCATACGGAAGAATTGTCTGCGAGTGTCAAGCAGCATGCCACCTACCATACAGCACCGGCAACACTGCGCGCACGCATCGTGGCTGATTTAGCGCAAAAGCGTCCTTCCCGTTTCAGTACCTGGCCCTGGGCCTGGATCAACCTTGGTGTCAGTGGCCTAAGCACGGCAGCATTTGCCTTCACCCTTGTGCTCTACCTGAATCAGCCATCAGCTACGCAAATTTTTAATGACGAAGTACTTGCCAGCCATTTCCGCTCGCTGACACCGGGACATCTGCTTGATGTTGTATCTTCGGACCATCATACGGTCAAACCCTGGTATGCAGGCAAGCTCGATTTTTCACCTCCTGTAGTTGACCTGACTGCACAAGGCTATCCTTTGCTGGGGGGGCGGCTGGATTATCTGTCTGGCAGGCAGGTTGCCGCCCTGGCTTACCAGCACGGCAAACATATTGTGAATTTGTACCTGTATCCTGATACCACCAGTACTGCCGATACCGGCAAAACCGCAGCTAAAATAACAACAGCTTCCAGTCGCGGCTACCAGCTCATGCAGTGGAGCACGGCTGGCGTACATTATGTTGCAGTGTCAGACATGAATGGCACAGAAATGACCCAGTTCGCCAATCAAATCAAGGCATCCGTCGAATAGCGATGCGCTGCTCATAGTTCAGAAAATGATCAAAATTACATTAATCTGATGTGTGCAGCAGTTTTTTCATAAAAAGCAAAACTTAGTTTTGCGATGTGATAAAAATCACATCGCACCATCGGAATGTCCCGAATTAAAATGCCTGACCAAGGTATGCCAAAGAAACTGCGTCAAGGCACCTGATCAATCCGGGTGAAGACTCCTGCCTGGCTCACAATAAGGAAGACAATGAAACCACAAATGAAACTGATCGCTGCCCTGTGCATGGTATGTGCAAGCAACCTGGTGCTGGCCCAGGCTGAAGACAAATTCCAGTGGCTGGAAGATGTCACAGGTGAAAAACCCCTGAACTGGGTCAAGGACCAGAACAAGCTCACGCGCAGCAAACTGGACAACGATGCCGGTTTCAATAAACTGAAGGCAGACTTGCAAGTTGTGCTGGATTCCAAAGACCGCATTCCCGGCATACGCAAAATGGGAGATGCCGTCTACAACTTCTGGATGGATGCAGAACACCCACGCGGTGTCTGGCGTAAAACCAGTCTGGAGGAATACAAAAAACCTCAACCGAAATGGGAAGTGGTGCTGGACGTTGATGCCCTGGCCAAAGCAGAAAATGAAAACTGGGTCTTCAAGAACAGCCTGTGCCGTGAGCCAGTCTATGACCGCTGCCTGATCGAATTATCACGAGGTGGTGCTGATGCCGTGGTCACACGTGAATTCGACCTCGCCAGCAAATCCTTTGTCAAAGACGGCTTCAGTCTGCCAGAAGCAAAAATGAATCTGGACTGGGTCAATAAAGACACCCTGTTTGTGGCTACCGACTTTGGTGCAGGCACACTGACTGATTCCGGCTATGCACGCGTAGTAAAGGAATGGAAACGCGGCACAGAATTATCAACTGCAAAAACACTGTTCGAAGGCCAGAAAAATGACATGTCGGTTGCAGCCAATGCCAGTGATCATAAGGGTGTACACAGGGAACTGGTCAGCCGCCAAATCACTTTCTACACATCAGAACAATACCTGAAAGAGGGCGACAAGCTGATCAAACTGGATATACCAGCCAAGAGCGATCTGTATTTCTTTGATAAACAAGCCATCATCACACCACGTGAAGCATGGACAGTGGGCGGCAAGACTTATGCATCCGGCAGCGTGCTGGCCATCGACTTTGATGCCTTCATGAAAGGCAATCGTGAGTTCACAGTCTTGTTTGAACCCAGCGACACCACATCCTATACGGGTGCAGCTATCACCCGCAATTACCTGCTGTTGCAATCTCTGGATAACGTCAAGAGCAATCTGAAAGAATGGAAATTTGATAGTGGTAAATGGTCCGCACGCCAGGTCATATTGCCTACTCTAGGTGCGGTTGGTGTCAGCGGCATGGATGCAGAAAACTCCGACGATTACCTGCTCAGTTATTCCGACTATCTGACGCCCAGCGTGTATATGCTAGCCCATGCAGGTAACGATAAACGCGAATTGCTGAAATCAGCCCCCAGCTTCTTTGATGCTTCGGCCTATGAAACCGTGCAAAAATTCGCGACATCCAAAGACGGCACCAAAGTACCTTACTTCATCATACGTAACAAGAATATCAAATACGATAGCAACAACCCGACCCTGTTGTATGGCTACGGTGGCTTCCAGATTTCCATGACACCATCTTATTCCGGTGGTCTGGGCAAGAGCTGGCTGGAAAAAGGTGGTGTGTACGTCGTAGCGAATATTCGTGGTGGTGGCGAGTTTGGCCCGCGCTGGCATCAACTGGCCTTGAAAGAAAACCGTCAGCGTGCCTATGATGATTTTGCAGCGGTTGCTGAAGACCTGATCACCAGCAAAATCACCAGTCCTAAACACCTGGGTGCCATGGGTGGCAGCAATGGTGGCCTGCTTGCAGGTGTCACTCTGACCCAGCGTCCAGACTTGTTTAATGCCATTGTCAGCCAGGTACCTTTGCTGGATATGCGCCGCTTCAACCAGTTGCTGGCCGGTGCGTCGTGGATGGGGGAATACGGTAATCCGGATGTCCCTGCAGAATGGGATTACATCTCTAAATATTCACCTTACCAGAACGTCAAGGCAGGCGTGACTTATCCTAATGTCCTGTTCATTACTTCTACCCGTGATGACCGCGTGCATCCTGGTCACGCACGCAAGATGGCAGCCAAGATGATGGATCAGGGCCACAAGAATGTCTGGTACTACGAAAACACCGAAGGTGGTCACGGTGGCGCAGCCAACAATGCGCAACGTGCCGACATGAGCGCCATTTCCTATACTTTCTTATGGAATATGCTCAAACGTGACAATGAAGCGTATCAGGTTCATTAAATAAATATTCAGCCGTCAAAAATCAGCGCATTTGTTCAAAGGGAGACAGCAGACACATGCTGTCTCCTTTTTTATCTGCAATTAGAGTAGCAGCAAGCGATTTGATCAAGCTTTGTTGATAATTTCAAATCGCCATCTGTGTCAGTTTGATGCTCCTCCCCGCCGCCTCCCTGTCAATACGCAATTAGATTTGAACCGCCCCCCATCACACCGTCTGCGCACTGACAATTGCCCCAAATACACAAACAGCAATTTCGCAAATCAATGATTTTTGAATCATTTGACATCACCGTCTCAGCTCTTTCTATCAAGAAAACAGGAATATTGAAGAGCACACCAGGCTAGCGCCTCAATAAACTTACCTAATTGACAATAAAATACCGGTGAATGGAGGATGAATTTTGCGAATGCTGTATCATTTCCCGCTTTGCCGTGAACTCATGGTCATAGTGCATGCAACCATTTTCCTGATTTCAGGTCTGAACCACATATGAGTTTGTACCAGCTTCTTGCTCAGTTTATCCGCCAGCACTGGCGCCAGTACATCAGTGCTGGTGTTATGCTGTTTGCCGTTGCCGTCATGACAGTCCTGATACCGCGTCGTGTCGGCATGATCATTGATGGCATGGTGGCAGGTCGTTTTGATAACACTGGTCTGCTGTGGGAATTATCATGGCTGATAGCGATGGGGCTGGCCATCTATTTCTTGCGGGTGGGCTGGCGCACCCAATTGTTTACTGCTTCATATCAACTGGGTATGCAATTGCGTACCCGCCTCTACCAAAGACTGAGTGTGCAAGGCTCACGCTTTTTCCAGCAACAAAGAACCGGTGACCTGATGGCACTGGGCACCAATGATGCCGACGCCATCGAACTGGCGGCCGGTGAAGCTGCTTTGGCGGGTTTTGATGGCAGCCTGACCTTTGCCCTGGTGATAGGCATGATGCTGCTGGGAGTGGACTGGCGGCTGGCGCTGGCAGCATTGTTGCCCTTTCCCTTCATGGCCTGGGCCTTCAAGCATATTACCCACCATATACAGGACGCTTCGCGCGATTCGCTGGATCGTTTCAGTAAGCTTAATGATCAGGTGCAGGAAACTTTATCAGGTGTACGTACCTTGCGCGCCCTTGGCCTGGAACAACGCAGTGCCGTCCAGTTTGCAGAACTGGCAGAAAATGCCGCCGCTGCCAGTCTGAATGCTCAACGCTGGGAGGCTGCTTATGAGCCTGCCGTTGGCCTGAGCCTGACTACGGCAGGTGCATTGACACTGGGCGTGGGTGGATATCTGGTCTGGCATGGCGAAATGAGTATAGGCGCGCTGACCAGCTTTTCCATGTATCTGGGGCAATTGATCTGGCCCATGTTTGCTGCTGGTTGGGTCTTGTCGCTGCTGGAACGTGGCAAGGCTGCCTGGGCGCGGCTGGAACCAGTATTGACACAGGAACTCAGTGTCAATGATGAAGGCGAACTCGATACGCCGCCTGCAGGCGATTTGCGGATAGAAAATGTCAGCTTTACTTATCCGGGACAAACCAGGTCAGCCTTGCAAGATATCAGCCTGAACATCGCGCCTGGGCAAACAGTGGGCATCGTTGGCCCTACTGGTTCAGGAAAATCAAGTATCGTGCGTTTATTGCTGCGCCAGATTGAGGCTGAACAAGGCCAGGTCAATTGGGGTGGACATGCACTGGCAGATTACAAACTGCAAGCCCTGCGCCTGTCGATTAACTGGGTGGCGCAGGAACCATTTTTATTCTCTGCTTCCATTGCTGACAATATCGGTCTCAGCAACCCGGCAGCAAGCCGTGCTGAGCTTATGCAGGCTGCCAGACTGGCATCAGTGGACGATGATATACAACGCTTCCCGCATGGCTATGACACCCTGGTGGGTGAGCGCGGTGTCACGCTGTCGGGTGGACAAAAACAGCGCGTCGCTATTGCCCGTGCCCTGCTGACTGCCAGCCCCTTGCTGTTACTCGACGATGCCCTGTCTGCAGTGGACACACAAACTGAGACCCATATCCTGCAGCACCTGGCAGAACTAAGACAGGAACATCCCGAACGCAGTGCAGTCATCGTCAGTCATCGTTTGAGTGCCGTGCTGGAAGCCAACCACATCCTGGTTTTACGCGAAGGTAAAATCGTCGAACAAGGCAATCACCAGACCTTGCTGGACCTGGATGGCTGGTATGCAACGCAATGGCGTTATCAACAACTGGAAGCAAGCCTGGATGCCGCCTGATATCAACAAGAAAACAGCCGCCATGTCAGAGAAAAAGCTGGCAGTGCGCCTGCTGTTACAAGCTGCCAGTACTGAAACACACCATATCTGGCTGGGTATATTCTTTCTGTTTGTGGCAGCTGGCCTGGAAGCAGTCGGCCCGCTACTAGGTAAGGCATTCATAGACCGTTACTTGTTACCGCATCAAATGGATATGGGAATGGTCATCGTTCTGCTGGCAGCCTATGTACTGACAGGCTGGGGGGCCACATGGCTGCGCTATCTGCAACTGACGCGGCTGGCCGGTGTTGCCATGCGTTCAGTACGTCGCCTGCGCGAACAAGTGTATGAACACGTTTTGCGCCTGCCCATGGCATTCTTTGACAAGGCAATTACCGGGCAACTGGTCAGCCGCGTGACAAACGATACTGAAGCCGTCAAGAGCCTGTATGTGCAAGTCTTGTTCGTGATGCTCGACAGTTCCATCGTCGTCATCGGAGCACTGGCGGCCATGGCCTGGCTGGAATGGCGTCTGATGCTGATTGTGATCATGCTGATACCTGCGGTCATCATCATTGTCTGGTTTTATCAGCGCTGGAGTGCCCCAGCCGTCAGCCGCGCACGCCAGTTGCGCAGTGAAATCAACGCTCAGGTTGCCGAAAGCATCAATGGCATGAGTACACTGCAAGCCAGCAATGCCGAGCGTCGCTTTGGTGAACGCTTTGCAACCACCAATCAATTACACTATGCAGCCCGGCTGGATGAATTGCGTGCCAATGCCTGGCTACTAAGACCAGCGCTGGATCTGATGAATTCGATTTTGCTGGTAGTAGTGATTTTCAGTTTCAGCCAACGCAGTTTTTCTGGCGTGGAGATAGGCATACTGTATGCGTTTGTCAGTTATATCGCGCGGGTGGTGGAGCCACTGATACAGATCACCCTGCAATTCGGCCAGATACAGCAGGCGGTCGTTTCCGCAGCGCGGGTTAATACCCTGCTGAATGAACATCAGGCACCGGTCGCCAACAGCGACGCCCGCATTGTCGATGGTCATCTGAAGCTGGAGCAAGTCAGCTTTGGTTATGACCCGGCACATCCGGTTTTGCATGACTTCAGTCTGGATATACCGGCGGGCAGTTTTTACGGTATTGTTGGTCATACTGGCAGTGGCAAATCTACCCTGCTTAGTCTTTTGCTGCGGTTCTATACAGCGCAGTCTGGCCGCATCAGCATAGATGGTCAGCCACTGGCCAGTGTCAGTGACGCGCATTTCCGCGACAAGGTAGGCCTGGTGCCACAAGAACCATTTTTGCTGGCAGCAAATGCGCGAGAAAACATTTCCATGGGCCGCAACATCAGTGAAGCCGATATCATCGCTGCCGCCAAGGCAGCTCATGTGCATGACTTCATTCTGCAACTGGAAAACGGTTATAACACCCCATTGGGTGAAGGTGGTGCCCGCCTGTCTACGGGACAAAAACAATTGCTGGCCATCGCCCGCGCCCTGGCTGGCAAGCCAAGCGTGCTATTTCTGGACGAGGCAACTTCCCATATCGATAGCGAAACTGAACAGGTCGTACAAACTGCACTGACAGAATTGCGTGGCAAAGTCAGCATTGTTGCCATCGCCCATCGCCTGTCCACCATCCGTGATGCAGACCGCATCATCGTACTGAATCACGGCAAGCTGGCGGAACAAGGCAATCACCAAGAATTAATGCAAGTGGAACAAGGCATCTATCAGCGCCTGTACCTGCTGCAAACCCTGGAAGAGTAAGGAAAACCATGAAGAAGTGGATCACGATTATCATCAGTGCTGGCGTCACTGTCCTGTTGTCAGGTATAGCCTATGTATATCTGGTGGTGGCACCCGGTCTGCCAACGCTGGAAGCTGTGACCGATTACCAACCAAAAATCCCGCTACGTATCTATACCGCAGACAACGCACTGATTGGTGAATTTGGTGAAGAACACAGGGATTTTGTACCCATCAAGCAAATTCCTGCTGTCATGAAAAATGCACTGTTGTCGATTGAAGATGAACATTTTTATGAACATGGTGGTATTTCCTTCCGTAGTGCAGCCCGTGCCATTTTGGCTGATTTACATGGTGGCTTTCATCAGGGTGCATCCACCATCACCATGCAGGTGGCACGTAATTTTTTTCTGACCAATGAAAAATCGTTGCCGCGCAAATTGAAAGAGATTCTGCTGACCTATCGTATCGAAGATGCGCTAACCAAGGATCAAATTCTGGAGCTGTACATGAATCAGATTTTCCTGGGCCAGCGCAGTCACGGTTTTTCCAGTGCGGCCAAAACTTACTTTGGTAAATCACTGGACCAGTTGAGCCTGGCGGAAGCCGCCATGCTGGCTGGCGTACCGCAAAACCCGGTCAGGAACAATCCTGTCGTCAATTTTGAAAAGATCAAGCAAAGGCAATTGCTAGTCTTGAAGAACATGGTCAGGAATGGTTTCATCACCGAAGCACAAATGGAGGCTGCTGCCAAAGAACCTATCAAGGTCGTCAAAGGTCAGCAATTCGATACGCAAGGTGACTATATCGCCGAGATGGTGCGTCAAAGTATTTTTGCGCAATATAAGGAAGATACCTATACCAAAGGTATCAAGGTCTACACCACCATCAATAAGGCTGAACAGGATGCCGCCTATGACGCGGTGCGCCGCAATGTCATGACATATGACCAGCGCCATGGCTACCGTGGACCAGAGACTTTTGTCGAACTGCCTGCAGATGAGGATGAACGCGATGATGTCATAGACCAGATCTTGCGCAAGCACCCTGACAATGACAAATTGCTGTCTGCTGTAGTCACCCAGGCATCCGCCAAAATCATCAAGGCAGAACTGCAATCCGGGGAAAGTGTGGAAATTACTGGCGAAGGTTTGCGCTTTGCTGCATCCGCATTGACCGACAAGGCCAAAGCGGGCTTCAAGATACGTCCAGGCGCTGTCATCCGTGTCATAGAAGACAATAAAAAGGATAACAAAAAACGTTGGTCAGTGACCCAGCTACCTGAAGTCGAAGGTGCTTTTGTCGCATTGAATTCTGAAGATGGCTCCTTCCGTGCCTTGGTCGGGGGCTTCGATTTCAACCGCAAGAAATTCAACCATGTGACCAGCGCCTGGCGTCAGCCAGGTTCCAGTATCAAGCCCTTCATTTATTCTGCAGCACTGGAAAAAGGCTTCTATCCAGGCACCCTGATCAATGACGTTCAATTGTCGGCAACGTCAGAAGATGCATTGCGCTGGGACCCCCGCAATGACGACGGTAAATATGATGGCCCCGTCGCCATGCGCACCGCCCTGGCTCAATCCAAGAACGTGGTATCAGTCAGGATATTGAAATCCATAGGCGTGGATACCGCCAGAAACTGGTTGCCACGCTTTGGCTTTGACAAGGACAAACACCCGGCCAATCTGACCATGGCACTTGGTACAGGTTCTGTGACACCCTTGCAACTGGTTTCAGCGTATGCAGTATTTGCCAATGGTGGTTATTCCGTCAGCCCGTGGTTGATCAGCAAAGTCGTCGATGGCAAGGGCAAGGTGCTGTTTGAAAATAAACCGCCTGCCGTTGCCCAGGAAGAAGCGCGGGTCATTGATGCCCGCAATGCCTTCATCACCGACAGCATGCTGCGTGAAGTGGTACGCAGCGGTACCGGTGCCAGTGCATCAGTCAAATTGGGCAGACATGATCTGGCAGGTAAGACCGGTACCACCAGCGATGCCATGGATGGCTGGTTTGCCGGGTATGCCGGCAATGTCGTGGCAGTCGCCTGGATGGGATATGACGATCCCAAATCACTGGGTGGCCGTGAATTTGGTTCCACCCTGGCCCTGCCCATCTGGATAGATACCATGCGGGTAGCATTGGCGGGTAAGCCTGAAGGACAACGTGCAGTCCCTGAAGGCGTCAGTAATACCGAGGGAGACTGGATGTTTACTGAATTCCTGAATGGCTCCAGCGTCCGCACCCTCGATATGAATGAAAGCCCGCCGCCAGCAGAGACACCACCAGCACAATAGAAAAAAGCCCGCAGATTATTCTGCGGGCAAAGATCCCGACCTTTGGAGGAATAACTTTCAGGATGGTCGCATGGTAGCGCTGGAAGATGACATTGCCATGACAAGGAGTCTGCACTTGCTTCCGCAAGCAAACCATCAGTTTCATCAAAAAAAAGCCCACACGGGAGCATGCGGGCTGAAAATCCTGAGCTTATGAGGGATACAGGATAGGGAGATAACAAACATATTTGTTACAAATTCACAGCGAATCCCCGAACAGAGCGCAAAGCACCCGCTTATTCCGGGTCTTAAATCACACTGACATTTTGTAGACTCATCTACATCCCTTTACAGAATGTCAGGTTTCAAGATGACTACTTCTTACCGTACACAAAGGACGCTGCCGCGTGAACCTCAATTCATGCATGGCACCCCTGGTACCATCTACATTTTGCAAAATGACGGTCTGCGCAAAGGTCTGTACAAAATAGGCGCTACCCGTCGCTCCGGGGTCTCCAAAGCCATGGAGCTGAATCGTGACCAGCAACAATTAATTCCCGGCACTTACGAATGCGTCTTTGAACTGCATACCAAAGACTGCGGGCAAGCACTTGATGAAATTCTCAAACAATTCCAGCATCACCGGCGCGGCAAGCGTGGACAAGATTTTTATGACCTCGATCTGGATGCAGCAGCAGAAAAAATTGCCAACACCATCGCCCTGATCAATCGCAATGGCCTGATCCGCCAACAGCAAACCCTGAGCATGATGCGGCACCTTGTACCCGATGAACCCGGTAACAAACAGACCGAAGAATTCAGCCAGCCACCGGCCAGCCTGTTCAGGAAAGCCTATGAATGGGTAGCAGGCTAAACAAAAAACGGGAACCTTTCAGATTCCCGCTTTATACAAAAAAATCAAACCACTGCCTTCAAATAGCCACGTTCTTGCGGTGCTTCCGTTTTATTTCGCAAAGCGTCGAAGCCATGTGCAAGATCGTTCAGCAAATCATCAACATCTTCCAGACCCACATGCAGACGCAGCATGGGTGCAGTCCATTTATCGGCATTCACCGTGCGGTAAGCTGCGGGGCTGGTAGGTAAAATCAGACTCTCGAAACCACCCCAGCTAAAACCTATGCCAAACAGGCGGGTCCTGTCTATTAATGCAGCCATCTGCTGCTCGCTGATATCTGCCTTGAAAACCGCTCCCATCAGGCCACATGCATATTCAGGTTTGAAATCTCGTTTCCACAAGTCGTGACCAGCACATCCAGGCAAAGGTGGATACAGCACTTCAGCCACCTCTGGTTGTTGCTGCAGCCATTGCGCGACGATTTTGGCGCTCTCCCTGTGCACCCCCAAACGGGCGGCCATAGTACGCAAGCCGCGCAGGGCCAGTGCTGCATCATCGGCACCAATAGACATACCCAACTGACGATAAGTATTGCGTATGCGCCCGTGCAGCGCTTCTGTAGTCAGAATGGCCCCCATCAAAGCATCAGAATGACCGACGATGTATTTGGTAGCAGCATGAATTGATACATCAATACCCAGATTAAAAGAATCCCAGCCTATCGGCGTTGCCCAGGTGCTGTCAGAGACAACTACCGCACCACACGCATGGGCTTGCGCTGCAATCGCAGGAATATCCTGAATTTCAAATGTCAGGGAGCCTGGCGATTCGACAAATACAACCTTGGTATTCGCTTGTATCAGCGTAGCGATGTCGCGCCCGATCAAAGGATCATAATAGGTCGTACTGACATTCATCAGCTTCAACAAACCATTGCAGAAATCACGGGTAGGATCATAGACGGTATCAACCATCAACAGATGGTCGCCCGGTTGCAGCAAGGCCAGCAGTGTCGTGGTTACCGCAGACAGGCCGGATGAAGTCAGCATGCAGGCAGCTGCACCTTCGGCGGCACACAGGGCTTGCTCCAGCGCCTGCGTGGTTTCGTTACCATGACGGCCGTAGGCCCGTCGGGTGCCGTAAGCACTTTTCAAAGCAGCCACATCCGGGAACAGCATGGTCGATGCCCGTACCAAAGCCGGATTAACCGGACCAGGGTGGGCCTTGCCCTTGCGCCCGGCATGGGTAAGACGGGTCGCGGTTTGCAATTCTGATTCTACGATATTCATAGCTGTTCCAGTTCTTTGGGGCCTGTGCTGACTTATATGTGTATAAACGCGGCAACAAAACAAATCATTGCAGTGCATGGCTACATCGTAGCAAGCAGGGGCAGAAAATTTTTACCAAATACGTGGGCAATTCATGCTATTTTTAGGAATATTTTCTAATATTTATTAAAAATGGATAAAATAGATCTAGAAATTTTGAGCATCTTACAAAAAGATGCATCTATCGCACTGGCAGATCTGGCACAGGCCGTGCACTTGTCTGTGACACCCTGCTGGCGGCGTGTGCAAAAACTGCAGGAAGACGGTGTCATACGGCAGCAGGTGACATTGTGCGATCCGGTCAAGCTGAATCTGGGTCTGACAGTGATGGTGGCGCTGAAGGCCGCCCAGCATAATGAAAAGTGGATGCAGCGCTTTATTGGCGGCGTCGGTGCCATTCCCGAAATCGTCGAGATTTTCCGCATGAGCGGCGAGATTGATTATTTATTGAAAGTCCATGTACCCGACATGGCAGGTTTTGATCAGGTGTATAAAAAACTGGTGAAGGTAGCTGACTTGCAAGATGTCAGTTCCAGCTTCGTTATGGAAGTCATCAAGAATACGACAGCATTGCCTCTTAATTATGCCGTGCTGAAAACTGCCAAAACCTGAAGACAAGCTTCCTGCCTATCGTCTCTAACCACGAAAGCGATAATGTTCTTGGGTGAACAAGTCGATACCGCATTGCAGGTTTTCTATCCAGTCAAGAAAAGCGGTGATTGCTTCCCTGCCCTTGAAATACCGGCCATGCTGCGGCACCAGCATGTCGACATCCATTTGCCTCACCATGTTTGCCCACAACCTGCACACCTTGTTGGACACCATATAACGTTTGTGAAAACCAGCCATGGTATGCACATGTTCTAAAAACTGGGTCCTGGTGGTGATCGGCGCTTCGATGTCATGCGCGTCTACCATGGAAGCACCAACATCGCCGGAAAACAGGATTTTTGACTTGCTGTCGTAGAATTGGAAATTACCTTCTGCATGCAAAAAATGGGCAGGCACGGCATAGATAATGGTGTCCCGCAAGCGCACCGGCATACCCTCATCCGGGATGCCGACGATACGTCCCTCGGAGCGGTTCAAATTACAAAAATGTGGAACAAAGCGCGACCACAGTTTTGACACATACAAGTCGCAATCGGTCCCCATGAGCCACTTGTCCAGCGCGCCGATGATGTCAGGGTCCTGATGCGAGGCGAACAAGTATTTGAGATCTTTTTTCGGCAAATATTTGTGTATGGCCAGCAGCAGTGCGTTGTAAGTCAGGTTGCCAGAGGGATCGATCAATGCCCCTTCACCTTCGGACACGACAAGAAATTGATTGGCCTGGACAGCATGATCAGCTGTGTCATCCAGCAGATCATTAAACATCACGCAGATGTGTTTGCCGTCATTAAAAAGTTCTATCGCCAAGTGATCCCCGCAGTGCCAAGATGTGAATTCGCTATTCTAGTAAGGCTGGCAATAAGCCTCTTGACCTGGATCAAGGGAAGACAAGTCAGACAAATTTGCGAATGACGGGTTGCAAGTCAGATGAAATCTTGTCATGTGTTCCCTCAAGCACGGCGTACAAACGACAAAGCAATTGCACTCTCGCAATCCGTATTCACTTCAACGCTTTAAATTTTCATATCAGCACACGCATGATAGAACGCATACTTTCCATCATCCTTCCAGTCTTTATCGTCATAAGGTCAGGCTAATTTTACGCGCGGCGCAAGGGAGAGGCAGCAACAACTGATTGGTATCGGTCAATCGCATCAACATGGATGTACTTTGCCCGCTGTTGATTTTCACTGCGCTGACCAGGAAGAATTTTGATGTCGGCAACAATCTCTGGCTGATCATCGCTGGCGTCCTGATTACTCTTGGCTCAGGCTTATGGCATGGCCGGTAGCGCGTCTGTTTGTACCATCGGGCTTGTGGCTGGGTTTGCGTTAATCTTTGCCCCCAATAAAAATCCCCGGAAGCTTCTGTCTTCCGGGGATTTTTTTCAGAGATAGTTTTTCGATCTCTTTTTAATCAGTTCTGAACCAGTCTTTGCCAGATCGCTGTGGTAGCCGCCGCCTGATTCAACGAATAGAAATGCAGACCAGGTGCGCCACCTGCCAACAGGCGTTCACACATGGCAGTCACCACATCCAGACCAAAGGCTTTGATGGAGGCAGTGTCATCACCATAACTGAGCAGTTTCAGACGTATCCAGCGCGGTATTTCTGCGCCGCACATTTCAGAAAAACGTTGCAACTGTGTGCTATTGGTGATGGGCATGATGCCAGCCACAATAGGTGCTGAGACACCTGCCTTGCGCGCTTCTTCGACAAAGCGGAAGTAAGCATCAGCATTATAAAAATACTGGGTGATAGCGGCATTGGCACCGGCATTCATCTTGCGCACGAAACTATTCAGATCGTCTTGCGGCGAGCGTGCCTGCGGATGCATTTCAGGATAAGCCGCCACTTCAATATGGAACCAGTCACCAGTCTCGGCACGGATAAATTCAACCAGCTCATTAGAATATCGGAATTCACCACCCATGCCATACCCGCTGGGCAAATCACCACGCAAGGCGACCAGGCGGTGGATGTCGTTTGCTTTGAATTCATTCAATATGGCACGTATCGATTCTTTAGTGCCACCGATGCAGGACAGATGCGGCGCAGCATCATAGCCTTCACGACGAATCTCAATCACGGTATCAAGCGTACCCTGCTGTGTGGTACCACCAGCGCCGAAAGTGACAGAAAAATATTTGGGTTTAAGTTCGGCCAGTTTGGCTCGTGTTGCACGCAGCTTTTCCGTGCCTTCCTCCGTCTTGGGCGGGAAAAATTCTATGCTGAAATCAGGCGTCTTCATTTTTGTTGTTGCAACAATAAGGTCGAAAGTGTCCAGGAAATCACGCTGTACAACAAGGCACCACCCACCGCGGCCCAAAAGCCGGTAACGTGGAAGCCATTTACCACATTTGCCACGCCCCAGAACATCAGGCCATTGATGACAAAGATAAACAAGCCCAGGCTTAATACCGTTGCAGGCAGCGTGAGTATCAATATGACAGGACGGATGATAGTATTCACCAGGCCAAGCACCACAGCCACCACCAGTGCAGTAACAAAGCTGTCGATTTTCACCGACGACATCAGATAAGGGATCGCCAGCAAAGCCAGCGCATTAACCAACCAGGTTGCCAGTAAACGCATATATGCTCCTGTCTGTAGATTGTTAAGGCTACCCAATATTGGAGTGCAGCCTCATTGCATCTATCCGGACTTGCCCTTGGCAAACCCGGATAGATTCTCAAGGTGATTAATAACGGTAGTGATCAGCCTTGTAAGGGCCTTCTTTTTTCACACCGATGTAAGCAGCTTGTTCATCCGTCAGCACACTCAATTGCGCATTAAGTTTTTTCAATTGCAGACGGGCGACTTTTTCATCCAGATGCTTAGGCAAAGTGTAGACGCCCACTGGATATTGCGCTGTATTGGCAAACAATTCGATTTGCGCGATAGTCTGATTGGCGAAAGAAGAACTCATGACATACGATGGGTGGCCAGTACCGCAACCCAGGTTCACCAGACGACCTTCTGCCAGCAAGATGATGCGTTTGCCGTCAGGGAGAATCACGTGGTCAACTTGTGGTTTGATGTTTTCCCAGGTGTATTGCTTCAGAGCGGCAACGTCGATTTCATTGTCGAAGTGACCGATATTGCAAACGATGGCCTGGTCTTTCATCTTCAGCATGTGAGCATGGCTGATGACGTGGTAGTTGCCTGTGGTCGTCACGAAGATGTCACCATGTTCAGCCGCATATTCCATGGTCACGACGCGGTAGCCTTCCATCGCTGCCTGCAGTGCGCAGATAGGATCGATTTCGGTGACCCAAACCTGGGCAGACAGGGCGCGCATGGCTTGGGCAGAGCCCTTGCCTACATCACCGTAACCAGCGATAACAGCAACCTTGCCAGCGATCATGACATCTGTTGCACGCTTGATGCCGTCTACCAACGATTCGCGGCAGCCATACAGGTTGTCGAACTTGGATTTGGTGACGGAATCATTGACATTGATGGCCGGGAAAGCCAGTTTGCCATCTTTGTGCATTTGATACAGGCGATGCACGCCAGTGGTCGTTTCTTCTGTCACACCTTTGATTTGCGCCAGGCGTTTGGAATACCAGGTGCCATCGACAGCCAGATGTTTTTTGATGGCATTGAACAGGCAGATTTCTTCTTCTGAACCTGGATTGGCCAGCACAGAAATATCAGATTCTGCACGTGTGCCCAGATGCAGCAGCAACGTGGCGTCACCACCATCATCAAGAATCATGTTGGAATAGCCGCCGTCTTTCCATTCGAAAATACGGTGAGTGAAGTCCCAGTATTCATCCAGGTTTTCACCTTTAAAAGCAAATACTGGCGTGCCGCCGGCAGCAATCGCTGCCGCTGCGTGATCTTGGGTCGAATAGATATTGCAAGATGCCCAGCGCACTTCTGCGCCCAATGCCAGCAGTGTTTCGATCAACACGGCTGTCTGAATGGTCATGTGCAGGGAACCAGTGATACGTGCACCCTTCAGTGGTTGAGCAGCAGCGAATTCTTCACGGATAGCCATCAGGCCAGGCATTTCTGTTTCAGCAATGCGAATTTCTTTACGGCCCCAGTCAGCCAGACTGAGATCAGCAACGTAAAAATCCTGGGAAGTGGTGTTTGATGTACTTGTAACGACGGCGTTCATCACGCCCTCCTTTCTTATGAAAAAAGTAACGTGAGCGCGGTTGTGGATATTCCAAGCCTGGCAAAAACTTGTAGTTTTCGTCGCAACGCTCCTTGGAAGATTTGAAGTATAGCGCAGCTACAGTTTTTTTTGCTGATTTCTTGCGTTATCAAAGAAATCAGAGAAATGCTGCTCAATAGAAATTTTTGAGGCCGCTTATTTCCTTTTAATTCTTTTTCAATTCTTTTTCGAAGCACACTGCCTCTGCCTTACCCACATATTTACCAAAATTGGGGATGCGGTAATAGCCATGTTTTTCATAGAAGGCGACAGCGCGCTGGTTGACCAGGCGTGTTTCCAGACGCAGCTTGTGATAGCCATATTCTTTGGCAGCACCTTCAAGATACGCTAGTACGGCATGGCCCACACCCGCTACCTGTGCATACATGCGCTTGACTTCAGCCACGCCCTCGCCCATGGGACGAAAAGCGCCGCAACCCACCGCCTTACCATCGGCATCGCGCGCCAGCACAAACAGCGCACCGGGCACACGAACATCTTGCATATCAAAGGAAGAACGCCCACTGTCACCCGTGATAATAGCCAGGCTGGCGGACAGTTCATCCAGCAAAACCGCAGCCTCGGGCAGGGACGGGTCAACTGCCGTGATATGAAGCAATCTCATGCGAGTGAAGGCTTGCGACTTATTTGCTATTTATTTGCGATTTATTTATCAATGGCCTTCAAAATTACATACCGTATACAGAGGCAAGCCGCTGTCACGGATGATTTTTGAACCACCCAGCTCCGGCAAATCTACAATAACTGCGCCTTCAACCACAGTCGCCCCCAGGCGCTCCAGCAATTTCTTGCCTGCCATCATGGTGCCGCCCGTGGCAATCAGGTCATCAATGAGGACGACGCGGTCGCCTTTTTTGCAGGCATCAGAATGCAATTCCACTGTCGCGCTGCCATATTCCAGCTCATATTGTTCAGAGACTGTATGGAAAGGCAGCTTGCCTTTCTTGCGAATAGGCACAAAACCCAGGTTCAATTCATACGCCAGTACAGAACCAATGATGAAGCCACGCGCATCCAGACCAGCCACAACATCGAGCTTTTCATCCATATAACGATGCACAAACATATCAATCAGTACGCGGAACACTTTAGGGTTTTGCAACAGCGGCGTGATGTCCCGGAACATGACGCCTGGCTGTGGCCAGTTCTCGACGGTACGAATATGTTCTTTAATGTACTCTGATGGATTAAACATCAAGCATGTCCTTCAAATTGAAAAATAACCCGCTATTTTAACAGCCGCTGCTCTGCTCTTGCGACTGCTTCGGAAGTTCCCCTGACCACCACCACGTCGCCATTCTGCAAAACAATTTCATCTTCATGATCCAGCCTGGTCTTGCCGCGCCGTATAGCCTGGATGTCCACCCCCAGCTCACCCAGTTTCAAGTCTCTCAGATGTAGTCCCAGAGCCTTGGCTCGCTCGGTCAGCACCACGGTATGCAGACGTATCTGCATGTTTTCCGGGCTGTCCGCTGCGTCACTGGCACCATGGAAGAAGCCACGCAGGGATTCATAACGAGCGTCCCTGGCTGCCTGCACCCTGTGTACCACGCGACGCAAAGGCACGCCTAGCATGACCAGCGCATGGGACGCCAGCATCAGGCTGCCTTCCATCAACTCTGGCACTACTTCGGTGGCACCGGCAGCCCTGAGTTTTTCCAGGTCAACATCGTCATGGCTGCGTACAATGACGGGCAGGCTAGGATTCATTTCATTCACGAAATGCAATATCTTCAGCGCCGATGCAGTACTGGTATACGTCACCACCAATGCCGCCGCACGGTTGATACCAGCCGCCAGCAAACTTTCGCGCCGTGCTGCATCGCCATAGGATACGTTGGCGCCAGCAGTCTGGGCTTCACGTATACGGTCGGGGTCCAGATCCAGCGCATGATAGGCAATATTTTCTTCAGTCAGGATGCGTGCCAGGCTCTGGCCGCTGCGGCCAAAGCCTGCAATGATCACATGTTTTTTGGTTGTCATGGTGCGCGCTGCAATCTGCGTCAGGGCCAGGGATTGCATCATCCATTCATTGGCCGAGAATTTCATGACGATGACATCTGACTTGGCCAGGATAAACGGGGACGCCAGCATGGAAATCACCATTGACGCCAATATCAATTGCACCAGCAAAGGGTCTACCAGTTGCAAGCCCCCCGCCTGGTTCAGCAAAACGAAGCCGAATTCGCCCGCCTGCGCCAGTCCCAGTCCCGTGCGCAGGGCAACACTGGTGGAATTACCAAATGCCCTGGCCAGGGCAGCGATAAGTACCAGCTTCAATAATACCGGGCCAGTCAGCAGCAACATGACCAGCCAAAAATGCTCCATCACCAGACGCACATTCAACAACATGCCAATAGTGATGAAGAACAAACCCAGCAACACGTCGCGAAAGGGTTTGATATCTTCTTCCACCTGATGCCGGTATTCGGTTTCGGAAATCAGCATGCCTGCCACGAAAGCCCCCAGAGCCATGGACAGCCCCGCCTTGTCGGTCAGCCAGGCGGCGCCAAGAGTAACCAGCAAGAGATTTAACATGAACAACTCTTGTGAACGCCGCTTGACTACGATGCTGAACCAGGTACGCATGATTTTTTGCCCGACCACCAGCAACAGAACCAAAACCACGATGGCCTTACCGCTTGCCAAAGCAAGGGTTTTTGCCAGGTCAGGGGATTTTGATGCCAGTGCTGGCACCAGAATCAGCAGAGGTACAACAGCCAGATCCTGGAATAGCAATACGCTGATGATTTGTCGTCCGTGCAGGCTTTCCAGCTCCAGCCGCTCTGTGAGCATTTTTGACACAATGGCAGTGGAAGACATGGCCAGCGCACCACCCAGCGCGAATGAAGCTTCCCAACTGATTTTGAATAAAGGTGGCAACCAGCGGCTGGCTATCCAGCCAAACAGCATGCTGGTCAAGATGGTCACCAGCACCTGCGCCATCCCCAACCCAAACACCGCCTTGCGCATGGCCATCAGTTTGGACAGGGAAAATTCCAACCCTATCGAAAACATCAGGAACACTACGCCAAACTCAGCCAGTTCATGGGTGACGGCGCTTTCTTCCGCCACTCCCAGGCCATATGGACCAATCAGAATACCAACGACCAGGTAACCAAGCATGGGCGGCAGTTGCAACATGCGGAAACCGACCACGCCCATTACGGCGGCTGCCAGCAATAATAATGTAGTGTCTAGACCTGTCATACTTACTATTATTGCCGATTTATCGCGTCTGAAACCTGCTTTGGGGCAAACAATATTCACTACGTTACAACTGGCAGAGTTCTTGCTTTGCAGATTTCGTTTATACTGCGGGCATGAATGAATTCAATGCCCCATCCTCTCGCGACCATGTTGCACCTGTGCGCACGACTGAAGCTGCGCAACGTGCTCTGAAACTGGCACGCGAAACCCTGCAAATCGAGGCCGATGCCCTGCTTGCATTGCAAAAGCGCCTGAGTAATGGTGACGCTGCTGGCTTTTCTGAGGCAGTGTATATGTTGTTAGCTTGCCACGGTCGCGTGGTGGTCTCAGGCATAGGCAAGTCTGGCCATATCGCCCGCAAGATCGCCGCCACTTTTGCCTCTACTGGCACGCCGTCCTTTTTCGTCCATCCGGCAGAAGCCGCGCATGGTGATCTTGGCATGGTGACACCTCAAGATGTATTTATTGCCATTTCTTATTCTGGCGAAGCATCTGAATTGATGTCCATCCTGCCCATCATCAAGCGCCTGGGTGTCAAACTGATCGCCATGACTGGCAACCCGGAATCCAGCCTGGGGAAACTGGCCGATGTACACCTGAATCTGCATGTGGCAAAAGAAGCCTGCCCACTGAACCTGGCACCAACTGCCAGTACCACGGTAACGCTGGCGCTGGGTGACGCACTGGCCGTTGCCGTACTGGACGCACGTGGTTTTCGCGAAGAAGATTTTGCCCGTTCCCACCCCGGTGGCTCACTTGGCCGTCGCTTGCTGACCCATGTCAGAGATGTCATGCGCACTGGTGATGCCATACCTCAAGTGACGCCAGATACCGGCCTGAAAACTGCGCTGCTGGAAATCACCAAAAAAGGCATGGCGATGACCGCCGTGGTGGATAAAGATCAACATATTGTCGGCATTTTCACCGACGGTGACCTGCGTCGCCTGATGGATGGCACACGTGACTTCACACAATTACAGATTGCCGAAGTCATGCATGACAATCCGCACCGCATACGGCCAGAACAACTGGCTGTAGAAGCAGTAGAAATTATGGAAACCCATCGCATCAATCAATTGCTGGTGGCAGATGAACAGGGCAAACTGGTCGGTGCACTGCATATTCATGACCTGACAAGAGCCAAGGTAATCTGATGGAACAGGCTAAACAAACTGCAACCCATATTGCAACAATAAACGCAGCCAACATTCAGCTCATGATATTTGATGTGGATGGCATACTCACTGACGGCAGCCTGCATTTCGGACCGGAAGGTGAAATGATGAAGACCTTCAACGTGCTTGACGGCCAAGGCATCAAACTATTGCAACAGGCTGGCATTGCCACGGCTATCATCAGCGCCAGGCAATCACCAATCGTCAGCAAGCGCGCCAGTGATCTTGGCATTACCCACGTGCGTCAGGGCATACACGATAAAAAATCAGCCTTCCTGCAACTGATAGCAGAACTCAATATTGCAGAGAAGTCTTGCGGCTTCATCGGTGACGACATCATCGACTTGCCAATACTGATGCGCTGCGGCTTTTCTGCCAGCGTACCGAATGCCCATGCCGAAGTCAGGCAAAGAGTGAACTACGTCACAGCTGCCATTGGTGGCAAAGGTGCCGCACGCGAAGTCTGCGACTTCATCCTGCGTGCCCAGAACAAATATGACAAGGCGATTGGGGCATACCTGTCATGAAACATCACATGACCATAGACCGCTTTCGCATCTGGCTGGCGATCATTCTGCTGGGTGTCATTACCCTTGGTACCATTTGGGTCATGGAACTAATACGCCGGAATGCGAATGACGAACAAAACCGTTCGTCGGCACGTTCTGCACCGGATTATTATGTGGAAAATTTCAATTTTATCCGGCTATCGAATAATGGCAAGGCGAATTACCACATCACCGGCCAGCGCCTGATCCACCTTCCGCGCACGGACAATATAGAAATCCAGCGCCCACAAATTAATAGCTTTGATGTAGATCGTCCGCCTTTGCACCTGCTGGCTGACCTGGCTGTGGTGTCACAAAAATCTACGGTTACCACCCCCAAACGTGAACATGATGAAGTGCGTCTGTATGACCATGTCAGCATGGAAAGGCCCGAAGGCCTCAGCTCACAATTCATGCGTCTGGAGACCAGTTATTTGTTGCTGCTACCTGACGATGACATTGTCAAAACCGACAAACCCATTATTGTAAAAACGGGAAAAGTGGACACCACCGCAGTCGGCATGGTGGCCAACAATTCCACCCAGCATCTGGCCCTGTTAAGCAAGGTGCACATACATTTAAAGAAGCGTGACCCTGAGCCCCCTACACCATCCAAATAGAGAAAGCGATATTTGCCAATGAAACAGATGAAATTGACACGCTCCCTTACCCAGTGTCTGGGGCTGGCCGGCTTTGTTTTTATCCATACACCAGCAAGCGCAGAAAAAGCTGACAGCTTCAAGGAAACCACGATAGAAGCCGGCTATTCTGAAAGCGATGGAAAAAACAGCGTACGTATCTTATCCAAAGGTGTGCAACTGATACGCGGTACGCTAATAGTGAACTCTGAAAAAGCCGTCGTCACCGAAGCACCAAATGGTGACCAGTTTGTGGTACTGACTGGTGGTGTCGGCAAAAAAGTCAGCTTCCGGCAAAAACGCGATGGCGGCCCCGATCTGTGGGTAGAAGGCGAAGCCGACCGTGCTGAATACAATCAGACAACAGAGATCGTCAAATTCATCTCCAAAGCCAAAGTGCGCTACCTGGAGGGCAAAAAGGTCACTCAGGAACAGGAAGGCGAATACTTGTCCTACGACAGTAAAAATGATATTGCCATCGGTACCAATTCAACCACTGGTCAGCATGTAGACGGTGCTGGCCGCGTCAAAATCACCTTGCAACCCAAACAGACCAATTAAATGAGTGCCAAGCCTAGTACCTTGCTCGTCAAGGGATTGCAAAAACGCTATGGCGCGCGCCAGGTGGTGCGCGATGTATCGCTGGAAGTGAAAAGTGGTGAAGTGGTTGGCTTGCTTGGCCCGAACGGTGCCGGTAAAACCACCTCTTTCTACATGATTGTTGGCCTGGTGCCATCCGACGCCGGCGATATCACTATCGATGATGTCAATGTCTCGCAACTGCCTATACACCAAAGGGCCGTGCTTGGTTTATCGTACCTGCCTCAGGAAGCTTCCGTTTTTCGCAAACTGACGGTAGAAGACAATATCCGTGCTGTGCTGGAATTACAAAAAGATGCCAACGGAAAATTTCTTTCCGAAGATGCCATCACCAACAGGCTCGACGCCCTGTTGGCCGATTTACAAATTGAAAAGATCAGGGAAAACCAGGCGCTGTCGCTGTCAGGTGGCGAACGCCGACGTGTAGAAATTGCCCGTGCACTGGCTACCAATCCGCGTTTTGTCTTGCTGGACGAGCCCTTTGCCGGCGTTGACCCGATTGCCGTAATCGAAATCCAGCGTATTGTGCGTTTTCTCAAGGAACGTGGCATCGGCGTGTTGATTACCGACCATAACGTACGTGAAACCCTGGGCATCTGTGATCATGCCTACATCATCAATCAGGGGGCAGTACTGGCCAGCGGCAAGCCGGATGACATCATACAAAATGAATCCGTGCGTCGCGTCTATCTGGGGGAACATTTCCGGATGTGACGGGAATCATCATGAAACAAAGCCTGCAACTACGTACTTCCCAGCATCTGGCATTGACGCCTCAATTGCAGCAATCGATACGATTGCTGCAATTGTCCACATTGGAATTGCACCAGGAACTGGAAACCCTGCTCATAGAAAATCCCATGCTGGAGCGTGTGGATGACCCGCTGGACCATGCCGTACGGCTGTTGGCCGACGGTGCCATCAATACCAGCAGCACAGCGGCTGATGCCGGCATGGAAGCACCCGCCGTACGAGATGAAAGCAGTAGCACTGCCGAGCCGCAAGGTGAAACGGACACCGCCATCAGCAACGAGGCAACCAGCGCCAGTGAAGATGACTGGAGTTTTGATGATGTGCATCACGGCAGCAAGAGCAGTGACGATGAAGATGGTCGCCCGCAACTAGGTGCCGCCCACATCACGCTGCGAGAACATCTGCAAGAACAAATGCGCTTGAACCTGCGCGAACCCCGTGACCGCGCCCTGGTCGAGCTGATGATTGACGCCATCGACAACAATGGCTACCTGACGGAAACCCTGGAAGAAATCCATGCTAGCCTGCCACTGGAATTATGTGTCGAACCAGAAGAGCTGGCGTTTGCCTTAAACATGCTACAAAGCTTTGACCCGGCAGGTGTGGGCGCTCGCACACCTTCAGAATGCCTGGCCCTGCAAATCAAGCGTTTGCCAAAAGTTGCTTTCGTGACACGCAGGCTGGCGTTGCAAATTGTTGAAACGCAACTGACCTTATTTGCACAAAGAGATTTCACCAAACTCAAGAAAATTCTTGACTGTGATGACGAAGATTTGCGCGACGCACAAACTGTCATCAGGCTATGCAAACCCCGCCCTGGCATCGACTTTGCGGTCGATGAATCTGATTATGTTGTGCCGGATGTTATCGTCAAGAAATCAGGTAATGGCTGGCAAGTCATGCTGAATCAGGATGTTATGCCCAAATTGCGTGTCAGCAGCATGTATGCCAACATCATGAAGCAAAATCGTGGTGAAGGTGGGTTGGGCTCACAGCTGCAGGAAGCGCGCTGGCTCATCAAGAATATGCGGCAACGTTTCGACACCATTTTGCGCGTTGCACAAGCGATAGTTGAAAGACAACGCAATTTTTTCACGCACGGTGCTGTTGCCATGCGCCCCCTTGTTTTGCGCGAAATTGCTGATACACTAGGATTACACGAGAGCACTATCTCACGTGTAACAACTCAAAAATACATGCTGACCCCTCACGGCATGTTTGAGTTGAAATACTTTTTCGGCAGCCATGTCGCGACGGAAACAGGGGGAGAAGCATCTTCCACCGCGATACGCGCACTCATCAAGCAGTTGATAGGAGCAGAAGACCAGAAAAGCCCACTCTCTGATAGCAAAATTGCAGACATGCTGGGTGAACAGGGCATGGTAATTGCCCGACGGACAGTTGCCAAATACCGTGAAGCCCTCAAAATCCCCCCAGTGAGTTTGCGTAAATCTTTGTAAGCAGTCCTTGTAATCACGGTTTGAATTGCTATATATGATTTAGCTCAAGGCAATAAGACAGCAATGAGCTTATCGTTACAGCAAGCAACATCACTATAGGAGCACAGTATGAATCTCACCATCAGTGGACATCACGTCGAAGTAACTCCTGCAATTCGTGAATATGTACATACCAAACTAGAACGTATCAGGCGACATTTCGACCAGGTCATTGATATCGCCGTCATCCTGACGGTGGACAAGCTCCGGGAAAAGGAAAAACGACACAAAGCCGACATTAATTTGCATATCAGTGGCAAAGATATTCATGTTGAAAGTCTGGCTCATGATCTGTATGCAGCGATTGATACGCTGGTAGACAAACTGGATCGTCAGGTCATCAAGCACAAAGACAAGATTCAGAACCATCAGCACGACGCCATCAAGCACATACCTGATCCGGCATCGGCTTCATAAGACTTACCACCCCTGCCTTCGGGTTGCGGGTATCCAAAACAAGGACGCGAAAAGCGTCCTTTTTTGTTGGGTGCAGGGTTTGAAATAAATCATATATTTAATTCACTAAATTGATTGCTCTCTGACAAGCTGTGCACATATTACTGTAACTCATAGGTGGTCAGGAATATGGCGGGCGCTCCAAAGTCATTTGTTACCTCCCATACTTTGATGAAAACGATTGCTCTTTGTAGATACAAGCCGGGTCTCGGCCCGGCGGCCGAGATACTTTCTTTTGCTTCGCCAAAAGCAAGTATCCAAAGAAAAGGCGACCGCAGACTTGCCCTTCGGGTGCTTACGCTATGCTTCAGCACAATTTGTGCATCCCAAAAAATGGGAAAGCTTCGAAACTCGCCTTCGGCTCAAACACGAAGCTTTCTGATCCATTTTCTGTGAAGCACAAATTGCTACGTCCCAAGCGGTTTAAAGTCAAAAAACAACCCCAAAATCAAAACCACGACCAAGCGTTCGTCACACGATTTCCATATATGATCATGCGCTCCGTGACGCGCATCTCTGACAAAGCTAAAATAACAGCTTCATCCTCTCCCTATAGTCAATCACCATGAGCGAATTTGTCCTCACTTCTGTCAAGAATAACATCGGCTACATCACCTTGGACCGGCCAAAAGCCTTGAACTCATTGTCACTGGAGATGGTGCGTGCGCTCACCACGAGCTTACTGGCCTGGCAAGAAGATAGCAATGTGCGTGCAGTGCTTATCCATGGCAGTAGCGAAAAAGCCTTCTGTGCCGGCGGCGACATCCGTTTCTTTTATGACGTGGGTACTGCAACACCCAAAGGTGATTCGGCCTTACTGGAAGATTTTTTCACTGAAGAATATGCACTAAATCATTTAATCCATTTCTATCCCAAACCTTATATCGCGCTGATGAATGGCGTGGTCATGGGTGGTGGCATGGGTATCGCCCAGGCAGGCAGTGACAGCCGCCTGCGCATCGTTACAGAACGTACCAAGATGGCGATGCCGGAAGTGAATATTGGTCTGTTCCCGGATGTTGGCGGCGGTTACTTCCTGTCACGTGCACCAGGGCAGATAGGTACTTACATGGGTTTGACAGGTGAAATCATCAATGCCGCAGATGCACTATATGCTGGGCTGGCCGACGTATTTATACCTACCTCAGAAATACCTGCATTGATGCAACTTCTGGAACAAAGTACCGCCTCCGATTTGCAAACGGCAATCCGCGAATTTGCTGCCCCGTATGCCAGCCAGGCAGCGCCAGACCAAAGCAGATTAGCAGCAAACAGATCAAGTATTGATACTCTGTTCAGCGGAAACAGTGCTATCGAGATCAGCAAACACTTGCAGCAAGACACATCTGAATTTGCACAGCAGGCGTTTGCCATCATGCAAAAACGCTCTCCACTTTTGATGTCCGTCACACTGGAACAACTGCGACGCAGCGCCAGCATGACCGTATCCGATTGCCTGCGCATGGAAAGAAACATAGTGCGCCATTGCTTTAAACACGGCGAAGTGCTGGAAGGAGTACGTGCCTTGGTGGTGGACAAAGACAACACACCGCGCTGGTCACCCGCTACGCTTGCGGAAGTGACGGCAGAACAAGTGTCAGGATTTTTTTCAGAAGTATGGCCAACGCACGCACATCCTTTGCGTTACTTGAATGGCTAAACAGAACAAATTTGATTGAATGAAAAAGGGAAGCATTGCTTCCCTTTTTTATCTGAGTTCGATCACATCAATGATGCGCACCGCCACCCAAATACGCTGCTTTCACAGCCGGATCATTTTGCAGATTGGCCGCCGGTCCATGCACTGATATGCGACCGTTTTCCAGTACATAACCATAATCTGCCACGGCTAGGGCTGCAGCAGCAAATTGTTCAACCAGCAGCATGGTAATGCCCTGCTCTTTCAATCGTACAATAATGCGGAAAACTTCATCCACCAATATCGGTGCCAAGCCCATGGATGGCTCATCCAGCAAGACCACGTCAGGATTGAGCATCACCGCTCTGGCCATGGCCAGCATCTGTTGTTCACCACCGGACAATGTACCGGCCAACTGATTGCGGCGTTCTTTCAGACGTGGAAATAATTCCAAGGCTTTTTGCAGGTCAGTTTCTATATCGCCGCGTGGGCGACTTCTGGTAAAACGTGGAAAGGCACCCAGCAACAAATTGTCCGTCACCGACATGGTAGCGAATACACGCCGACCTTCTGGTGAATGCGCCAATCCGGCGCGGGCAATCTTGTGAGAGTCCATCCCGGTCACATCTTTACCTGCCAGCATGACTGAACCTTCTTTCGGTTTCAGCATGCCAGAAATAGCGCGCATGGTCGTGGTTTTTCCGGCGCCATTTGATCCTATCAGGGTCACCACTTTTCCCTTTGGTACTTCAAGAGAAATACCGTGCAAGACTTCCACCTTGCCATATGCTGCATGTAAATTTGAAATATTCAACATGATGTTCTCCTTATGCAGCGACAATGTCGGCTGTATCTGCAATACTGCCACCAAGATAAGCCTCTATCACTTTGGGGTCAGTCTGCACCGCAGCCGGTTTGCCTTCGGCGATTTTTTGCCCGAAATCCAGCACCGTCACGATGTCGCAGATGGACATGACCACATCCATATGATGTTCAATCAGGATGATGGTAATACCGTGCTCACGTATCTTGTGAATGATGGCGATCAATTCCTTGATATCCGGTGCGGTCAAACCAGCAGCAGGTTCATCCAGCAACAGTAATTGCGGATTAAGGCCAAGCGCACGCCCTATTTCCAGCAGGCGTTGTTTACCATAAGGCAGATTGCGTGCCTCTTCATTTGCCAGATCAGCCAGGCCGACAAAATGCAGCAGGCTGGCAGCTCTTTCGCGCGCCTGACGTTCTTCCCGCATGTAACGAGGCGTGTGCAGCATGACATCCAGCACATTGCTGCGGAAGGTATTGTGCAAGCCTACCAAAATGTTTTCAGTCGCCGTCATCTCACCAAACAATTGCACGTTCTGGAAAGTGCGGGCAACACCACCAAGGGCGATGGCAGATGGCGTATTGCCGGAAATGACGTGACCACCAAATTCAACCACACCATCAGTAGGTTGGTAGATGCCGGTCAGCACATTCATCATGGTGCTCTTGCCAGAGCCGTTAGGCCCGATCAAACCATGCACTGTGCCTTTGGTAATTTGCAAGTCCACCTGGTTCAGTGCCTTCAGGCCACCAAACTGCATCAGCACTTTTCTGGCAGTCAGCAAGACACCCACTCTGGTTTCACTGGCCTTCATGATGGCAGCGTCATTGCTGACATTTGCATGACTCGCATCCAGATGTACATGACCAGGACCATTGCCGAGCAGACTGTTCACAAAACCTACGATACCGTCCTGCAGGTAATACACGACAAACAAAGTCATCAAACCAAAGATGGTCAGACGCCAGTCAGTAATGTTTTCCAGCTTGTAAGAAAACAAGGCCATGGCCACTGTTGCACCTACCGGCACCAGCATTTCCCTTACTGTCTTGCGTTGTTTGACAATCGCGGCACCACCGGCAAGAACAGCAACAACGGCAGCGACACTGGCGATTTTGCGGAACAGTTCTATATCCGCCAGCAACGATGGCAGCATGACCACGATCAGGGCACCCAGCAATGCGCCACTGCGGGTTTTGCGCCCGCCCATGATTACAGCAAGCAGGAACATGAGAGTCAGTTCAAAGTTGTAGGTATTCGGAGAAATATATTCTTCTGAATACGCATACAAACTACCCGCCAAACCAGCCAGAGCGGCGCTGATAACGAAGGCAATCACTTTGTAACGATATACCGACACACCCATACAGTCTGAAGCTATCGGACTGTCACGCAGGGCCTGAAAAGCACGCCCCAGATGCGAACGCAAAATACGATGGACTACAATCAGCGCCAGCACCATCATCACCGCGACAACATAGTAATAGTCTACCTCGCTGAGCTTATAGCCCAACACGACAGGCTTGGTCAGCTTGATCCCCATAGGACCTTCGGTCAGAAAGGTCATTTCATTGATCAGGATCGTGATGATGGTCCCAAACGCCAGCGTCACCATGGCCAGATAAGGCCCGGTCACACGCAACGCAGGCAGGGCCAGCAAGGCACCAAATACCGCCGTCACGCCGATACTGCAAGGCACAGCCACCAGGAATGGCAAGCCCAGTTTAAATACCAGCACGCCCGTGGTATATGAACCTATGCCAAACAAGCCGGCATGGCCAAGTGATACCTGACCGGTATAGCCCACTACAATATCCAGACCAAACAGCAAGATCGCATAAATAAGTATGGTTTCAACCAGATGCAGGTAATAAGGATTGTGCATGACAACCGGAAACAGGCCTAGTGCAGCAATCCCGACAATGGAAATAATCAAGGTCTTTTTATTCATGATCTGGCCTCACACTTTCTTGATGGCGGCTTTGCCAAACAAACCTGCCGGCTTGATCGCCAATACCAGCAATAGCAATACCAGGCCAGGCACTTCCTTGTAGCCGGTAGATACATAAAAGCCCGTCGTGGTTTCGGCGATGCCCAATATCAAGCCGCCGACGATAGCACCGACGCCAGATGTCAAACCACCGATGATCGCCACCGCAAATGCCTTCAAACCAAGGGCAGAACCCATGGTGGCACCGGTCAGTGTCAGCGGTGCCACCAGTACACCGGCAAAAGCCGCAGTAGCAGAAGACAGCGCGTAGGAAAAGGTAATGACCATGCTGGTATTGATACCCATCAAGCCTGCCGCATCCCTGTCATTCGACGTAGCAACAACCGCTTTGCCGTAGATGGATTTGCGGTTGAAAAACTCTACCGCCAGCATCATTGCCAGCGCCCCCAGTACCACCACCACCTGCATGGGTTGTACATTGGCACCGAATATCTGGAACGGTGTTGCAGACAGTGGCGATGGGAAGGTCAGGTCATCCTTGCCCCAGATATTTTCTGCAACATTTTTGAAAATAATGGCGAGCGCGATGGTGGACATGATCCAACCAAATTCGGATTTGATCTTGATTGCGGGACGCACACCTATCCATTCCACCACCATGCCCTGCAAGGCGCCGAAGACGATGACAATAGGTACCATCAGCCAATAATTCATGTACGGGCCACCGTGCACATTGCCGACAACACTAAGGCCAACCAGGGCACCCAGCATCAGCGCTTCGCCCTGACCAAAATTGAGCGTACCTGAAGTAGCAAAAGTCAGTTGATAGCCAAAAGCGATGACCGCGTAGATCATCCCCAGGGCGATACCGCTGAAAACAAGTTGAAGTAAGATATCCATTTTCTCTATCCAATGGAGTGCAGTTCACCGGCCAGCCCGGTATCAACCCGGGCCAGCAAATAAACTGACTGACTGAAAAAAGGTCAGCTCCAGAGGGGAGCCAACCGTTAGACTACAGAGTGCGAAGAGTGTGTCTGTGCCTTACTTGGCAAGAACGATATGACCACCCTTGGCTTCACCCATAACAGGGATACCTGGCTTGATGGCTTCATGATCATCATGTGTGAAAGGCTTGTTGTAAGTGGTAACAACGCCTTCGACTTTTTCATTCAGGTTTTCCAGCGCTTCACGCACTTTCACGCCATCTGTACTGCCCGCCTGTTTGAATGCCGCTGCCAGCAGATAAATGGAGTCATAGCCCTGGGCTGCAGAAACAGCAGAAGGCATACGCTCCAGCTTGTACGTCTTCTGATAGGCTTCGATAAAGGCTTTGCGCTTAGGTGTATTTGGGTCTTGAATAAAAGTTTGAGGCATCATAGCGCCATCACCATTTTTGCCGGCATTGTCGAGGAAGTTCCCCATGGACAGCGTCCAGCTACCAATCATCGGTACTTTCCAGCCGAGTTTTTCCATGCCGTTGGCAATCTGCGCCAATTCAGGGCCGATACCATAAGTCAGAATAGCTTGCGCACCGCCTTGTTTGGCCTTCAGCAACTGGGCCGTCATATCCACATCCTTGACATTGAACTTTTCTACCGCGACTGGCTTGATACCTTTTGCGTTCAATACTTTTTCCAGATCTTCACGGCCAAGCTGACCATAATTGGTGGAGTCAGCAAGGATGGCGACTTTGGTGAATTTGTTTTTAGTGATTGCTTCGTCAACAATCATTGCCGACTGTATGGTGTCGCTGGCGGCAGTACGGAAAATGTAGTTATCCTTGTGTTCAGGCGCGAGAAATTGCTTTGTGACTACGCTGCCCGTCGCTACATTATTCAATACCGGGATTTTGGCTTCCTGATAAAAGCGCTGTGATGCAAGTGCCACACCTGTGTTGATATAACCGACGGTAGCAGCTACTTTTTCTTTATTGATGAGCTCTTGTGCGACCTGTACACCACGCTCATTTTTGGCTTCGTCATCGCGTTCTACCAATTGCAACTGGCGGCCAAGGACGCCGCCTTTGGCATTGATTTCGCTGACAGCCAGTCTGACACCGTCACGCATCGATACACCCATGGGTGCAGAGCCCCCAGTGAAGGGGCCTGCAACACCAATCTTGATCGGTTCAGCTGCATTGGCAACAGCCACCCAGCTCAATAATGCGGACGCAACGAGGGATTTGATTTTGTACGACATGATGGTCTCCTGATTTATTTTTGGTTGGTAGTTCAAAAAGCGAATTGATGAAATACGGCACCAAGTTATCAGGAAGTGATCAACATGTTGAATATTGCGATACTTAAGTAATACTACGCAACATCAAGCTAGCGAAACGAAGACCGGTGCCGAATAAAATTTAACGATACCCGGCAAGCCTTATGTAGCAAGGCTTGCCAGCCTTTATTGCATTTTTAATATCGCACTTTGCGATGAAAAAATAGTTGATTCAGTATTTTTTTTCACGCATCGAGTGAATATTTTTCACTCATTTATAACATAGCTATCGTTTATACAACATACATAAACATTGCCTCAACTATTTGAGCAGGCCAAATACCTTGCTGATAGCCTTGCTGCCCGCACCAATCGGGTCTTTGCGTATGGCTTTTTCTTCTTCAGCGATCATCAGGAACAAGCCATCCATGGCTTTTTGAGTGACATATCCCTCTACCGTTGCTTCTTGCTGGGAAACGGCACCGAATTTTTGCGCCTGCCCCATGATGCTATTGTATTTTGCCGACAAACCTGCCTTGTCCGTCACGCCCTTGACCATGGGTAAGAATTTGGCACTGAGAGGTGCTGCAGTTTTTTCCTTGAAAAAATCTGTTACGGAAGTCTCACCTCCTGTCAAAATATTTTTGGCATCAGTCAGTGTCATGGATTTGACGGCATTGACCAGCAAAGGTTTGGCCATGGGGACTGCAGCTTCAGCTGCCCGGTTCATGGATACCACCAGTTCGTCAAGCTGCTGTCCCTTACCAGTCATTTGCAAGATGGGGCGGGCTTTTTCCAATATCGAAGGTAATTGAATTTTGACTTTGTCATTATTCAAAAAACCGTTTTCCACACCAAGCTTACTGATTGCCGCTGCCGAGCCTTTATCCAGCGCAGCTTTCAGGCCGGTGCTGGCATCCTGGTTACTTAAGTCAGCAAATGACAACGCGTAGGCCGCCCCGGCAGTACCAGCGACTGCAATAGTTAATACAAGACGGGCACACAAGGATGAGATGGAAGACATGTTTTTTCCCAAATAAAAAAGGGCCTATGATAGCCCGGATTTGATAGCCCATCTTCAGATTCAAATTTCATCGACCATGAACAAGCGGCGGTGCTCGCGCATGGCATAGCGATCGGTCATACCGGCGATATAGTCAGCAATTTTTCTTACCTGCAACCGAAGATGTTCTTCTTCTGGCAATTCCCGCTTTACCTGGTAGTCTGGCGGCAACAAATTCGGTTCCTGGAACATGGCCCCGAATAATTCACTAATGGTTCGCCTGGCCTTGAAGGTCATGCGATTGACCTGATAATGCCGGTACAGATTTTCAAACAAAAATTGCTTCAGTGCCTGAGCTTCCTGATACATGGGTTCGGAAAACGCAATCATTCTTTCCATTTCACGCACCTCATCAACGCTGTCCGGCGCACACTCGCGGATTTTTTGCGCCGAAGTCTGTATCAGATCAACGATGAGGGTATTGATCATGCGGCGTATGGTTTCAGAGATTGCGCGCCGTCCGTTGATGCCGGGATAACTGGCATCCACAATGGTGCGATGGCGGGCATAAATATCCAGGTCCAGCAACTGCGCTTCCTGCAACAGGCCGGAGCGCAAGCCATCATCAATGTCATGATTATTGTAGGCGATGGCATCGGCCAGGTTGGTCACCTGGGCTTCCAGGCTGGGCCTTTTCTTTTCAATAAAGCGCAGGCCAACATCGCCAAGCAATCTTGCATTAGTCACGGAGCAATGCTTTAGTATGCCTTCCCGCGTCTCAAAGGTCAGATTCAAGCCATCAAATGCGCCGTAGCGCTCTTCCAACTGATCGACCACCCTCAGGCTTTGCAGATTATGTTCAAAGCCGCCAAATGCCTTCATGCAGGCATTCAGCGCATCCTGGCCGGCATGCCCAAAAGGGGTATGCCCCAGATCATGCGCCAGCGAAATGGCTTCGACCAGATCTTCATTCAGGCGCAGGTTACGGGCGATGGAACGCCCTATCTGGGCGACTTCCAGGCTATGGGTCAGGCGGTTGCGGAATAAATCGCCTTCATGATTGACGAAAACCTGGGTCTTGTATTCAAGCCGGCGAAAGGCGGTGCAATGAATAATACGGTCACGGTCACGCTGATATTCACTGCGTGAAGAGGACGCCTCTTCAGCGTAACGCCGACCTCGGGTGCTGGCAGATTGTGCTGCATAGGGAGCGAGGTGAGCGTCAGAGAACATAGTCGTCAGTGAGAAATACAGCTACGCAGGGTTTGTAGCAGGATATCCTGGGGAACGGTAGTAATGACAGCCTGGCCCAGCGGTTTCAACAAGATGAATTTGATTTTTCCACCTTCATTTTTCTTGTCGACTTCCATCAATTCCAGCCAGCGCTGTTCTCCAAGGTCTGGTGCTACGCTAGGCAAACCTGCTGCTTCCACCAGTTGCTTGATGCGGGTCTTGCTGACGTAATCCATATATCCAAGGCGGCAAGACAGGTCTGCTGCCATCACCATACCACAGCCAACAGCTTCGCCATGCAACCACTTGCCATAACCCAGGCCAGACTCAATGGCATGGCCGAAGGTATGGCCGAAATTCAAAATAGCGCGCAAGCCACCTTCACGTTCATCCTGGCGTACAACATCCGCCTTGATTTCACATGACCGCAAAATGGCATGTGTCAGGGCCGCTGGATCCTTGGCACGCAAGGCTGCCATATTGGCTTCTATCCAGTCAAAAAAAGCGGCATCGATAATCGCGCCATGCTTGATCACTTCTGCCAGACCAGCCGACAATTCCTTATCAGGTAAGCTTTGCAGGGTACTGATATCGGCAATCACCGCCTGTGGCTGGTAAAAAGCACCTATCATGTTTTTGCCCAGCGGGTGATTGATACCCGTCTTGCCACCAACCGATGAATCTACCTGTGATAACAAGGTAGTCGGAACTTGAACAAAAGGTACGCCACGCATATAGGCAGACGCGGCAAAGCCTGTCATGTCACCTATCACACCGCCACCCAATGCCAGCAAGGTGGTTTTTCTATCGCATTTCTGTTCCAGCAGAGCATCGAAAATCAGCATCAGGCTGGCCCAGTTTTTTTGTTCTTCGCCATCTGGCAAGACAACTGATACCACTTCCTTGCCAACTGCCCGCAGGCTTGCTTCCACTCCAGCCAGATAAATAGGAGCAACCACAGTATTGGTCACGATGACGATACGCTTACCCTTGATCTGGGATTGCAGGAACAGGCCATCAGACAACAAGGCCGAACCGATAGAAATGGGGTAACTACGCTCCCCTAAATCAACATTCAAAACCTTGCAAGAGGAAGTATTTTCGTGAGACATAGTTTGCTTTGTACTACCATCTGTCTCGTTGCCCAGGTAATGCTGCGGCAACTTATCCAGTATGGACTGCACTAAAAATTGGACGTTGGGCCGTCCGGTTTCAACAACCAGATGGGCAACTTCCTGATATAAGGGATCACGCTGGGCTTCTAACTCTTCCAGCTTTTTGCGGGGATCACCGGTGCGCAATAAAGGCCGGTTTTTATCGTGCCGGGTACGTTGCAATATGCTTTGTATACCAGCGCGCAAATAAATAACGGTGCCGCGCTCATGCAAAAACTTCCTGCTTTCTGCATTTAACACGGCACCGCCACCTGTAGCCAAAACGATATTTTCCTGTGCCGTCAAATCACGGATGGCATCCGCTTCACGCTGACGAAAACTGGCCTCGCCCTCGATCTCGAATATCACGGGAATAGAGACACCGGTACGCGCCTCTACTTCGTGATCAGAATCAATAAATCGCTTATTAAGTTTTTTTGCCAGGGCCCGGCCAACCGTGGTTTTGCCGGAGCCCATCAGGCCTACTAGAAAAATATTAGTCGACACTATTTCTTATTTCATACATATAACAATAAACTTGCCAGACTAACATTCCATCATCAGCAACCACCAACAGCAAGATCCTTGATCGTCATCGTGCTTGTGGCAGTAACGTTCTGAGAATCCTTGACCGTGATAGTCACAGGAGTATCTGCTGCAACGCAACGTGTACCCTGGGTACCCAAGGCAACACTGATAACCCGACCATTGAAACTCAAAGGATTCAACGGATCTGGACTATTGCCTGATACGGTAGACAACAAGGCACTGCTGGTGAACACCTGGAATGGTGCATTACCACCCGCAATATTCAAAGTAATCGTCGAAACATTCGTTTCATTAATGTTGAATACGACTGGGCTGATAGACAGTGTTGTCACCACTGCAGATGCAGTAATACTCACCAGGCTGGTGTTGCCTGAAGCATCTGCAACAACCAATGTTGTAATCCCGGCTTTTGCCAGAGTCACGTTGAAGATACCGCCACTAGCTGCAACCGACCCATTCGCCACGCTGGCAATAGATTGGTTATTTGAAGTGATGGTATAAGGAGCTGCACCGCCATCGATGCGGAAAGCCAGCAAGTCGCCAACATAACCGGTGCTTGAACTTGGTGTGACTGCCAATGTTGCGCTTGTGGTACCGATAACAACAACGTTGATCGCTACTTTCGCACCAACGCTGTCCGCTACGGAAACAATTGCAGAACCTGCAGATACACCAGTCAAAGTCAATGTAGATCCACTGACTACACTAGTTACGATACGCGCATCGCTTGTAGTTGCCGTATAAGGGCCAGTACCGCCACCAATTGTATAAACCGGCGCCGCACCGACCGACAAGTTCAAGTTTGCTGGTGCAGAGGTGTACAAGGCAACAGCCGTACCGGAACCGACGCTGACACTGATAGTCACCGCAGAGCCAGATGCATCCTTAACCTGCACAATCGCATTACCAGTAGACACGCCAGTAATGGTCAAGGTCGTACCAGTAACCGACGCAGTTGCAATTGAAACATTGCTACTTGCTGCTGAGTATGGCCCAGTACCGCCACCAATCGTGTAAGTAGGTATAGCACCAACCGCAATGGTTATAGCCCCAGGTGCGGTCGTGAACAGACCATTTACTGCACCACTGCCAACCGTTACAGAAAGACTGATGGTGCTACCACCGGCTTCACGCAAAATAACATTTGCGTTACCTGGTGTCAGGCCGTTAATCACGACGTTCGTGCCGGATACTGTTGTTGTAACCACACTGGTATTGCTGCTGGTTGCGGTGAAAGGAGCACTACCACCACCTACTACATAGGTATTGCTGCCGCCAACCGCAAGGGTAATGGCACTTGGTGCAGTGGTATAGAAGGTAGCACCAGAGCCAATTGTGACATTGATATTGACCAAGGCACCAAGGCTATCCTTGATCGTCACTGTGGTAGCGCCTGGACTAACACCGGAAATCACAAAACTATTGCCGTTGATACCCACGGTTGCAATCTGCACATTACCGCTGGAAGCAGAATAGATCTGACTACCACCGCCTATAGTGAAAGTCGGACTTGATGTACCTATGCCAACTGTCAGATTTCCTGGTGCCGAAGTGAACAATGCTGCAGTCGAACCTACGGTAACTTTAATGCTGACCAAACCTGTAGATGCATCCCTGACCACAACTGTAGTCGTACCAACAGATGTCCCTGTAATCGTCAAGGTTGTACCGGAGATAGACGCTGTACCTACTGCATTGTTACTGCTGCCCACAGTGTAAGGGCCGTTACCACCGCCTACCTTGTAAGTAGCAGCAGCGCCAACACCCACATTGACTGCATCGGATGCCGTAGTAAACAATGGATCGGTTGAACCAACCACAACAGCAAGTTCGACAAGAGCCCCAACGCTGTCCTTAACTGTTACTGTTGTTTTACCACCTGTAACACCAGTGACGACAAACGTATTATTCAGTGTAGCAACTGTTGCAATCGACGTATTGTTACTGGTGACTGTATATAACAGACTACCGCCGCCGATGGTATAGGTAGTTGAAGTGCCACCAACGGCTACAACGATACCTGTAGTAGGTGCGGATGTGAACAAATCTACGCCGCTACCAATCGTTACATTGATGCTGACTGCAGCGCCAGCCCCGTCCGTGACGGCGATCGTGGCTTTACCACCGCCGCCGCCTCTGATTGTCAAAACGTTTCCACTGATACTGACTATCGCAGCGGCAGAATTAGTAGTTGCCGTGTAAGAAGGAACACCACCACCCACATTATAGGTACGAACTTCACCAGGTGCGATGGTCAGGGCAGAAGGTGCAGTCGTAAACAATGCGGTTCCGGTTGTATTGCCTGGTGAACCGCCGCCACCACCACAAGCCGTCAGGCCGACCAGCAGTAATAATGCGAATACTTCGCGAATAAACTTCATCATGAAACACCTATAGTTAAACAAATTCGTAAAATTGGTACTAGCAACTGACATACATTAGCAATTATTGTTTGTTACTAAATTTCTCAGCAATAATTTTGGGGGTAATGAATATCAGCAATTCTGTTTTATCGTTAGTACGGCCAGTTGACTTAAATAAATTCCCAAATAAAGGAAGGTCGCCAAAGAATGGTATTTTTGTAACGCTATCACGTTCGTTCTGCTGGAATATACCACCAAGTACAACGGTGCCTCCATTTTCCACCAAAACCATCGTTTTTACTTCTTTCTTGTCGATTGCAAAACCAGCTCTGGTTTCAATACCGACACTATCTTTGTGTACGTTAACATCCAGAATCACATTGCCATCAGGTGTAATTTGTGGCGTCACTTCCAGTCTCAGGCTGGCGGTGCGGAATATGATCGCTGTTGCACCACTGGAGGTGGCTATCTGGTAAGGTAATTCTGTACCTTGCTCTATCGATGCCTTCAACTGATCAGCGGTAACCACTCGAGGGCTGGAAATGATCTTGCCTTTGCCATCTGCTTCCAGCGCCGACAGTTCCAGATTCAGGAAGCGGTTGGCAGCGGAAGAGAACAGACTTACAGCCAGACTGCCCGGATTCAAACCGTTGATACCTGTCGCCGGCAGGCTCACAAATTGTGAGTTAGGTATGTAGCTTGAATCAGTGATTTTTGCCTGACCAGTCTGCTCACCAATACCCAGGTAATTACCAGTAAGGGCAACACGCTGATCTCCCGACATCTGGTAACCGACATCACCACCACGCACGCCACGCAAATCAGTGAAACCCAATTTTGCGCCAAGGCTCTTACTGAACTTATCATCGGCTTCAACAATCCTGGCTTCGATCAATACCTGTTTGGAAGCAATATCTGTCTTCTGTATCAGTTTCCGGATCTCTTCCAGTTTGGAAGCAATATCTGTCACAAACAACTGGTTGGTACGTGGTTCTATGACTGCACTGCCGCGTTTGGACAGAATGCGGTTAGTGCTGGAGCCATCGGCACCAAATACTAATTTGAACGCTTCCGCTTTCTGGTAGTTCAACTGGAAAGCTTCTGTTTTCAATGGCTCAAGATCAGCAATTTGTGCTTTTTGTTCCAGTTCAAGTTTTTCTTTGGTGAGCAATTCGTCTTTCGGTGCAATCCAGATGACGGAGCCGTTCTTGCGCATATCCAGCCCTTTGGACTGCATGATGATATCCAGTGCATGATCCCAGGGAACATCCTTCAGACGCAAAGTGATCGTACCGTTGACGGTATCACTGGCGATGATATTCAGATTGCTCACTTCAGCAATAATCTGCAAAATTGCCCGCACTTCAATATTCTGGAAGTTAAACGACAATCTTTCACCGCGATAACCCTGGGTACCCTGAGTCAATTTATTCGGATCTTCCTTGATAGGTTTCACTTCCACTACGAATTGTGTATCGCTCTGATAGGCAGAATGCTCCCACAAGCCGCTAGGTTCAATCACCATGTGTACATTTTCACCATCTGCAGTGGTGGTAATTTTTTGTACTGGCGTACCAAAATCGGCCACATCCACGCTCTTTCTGAGCACTTCCGGCAAACCAACCTTCAAGAAATCAACAATGATTTTCTGGCCTTGCTGACGTATATCCACTGCAACCTGGTTAAACGGCAGATCAATGATGACCCGTCCTTCGCCCCCTACGCCACGACGAAAATCAATATCCCTGAGATTCTTTTTGCCGGTAAGAAGTGTCTCAGTTGTAGCAGGCAAACCCTGGGAATTAACCGCTGTCGCCACACCACCTGAGCCATCAATAGTCACAATCAATGCATTGCCTTCAATCACAGTCGCATAATTAAGCGCTTTGTTCATATTGAAAACCAGGCGTGAACGACCACTGGCCTCAATCAGGTTGATACTGCGCAGATCAGAAATATTGATATCGAAAACAGTCTTGCCCGTGGCGTTGGTAATGTCAGCAAAGTCCAGTGCGATCCTGGCTGGGCTGGCAATCGAAAAACCAATAGGTGCTTTCAACAAGGTACTTTTGAAACCGATTTTGACGATAACATTAGCACCCTGCTGGTTAGCAGTGACCGACTCGATGGAATTGACTTGCGCAAACGCAGATTGGCAAAGCGCCAGCATTACCAAAAACATCAATCTCATCATCATGGCGCCCCTTATACTTGTATTTATCAACGCATTCATTTCTTGGTCTCCTGCAACTCTAACTTAGCTTCGCGCTCCACCCATTCACCCGCAGCATCCTGAACCCTTTCATTGATGCCTATACTATCTTCATCAATTTTCGTGATCTTGCCGAAATTCTGTCCCACATAACCGCCCGTTTTAACTTGATAAACCGTTTTATCTACCTGAATCAGGGCATATGTGACCTTATCCTTCTCTATGGTTCCAACCATTTTCAGAAGGTCCAGAGGGAAAGCTTCCAGCGCTTCGCGCCGCCTTTCCATATCAGGTTTGAGACCATTGCTGTTTTCAGCTTTTAACCTTGCCAGTACAACCAATAATTTCGCAGGATCAAAGGGGTCAATACTGTCTCTGCCCTGATAAGCAATAGGTACATACACTTTAGGCTCACTCAATTTGGGGGTAACAACCTTGATTTCTTTTCTCTCAGTTTCCATCCAGGCTCTGATCTCGGTTTCGTCACTATCTCCACACGCAGACAGTGAAGCCAGCAAGACCAACAGAAGTGGCAATCTAAACGCAGTTTTCATCATTTCTTCGGCCCCTTTTTCAGGCTTGCCTGCGTCATGACTTCATCCTTATTCAAATAACGGAAAGTTTTTGCAGTCACCTCCAGGGCCAGACCACCTTCCTTGAGAGTAGTGATGCCCAGATTATTCAAGGTAACGATCCTCGGTAACTTGGCGATATCAGCAACAAATTGCCCCAAGTCATGGTAGCTACCGAAAATCCTGATAGCAATGGGTAATTCGGCGTAGTAATCTTTAACGAATACGGTACCCGGGGTGAACGAATCAAACTGCAAGCCGCGACCCGTTGCCGCCTGGTTAATATCAGCCAGCAAGGCTGCCATTTCAGCCTGGCTAGGCAATTGCTTTTCCATCGTCGCCACATATTGAAGCACCAGCTTACGCTGATCTTTCAAGGCATCCAGGTTAACCGCCTGTGTCAGTTTCTGTTTGTAATCATTCTTGAGCTTGACTTCTTCCGCCTTACCCGCGTCAATGGCCTCCATCTGGCCATCCCACTGAAGGATCCACCCCAAACCCACAACCACTAGAAGAATCGCAATTGCGATGGCCATTCTGGGCGCAATCGGCCACAGACCAGGATGAAGTCCGCTTAAGTCTCGAAATTGCGAGCCAAAAGACTCGCCCATTTCATTCAGGTTAATCGCCATTTACAATTTTCCGTAACATTGCTAAAAAGTACAATCAAAGCCTACTTGGCTTTATTACCGCTTTCAGCGGCTTGCGATCCAGATTCTTCACGTTCCCTGGGTCGCTTGATTCCTACATTAATTGTAAAATCAAACACTTTCTTGGCATCCCGTCCTGTGCCTATTCCTGTGGAATGAATGCCCACCAGTTCAGGCTTATACATCCATTCCGACTTGCCACCCAAATCACGAATGTATTCAGCCACCCGGTCCTGAGACTGAGCGTAACCTGTCAACAATATGCGTTGTCCTTCTTGCTTCAGGGAGCGCAAATACACGCCCTCCGGCGTGAACTTGACCAGTTCATCAAGCAGGAATACAGGCTGATTGCGATCACCCTGCAAATCTTCAACTGCTTGCTGGCGCGCCTTCAGGGCATCGATTTCCTGGCGCAAGGTCGCAATTTCTGCAATCTTCTCATCCAGCTTGACGTTTTCTTTCTTGATGAATTCATTGCGTTCTGTCTGTGCAGCTTGCTGACGACCAAAATAGGTACTCACCACGACCACGATAAGGCCACCGACGATGACCGACAGTAATAACAACGAATAAAAATCATTTTTAAGCTGTTTCCGCTTTTCTTCCCTGTGCGGCAGGAGATTAATCTTTATCATCAGCCAAATCTCCGCAAGGCCAGACCGCAAGCAACCATATAAGCGGGTGCATCACCACGCAGAGCTTTTTCGTTCACACCAGATCCCAGCTCCATACCCTTGAACGGGCTGACAACTGCGGTAGAGATTTTTGTTCTCTCTGCAATGATATCTACCAACCCAGGAATAACTGCACATCCGCCGGTGAGGAAAATCTGGTCTACCCTGGTATAAGGGGTGGATGTAAAGAAAAATTGTATGGCGCGCGTCACTTCCAGCGCAGCACTTTCCAGAAAAGGTTCCAGCAATTCCATTTCATAGCTGTCTGGCAAATCACCGCTTTTCTTTTTAACTTCAGCTTCTTCCATCGACAAGCCATAGTTACGGACAATATCCTGAGTCAGTTGACTACCACCAAATTGCTGCTCACGCTCATAAATAACATCACCGTTGAGCATAATAAAAATATAAGTACGTTTGGAACCTATCTGGAAAACGGCAAAAATCTGGTCCTTGCCCTCATTCGCCTGTTGCGATACCAGCCGCGAAATCGCTGCCCGGGCTGCGTAGGATTCGATATCCATCACTTTTGCCTGCATGGCGGCCGCCTGGATGACGGCAACGCGATCTTCAATTTTTTCTTTTCTGGATGCTGCCAGCATGACCTCAACATCATCAGAAGCATTGGCAGCGGGGCCTAGCACACAAAAATCCAGACTGACTTCGTCCATGGAAAACGGGATGTACTGACTGGCCTCGGACTCTACCTGTACTTCCAGGGCCTGTTCCGACAGGGTGCCAGGTAAAATGATTTTTTTGGTAATCACAGCAGATGCAGGCATTGCCATGGCAACGTTCTTTGCTGACGTGCCACTCCTCTTCACAAGACGACGTACCGCGTCTGTAACTTGTTCAATATTCTCGATGTTGCCATCCAGCACTGCACCTTTAGGCAGTGGTTCTGAGGCATAGCGCTCAAGTCGATAACTCTTGTTGCTTCCTTCCGAAAGCTCAACAAGCTTGATATCGAGAGAACTGATATCCAAACCAATAAGTGGTGGATTTTTTCTGCCAAGCAATGATGCCAGATCTAAAGCCAAGAATATCCCCTCACGATTACTTCATCATTTCAATTTGCACAACACAAAGTGTGCAAATCAATCACTTTCCTGGAGTAAATTCTCTTTAAAAACCGCTATTTACGAGACAATTATCCAAGCTTACATGAAATCCTAGCAATAAGCCTGACATTGGTAAAGCAATTTCCACGCAGCATTACCCATATTCGTTGCCAAATATCCACGTACCGGACAATTTTATGAAAATTTGCTTTCAATTTGCATCCGTCTCAGGCCGATAGAAGGCGGCTATAATGTCTGCTGCCTTATTTACAATTAGCTCATATGTCTGATCAGAAAAAAGAACCCGACAATAAACCGCTGCCGCCAAAACGCACTGTTGGCAAGCTATTTGCCCGCATTTTACTCGGGACTGGTGGTCTTTTACTAGGATTGACTGTTGCTGGCGTGCTAATTATTGGTTTTGCCCTGACCGTGGCTTACCCCAATTTGCCGGAACTGGACTCGATTACCAGTTATCGCCCCAAAATGCCGCTGCGGGTTTTTTCTGCGGATAACATGCTGATTGGTGAATTCGGCGAAGAAAGACGCAATGTCGTGCGCTTCGCGGATATCCCAGAAATCATGAAAAAGGCGGTACTGGCAATTGAGGATGACCGCTTCTATGAACATGGCGGTGTTGACTATATGGGCATTACCCGCGCTGCCCTGCATAACCTGACTGGTGGTGCAAAACAGGGAGCATCCACCATCACACAACAGGTCGCACGAAACTTCTTCCTGTCCAGCGAGCAAACCTTCAAGCGCAAGATTTATGAAATACTGCTGGCCTGGAAAATCGAACAAAACCTCACCAAGGACCAGATTCTGGAGGTGTATATGAATCAGATCTATCTTGGTCAGCGCGCCTATGGCTTTTCTTCTGCCGCACAAATTTACTTTGGCAAGGATTTAAAGGACGTCACCATTGCCGAAGCAGCCATGCTGGCTGGTCTGCCAAAAGCACCATCTGCTTATAACCCGGTCGCCAACCCCAAGCGCGCGGCTGTCAGGCAGCAATACATCCTGCAAAGGATGCGTAATCTTAACTACATCACGGAAGCTCAATACGAACAGGCAAAAAATGAAGAGCTAAGAACCAAGACGGACAGCAGCGAATTTGGCATTCACGCTGAATATGTGACGGAAATGGCACGTCAACTGGTCTACGAGCAATTCAAGGAAGAAACCTATACCCGTGGCCTGAACGTCTACACCACCATCACCAAGGCAGATCAGGACAGCGCTTACCTGGCATTGCGGCGTGGCGTCATGGATTATGAAAAGCGCCACGGCTATCGCGGCCCGGAAGCGATTATCGCCATCCCTGAAGGCAAAGAAGCAGCGGATGAAGCCATAGAAAAAGAACTGGCCGAACATTCTGACAGTGATGATCTGCAAGTTGCCATGGTGCTGGAAGCGACGCCCAAACTGGTGCGCGCCGTGTTAGCGACAGGGGAAGAGATACGCATAGAAGACAGTGGCTTAAGCTTTGCTGCCAGTGGATTGTCAGTCAAAACTCCGGCCAATAAACGCATACAACGCGGTGCCGTGGTACGTGTCATGCTGGATGGCAAAACCTGGAGCATCACCCAGATGCCGGAAGTACAATCAGCCTTCGTCGCCGCCAATACCACCGACGGTGCCATTCGCGCCCTGGTAGGTGGATTTGATTACAACCTCAACAAATTCAACCACGTGACACAAGCCTGGCGTCAGCCTGGCTCCAGCTTCAAACCCTTCATTTACTCTGCTTCATTGGAAAAAGGTCTTTCTCCTTCAACCATTATTAATGACGAACCAATCAGCTTTGATGCCGGCCAGACCGGTGGCCAGGCGTGGGAACCCAAGAATTACGATGGCAAATATGAAGGGCCGATGACCATGCGTAAAGGCCTGACCAAATCCAAAAACATGATTTCCATCCGCATCCTGCACAGGATAGGGGCGAAATATGGTCAGGAATACACCAATCGCTTTGGTTTTTTGCCGGAAAAAAATCCTCCTTACCTGACATTGGCACTGGGTGCCGGTGCTGTCACACCTTTGCAGATGGCAGGCGCCTATTCAGTGTTTGCCAACGGCGGCTACAAGATCAACCCTTACCTGATTTCGAAAATCACAGACACCAACGGCAATATCCTGGTGCAAACCCATCCAGATCTGGCGGGTGACGAAAATAATCGGGTCATTGACGAACGCAACGCCTTCCTGATGGATAGCATGATGCGTGATGTCGTCAAAATGGGTACTGCCACCAAGGCGCTGGTGTTGAAGCGTCCAGATATTGCTGGCAAAACAGGCACTACCAATGACTCCTTCGATGCCTGGTTCGCCGGTTATCAAGCCAAGATCGTAGGGATAGCCTGGATAGGTTTTGACCAACCCAAAAACCTGGGTAACAAGGAAACCGGTGGCGGCCTGGCCCTGCCAATCTGGATAGGATATATGCAGAAAATCCTGAAAGATTTTCCAATAGAAGAAAGGCCGGTTCCCAAGGGAATTATTGCTGTGGACGGTGATTACTACTACGCAGAAAATCCGCCAGGAGCCGGCGTATCCACGCTCGCGCCCGCGCCGGTGACGATCATCGACGAATAAGCACCAACCATGTGACAGTCCTGCAAAGGGACTGTCACAATTGCTAGCCCTGCTGTTTCGCCACCGCAGACAAGGTCGCAAACAATTCTGAACCATCACGGGTGTTCAGCCAGTGCTGCCCATTAAACTTGTAATGGAAACCGCCACTGCGCGCAGCGACCCACATTTCCTGCATGGGGGCCTGGCTATTGACGATAATTTTTGAACCGTTGTCGACAAACTCAATCGTCAGTACATTGCCGCTGCGACTGCATTCGACATCGTACTCGTCGTTTTCATAAGCTTGCTCAAACATTTCCTCCACTTGCCGCAAACAAGTATCTGCCAGCACCAGGAATTCGGATTCAGTCATGCTACACTCCAGCGTCTTTAAAAGTAAAACACCATTCTATACGGTGTTACAGGATTGCAAGATGCGCAAACTTATACCCTTATTCTTCGTAATGACTTTAGTTACTGCCTGTGGTCAAAAAGGTCCTTTGATCATGCCCGCGAAACCCGCACCGCAGCCGACACAAAGCCCATCCTGAAATCAGGTTGATTGGCAGGTTGTCATGCCCCCATCAGTCTGCGGCCTTGTCCTCATCGGGACGTAAGCTAATCGGACTGGCAAAACCAGGGCGACATCCTTGCACACCCTCAAACACGGCCCGTATGCTGGCCATATCCCGCTCACGGTCACCTGTCAGATCCAGGTAATCGACTAAGGCCACTTCCTTTTTCGCAAAATCAAAATAGGCGCAGCCCAAAGGCACTTTTGCGCTCATGGCAATATGATAAAAACCGCTACGCCAATAAGGTTTGAGGCTGCGTGTTCCCTCAGGGGCAATCGCCATCCAGTACCAGTCGGCAGCATGCATTTTTTCTGCCAGCCGGGCGATGGCACCGGTTGAAACACCCCGCTCTACCGGCTCGCCACCAAGATAGCGCACAATGCGGCCGATACTGGCGCCTGTCAGCCCCTCGAACAAGGAAGACTTGGCGATGAAATGGAATGGCATGCCAATCGCCAACTTGGCCAGTATGCCGACAGGGAAATCCCAGTTGGACGTATGTGGATACACCACAATCACGCCACGTGGTCCCGGCAAAGGGCGGTAGCGCACGCGCCAGCCCAGCATACCTAAGAGTCCGAGCGCAAAACGCTGCATCAGTCCCGGTAACTCTTTCTTTTGAAGTAAATAATCTTCCATGTTTTACGTGTGCCATACGGGCCCTGCCCCAATCCCCCCGCGATTATGCAGCGAAGAAATAGGCGATGTAAAACAAGATCGATGTGCGCCCGCAACACAGACGCTATAGAAAAATTCAGGTACCTGTCACGATGACAGGATCACGTCCAAACCAGCGCCACCACAAGCGCATCATCAGCATGCTGGCAACGATAAGGCCAAACAACACCGGCTGGGAAAAATCATGCTTGCCCGATTTCATCCAGAAATAATGCAGTACACCCAGAGAAGCAATCACATACACCAGTTTATGCAACATCTGCCAGCGTTTACCGCCCAGACGTTTGATCATGCCATTGGTGCTGGTCAGCGCCAAAGGAATCAATAGCACAAAGGCGATAAAACCCACTGTGATAAACGGCCGCTTGATGACATCTTTCCACATTTCTTCCACGTCAAAGAAATGGTCGAACCACAAAAATGTCGTGAAATGCAGCAACGCATAAAAGAAGGCATACAACCCCAGCATGCGACGACACCGCAACAACCATGGCACGTGGAACAACTTGCGCAATGGCGTTACTGCCAACGTAATACAAAGGAAATACAAGGTCCAGTCGCCGGTATTGCGGGTAATGAACTCTACCGGATTCGCTCCCAACTTATCCAGAAACACAAAAGTCACCAGACGCAGAAATGGCAGCAATGCCAGGATGAACAGAGTGGTCTTGACATAGCTGACCTGCTTATTCGTGAGCAACATATCAGTAGAATTTCTTCAAATCCATGCCTGTATAAAGTGAGGCAACTTCACTATAACCGTTGAACATCAAGGTCTTGCGCTTGCGCGCCAGGAAACCATCTTCACCTATGCGACGCTCAGATGCCTGCGACCAGCGCGGATGATCAACATCAGGATTGACGTTAGAATAAAAACCATATTCACCTGGCGCAGCCAGGTTCCAGGCGGTACGTGGCTGGTCTTTGGTAAAACGGATTTTGACAATGGACTTGGCCGACTTGAAACCATACTTCCACGGCAAGACCATGCGTACCGGAGCCCCGTTCTGATTCGGCAACACTTCACCATACATGCCAAACGTCAACAAAGCCAGCGGATGATTGGCTTCGTCCATGCGCAAGCCTTCCACATACGGCCATTCCAGCACGGGGCTACGCAAACCCGGCATCTGCTTCTTGTCATCAAGGGTGATGAATTCGACATAACGGGCGTTGCCGGTAGGCTCCACCTTCTTGATCAAATTGGACAGGGAATAACCTATCCACGGAATAACCATGGACCAGCCTTCAACGCAACGCAACCTGTAAATCCGCTCTTCCAATGGCGCCAGCTTCATCAGGCTGTCCAGATCCAGCACCATGGGCTTTTTGACCTCCCCTTCTATACTGACACTCCAGGGACGCGGTTTCAGCGTATTCGCCATGACCGCAGGGTCAGCCTTGTCTGTACCAAATTCATAGAAATTATTGTAAGTCGTCGCATCCTTGTAGGCGGTTTTCTTTTCCATCAAGGCGTAGGCTGGATTGGCGTTCGCCGCCAGCTTCTGCGCACCGGCAGCCTGGGCAAAAGCTTCCCGGTTGGCCATTTCAAACAGAGCTGTACCAGCAATAGAGCCCAGCGCCATTTTGCGAATGAATTCGCGGCGCGAGTCAAACACGGCACGTGGGGTAATTTCGGAAGAGAAAGGCAGGTCTATGCCATTGGGACTACGTTTGATCAACATGGTGGACTCCGTGGTTGAGACTGGCGCAACGGTGATTGGACATCACTATTGCGCCCTAGTTTCTCATGAGTCGCAGAATTCTGCTGATCCTTACAAATTCACAGATATTTTTATAAAGTACCGTAAGAATGCAGGCCAGACAGGAACATATTCACACCCAGGAAGGCGAAAGTGGTCACCAACAAACCCACCAGTGCCCACCAGGCAGCAACCTGACCACGCAAGCCCTTCATCAGACGCATATGCAGCCAGGCCGCATAATTCAGCCAGACGATCAGGGCCCAGGTTTCTTTCGGATCCCAGGACCAGTAGCCGCCCCAGGCTTCCGCCGCCCACAAGGCACCAAGTATGGTCGCAATGGTAAAGAACGCAAAACCAACGGCAATCGCTTTATACATAACGTCATCCAGCACTTCCAGCGCTGGCAGGCGGTCTGCCAGATAGCCTTTGGATTTGATCAGATAAGCCATTGCCACCATCGCCGCCAGGGAAAAAGTACCATAACCAATGAAATTAGCGGGTACATGGATTTTCATCCACCAGCTTTGCAGGGCAGGCACCAGCGGCTGGATTTCAGCTGCATCACGACTGACGGTATACCAAAACAGGAAACCCACTGCAGCGGTAATTACCAGCAAGACAAAGGCACCCAGTTGGCGCGTTGCATATTGCTGTTCATAGTACAAATAGAACAAGGCAGTGATCATGGAAAACAGGATGAACACTTCATACAGATTTGACACCGGGATATGGCCGACATCCACACCAATCAGGTAAGACTCATACCAGCGCACCAGCATGCCGGTAAAACCCATGACCACGGCAGCCCAGCACAAGGCAGAACCGACCGATGAACCAAAATTGGAGCGGGCTATCAGACCACCCCAATAGAATACGGTAGACAGGCAAAAGAACACACTCATCCATAAAATGGCTGACTGACTGGACAGCAGATATTTCAAGAGAAATTTCTTGTTGGCCATATCCAGCGAACCACCATACAGCTGTATCGCCAGCAAACTCAGCAAGGCCAGCACCAGCAACAAGGGCCTCACCGGCTTCCAGTACCAGCCCAGCCAAGCAAAAGTGGGGGCAGCCAGCAAGACGATGGCTTTTTCATAGCCATCCATATAACTGCCAAAACGACTATAGGCGAACAGGGACGCCATGCACAAGGCAACGGCGTACACCCAGTCAACAATAGACAGTCGTTTGAAAAACCCTTGATAGGGTGTGTAATTCTGTGTCATTTCCATCATATTTCCCCTGGTACATACTTGGCGAACCGGTATGCACCACAGTGTAGTCGATTACGGCGCATCCTGTTTTGCGGTATCTGAAGATTCGGTCGTCAATTGCTGCAAATGCTGCCTGAGCTGCTCAAATTCTTTTTCAAAATCCAGGGTTTTTCTTTGCGAGCTCAATGCCATCAAGGTTTGAGCACCGGCCCCGTCATCCTTGACCCAGACCCACAGCCTGCGTTCGCGGATATAAAACATGGAAAACACGCCCATCACCAAAAACAGGCAGCCCAGGTAAACCACTTTCTTGCCAGGTGAACGCGTAACTTGCAAGACCGAAGCCTTGACCTCTTCAAAACCCGTCAATTGCAAGAAGACTGGCGCACCATAGAAGTAAGAGTCAGATATTGCCCCCGTTGCCAATTGCAGGAAGCGGGCATGCTTTTCATCCAGTTCCAGCACTGGCAAGCCGTCTTTTTCACGTGCTACCAGCCACAAATCCCACATGCTGCCATTCAATATCTTCATGAATACATCGGCGGCCTTGGTTTGCTCTGCTGCTGGTATTTGCTCCAGGAATTTGGAAATGGCCACAAAACCTGCCTGTTGAGCATCACCGGCAAAAATGCTCAAACTCTTCCGGGCCGACTCAGTCAGTTGCAATTGCACCTGCCCGGCGTTAGCCACATTTGGTGGCAAAGCCCGTTTGGCATAGCGCTGGGCGGCGAGTTCACGCAATTCTGGGTTATTCACTGCGGCACGCAGGCGCATCCATTCCTTGACGGTATCCTCATCATCTGCCGGTATGCGCAGGTAGCGAAAACCTTCAGACGGTGAATCCCGGGTACCGGCCAATATCATATAGCTACCCTCTATCAGGACCGGCTGCATGTAGTTATGGAATTCCCTTGCTTGTCCGGTTTTGTCACGCAGCTTGTATTGCAGGCTGGGGCCGACATTCTTCAAGTCTTTGTTATTCGCATTTTTTGCAGCCGAACCCAGATGCTTGTCAAGATCCGCACTGAATTGCTGGTTAAAGCCCTGATTTGCATTGACTGCCCGTACATCCGAGCCATTGCGCGCCATATTTTCGACGTTGAAGGGACGAAAACCCGACCACTCTATCGAATAATCAGTACCACTGGCCATCTTCAAAGGTGTATTACCGCCGACTTCGCCAGCAAGATCAAAGGTCTCTGCCGACCCACCAGACATAGGGTAAGCCTTCAGCTTCAGGCGGCTGCCGCCATCTTCAAAGCTGGATTGATAGACTGCAATACCCTTGTAAATCAGGGGATCATTGACCTTGATGGTGGAAGAAAATGACTTGCCGGTTTCGTGATCTGTAACCTCGACATCACTGGCAAACAGCTTGGGCATGCCAGTGGAGTAAAAATCAATGGTGAATTTCTTCAACTTGATGGTAAACGGCAAATCCTGAATCAGCACCCCGGTCGCCTGGGGCAGGATGGCAGTACTGCTGCTGGCGCCCTCGGGTATCATGGTATTGCCACGGAAGCTGGGGTTCGCCAGCGACAATCTGTGTTGTTGGGGAATTTTGGCGATGATGCCGCTACCTTCAAACGGCACCTTGCCCATAAACCACTGCTGGAAACGGATAGGCAAATCAGAATCGAGCAAACCACCTATACAGATAATCACAATTGCGCTGTGGGCAAATATATAACCCCATTTGTTTGCTGCCCCCTGTTTGGCCGCAATCAGGCTTGCTCCCTCCTTTTCCACTACCTTATAGCCATAACCGACACGGCTCAGGTGGGCTAATACACGCGCGATCACCTCAGTGCGTACATTGTTGCTATGCCATTCAGAACGATGATGGAAATTGCGAAGTGATTGCTCGCGCACATTATCGCGCCAGCTGCGCATGTCTTTTAGCATCTTCGGCGCATTGCGGATCAGGCACAGTGATGTCGATAACACCAGAAAAGTCATGATCAGCAAAAACCACCATGCTGAATACACGGAATACAGGCTAAGCTTACTAAAAATCTCAAACCAGAACGGACCAAACTGGTTGACGTAATTTGGCAGGGGCTCATTTTGCTTGAGCACCGTCCCGATCACCGATGCAATCGCGATTAGGGTCAGCAAACTGATGGCAAAACGCATGGAAGACAGCAATTCCACTGCGTCTGCCAGCCATGCCTGCCGGGTTTGAATCTTTAAGCCACCAGTGTCAGTTAGCTGTTCGCTATCTATCTTGTTGTCCATACCGTCCTGATATCCACTAAGAAAAAAGGGGATGGCATATTGCCACCCCCTCCCATGCTTCTTTATTTTTTTGAATTATTTCAAGCCGGCGACATAATCTGCAACGGCTCTCATTTCATCTTCCGACATCTTCTTGGCGATTGTCATCATTTGCGCGCTATTGCCACGTGCACCAGTGATTTTTGCAGCATCCATGCGAGTCGCATTCTGGAAGCCAGTCAACTGGGCAATCGTGTAATCCTGATGTTGGCCAGCAATGCGTGGGAATTGGGCAGGGATACCAGCACCATTAGGGCTATGGCAGCCTGCACAGGCAGGAACATTCTTTTCAGCAATACCACCGCGGTAGATTTGCTTACCCAGTTCAACGATATCCTTGTTTTTGGCTGCACCTGGTTTGGATTTCTGTGTAGACAAATAAGCAGCAACATTTTTCATGTCGTCTTCTGTCATGGCTTTGGCAAATACCGACATGACTGCATTTTTGCGGGTGTCACTCTTGAAATCACTGAGTTGTTTTACCAAATAGGCATCATGTTGAGCTGCCAGTTTAGGATTGGTAGCAATCGTTGAGTTACCAGCTGCACCATGGCAGGATACGCATGCAGTAATGCCGCGTGCGGCATCACCACTGCTATACAGTGCTTCACCCTTGGCTGGATCAGCTTTGACTGGCTTGGCTACTTCGTTAGCATAAGCTACGGATGCAAAAGAAGACACCGCCATAACAGCGATGCTAAAAGACTTGGACAACGACAGGAAAGCACGGTTCATTCAAACACCCTGAGACTAAATAATGGAAATCTGCCCTAATGGCGACGCATAGCTGCCAGGTTCATGCACATCACATGGTGCAAAAACCGGTATTGGATCATTGTTTTTATCGCTGCCCAATACGTAACCCCTTATTGTACAATAGCTTTCGGGCGTTTTTACTGCCTGATGTTGCATTTTTCCATTATTCCTTTCCTCTATGTCTATCCTCTGGCAAGCCCGCTTCTTTACCACGGTGAATCATCTCCGTGATCTTCCACGTACCCATGTACCGGAAATTGCCTTCGCTGGCCGCTCGAATGCAGGCAAATCGACTGCAATCAATACCCTGTGCAATCAGAAAAAACTCTGCTTTGCCTCCAAAACACCGGGACGCACCCAGCATATTAATTATTTCTCAATTGGCGGCGCCCACGTCGGCCAACATCGCAAAGATGAAACCCGGGTCGATGAGATCCGTGCCCTGCTGGTCGATTTGCCAGGCTACGGCTATGCCGAAGTTCCAGGTGCGGCCAAGCACCACTGGAATCAGTTGCTGGGGGCCTATGTACAGCGACGCACTCAATTAGCTGCGCTAGTATTGATCATGGATGCGCGTCGTCCGTTTACTGACCTTGATATCCAGATGCTGGAATGGTTTGCGCCAACTGGCAGGCCTATTCATTGCATATTGACCAAGGCCGACAAACTTAATCGCAGTGAATGCGCAGATGCTTTGCGCAAAGCCAAAGCAGTGCTCGACAGTTACGTTGATGATGAAGGGGCGTTATTCCCTTTCAGCGTGCAATTGTTTTCTGCACTGAAACGCATAGGTATAGAAGAAGCTGATGCCGCTGTGCAACGCCTGGTGGGACTGGACCGCGATCCAGTTGCTGACACCAGCGATGTAACAGAAGCCACTGAGCCAGATACATCTTCAGACACCGGCAATGATCCGGGCGTAATATAAGCAGGACTTGCGAAAAATTGTCGCAACAAGATACAACGACGAAGACAGTACGAATAGTACGGCGAGGAGCTGCAACGCTTTGGGGCGGTTTTGCGTAAGTCCTAATAAAAAAACCCCGGCACATTAGTCTATGCCGGGGTAATAACACCGTTACGAATAGGGACGCACGGTGCCCGCTCAGGGAGGAAAAGCGGTAGGCCTGGAGACATGTTCCAACCTGTGTATTAAGATGTTGCAAGTCGAAAAAAGTTTCATTAACCTGAATAAAATTCTTTTCATTTCTTCATGCCGCCTAACCATGGCGCTTACTTATGCCAATTATCAAATCCGCCCAATTCCCTGTAATACGTATGCGCCGCATGCGCAAGGACGTATTTTCCCGTGCGCTGATGCGCGAAAACATGGTCACTTCTTCTGACCTGATTTATCCGGTATTTGTAATAGACGGTGTCAATCAGCGTGAAAAAGTTGCCTCCATGCCCGGCGTTGAACGGGTATCGGTTGACTTGTTGCTGGGTGTTGCTGAAGATTGCGTTGCGCTGGGCATACCCGTTCTGGCATTGTTTCCAGCCATCAACCCGCATCTGAAAACACCGGATGGTATTGAAGCCACTAATCCCAAAGGTCTGATCCCGCGTGCCGTTCGTGAACTGAAAGCACGCTTCCCTGAACTGGGTATCCTGACCGACGTAGCACTTGACCCCTACACCAGTCATGGCCAGGATGGCTTGCTGAATGCCGCCGGTTACGTGCTCAATGATGAAACCACAGAAATGCTGGTGCGTCAGGCTTTGGTACAAGCAGAAGCAGGCGTGGACATTGTCGCCCCCAGTGACATGATGGATGGCCGTATCGGAGCCATACGCCAGGCACTGGAAACCAATGACTTCATCCATACCCGCATCATGGCGTATTCCGCCAAATATGCATCGGCCTTTTATGGTCCTTTCCGTGACGCGGTGGGCTCCGCTGCCAATCTGGGTAAAAGTGACAAAGCCAGTTATCAGATGGACCCGGCGAACAGCGACGAAGCCTTGCGTGAAGTCGCACTGGATCTGGCTGAGGGTGCCGACATGGTTATGGTGAAACCCGGCATGCCGTATCTCGATATCGTGCGCAGGGTCAAGGATGAATTCAAGGTACCAACCTTTGCCTATCAGGTCAGTGGCGAATATGCGATGATCAAGGCCGCCGCCCAAAATGGCTGGCTGGATCATAACAAGACCATGATGGAATCCATGCTGGCATTCAAACGTGCCGGTGCCGATGGCATTCTGACTTACTTTGCCCGCGACGTAGCCAGATTGCTCAAGCACGCAGGCTGATCTGCTGCCATGTCTTCAGGTCTGCGCTCTGCCTTCATATTGCTGTTTGCCGCACTCGCGATTGCGGGTGCGGAATTCAGCAATACCTTAGATGGCGCGCAATTCCTGCACTATGCATTCAAACCGCTGACCACGATCAGTATCTTTTTTCTTGCCCTGCGAGCGCAACCAACAATCAATGCACTCTATCGCAAGGCGATATTGACCGGCATTCTGTTTTCGCTACTGGGTGATATTTTCCTGATGTTGCCGGTCAGCTTGCTGACTCAGGGATTTTTGCTGGGTCTGTTGAGTTTTTTATTTGCCCACCTGTGCTTCTTGCGCGCATTCTGCAGCGACGCCCAATTCTTTGCCAAACCCCTGGTCTTCGTTGCGCTAGGCGCGCTTGGCGCAGCCCATCTGTTCGTATTGTGGCCAGGCTTGCCACCAGCCATACGTATTCCCGTGGTCACCTATGTCTGCCTGTTGCTGGCCATGTGTGCGCAAGCTATCAGTCGTGGTATCAACCTGGGTACTGCCGACAGCCGTATGGCGATGAGTGGAGGCATCTGCTTCATGTTGTCAGATACCATTCTGGCCTATAACAAATTCTATACTCCTATCCCGCATTCCCCCTTGCTCATCCTTGGCAGCTACTATATGGCACTATGGCTGATTGCACGTTCGGTCCAGTCACTCCACCCTGAACACCAGGATTAAGGCCGGGATTATGCATGAAAAAATCATCAGCTTTGCCAGTCCAGTTTTTTTCCTGCTGATTGCTATCGAATTTTTAGTCGCACGAAAACGGCAAAAGCATCTGTACCGCATCAATGATGCTATCAGCAGTCTCAGCCTGGGGGTCATGAGCCAGATCACCGGCGTGTTTTTGAAGCTGCTGTCGGTCGGTGTTTATGCCTGGGTAGTGACTCACTTCGCAGTACTGACACTGGACCCCGGCAGCATCTGGGTTTGGAGCACCGGCTTGCTGCTGTATGATTTTTTATATTACTGGCTGCACAGGATGGGACACAAAACCAACCTGTTGTGGGCGGCCCATGTCGTCCATCACCAAAGCGAAGCCTATAACCTGACCACAGCCCTGAGACAAACCAGCACTGGCCCGCTGTTTGGCTGGGTGTTTTATCTGCCCATGGCTATTCTTGGATTTCCGGTGCAGGTATTTGTCGTCATTGCCCTGATTGATTTGCTGTATCAGTTCTGGATACACACCGAACAGATCAACAAGCTGGGCTGGTTTGACAGGGTCTTTGTGTCTCCATCCAATCATCGTGTTCATCATGCAGTGAATGATATGTATCTGGACAAGAATTACGGCGGCATCCTGATCGTCTGGGACCGCTTGTTTGGCAGTTTCATCGAAGAACAGGATAACGAACCAGTCGTGTACGGTACACGCAGCCCCTTGCGTAGCTGGAACCCTTTGTGGGCCAATCTGGAAGTGTATAAGGCTGTCCTGCACGACGCCTGGCACACGCGCCATTGGGGAGACAAGCTCCTGATCTGGCTGCAACCACCAGGCTGGCGGCCAACGGATTTGCGTCAGCAAGCTCCGGCAAAGCAATTTGACCTGGCGCGCCCCCTGTATGATCCACCCGTCAGCAAGGCCACCATAGCTTACTGCCTGCTGCAATTTGTTGTCGTTCTGCAAGCGGCGACCTACTTCTTGCTGGCGTTTAAATCCATTTCACCCCTGAATGCTGTCGTCTATGCCGCCTGGCTGGTATTCAGTTTATGGTGCTTAGGTGGATTGATAGAAAAAGGCCGCTTTTATCTGGTACCAGAAAGTCTGAGACTGATAGCAATTTTACTCATGAGCATGCTGAGCAGCAGTTGGTTTTACTCTTATGCGCTGTCAGTCACTGAGCAGGCACTGATCGTGGCTGGTTGTATTATTTCTCTTGGCGCATTGTGCTTCATTTTATTACCTAAAAATACGCATGGACATCTTCCACATTAACGAAACTCAGACGCTGAAAAATCCCGAGGGTTATGCACAACTTCTGAAAACCGGTGGTTTTTTATGGCTGGATGCCACGCATGACGAAGTCTGTGAAAACCCCGAAGAATGGCGCAACCTGGTGGAACAAATCAGCGGCACTCAGATTTATGACCTGCATCTGAAAGACGTCAGAAACCTGAGTCATCCATCCTATTTTGATGCGACGCAGGATTATGAGATGGTGGTGTTTCGCAAGCTGACACTGACTGAAGAACCGGCTGAAGTAAAAAACGGCAGCAAACGTAAGATACCCGCTGCGCTCAACAAGTTGGCAACGACACCCGTCACTTTTCTGTTGATGGAAAATGTACTGGTGACCGTCAGACCCACCCAAAGTCGTACCGTGGAGCTGGCCAGGCAGCGCCTGCTTGAATACAAGTTCAAGGGGGAAAGTGCTACCCACGGTGGCCGGCTGCCTGCGTCACCTGAAGAATTGATGCTGCGTCTGTTGAATGCCATGGTCGACCAATACCTGGAACTGCGCCAGCCGCTGACCCAGCAACTGGATCGCTGGCAGCACGCCTTGCTGGACCCGCGCCGCCCTTTCAATAACTGGATGGCCTTGCTAGATTCACGCGTGGAATTACGCAAGCTGGATAATCTGTGTGAAGAGCAACACGATGCCATGCAGGAATTGCGCGACCATATCGTCGATAATCATGACGGCAATAGCCGCGCCAAGGATTTGCTGCTGGTACGCATCAACGATGTCATGGAACACATCAGCCGCGTTCTCAACCATGCGCGCCGTCTGGAAGCTTCACTGGAATCCGCCGTGCAGATACACTTCGCAGCCATGGCACACCGTACCAGCGAAATCATGCGCACCCTGACCGTAATCACTGCACTGTTCATGCCTCTGACCCTGATCACCGGGATCTTTGGCATGAACTTTGAAGTCATGCCTTTGCTGAAGCACGCATCCGGTTTCTGGATCACCATGGGTGCCATGGGCGTCATCGTGGTATTGCTGTTGATTTATTTCCGCAGCCAGCGCTATCTGGAAGACCAAGCCAGCCGTCGGCGTGAATAAGGCTGTCGAAAAAAATTGCAAGCCAGCTACCCTGTCTCGTCCAACTGAATACAAAACTAAATTTAGAAACAAAACAACATGCAAGAACATACCTTCCTCTGGCACGACTATGAAACATTTGGCGCGGTAGCCCGCCGTGACCGCCCGGCCCAATTTGCTGCCATACGTACCGATGCAGAACTGAATGAAATCGGCGAACCTGTCATGATGTATTGCCAGCCTGCGAATGATTTCTTGCCCGACCCACAGTCTTGCCTGATCACCCATATCACACCACAAACCTGCCTCGAGCGTGGCATACCTGAACACGAATTTGCGGCAAAAATAGAACAAGAACTCAGCAAGACCGGGACCATAGGTGTAGGTTACAACACCATCCGTTTCGATGATGAAATTACCCGCTTCATGTTCTGGCGCAACCTGATAGATCCCTATGCACGCGAATGGCAAAACAATTGCGGTCGCTGGGACATCATGGACATGGTGCGTACCTGCTATGCACTACGTCCGGAAGGCATCAACTGGCCACTGAATGATGAGGGCAAGCCCAGCTTCCGGCTTGAGCTGCTGACCGCTGCAAATGGCATTGCGCATGAATCAGCACATGATGCCTTGTCAGACGTTCGCGCCACCATTGCCATGGCGCGCCTGATACGCGAACGCCAGCCGAAATTATTCGAGTTCTGCTTTGCATTGCATAAGAAAGACAAGGCAGCAGCAGAAATTGGCATGCCCTTGCTGGATAAACCTTTCCTGCATGTGTCAGGCATGTTCCCGACGGACCGGGGTTGTCTGGCGGTGATGTGGCCATTGGCCATGCATCCAAAAAACAAAAATGAAATCATCGCCTGGGACCTGACATTTGATCCGTCCGAACTGGCAGACCTGGATGTTGCCACCATACAGTTGCGCCTGTTCAGCAAAACCGATGCTCTGCCAGAAGGTGTACAACGTTTGCCAGTAAAAAGCATACATATCAACAAGTCCCCTACCGTAATCGGCAACCTGAAAACCCTGTCAACGAACATGGCTGCGAAATGGAATATCGACATGCAACTGATGTTGCAGCATGCAGAAAAAGCTGCTGCGCTGAGCCCAGTTATATCGACCATATGGGAACAGGTTTATGCACGCCCCGAAGCCGCCGCAGCCGATGTGGATGAAGACTTGTATGGTGGTTTCATAGGCAGTGGTGATCGCCGCCTGCTGAATGAATTACGTCGCATGAAACCGGCACAACTGGCAAAAGCCAGCACCTCATTTCAGGATCAGCGCCTGACTGAATTACTGTTCCGCTACCGCGCCCGTAATTTCCATGACAGCCTGAGCATGGAAGAACAGGAAAGCTGGGAAGAACACCGCGCAGCACGTCTGCTGGATGGCGCAGGCAATGCCAGAACCGTAGACATGTATTTCAATGAGATAGATAGCTTGTCAGAAACAGCAGATGAAGAAGCGGAAGAGATTCTGGGCGCTTTATATGATTATGCTGAAATGATCGTACCCTCGCGATAGTTCAAATCTGCTTTGTTCAAATCTGCTCTGCAAATTTAAAAAGCCACGAAAAGATTCGTGGCTTTTTGTTTATCCGCAAATACGCTTACATTGCTTATTTGTTTGGCTGCGGTGTGATACGCAGATAAGGACGTGGTGCTGTATAACCTTTAGGATATTTTTGCTTGATAACTTCTTCATCCTTGATCGACAAAGGGATGATGACATCATCACCGTCACGCCAGTTACCTGGTGTGGCAACGCTATAACCATCGGTCAGTTGCAGTGCATCAATCACGCGCAAGACTTCGTCAAAATTGCGGCCAGTGGTCAAAGGATAGGTAATAATCAGGCGAACTTTTTTATTGGGATCAATGATGAACAGCGAGCGCACTGTAACAGTCTCGGACTGATTGGGGTGGATCATGTCATACAGTGCAGCAACTTTCCTGTCAGCATCAGCAATGATAGGAAAACCGACCACGGTTTTTTGCGTGTCTTCAATATCCTTGATCCATTGCACATGGGATTCTGCGCCATCCACAGACAAAGCTATCGCCTTGACGTTGCGCTTGTCAAATTCAGGTTTCAGTTTTGCAGTGAGGCCTAATTCGGTGGTGCAGACTGGTGTGAAATCAGCCGGATGTGAAAACAGGACAACCCAGGAATTGCCTGCCCACTCATGAAACTTCAATGTCCCGATTGAGGAATCTTGCTCGAAATCAGGGGCGATGTCACCTAAACGCAAAGTCATTTTTTTCTCCAAAAAAAGAAAACAAGAATTTGAATATAGCGCTTGTATCGTTACGACTCAAGGATAGTTTTGTTGCAAGCTTATACCTGTCCCTGAATATGCATCCCTGCTGGCTTATTTGCCTTCAGCGCGTTGCAATGAAGCAAGAAATTTCTCTGCATTCTGGTAACCGATAACGCGCTTTCCCTGCACTTCCGCTCCTAGTCCATCAAAGAAAATAATGCCTGGTGGCCCGAACAAGTTGAAGCGTTTCAGCAAGGCTTTATCATCTGCATTATTGGCAGTCACATCCACTTGCAGCAAGAGCATATTCTCTAGCCGGGCCTTGATCTTCGTTTCAGGGAAAGTCAGTTTTTCCATTTCCTTGCAGGATACGCACCAGTCGGCATAAAAATCCAGCATCGCCATTTTGCCTTTGGACTGTGCCAGTGCGGCATCCAATTCAGCAACACTGCGCACGCGGGTAAAACTGACGCCGTGTACCTGATTTCCATACAAATGCGCAAGCGGCGAAAACACGTCGCGACCACCGGTAGTCACACCAACGAGCTGCACCGCACCCAGCAACAAAAACACGACAGCCAGTGCTTTTGCACCCAGGCCGCCACGGTGAAAAAATAATTGATGGACGGCATAAGCAATCAACAGCACGGCCCAGCCTGCCATCTGTACCCAAACCGGGATCACCGGACTGATCATCCACAAGGCCATAGCCAGCATCAGCACGCCGAAAAAGCGCTTGATGCTTTCCATCCACATGCCAGCACGCGGCAACAAGCTGCCGGCAGACAAGCCTACCAGCAACAGCGGTACGCTCATGCCCATGGCCATGGCAAACAGTGCCGTACCACCGACCACCACATCACGGGTCTGGCTGATATACACCAGTGCACCGGCCAGCGGTGCGGCGACACAAGGACCGACGATCAAAGCCGAAATGGCGCCCATGAAAAAGACGCCGAACAGCTTGCCATTGCGCTGCCCTTCCGATGCGACTGTTAATTTTGTCTGCAGGGCAGTCGGCACCTGCAACTGGTAAAACCCGAACATGGATAGTGAAAGTATCACCATCAGCAAAGCGAAGGCCGACAGGACCCAGGGATTCTGCAGAGTAGCTGATAAGCCTTCGCCAACCAGACCAGCAGCAATGCCCAGAGCGGTATATACCAGAGCCATACCCAGCGAATAACTGAGTGATAACAGGAAACCGCGATGACGCTGTATGCCTGCCCCTTCGCCAATTATGATGGACGACAGAATAGGTACCATCGGCAACACGCAGGGCGTAAACGCCAGCCCCAGACCGAGTAGCATGAAGAGTGGCAAAATCAGGCTCAGCTTGCCACTTTTCAGGGCTGCACTGATGCTGCTGGTTTCTTCATCGGTACTCGCCTCATTTGGTTTGCTTACGTTAGCCTCACCTGCATCTGCGGGCTTGTCAATTGCAGGGGCGCTTGCTGCCGCAGTACTACCCGCAACAGCCTGTAATTTGAGTGGTGTTTCCAGCGGCGGGTAACACAAACCCTGATCTGCACAGCCCTGGCGCCCTACCTTCAATGTGAAATCCCCTGTTGACAGGACAGGCACACGGACCACTACAGACTTTCTATAGGTCTCCACTTCTTTCTGGAAGGTTTCATCAAACTTGACTTTGCCTTTTGGCAGTTGAACGTCGCCAAGCTTGGCGTCGTCAGAGCTGAATTTGAAACGTTCACGATACAGGTAGTAGCCATCCGCAATCGTGAATGTCACTTCAGCAATCCCTGGTTCCACCATTTTGGCAGACACCTTGAAAGCATCTTCAGGGTCGAGGAAATCTTCCGCCGTCGCAAATGGTGCCAGCAGCAACGCAAAAATCAGTGCGCCAAGGCGCAGCAGGTGAGCAAACACAACAAAATGAGGAGCGGATCGCTGTAGCGGAAATGAGTTCATGACGGTTCAGTTTCTTTTCTTACCCACCCCAGATAAGCTGGCAACCCAGAAACCAGGGGAATGGCAATGATTTCAGGTAATTCGTAAGGATGGATGCTTGTTATCAATTCCACCAGTTGATCATAGCGAGCTTGCGTCGTCTTGATCATTAACTGGACTTCTGTTTCTTCCTGTTGCTGGCCATCCCAGTTGTATATGGACAATATATCAGAGGAAATGTTCACACAAGCAGCCAATTTCTGAGCGACGATCTGGCTCGCCATGCGCTTTCCAATTTCGCGGTCTGGCACATTGGTCAACACCAATATAAAGTCTTGCGTGTCCACGTTTGCTCCAAAATTTTATTTTAACAACAGTTGTGTGCTAGCGTCCTGGGAGTCTCTTCAACTTATATAGCCAGTTCTCATTAGTCGGCGCAGGGCGGCTTTGCATTACATTGAAAGTAAATAATAGTGGGTAGAAAAACAAAAAGCCGTTCAGTATAAACTGAACGGCTTTTCAAGGCCGGGACATTGCTGTCACCGACATGCATTACTTTAGATTACTCAGCAACTGGTGCATCAGCTGCATCTACGCCTTCTGGGCGATCCAGCAGTTCAACGTATGCCATAGGAGCATTGTCGCCGACGCGGAAACCCATTTTCAGGATGCGCAGGTAGCCGCCGTTACGATTTGCGTAACGTGGGCCCAGTTCAGCAAACAGCTTGACTACCATTTCGCGGTCGCGCAAACGGGAGAAAGCCAGACGCTTGTTAGCCAGTGTGTCTGTTTTACCCAAAGTCAGAATCGGCTCGATAACGCGGCGCAGTTCTTTGGCTTTTGGCAAGGTTGTTTTGATAGCTTCGTGACGCAACAGGGATACTGTCATGTTGCGCAGCATTGCCAGACGGTGGGAAGAAGTACGATTCAGCTTACGTAAGCCGTGACGATGACGCATGGTATTTCCTTTCAGATTTAAATGCCAGCTCTTCTATCGATAAGTAAAACTTATCGCGGGCCGGTAATTATTTTTACTACGGTTAAAAAACGAGCGGGCTGTCTCAGCCCACTCGTAGTGACAAATTATTTTTCCAAGCCAGCTGGTGGCCAGTTTTCCAGTTTCATACCTAAAGACAAGCCACGGGAGGCCAGAACTTCCTTGATTTCGTTCAAGGACTTGCGACCCAGATTTGGTGTCTTCAACAGTTCATTTTCGCTACGCTGGATCAGGTCACCAATGTAGTAAATGTTTTCTGCTTTCAGGCAGTTGGCTGAACGTACTGTCAGTTCCAAATCATCGACTGGACGCAACAGGACAGGATCAACTGCAGGTGCGCGGGATGGAGCTTCAGCAGCGGCTTCAGTACCTTCCAGAGCAGCGAAGACATTCAATTGATCAACCAGCACGCGGGCAGATTGACGGATTGCTTCTTCAGGAGAGATAACGCCATTGGTTTCGATATTGATAACCAGTTTATCCAGATCAGTACGTTGTTCAACGCGGGCAGATTCCACAGCGTAAGAAACACGGCGCACTGGAGAGAAAGACGCATCCAGTATCATACGACCGATGGTTTTGTTCGCATCTTCAGACAAGCGGCGAACGTTACCTGGCACATAGCCACGGCCTTTTTCTACCTTGATCTGCATGTCCAACTTACCGCCAGCAGTCAGATTCGCGATAACGTGATCCGGATTGATCAGTTCTACGTCATGCGGCAGATCGATGTCGGAAGCCAATACGGCGCCTTCACCATCTTTTTTCAATGTCAGTGTAACTTCATCACGGTTGTGCAACTTGAAGACAACGCCTTTCAAGTTCAACAGGATGTCAACGACGTCTTCTTGCACGCCATCGAGGGAAGAATATTCGTGAACTACACCAGCGATCACAACTTCAGTCGGTGCATAACCAACCATAGTGGACAACAGAACGCGACGCAGTGCGTTGCCCAGTGTGTGGCCATAGCCACGTTCAAACGGTTCCATCACGACTTTAGCGTGACCGGCACCCAACATTTCCACATCGATAATACGTGGTTTTAACAGATTGTTTTGCATGAATGTCCTTTTCAATACCCTCGGCTCGTTACACCGATAAGGCTGATGGCATTAAAGAAAAAAGCCTGCCTGTCGCAAAACAGGCAGGCGGTGAAACTTGAATATTAACGAGAATACAATTCAACGATCAGGGATTCGTTGACATCGTGAGCGATGTCGCTGCGATCTGGCATGGACTTGAAAGTACCTTCCAGTTTCTTCGCATCAACAGCAACCCAAGTAGGCATGCCGGATTGTTCTGCCAGAGACAGTGCTTCAGCGATACGAACTTGCTTTTTAGCTTTTTCACGAACGGCAACTACGTCACCAGCTTTAACCTGGTAAGAAGCGATGTTGACAACGATGCCGTTGACTGTGAATGCTTTGTGGCTGACCAGCTGACGTGCTTCAGCACGTGTGGAACCGAAGCCCATACGGTAAGCAACGTTGTCCAGACGGGATTCCAGCAATTTCAACAGCGTTTCGCCTGTGTTGCCTTTTTGACGGTCAGCTTCAGCGAAGTAGCGGCGGAACTGACGTTCCAAAACGCCGTACATACGTTTAACTTTTTGCTTTTCGCGCAATTGATTACCGTAGTCAGAGGTACGAGCACCAGAAGTGCGACCATGTTGACCTGGTTTTGCGTCCAGTTTGCATTTAGAGTCCAGGGAGCGACGTGCGCTCTTCAAGAACAGGTCCGTGCCTTCGCGACGGGAGAGTTTTGCTTTTGGTCCGATATAACGTGCCACGATATTTTCCTTGTAAATGACGTAATGTTTTCTACACTACGCTAGTCTGATCTGCCTGCAATCAGACGGTGGTCTTAACAACAAAGACGGTGTCTTTGTGAATTCTAAAATTTCCACAACACAAAACCCGCCAACGAAATGGCGGGTCTGCATTCTAACGGAGATTCCGCAAGAATGCCAGCAGAGAATAATTCTGCTTAGCTAAGTAGCTTAAATACGCAACTTAAATACGACGACGCTTTGGAGGGCGGCAGCCGTTATGTGGAACTGGAGTAACGTCTTGAATCAGGGAAATCTTGATACCCAGATTGTTCAAGGCGCGTACTGAAGACTCGCGACCTGGGCCTGGGCCTTTGATACGAACTTCCAGATTTTTGATACCGCATTCAACAGCGACTTTACCAGCTGCCTCTGCTGCAACCTGCGCTGCAAACGGAGTAGACTTACGTGAGCCTTTAAAACCAGCACCACCGGCAGTTGCCCAAGACAACGCATTGCCTTGACGATCAGTGATCGTGATGATGGTGTTGTTGAAAGAAGCGTGAACGTGAGCGATACCTTCCGCAACGTTCTTTTTAACTTTCTTACGCGCACGTGCTGCTGCAGCGTTATTTTGAGCTTTTGCCATAATGTTTTCCTTGGATCCGGGCTAACCTGGATTATTTCTTCAAAGATTGCGCTGCTTTACGTGGACCCTTACGAGTACGCGCATTAGTGCGTGTACGTTGGCCACGGCAAGGCAAGCCTTTACGATGACGGAGACCACGGTAGCAACCCAAGTCCATCAAGCGTTTGATGTTCATGGACAGTTCACGACGCAAGTCGCCTTCGACGATAAATTTACCGATTTCGTCGCGAAGCTTCTCGAGTTCGTTGTCATCCAGATCTTTAACCTTTTTATTGGTCAAAACACCTGTTGCGTCACAGATTTTCTGTGCGCGTGGACGGCCAATACCATAGATAGCTGTTAAGCCGATTACGGTATGCTGATGATTTGGGATATTAACCCCTGCGATACGTGCCATTCGTTATTCCTCGTTCAATAACGTTAATTAACCTTGGCGCTGCTTATGGCGTGGTTCTGTGCATATAACACGAACAACACCCTTGCGCTTGATGATTTTGCAGTTGCGGCAGATCCGCTTAACTGATGCGAGAACTTTCATTTTTGCCCTCTTTCCTTCTAGTTCATTTTAAATTTACTTGGTACGGAACACTATTCGCGCCCGGCTCAAATCATAAGGCGTCAATTCCACTGTCACCTTATCACCTGGAAGAATACGAATATAGTTCATTCGCATCTTCCCGGAAATATGGCCAAGTACAACATGCCCGTTTTCCAACTTAACTCGAAATGTTGCATTCGGAAGATTCTCCAGAATCTCGCCCTGCATCTGTATAACGTCGTCTTTTGCCATTCGATCTGCTGTCCCCTGGGCGATTACCGTGAAGGAATCCCGCCCTTGAAATTTGCTTTACGAAGAAGCGATTCATATTGCTGGGACATCACATAGTTCTGTACCTGCGCCATAAAGTCCATGGTCACCACCACGATAATCAGCAGAGACGTTCCGCCGAAATAAAATGGTACTTTCCACTTCGCAACCAAAAATTCTGGCAACAGACAAACCAGCGTAATATAAATCGCACCAGCCAGCGTCAAACGCATCAAAATCTTGTCGATGTAGCGGGCAGTTTGATCACCAGGACGAATCCCCGGAACAAACGCGCCACTTTTCTTCAAGTTATCAGCGGTCTCTTTGCTATTGAATACCAAAGCGGTATAGAAAAAGCAGAAGAAAATGATCGCTACTGCATACAACAAAGCGTGTATCGGCTCACCTGGCGCCATCGACGCGGCCAAATCTTTCAAGAAGGTAACTACACCACTCGTTGAAGATTCAGCACCCTTGGTAAACCAGCTGGTAATCGTCGCCGGGAACAAGATGATGGAAGAAGCAAAAATCGGAGGAATTACGCCTGCCATATTCAACTTCAGTGGCAAATGACTGCTTTGCCCACCATACACTTTATTACCCACTTGACGCTTGGCATAATTCACCAGAATCTTGCGTTGACCACGCTCGACAAACACCACAGCAAACGTTACTGCCGGAACTAGAACACAGATCACCAGTGCCGAGAAATTACCTATCTGACCGCTACGTACCAATTCAAACAGATTACTCAAACCACCAGGCAAACCTGCCGCGATACCAGAGAAAATGATGATGGAGATACCATTTCCCAGACCACGTTCAGTGATTTGTTCACCGAGCCACATCAGGAACATCGTACCTGTCACCAGGGACACTACCGTCGTGAAACGGAAAGCGAGACCCGGGTCTATCACCAGGTTAGCCTGACCTTCCAGACCAAATGCAATAAAGTAGGCTTGCACAGTTGCCAGCAACAAGGTGCCATACCGCGTATATTGCGTAATCTTTCTACGACCGGATTCACCTTCTTTTTTAAGGGCTTCCAGTTGCGGAGAGACGATCGACATCAGTTGCATGATGATCGATGCCGAAATATACGGCGTGATACCGAGCGCAAAAATCGCAAAGCGCTGCAGCGCACCGCCTGAAAACATATTAAACATACCCAGAATACCGCCCTGGTTTTGTTTAAACATTTCCGCCAGCACGTTTGCATCAATGCCAGGTACAGGAACATGTGCACCTATCCTGTAGACAACCAGTGCCGCCAGCAAGAACCAGAGTCGCCCCCAGGGAAACCCGCTTGCAGCACTTTTATTTTGTTGTGGAGATGTTGCCAATTAATGCTCCGGTTGTCTGCTTTGAATTAAGCGATTGTGCCACCAGCAGCTTCGATTGCAGCTTTAGCGCCTTTAGTGACGATCAAGCCGTTCAAAGAAACTTTCTTGGTAATTGCACCAGACAAAATGACACGGACTACACGTGCCAGTTCAGAGACTACGCCGGCTTGTTTCAAAGCCAAAACGTCGATTTCTGTGACTGGCAGGTTTTCCAGGTCTGTCAGGCGAACTTCTGCTTTATACGGCGTTGCCAGTGATTTAAAACCACGTTTTGGCAAACGACGTTGCAGAGGCATCTGACCGCCTTCAAAACCAACTTTATGAAAGCCGCCGGAACGGGACTTTTGACCTTTATGGCCACGACCCGCTGTTTTACCTAAGCCTGAGCCGATACCGCGACCAACACGACGTTTGTAGTGTTTTGCGCCATCTGCTGGCTGGATTGTATTCAATTCCATAATTTGCTCCGATCGCAAACCAAACGGTTTACGATACAACCTTCACAAGATACGAGACTTTATTGATCATGCCACGTACTGCTGGTGTGTCTTCCAATTCAGAAACTGAATTGACGCGACGCAGACCCAGGCCACGTACAGTTGCACGGTGATCCTGGCGTGTGCCGATCAAACCTTTAACCAATTGCACTTTTACTGTCTTAGACATGAGGTGCTCCTTAACCGAGAATTTCTTCAACAGTTTTGCCACGCTTTGCAGCGATTTCAGATGGAGTACTCATCTTGGCCAAACCATTCAAAGTTGCACGAACCATGTTGTAAGGGTTAGTGGAACCGTTGGACTTCGCCACAACGTTTACAATACCCATTACTTCAAAAATCGCGCGCATTGGACCACCAGCGATAACGCCAGTACCTTCTTTTGCAGGAGAAATCATGACGGAAGATGCGCCGTGCTTGCCAGTAACGGTGTGTTGCAAAGTACCGTTCTTCAAAGTCACTTTAATCATCTTGCGACGTGCTTCTTCCATCGCTTTTTGTACGGCTACTGGAACTTCTTTCGATTTTCCCTTGCCCATACCGATACGGCCATCGCCGTCACCAACGACTGTCAGCGCTGCGAAACCCATGATACGACCGCCCTTAACCACTTTGGTTACGCGGTTGATCGCGATCATTTTTTCGCGCATGCCATCATCCGGCTTGTCGGCTGCTGTTTTTGCTTGCATTTTTGCCATGACAAATTTTCCTTAGAACTTCAAGCCAGCTTCACGGGCTGCTTCTGCAAGCGCCTTGACGCGACCGTGGTAACGGAAACCGGAGCGGTCAAACGCAACTTCGGTAACCCCTGCTTTGATTGCCTTCTCTGCAACACGTTTGCCGATCAAGCTCGCTGCAGCAGCATTGCCACCCGCACCAGACTTGCCAGCCAACTCTGCACGTACTTCCGCCTCTACGGTAGAAGCCGATGCCAACACTTTGGCGTCTGGGCCAATGATGTTTGCATAGATATGCAGGTTTGTGCGATGCACGGCCAGGCGGTTCACTTTGAGTTCTGCGATCTTGGCACGGGTTTGACGTGCGCGGCGCAGACGTGATTGTTTCTTGTCCATCGTCAACCCCTATTACTTCTTCTTGGTTTCTTTAATCACAACCACTTCGTCCACATAGCGGACGCCTTTGCCTTTATAAGGCTCTGGACTGCGGTATGCACGAACTTCAGCAGCAACCTGACCAACTTTTTGCTTGTCAATCCCTTTAATCAGGATTTCAGTTGGTGTTGGTGTTGCACATGTCACGCCAGTTGGCATTGCATGAACAACTGGGTGCGAGAAACCAAGAGACAAATTCAATTTGTCGCCTTGCGCTTGCGCTTTATAACCAACGCCGACCAAGCTCAGTTTCTTTTCGAAACCTTTAGTGACGCCATTAACCATATTATTGACGAGGGCACGCAGGGTACCGCTCATCGCATTGGCTTCACGACCATCATTAGCTGGGGAAAAACTCAAAGTGCCATTGTCGTTCGTAACAGTCACCAAACCATTTAAGGATTGAGACAATACGCCCTGTGGGCCTTTAATTGTAATCTGCTCTGTCGAAATGGTGACTTCAGCACCTGCCGGCAAAGCGATTGGCATCTTACCTACTCGAGACATCTTTCACTCCTTAGGCGACGTAGCAAATCACTTCGCCACCGACACCGGTTGCGCGCGCTTTGCGGTCAGTCATGACGCCTTGTGGTGTGGAAACGATAGCCACTCCCAAACCGTTCATCACACTTGGGATCTCGTCTTTACCTTTGTAAATACGGAGACCTGGACGTGAAACACGTTCCAAGCGTTCAATGACAGGACGTCCTGCGTAATATTTCAAGCCGATTTTTAATTCGGACTTACCTGCAGTTTCAGAAACTGCGAAATCTTCAATGTAACCTTCGTCTTTAAGTACGTTCGCAATTGCGATCTTTACTTTGGAGGACGGCATCGCGACGACAGTTTTTTGAACAACTTGTGCGTTACGGATGCGGGTCAGCATATCGGCGATAGGATCGCTCATACTCATTGCTTATTCTCCTATTACCAGCTGGCTTTAGTCATACCCGGGATTTCACCACGCATGGCGACTTCACGGAGTTTAATACGGCCCAAACCAAACTTACGGAATGTGCCACGTGGGCGACCTGTCAAAGCGCAGCGGTTACGCTGACGAGTCGGATTGGAGTTACGTGGCAAGGCCTGCAACTTCAGACGAGCAGCATACTGCTCTTCTTCAGTCTTTGATTGGTCATCAATGATGGCCTTCAATTCGGCGCGTTTGCCAGCGAATTTCTTCACCAGGTCTGCACGCTTTTGCTCACGATTAATCAGTGCCAGTTTTGCCATGGCGACCTCAGTTTCTGAACGGAAATTTAAATGCGGCGAGGAGCGATTTCGCTTCGTCGTCGGTCTTTGCTGTTGTCGTGATACTGATATTCATACCACGCAACGCGTCGATCTTGTCGTATTCGATTTCAGGGAAAATGATCTGTTCCTTGACACCGATATTGTAGTTACCACGACCATCAAACGCACGACCAGAAACGCCACGGAAGTCACGTACACGCGGCAAAGCCACAGTGATGAAACGATCCAGGAATTCATACATCTGAGCGCCACGCAAAGTTACCATACAACCAATTGGGTAACCTTCACGGATTTTAAAACCAGCGATCGCTTTGCGAGCTTTGGTAACTACTGGTTTTTGACCAGCGATCTTGGTGAGATCACCAACCGCATGCTCGATAATCTTTTTGTCAGCGATTGCTTCAGACAAACCCATATTCAGGGTGATTTTCAAGATACGTGGGACTTCCATGACTGACTTATAAGCGTACTTTTCAGTCAATTCACCAACGATTTTATCTTTATATATTGCTTGTAGACGGGCCATGATGTTATGCCTTCACAACTTCGCCAGTCGACTTATAGATACGGACTTTCTTACCATCCACTACCTTGAAGCCTACACGGTCTGCTTTGCCAGAAGCTGCATTAAACAATGCAACATTTGACACATGAATCGGCATCAGTTTATCCACGATGCCACCAACTGCGCCAGTCATTGGGTTTGGTTTAACTGCCTTTTTGGCCACATTAACACCAGCAACAACAACGTAATCGCTATCGATGCATGTTTGCACCTGACCGCGCTTACCTTTGTCTTTACCCGTCAAGACGATGACTTCGTCGTTTTTACGAATTTTGTTCATCACAACCCCTTACAGCACTTCAGGAGCCAAGGACACGATTTTCATAAAGCGCTCAGTACGCAGTTCGCGTGTTACTGGGCCGAAAATACGAGTACCGATAGGCTCAAGCTTTGCATTCAACAATACTGCAGCATTGCCATCAAATTTGACCAACGAGCCATCTTGACGACGAACACCCTTAGCTGTCCTCACGACAACGGCGTTGTAAATTTCACCTTTTTTTACACGACCGCGCGGAGCAGCAGACTTAACAGTGACTTTGATTACGTCACCAATACCCGCATAACGACGCTTGGAACCGCCCAACACTTTAATGCACAAAACTTCGCGCGCACCAGTATTGTCAGCCACTTCCAGCCGGCTTTCTGTTTGAATCATAATGTTCTCTTTCCCAACTTAATCCACACAACTTGCACTATGCAAATTTGTAGTCAGTCTTGGTCCTGCCAGCTAACCCCTACATAACCTACAATGCACGAGCCAACTGATTAGGTGGACGATTTTTTAACCACTTTCACAACAGGAGGGCGTTGCGAAAGACATTTAGGCTGCCATTCGCATACTTTGCAAATGACAGCCCATCATTATTACACCAAAAAACGATTTGTGCAATAAATTTATACTACTTGTGCGACTTGAACTACACGTGTCACTGTCCAAGCTTTAGTCTTGGAGATAGGACGACCTTCTTGAATTTCAACGGTGTCGCCAGCCTTTGCCTGGTTTGCTTCATCGTGTGCATGGTACTTTGCAGTACGTACGATGATCTTGCCATACAGAGGATGCTTGACGTGACGCTCAACAACCACTGTTACGGTTTTGTTCATCTTGTCAGAGACAACCTTGCCAATCAATGTGCGCTTGAGTGCAACTTTAACTTGATCGTTCATTATTTGGCATCCTTCTGGTTCATGACGGTTTTTACACGTGCGATGTCACGACGAACTTTTTTCAACTGTGAAGTGTTAGTCAGCTGTTGCGTAGCGATTTGCATACGCAGGCTGAATTGCGCCTTCAACAGGTCATTCAGTTCTTTAGTCAAAGCCGCCTGATCCTTACCTTGGAGTTCAGATACTTTCATTTACAACTCCTATTATTGGCCGACTTGACGGACGACGAACGTAGTCAACAGCGGCAATTTAGCTGCAGCCAAGCGGAACGCTTCGCGTGCCAGCGTCTCATCGACACCATCCATTTCGTACAACATTTTGCCTGGTTGAATCTCGGCAACGTAGTACTCAGGATTACCTTTACCATTACCCATACGGACTTCCGCTGGTTTCTGGGAAATTGGCTTGTCCGGGAAAATGCGGATCCAGATACGGCCACCGCGTTTAATGTGACGTGTCATTGCACGACGCGCAGCTTCAATCTGACGCGCTGTGATACGACCACGGCCAACCGCTTTCAAGCCAAACTCACCGAAGGAAACTGCTGTACCACGAGTATGCGAGATACCCTTGTTACGGCCTTTCTGTTCCTTACGATATTTTCTGCGTGCTGGTTGCAGCATGATTATTCTCCTGCTTTCTCAGCCGGGGCTGCAGCGTCAGCTTTTGCGCGTACGCGCTTGGCTGCCGGGGCTGCTGCGCCGGTCGTCGGTGTTTGTCCTTCAGGACGCTTGGCACGTGGACGGCTATTTGGCTTGCCATCATCACGACGAGGACCACGACGTTTTTTGTCGTCTTCCGGAGTCGCTTCGATAACAGGCGCATCGCCATTTGCCAAACGATCGCCTTTGTACACCCATACTTTTACGCCAATGATGCCGTAAGTTGTGGATGCTTCGCCGAAGCCGTAGTCGATATCAGCGCGCAAAGTATGCAGAGGCACGCGGCCTTCGCGATACCATTCTTTACGTGCGATTTCGATACCATTCAAACGACCACCAGACATGATCTTGATACCTTGTGCACCCAGGCGCATTGCATTCTGCATCGCACGTTTCATGGCGCGGCGGAACATGATGCGTTTTTCCAGCTGTTGAGCGATAGAATCAGCGATCAATTGTGCATCGATTTCTGGTTTGCGAATTTCTTCGATGTTGACGTGAACAGGCACGCCCATCAATTTCGACAACTCAGATTTCAATACCTCAATGTCTTCGCCTTTTTTACCGATTACAACACCCGGACGGGAGCTATAAATAGTAATGCGTGCGTTTTTGGCAGGGCGCTCAATGACGATGCGGCCTACAGACGCGTTTTTCAGTTTCTTCTTCAGGTATTCACGTACCTTCAGATCTTCGATGAGCATGCTGGCAAAGTTACCATTGCCAGCATACCAACGGGAAGACCAGTTACGCGTTACTGCCAAACGAAACCCGGTTGGATGTATCTTCTGTCCCATCGTGACTCCTTAGTTACCAACGGTCACATAAATGTGACAGGATTGTTTAGAGATACGATCACCACGACCCTTAGCGCGTGCTGTGAAGCGCTTCAGAATCGCACCTTTTTCGACATAGATAGTCTTTACTTTCAGCTCATCAATGTCAGCGCCATCATTGTGTTCGGCGTTTGCAATTGCAGACTCCAACACTTTCTTGATGATCGCAGCACCTTTTTTAGGGCTGAATGCCAGGATATTCAATGCCTGATCTACTTTTTTACCGCGAATCAGGTCAGCCACCAGGCGACCTTTTTGCTCAGACAGACGCACACCGCGCAAATTTGCTTTAGTTTCCATCATCGGTCCTTATCTCTTAGCCTTTTTATCGGCAGCGTGACCCTTGAACGTACGGGTCAGCGCGAATTCGCCGAGCTTGTGACCAACCATGTTTTCGGAAACATAAACTGGTACGTGCTGCTTACCGTTATGAACCGCAATGGTCAAACCGATGAAGTCCGGCATAATTGTCGAACGACGGGACCAAGTCTTGATTGGCTTTTTGTCTTTAGTCGCTTGCGCGGTTTCGACTTTCTTCACCAGGTGGGCGTCGCAAAACGGCCCTTTTTTCAATGAACGTGTCATGTTTTATCCCTTATTTCTTGCCACGGCGTGAGACGATCATCGAAGTAGTGCGCTTGTTGCGACGTGTCTTCTTACCCTTGGTTTGCTGACCCCATGGCGATACTGGGTGACGGCCGGCTGCAGTTTTACCTTCACCACCACCGTGCGGGTGATCGACCGGGTTCATGACCACACCGCGAACGGTAGGACGAACACCACGCCAACGCATTGCACCAGCTTTACCGATTTTGCGCAGGTTATGCTCGCCGTTGCCCACTTCACCGATCGTTGCGCGGCATTCGATATGAATACGACGAACTTCACCGGAGCGCAGACGAACCTGAGCGTAAGTACCTTCGCGTGCCATCAGCACAACGCCAGCACCAGCTGTACGTGCAATCTGAGCACCTTTACCTGGCAGCATTTCTACGCAATGCATAGTTGTGCCGACCGGGATATTACGGATAGGCAAACAGTTACCAGATTTGATCGGCGCTTGCGAACCGTTCATGACCTGATCACCAGCTGCCATACCTTTAGGAGCGATGATGTATGCACGTTCACCATCCGCGTAGCACAACAAAGCAATGTGTGCCGTACGGTTAGGATCGTATTCAATACGTTCTACTTTTGCAGGGATACCATCTTTGTTGCGTTTGAAGTCAACCAGACGATAATGCTGCTTGTGACCACCACCGATATGACGGGTAGTGATGTGACCGTTGTTATTACGGCCAGCAGTTTTTGATTTCTTTTCCAACAAAGCAGCGAACGGACGACCTTTGTACAGGCCTTCAGTCACTACCTTCACCATACCACGACGACCTGGTGAGGTTGGCTTCATCTTAACGAGTGCCATGCTTATGCCCCCTCAGTGAAGTTAATTTCCTGACCTGGCTTCAAGCATACAAAAGCGCGTTTTGTATGATTGCGGCGGCCATTAAATTTACCGGTACGTTTTTGTTTACCTTGGCGATTTGCTACTTGTACAGATTCAACTTGTACTTTAAACAGCAATTCGACGGCAGCTTTGATTTCTGGCTTGGTTGCATCTGGCATAACCAGGAAAACCACTTGCTCATTCTTTTCAGCAACCATAGTTGCTTTTTCAGAAATCACAGGAGCCAGCAACACCTTCATCAGGCGTTCTTCGCTATGTTTGACTGGTGCGTTCATGCCAGCATCTCCTCAATCTTTGCCAGTGCCGGCTTGGTGATCAACACTTTCTTGTAGAACACCAAAGAAACTGGATCAGCATAACGTGGCTCAACAACCAAAACATTTGCCAGGTTACGCGCTGCCAACATCAGGTTTTCATTGAATTCGTCAGTGATGATCAGGACGGAATCCAGGCAACCCATTGCCTTGAGCTTTTCGGACAACAGTTTTGTCTTAGGTGCATCAACAGCAACATTGTCAACCACATTCAAACGACCTTCACGAGCCAACTGAGACAGAATCGAGCAGATACCTGCGCGATACATCTTCTTGTTAACTTTGTGAGAGAAATTCTCATCAGGTGAGTTCGGGAATATACGACCACCGCCACGCCACAAAGGAGAAGAAGACATACCAGCACGTGCACGACCAGTACCTTTTTGACGCCAAGGCTTCTTGGTTGTGTGATGGACTTCTTCACGATCTTTTTGTTTGCGGTTACCGCTACGAGCATTGGCTTGGAATGCAACGACGACTTGATGAATCAAGGCTTCATTGTAGTCACGACCAAAGATAGTATCAGGAGCGGCTACGTTAGACGCTGCTTGACCTTGTTCGTTTAGGAGCTTCAGTTCCATGGATTAGGCTCCCTTCTTTGCTTTAACTTTAACAGCAGGAGATACAACTACCTGACCATTTTTTGCACCCGGTACAGCACCCTTCACCAGCAACAACTGACGCTCAGCATCAACGCGAGCGATTTCCAGATTTTGCACAGTGCGAGTAACGTCACCCAGATGACCAGTCATGCGCTTACCAGGAAAAACACGACCTGGATCCTGCGCCATACCGATAGAACCAGGTACATTATGCGAACGGGAGTTACCGTGAGAAGCGCGACCGGAAGCGAAATGGTGACGCTTGATGGTACCGGCATAGCCTTTACCAATAGAAACGCCTTGCACATCCACTTTTTGACCAGCTTCGAACATGCCAACAGGCACAACATCGCCTGCTTTCATTTCAGCAGCTTTAGCAGCATCAATACGGAATTCTTTTAATACAGTACCAGCTTCAACACCTGCTTTTGCGAGGTGACCGGCAGCCGCTTTTGTTACGCGAGATGCACGGCGCTGACCGAAAGTTACCTGAACAGCGGAGTAACCGTCTGTTTCAGGAGTTTTGACTTGCGTCACGCGGTTGTTGGATACGTCCAAAACAGTAACCGGAATTGAATCCCCGTCATCTGTGAAGATGCGCATCATACCAACCTTGCGACCAACTAGGCCCAAGCTCATTGTTTTCTCCATTCTCACCTACGATTGGGTGAGGCTGATGTTTAAAAAACTTAAACGAATAGGCCAGCAATTGCTGACCTACATCTAAGCCTTCGATTATAGCCTGCGAATTTTTTATTTACAAGACTATTTATTTGAATTTTCGAAAAATTGTGGTATGTCGAATTTTCAGTATTTATCTGGAAATACAAATTTGCATCCGTATTTCCAGATCAAACAGGATTATTGCAATTTGATTTCTACGTCAACGCCAGCTGGCAGATCGAGCTTCATCAATGCATCAACTGTTTTGTCAGTTGGGTCGACGATGTCCATCAAACGCTGGTGAGTACGGATTTCGAATTGATCACGGGAAGTTTTGTTCACGTGTGGGGAACGCAATACGTCGAAACGCTGGATACGTGTAGGCAGAGGAACCGGGCCTTTAACAACAGCGCCAGTGCGCTTGGCTGTTTCTACGATTTCCAGAGCGGACTGGTCGATCAGTTTGTAATCGAAAGCCTTCAGACGAATACGGATTTTTTGATTTTGTGTGGACATGTTCATTCCTGTAAAGAGCGAGCCACTCACGGCAGAGCCGGTGGCATATTGAATAAAGAGCGAAAACTACACTGGCTGCCGTATCAAATTTAATACGACAGCCAGCTAGTATACTACAAATTACGACAGATATTACTCGATGATTTTAGCAACAACGCCAGCACCGACTGTACGGCCACCTTCACGGATAGCGAAGCGCAAGCCTTCTTCCATCGCGATCGGGTTGATCAATTTAACAGTGATAGAGACGTTATCACCTGGCATGACCATTTCTTTGTCTTTCGGCAACTCGATCGAACCAGTTACGTCCGTTGTACGGAAGTAGAACTGTGGACGGTAGTTGTTGAAGAATGGGGTATGACGACCACCTTCATCTTTGGACAGAACATAGATCTCGCCTGTGAAGTGGGCGTGAGGCTTGATGGAGCCTGGTTTTGCCAACACTTGACCACGTTGGATATCTTCACGTTTGGTACCGCGCAGCAATACACCAACGTTGTCGCCAGCCTGACCTTGGTCGAGCAATTTGCGGAACATTTCAACGCCTGTGCAAGTTGTCTTGACTGTGTCTTTGATACCAACGATTTCGATCTCTTCGCCAACTTTGACGATACCGCGTTCGATACGGCCTGTAACGACTGTACCGCGACCGGAGATGGAGAATACGTCTTCTACTGGCAGCAAGAAGGCGCCGTCAACAGCACGTTCTGGTGTTGGGATGTAGGAATCCAGCGCTTCAGCCAGTTTCATGATGGCTTCTTCGCCCAATGGGCCTTTGTCGCCTTCGAGGGCCAACTTAGCGGAACCTTGAATGATTGGCAGGTCGTCGCCTGGGAATTCGTATTTGGACAACAATTCACGAACTTCCATTTCGACCAGTTCCAGCAATTCTGCATCGTCAACCATGTCGCACTTGTTCAGGAACACGATGATGTAGGGAACGCCAACTTGGCGGGCCAACAGGATGTGTTCACGTGTTTGTGGCATTGGACCATCTGCTGCGGAGCAAACCAGGATCGCGCCGTCCATCTGTGCTGCACCGGTGATCATGTTTTTAACATAATCAGCATGGCCTGGGCAGTCTACGTGGGCGTAGTGGCGATTGGCTGTTTCGTATTCGACGTGGGCTGTATTAATAGTAATACCGCGCGCTTTTTCTTCTGGCGCTGCATCGATCTGGTCGTAGGCTTTGGCTTCGCCGCCAAATTTCTTCGACAAGACTGTCGCGATCGCTGCTGTCAGTGTGGTTTTGCCGTGATCAACGTGACCAATTGTGCCTACGTTTACGTGCGGCTTGGTGCGCTCGAACTTACCTTTTGCCATTTTATTCTTCCTTCAAAAAGAACGATTTATCAACAATAGAAAACCTGCCCCTACATGGGGCAGGCCTTTGATTCTGTATTACTTAGCTTTGGATGTGACGATTGCGTCGATCACGTTCTTAGGCGCTTCAGAGTAGTGCTTGAATTCCATCGAGTACGTAGCGCGACCTTGGGTAGCGGAACGCAGGGACGTGGAATAACCAAACATCTCAGACAAAGGCACTTCAGCTTTGATGATCTTACCACCGCCGCCAGCGATTTCGTCCATACCTTGAACCATACCGCGACGTGAAGACAAGTCACCCATGACTGTACCAGCGTAGTCTTCAGGTGTTTCAACTTCAACGGCCATCATTGGTTCCAGGATAACTGGACTTGCTTTACGGCAGCCATCTTTGAATGCCATCGAACCCGCCATACGGAAGGCGTTTTCGTTGGAGTCAACGTCATGGTAAGAACCGAAGAACAATGTGACTTTAACGTCAACTACCGGGTAACCAGCCAATACACCAGAAGTCAGTGTTTCGCGAACACCTTTTTCAACTGCAGGGATGTATTCGCGTGGAACTGTACCACCTTTGATCGCGTCAACGAATTCAAAGCCTTTACCTGGTTCTTGCGGTTCGATCTTCAAAACAACGTGACCATACTGACCACGACCACCGGATTGCTTAACGAATTTACCTTCGATTTCTTCGCAAGTTTTGCGGATAGTTTCGCGGTAAGCAACTTGTGGTTTACCTACAGTGGCTTCAACATTGAATTCACGCTTCATACGGTCAACGATAATATCCAGATGCAACTCGCCCATACCAGCGATAATTGTTTGACCAGATTCTTCGTCAGTACGTACGCGGAAAGATGGATCTTCAGCGGCCAGACGGTTCAATGCCAGACCCATTTTTTCTTGGTCAGCCTTGGTTTTTGGCTCAACTGCCTGAGAAATAACTGGTTCTGGGAATATCATGCGTTCCAGAACAACGATTGCTTTTTCGTCACACAGCGTATCACCAGTAGTTGTGTCTTTCAGACCAACAACCGCAGCGATATCACCCGCCATCATTTCTTTGATTTCTTCACGTTGGTTCGCGTGCATTTGAACCAGACGGCCGATACGTTCTTTTTTCTCTTTAACAGAGTTGTAAACGCTGTCGCCAGAATTCAATGTACCGGAGTAGCAACGGATAAAGCACAATTGACCAACGAATGGATCAGTTGCGATTTTGAATGCCAGAGCAGAGAATTTCTCTGTATCTTCAGCTTTACGAACAACTGGTTCGTCATCTTCGTTCACACCAGGAACTGGAGGAATATCCAATGGGGATGGCAGGTATTCAACAACCGCATCCAACATCGCCTGAACACCTTTGTTCTTAAATGCAGTACCGCACATCATAGGAACGATTTCAGAGGCGATAGTACGTTGACGCAAAGCAGCCTTGATTTCAGCTTCAGACAAATCACCTTCTTCAAGGTATTTATTCATCAGCTCTTCACTGGCTTCAGCAGCTGCTTCAACCATGTTTTCACGCCATTTTTGTGCGTCAGCAACCAGATTTTCTGGAATGTCGCGGTATTCAAATTTCATACCTTGAGATGCCGTGTCCCAGATGATCGCTTTCATCTTGACCAGATCGATAACGCCTTCAAACAGGTCTTCAGCACCGATAGGTACTTGCAGAGGCACTGGATTGGCTTTCAGACGTGCACGCATTTGATCGTACACTTTGAAGAAATTCGCGCCAGTACGGTCCATCTTGTTGACGAATGCCAAACGTGGGACTTTGTACTTGTTAGCCTGACGCCATACGGTTTCAGACTGAGGCTGCACACCACCTACTGCACAGTAAACCATGCAGGCGCCATCCAGAACACGCATGGAACGCTCAACTTCAATCGTGAAGTCAACGTGGCCTGGTGTATCAATGATGTTGATGTGATGCTCAGGGAAATTGTTCGCCATGCCCTTCCAGAAGCATGTCGTCGCAGCGGAAGTGATAGTAATACCACGTTCCTGCTCTTGCTCCATCCAGTCCATGGTGGCAGCGCCATCATGCACTTCACCAATTTTGTGGTTTACACCTGTGTAGAACAGAACGCGTTCAGTTGTCGTCGTTTTACCGGCATCAATGTGAGCAGAGATACCGATATTGCGGTAACGCTCAATGGGGGTCTTACGGGCCATAGCTAATCCTAAATCTTTTAATGGACAAAACCGAGCGCATTTTTTTACAAAAATCGCGCCCGGCCTGATTCAAAATACTTGCCAGAGCCATTGCATGATTGACATACAATCGCTCCTTACTCTTACTCTTAGAAGCGGAAGTGAGAGAAGGCCTTGTTGGCTTCAGCCATACGATGGACTTCATCACGCTTCTTCATTGCGCCGCCGCGACCTTCTGCGGCTTCCAGCAATTCACCACCCAGACGTTGTGGCATGGATTTTTCGCTACGCTTGTTAGCGGCTTCACGCAACCAACGCATAGACAAAGCCAGACGACGAACTGGACGAACTTCTACAGGCACCTGGTAGTTAGCACCACCAACACGGCGGGATTTAACTTCAACCAGTGGCTTGGCGTTGTTGATTGCCAGCGCAAACACTTCCAAAGGATCTTTACCAGATTTTTGTTGGATGTGATCGAATGCACCGTAGATGATACCTTCAGCAACAGACTTCTTGCCGGACAACATCAATACGTTTACAAATTTTGCTACTTCTACATTACCGAATTTTGGATCCGGCAGTACGTCCCGTTTCGGGACCTCACGACGACGTGGCATTTCAATTCCTTTCAATCTTCAGTTGAGCACAAAGCAACATTTTGCTTCACACTCGCGACAGGCCATCATAGCCAGTCACTTACTCGGCTTATTCCAAACCGACACTGATCCGTAATAGATTACGGAGATTAAATTACGAGATAATTACTTCTTAACTGCCTTAGCACGCTTAGCACCATATTTGGAGCGAGCTTGCTTACGGTCTTTAACGCCTTGAGTATCCAAAGCACCGCGAACCATATGGTAACGAACACCTGGCAAATCCTTTACACGACCACCGCGCAGCAATACAACGCTATGTTCTTGCAGGTTATGCCCTTCACCGCCGATGTACGAAATAACTTCGAAACCGTTGGTCAGGCGAACTTTGGCAACTTTACGCAAAGCCGAGTTAGGCTTTTTTGGAGTTGTCGTATAAACGCGGGTGCAAACGCCACGTTTTTGCGGGCTGTTTTCCAGCGCCGGCGATTTGCTTTTAACACGTGCAGAAACACGTGGTTGGCGAATCAGTTGATTGATGGTTGGCATCGTTTTTAATCCAACAAAATACAACGTTAAACACAAACCCGGAAACGGTTGCCCGGGAACTTAAAATCATTTTTTTGCCTGAATCCTCAGGCCAACCCGACTTGGCCGACTGCTTTTGCCTGCTTTTTAAGCATTGCCACACATGCCAACATATGCCAAATACAGCGCATAAACACATGAAACAACAATAGAAAATACAAACCCAAAATCGAGAACTCGCAATTTTATGCCCTGATGGACAAGCCTGTCAACGCTTTTTATTTCTTAAATTCAAGCGCTTAGCTCGTATGTGAGGTCTTTCAGGGTAGAAAATTTACTCAAAAAATCAAGCTCTAACGATGTCGCCGATAGATCCTGATGATCAGTCAAAGTCAAAATACCCTTAAATGCTGCAGCTATCGCGCCGTAGATAGGTCAACACGCCCCAATCTAAATCATTTACTATTTACGCCCTTGATCCGGCGGAATCCATCGCCAGCGGCAACACTGGCACCGATGACGCCCACTTATTCAGCAAACTAAGCAATTTGACAATGCCCACCCTGTTTCGCCCTGCATCACTGTTCCTGATCGCCAGTTACCTGTTGATTTCAGCCTTGCCGTTTTTCCCACTCTTGCAGGGCCAGTCCGTGGACAAGCCTTATCACTTGCTGGCAATGGAAGTGTTGTCCTGGCTGGGATTCTGGGCCCTGCTGAAAAAACCGCGCTGGTTTCATTACCTGTTGCTGCCCGCATTTTTTGCTCTGCCTGTTGAAATTTACCTTCGCCTTTACTTTGGGCAGGGCATTTCTACCCATCATCTGGGCATCATGGTTGAGACCAGCCCAAAAGAATCAATGGAATTTCTTGGCAATAAGGTCTGGCTACTCCTGTTGATTATTGTTGCCGTCATCGTCTGGTGGTGGGGTCTGTTAAAGATAGCGCGCGCTCACAGTCACTGGGACTGGCATCATCGTTCACGCTGGCTGGTATTGGCCATGTTCGTAGTTGGTCTGGGCGTGTGGTTTTATGGCGAGCAAATCGGTATTGCAGAAAAACCAGCGTCTGCCAGCACCAGTGCATCGGCCTCTGATACGGACGAAGATGATGATGACGACGATAGCAGTGCATCTGCATCGGCCAACGCTTCTGCCAGTGCTTCTGCTAATCACATAAGTAAATGGGCGGACAGTCTGAAGAAGCAACTCCCCCCCCTGCCATACTGGGCACAAATCCCGTATGACGAAGAAACTTACATACGCACCTGGCCTTTTGGCCTGAGCTTGCGGGCTGCTGATTTCTGGAATGAGCGCGATTACCTGTCCAGATTATCTGAAAAAAGCCGCGCCTTCCGCTTTCAGGCCCATCTGGATGGCAACCCTGAATTGCCGCAAACCGTGGTGATGGTCATCGGTGAATCCTCACGCTTCGATCGTTGGAGCCTGAATGGTTATGAACGTGATACCAATCCCCTGCTCAGGCAGGAAAGCAATCTGGTCAGCTTCAGTGACGTGGTCACGGCAGTCTCTGCCACCCGGCTGTCGGTCCCTATTATTGTGTCGCGCAAACCTGCCGCACAGAGCCTGAAAGCCGGCTTTTCAGAAAAATCTTTCCTGACGGCCTATAAAGAAGCTGGCTTCAAAACCTATTGGCTATCGAACCAGATGAGCTTCGGGCAATTTGATACCCCGACTTCAGTATTTGCCAAAGAAGCAGATGTGACCCAGTTCCTGAACCTGGGCGGCTTTACCAATAGCTCGAATCTGGACGAAGTGCTGTTGGAACCCATGGCCAATGCCATGCGCGATCCTGCACCGAAAAAGCTAATCGTCTTGCATACCCTGGGTAATCACTGGAACTACAGCCATCGCCACCCCGCCTCCTTCGATAAATGGAAGCCTTCTTTGTTCGGCGTGAGCAATCCCGCCTATACCGACTTGAAAAACAAGCAGGCGCTCAACAATAGCTACGACAATTCGATTTTGTATACCGACTGGATGTTGTCTGAAGTCATACAGAAACTGAAAACCAGCCAGCAAATCACCGCCCTGTTTTTTGTCGCTGATCACGGCCAGACCTTGTATGACGGCACCTGCAACCTGGCTTTTCATGGTCACAATACGCAGTATGAATTCCATGTCCCTGCCTTCATCTGGTATTCGGATGCGTATCAGGAACAATTTCCCAACAAGGTCATCCAATTGCGACTGCATCAGAAAGCCCGGCTGTCAACTGAAAACGTGTTTCACAGCCTGCTGGATATGGCCAATATCCGTTACCCAGACGAAAAACTGGAATGGAGCATACTCAGCCAAAAACTGAAAGCGCATACACGCTATGTCGACAGTTATGGCTGGACCAATTACGACAATGCCACCTTCAAAGGGGACTGCCGTGAAGTGATGGATAAGAAGACGCCGTTGGCACAGGAGAAATAAAGCGAACCCCAGTGTCGCACCAGACTAGCTTTCATTGCAGCAAATACACTTTCTCACTTACACTTGTGATATGCCACATGAGATCGCGCCCACCCTGCAATTCACGCACCAGCAACAGCCGACCGCCATTGTGTCAGGGGCCTGGCTGGTGCATCTACTGTCCAGGGCAGCCACCATGCATGAAATCAGCACGCAGCTAAACAAAGCCGCGCAACAAAAAAACCTACGCTGGGATTTGTCACAAATCAGTAGCCTCGACCACATAGGCGCGCAAATGTTATGGCGTGCCTGGGGCAAACAAAGGCCACTACAAGTCACCATGCGAAATGTGCATGAAGGCTTATTCGAGCGGCTGGAACAAGTCAGCCAGATCAGTATTCCCGGCGCCCCCAAGTCGCGCCTGACACGCACCATGCAATTGGGTGCCCAGATGCTGGGTCTGTTTAATCACCTCTATAGCTTCACTGCCCTGCTCGGCCAGTTGATGCTGGATCTCGCACATTTTATACGTCGCCCACTCAAAGGTCCGTGGAAGGAATTGTCTGCCAACATTTACCGCACTGGTGCCCAGGCGCTGGGTATTACCGCCCTGGTCGGCATTTTGATTGGTGTAGTGTTATCGTATTTATCAGCACAGCAATTGCGCACCTTTGGCGGCGACCTGTATATCGTCAACATCCTGGGCATGAGTATCGTCCGCGAGTTGGGGCCCATGCTGGCCGCCATCCTGGTCGCTGGTCGCTCTGGTTCAGCGATCACGGCGCAACTTGGGGTCATGCGTGTGACAGAAGAACTGGATGCCATGAGTGTCATGGGCATACCCCACGGTTTTCGACTGATCATGCCCAAAGTGCTGGCGCTGGCCATCGCCATGCCGTTGCTGGTGATCTGGACCGATGTCATGGCACTGGCTGGCGGCATGATTTCCGCCCAGGCATTGCTTGGAATGTCACCCGAATTTTTCATTTATAAGTTGCCTGAAGCTGTTCCCCTCATCAATTACTGGATAGGGCTGTCCAAAGGGGTGACCTTTGGCATGCTGATTGCCCTGATCGCCTGTCATTATGGCTTGCGCATTGAACCAAACACCGAAAGCCTGGGGCGCGGCACCACCAACTCTGTGGTCGTGGCAATTACCGTGGTCATCATTGCCGATGCGATATTTGCCATCATTTTCAGTAAAACAGGATATTGATGAACAGCGAACATATCATTGAAATCCACAGTTTGCGTACCCAGTTTGGTCGTGCCGTCATCCATGATCAGCTGGAATTACAGGTCAGGCGTGGTGAAATATTATCCATCGTCGGTGGCTCGGGCTCAGGCAAGACTGTATTGCTACGGCAAATGCTGGGGCTGGAAACGCCAAATCGCGGCAGCATCAAGGTGTTTGGCGAAAATTTGCATGCACCGCAGGCACACCATCTGGATTACCTGCGCAAGCGTTCTGGCATGCTGTTCCAGCATGGTGCCCTGTATTCAGCCATGAGTGTTTTTGACAATGTTGCTCAACCCATGCGTGAACTGGGCACCTTGTCGGAAGATCTGATCACTGACCTGGTGTACCTGAAATTGCATATGGTAGACATCGCCTTTGAGCATGCGCGCAAGATGCCGTCTGATCTTTCAGGTGGCATGATCAAGCGTATTGCATTGGCACGGGCGCTGGCGCTGGACCCTGAACTGCTGTTCCTGGATGAACCCACCGCCGGGCTGGACCCAGACCGGTCCGACAGTTTTGTTGAGCTGATATTATCGCTGCATAAACAACTCAGGCTGACTGTCATTATGGTAACGCATGACCTGGACACCCTGTTTGCCCTGTCCAGCCGGATTGCCGTGCTGGCAGAAAAGCGCGTCGTTACCGTAGGTACACCGCAAGAAGTGCTGGCATTTAAACATCCATTTATTGACAGTTTCTTTCTTGGCGGACGCGGTCAGCGCGCCATGGAAGTGCTGTCACCAACCATGCATCAGGAAATGTAAGTTATGGAAAACAGATCTCATGCACTCATGGCCGGTTTCTTTACCATCGCTTTGCTGATATTGGCGACGGTATTGGCAATCTGGCTGGGGCGTGACAAAATCAAACGCGTACCGTATGAGGTCGCTACCAAAATGGCTGTGTCTGGCCTGAACCTGCAGGCTGCAGTCCGTTACAAAGGTATCAAGGTTGGCAATGTCACGGACATTGATTTTGATGACAAGAACCCAGGACAAATCGTCTTGCGCCTGGAAATCATTCCCGATGCACCAGTCACCAGTTCCACCTATGCTACCCTGGGTTACCAGGGTGTGACCGGCATCGCCTTTGTACAGCTCGACGATGACGGTACATCCAAACAATTGCTGATCGCCGATGGTGCCGAAATTAATGTAGATGCACCGCCACGCATTCCTATGCGTCCGGGCATGATGCAAAATCTGGAACAACGCGGCCAGGCCATTCTCACACAAACCGAAGAACTGACACGTCGCCTGAACAGCCTGTTTGATCCAAGCAACCAAAAATCGCTGATGACGACCATCGACAATTTTGGCAAAGCCTCTGCCGCCTGGAAAGCAGTACCCGACAAACTGAATCCAACCCTGACACGCCTGCCAGAACTAGTAGAGCAAGCCAAAACGACCCTGAAATCTATCAACGGGCTGGCGTCAGATACCAGCAAGCTCAGCAATAATCTGAACCAGTTTGCCAACAATTTGCAGGCGGCAGATGGTCCGCTGGCACGCTTCAATCAGTCCATGGACAGGGTCAGCGACAGTCTGATCATTGATACTCTGCCACGTGTACAGACATTGACAAGTGAAACACGGGCCACCATGCGTTCCATCAACCGCGTATCGGAAAGCCTCAATGAAAGGCCGCAAAGCCTGTTGTTTGGTCCGCCCGCGCCAGCACCTGGCCCCGGCGAGCCCGGTTTTGTTGCTCCCAAATAAAGGAATTCGCATGAACTACCGACACCTGCGCCAACAACTTGCACGTCTGGGCCTGATGATCAGCGTATTCGCCTTTCTTTCAGCCTGCTCCAGTACCCCAGCTGTTCAGCGGCAACAATATGATTTTGGCCCCTGGATGGCAGAAACACCTGCCACCCCGGTGTCAGGCAAGCTGCAATTCAGCCTGGCAGAGATTGCCGTTCCGGCGGCACTGGAAAGCAATGCCATGTTATATCGCTTGCAATATGACAATGTCCAGCAGCTCAAAGCCTTTTCCCAGCATCGCTGGAGCATGCCGCCTGCGCAACTGCTGTCACAAAGGCTGAAAACCCGCATGGCGAATCAAGGCAGTGATGTCATGGTCAGCACTGAAGCAGCATCACCATTCCCGGTATTGCGTATAGAACTGGAAGAGTTTTCACAAATCTTCACCAGCCCGCATCAAAGCCACGTCCAGATCAGCCTGCGTGCCAGCCTGGTCAAAGGACGTCAATTGCTTGCACAGAAGAGCTTCCAGCAAATGGTAAATGCGGCTAGCGCCGATGCACCTGGCGGTGCCAAGGCCATGCAGGAAGCCGCCGATGCCAGTATTGATGCATTGCAGACCTGGATCAAGAGTCTGCCACTAAATTAAGCCATGCAGCCCACCCCAATAGCTGACCACTTAGCTGATCCCGTCAGCCCACCTCACAGTTCACCCTTTGCCAGGGTGAGTCTGGCGGCTTACCTGTTTTTGATTATCTATGCCAGTTGGTATCCGTTCACCGGTTGGCAAGCCAATAACTGGGCAGCCTTACCGGATGTCATTCAGCAATGGCCAAGGTATTGGTCAGGCTTTGATGTCATTATCAATGTGGTTGGTTACGTCCCGTTTGGCATACTGATCGTGTTTGCGCTGTATCCACTGGTCACACGCTGGTGGGCGGCACTGCTGGCTACACTGAGCGGCATTGTGGTTTCCGCTACGGCAGAAATTGTGCAATATTTCCTGCCTAGCCGTGTCACCTCCTTGCTGGACTTTCTGACCAATTCATCCGGTGCCATGCTGGGGGCCATACTGGGTGCCCTGCTTACTCCATTAATACTGGAGAAAGGCCGCCTTCAACTACTGCGCAAGCAGTGGACATATAAAGAATCCAGCCGCGAAATCCTGGTGCTGGGTTTGTGGACCATGGCGCAAATTTATCCGCAAGCCTATCTGTTTGGTCTGGGACAAATCCTGCCCATCATTTCACAAAGTCTGAGTGAGATGCTGGACACCGATATTGATATCAGCAATTTCCTGCTGCAAGGTTTTGAACCCAGTGCTGACGAATATTTAATGTCCGAAGCCATCATCACAGCCTGCAGTTGTACTGGTGCCTTGCTGATCTGCCTCAGCATTCTGAACCGGCATGCCCCCAAATCCGTGCTGGCCAGTCTTTTACTGCTTGCTGCACTGACGATCAAATCATTGGCCAGCGCACTGCTGTTCAAACCCGAATATGCTTTTGCCTGGCTTACCCCCGGTGCGGGTGGCGGCCTGGTGATCAGCATCATCATGCTATACGGTTTTTCTTTTGCACCGGCCCATGTGCAAAAACGGCTGGCGCTGGTATTGCTGGCGATTTCCCTGATCGTATTGAATCTGGTGTCCGACAACCCCTACTTTGCTGCCACCATGCAGACCTGGGTACAGGGCAAGTTTTTGAACTTTAATGGCGCGGCACAGTTCCTGTCTGTATTCTGGCCTTTCCTGGCAATCTGGGCCTTGTTGCGCAAGCCGGCCAGTAGTTGAAACCTGGCTTCCAGCCCCTGTCCGCGCAATTGCAGTATCATAGTGGGCTTCAACTACTGCCATCCGGCGGCGCAACCTCAGATAAGCTCAGGTTGCATGATCCGCAGGCTGAATAATCTATGTCTGAAGCTCTCTATTTCCAAAAACACGTTTTCTTTTGCATGAACCAGCGTGACGATGGCCGCCCATGCTGTTCTGACCGCGGTGCGCAAGCTGCGCAAGAGCACGCAAAACGTCGCATCAAACAGCTGGATATGAACGGTCACGGCAAAATCCGCATCAACAAAGCGGGCTGCCTGGATCGCTGCGAAGAAGGTCCGGTCATGGTCGTCTATCCACAAGGCACCTGGTATACCTATGTTGATCAAAGCGATATTGATGAAATTATCGAAGTCGACCTGATAGGCGGCGGTGTGGTTGAACGTCTCAAGATCTGAATCCCATGAATGCCCAAACTGAACAATTTTTGATACAGGGCGCAGCCGGACAATTGCAATGTGCGCTGGACCTGCCTGATCCCGAAACCCATACCAGTCCTGTGGGCCTGGCCCTGGTAGCCCATCCGCATCCGCTGTATGGCGGCACCATGGACAATAAAGTTGCCCAGACCCTGGCGCGCACGTTTACTGGCCTTGGTTATGCCGCCGTACGCATGAATTTTCGTGGTGTTGACCAGTCTGCAGGCAGTTATGATGCAGGCATGGGTGAAACCGATGACATGGAATTATTGCTGAACGCCATGCGCGCACGTTTCCCTGGTCTGCCACTGGCATTGGCAGGTTTTTCCTTTGGCACCTTTGTACAGGCTCGCTTGCAACAGCGCCTGCAAGAAAAAGGCCAAGCCGCAGAGCGCCTGGCGCTGGTCGGTGCGGCTGCTGGCAAATGGGATATGCCGCCTATTCCAGCAAATACCATTTTGATCCATGGCGAGCTGGACGACACCATTCCCTTGAGCGCGGTACTGGACTGGCTACGCCCGCAGGACATACCGGTTACCGTCATACCCGGCGCGGACCATTTCTTTCACCGTCGCCTGCACCATATCAAACAACTCATCACCAGCATGTGGGATAAAGCCTGATGATGTATGTACCAGATCCGTCCCATCAGACCGCCCGATGAGGACGTAGATTATTTGTTTTTTGTCACCCTTGTTTTACTGGTTACCCCTATGAAAAAATTCCTCGCCTCCATTGCCGTATCGCTGCTGACCATGACAGCTGCGGTCGCGCAAACCCTGCCAGCGCCGACTATCGCTTCCAAATCCTGGGTCTTGCTTGACGCCACCAGTAGTCAGGTGATCGCCGCCCAACAACCAACGATGAGCGTAGAACCCGCTTCGCTGACCAAAATCATGACCGCTTACCTGGTGTTTGCTGCCCTCAAGGACAAGAAACTGGACCTGAACCAGAGCATCAATGTTTCTACCCGCGCCTGGAAAGTCGATGGCAGCAGTTCCAAGATGTTTATCGAGCCGAACAAGCCAGTCACCATCAATGAACTGCTGTATGGCCTGATCGTACAATCCGGCAATGATGCTGCCGTCGCCCTAGCGGAAGCAGTGGCTGGCAGCGAAGAAGCCTTCGTTGTGCAAATGAACCGCGAAGCCGAGCGTATGGGCTTGAAAGCCACTCACTTTGCCAATCCACATGGTTTGCCAAGCAAAGACAATTATTCCTCCGCCCAGGATTTGTCTACCATGGCAGCACGCCTGATCATCGATTTTCCCGAATTTTACAAGACCTATTATTCAACCAAAAGCTACACCTATAACAAGATCACCCAGCCCAACCGTAACCGCCTGCTGTGGCTGGACCCAAGTGTAGACGGCATGAAAACCGGCCACACCACGAGTGGTGGCTATAGCCTGATTTCTTCTGCCAACCGCCCGAATGGTACGGGTACACGTCGCCTGATCTCGGTCGTCATCGGTACTGACAGCGACCAGATACGTGCACAAGAAAGCCTGAAATTGTTGAACTGGGGTTACCTGAACTTTGACACCCTGAAGCTGTATGAAAAAGGCCAGGCCATTGCCACACCAGAAGTCTGGAAAGGCACGCAGGCACAGGTCAAGATCGGTTTTGATCGTGACCTGTATGTGACCTTGCCCAAAGGGGCAGCCGCCAAACTGAAACCGGCGCTGGAACGTAAAGACCCGCTGGTGGCACCCGTTGCGATCAATAGTAAAGTCGGTACCGTAAAAATGATGCTGGACGGCAAACCCGTAGCCGAATTCCCGGTAATGGCATTGGAACAAGTCAATCAGGCCAGCATCTTTGGTCGCGCCTGGGATTCGATACGCCTGATGTTCAAATAATCAATTCAAATAAGCAGTTGAAATAAGCTTCTCTGTTACCTCTTATGCGCGGCCCCTCGACCGGGCCGCACATAAATCTGGGCTATGCTTGTATGCTTTATTTGCATAAGCCGCCCCGTCGTTCTGTGTAAAAATAGACCCTCTCCTCCTCACTCACGCAGACATCATGAATGATCCCCTGGTATACCTGAATGGCGAAATGACACCCCTGTCGGAAGCCAAAATCCCGGTCCTGGACCGTGGCTTTATTTTTGGTGATGGCATTTATGAAGTCATACCGGTGTATCAGCGCAAGATGTTTCGTGCTGACCAGCATCTGGCCCGCCTGTTCCGTAGCCTCGCGTCCATAAGCATCGCCAATCCGCACAGCAAGGAAGAATGGCTGGCCCTGATTACCAAGGTCATGGCGGCCCATGAAGCCGATGACCAGATGGTGTATTTGCAAGTCACCCGTGGCGTGGCCAAACGCGCGCATGCCTTCCCCAAGGATGTGACGCCCACCGTGTTCATCATGACCAACCCCATCGTACTGCCGACCGCCGCCGCACGCGAAAACGGGGTTGCCTGTGTCTCAATGGAAGACAAGCGCTGGTTACGTTGCGAAATCAAATCAATCTCACTGCTGGGCAATATACTGGCTGCACAAAACGCAGCCGAACACGGTGCAGCCGAGAGCATACAGTTCCGCGATGGTTATCTGACCGAAGCATCGGCATCCAATGTGTGGATAGTCAAAGATGGCGTGCTGATGGGACCACCAAAAGACAACCTGATACTGGAAGGCATACGCTACGGCCTGATAGAAGAACTGTGCGCCGCCAACAATATCAAACTGGAAGCCCGCCGCATCACCCGCGAAGAAGTCTTCGCTGCCGATGAAGTCATGTTGTCGTCCGCTACCAAGGAAGTGTTGGCCGTGGTAAAACTCGATGACACGACCATCGGTGACGGTAAACCAGGTGCGGTTTACCATAAGTTGTATGCGGCTTATCAGGCTGCCAAAGCAGCTTAAATATCATACCGAGAACTTAATGAGTTTCGTAGGTTGGGCTACGCTTCATCAGCCCAACACTCAGCCTCAGCAAACGTATACGTTATTTAAGAGCCGAGTGTTGCACTGGTAAGCCGCAGTCTAGCAGGACCCGACCTGCAGTAGAAAGCCTACGCCACCTTCGCCTGTCCCAGCAAGCTGAAACCATGTGTCCAGTGCTGACGCTGGAAGGCATAGCTGATCCACAACATCGCCAAAGGTTCGAGCAAACGCGCTGCCGTGATATCGCCCATATCTATCGCTGAGCGCCAGCCAAATGCCTTCAGGATTGCGGCAACCTCCTGCTTGGCCTCATTGTCATTTCCAGCGATAAACATATCCGGCTGTCCGTCTGAAAACTGGGGTCTGACCATATGGGTCGTGACAATTGTATTGAAAGCCTTGACCACCCGCGCTTTCGGCAACAGTCTTTGTACCAGCTCACCCGCAGAATCACTGAAGCCAATCGCTAGCTTTGGCGAACCTGCAGAAAAATCCAATAGCGGATTAACGGCATCAATCACGGTTTTACCAGCAAAGTTGACGCTGCCTGTCAATTCCAGGCTTTCTTGCAAGCCCAACCACGGCAAGGCCAAAAAGACCAGATCACCAGCTCTGGCTGCATCCGCATAGTTGCTGGCACGTGCTGTCGGCACGGCTGCCAGTGCTTCGCGGGTTTTGTCACTGTCAGGGTTACGGGTACCAAAGATGACTTGATAGCCAAGACTGGCAAAACCCTTGGCTATGGAAACGCCAACGATACCATTACCCAGCACTGCGACTGTTTTTGAAATTGTTTGCATGTTGCTGCTCCTATGTGTGTGTTGATAGGAGTGATTGTGATCTCATTGATTAATACCGATAAGCCAGCTATTCTTATTTTCACTCACAACCTCAGGTTACGAATATGAAGCTCGATGCGTCTCAACGCGTACCCGCCATGCTGTCTTTCATACAGGCGGCAGATCGTGGCAGCTTTGCGGCAGCGGCCAGGGCGCTGCATATTTCTGCCGCAGCTGTCAGTAAAAATGTGGCGGGTTTAGAACAAAGCCTGGGCGTACGCCTGATGAATCGCAGCACCCGTTCGCTACAATTAACCAGCGAAGGTCGGACTTTTCTGGAAAACGCGCGCGCAGCAATTGATGCACTTGATCACGCGGTGGACAGTGTCAGCCGCCAGCATGCCGAAGTGATTGGCCATGTCAGGATATCGACCGGCAACGCTTTTGGTCAGCATTACCTGCTGCCCTTGCTACCCAAATTGCAGCAACGCCATCCAGGCTTGCGGCTGGCGATAGATTTTGATGATCATCGTATAGACTTGGTCCGTGACGGTTATGACCTGGCCCTGCGTGGTGGCATGATAGAAGATTCCAGCGTCATTTCGCGCGCAGTCAGCCCTTTGCACACCATACTGGTTGCTGCCCCCTCTTATTTGGCGCAGTACGGCGTCCCGCAGCAGATTAGTAATCTTGGACCAGCACAAGCAAATCGCCGTCCGTTTTCTGAATGGTAAAATGACTACCTGGAATCTGAAGCTCAGAGAGGGTGAGATAAACCGCCCCTACCCGCGTGAACCCGATCTGACGGTGTCGGCCCCTGAATTTGCAGTGCAAGCGGCCATCATGGGCATGGGCATTGCCCAGGTGGCCGTCTACCATTCATGGCATTATTTACGTGACAACAAGCTAAAAATCGTGCTGGGCACGTTTCATCAAGAAGGTAATAGGCAGATGGTATTGCAATATCCACATCGCGCGCTGATTGCACCGCGCGTTAAAGCGACAGTGGATTTTTTGCTGGAAGAGTTGGCACAAATCGAATCGTTGCATGTCCCCCTGGCATCACTGACCAGCTTTTATGCATGATGCCAGGATAGGTCAAAGGAGTATGTGATGGTATTGGAATTCCGTCGCAAGACCCCATATACTGGCATTAAGTTATTTTGAAATATGGAAGTATTATGGAAATGAGACCCATCCCCCCCGAAGAAAGCCTGATCGAATATCCCAGCGATTTTCCAATCAAGATCATGGGACCCATGCATGACCAATTCGCCCAGACCATGGTGGAAGTGGTAACTATCCATGATCCGACGTTTCATGCGGGCAAAGTTGAAATGCGGCCGTCAAGCAAAGGCTCTTACTTGTCCGTGACGGTGACCGTGCGTGCGACCAGCCGTGAACAATTGGACAATCTGTACCGCGAACTATCCTCTCACCCCATGGTGAAAGTGGTACTGTAGTCAATCTGCCTGCCAGCACATGCTCGCAGGCAGAAGCGTTGATTTATTTACTGCATATATCAATCTTCCGCCAGCTTATTTCATCTGCCGGCTCTCTTCCGCAATTTCTTTCAGCAACCATTCCCTGAAGGCTTTGACTTGTGGCTTCAACAATGCACTGGGCGGATACACCAGGTAATACGCGACCTCGCAAGGGATGTCGATCGTAAACAGACGTTGTAGCAAACCCGCCTTGATATCCGGTTGCACAATGACATGCCGGCCCAATGCGATGCCCTGCCCATCTACAGCCGCCCGCACCAGCATGGATGAATCCTGAAACACCAGTCCACCGGTAGGTTCTTCATTGTCCAGGCCAGCGGCGCGGAACCAGGGTTCCCAAGGTTCGCCATCGCAGCGCAATAATTGCATACTGGCCAGTTCTGCCGGTGTCTGTGGTAATTGCCCGCCGTGGAAATACGGGCTGGCAACCGGATAGTAATAATCCCCCATCAACAGTTCACTGACCATGCCCGGATAATTGCCCAGGCCGAAGCGTATGCCTATGTCTATCGATTCTCTGGTGTAATCCGTCAAATGATTGCTGGACTGCAGGCTGACTTCCAGATCCGGATAATGCTCGATAAAACGCCCCAGTCGGGGCGAAAGCCAGCGGGCGGCAAAGGAAGGTAAAGAAGTAATGCCCAGGCGTTTTTGTTTGTTGCGGGTTTTCAGCAGTTCAGCCGCATCACCCAGGTCTTGCAATGCCTGGCGGATAGTGGCGGCAAACTGTTCACCGTCTGGCGTGATGGAAATACGCTTGCCATTGCGGACAAATAAGGCAACGCCCAGCTCCTCTTCCAGTGCCCTGACCTGATGGCTGACCGCACCGTGAGTCAGATGGATTTCATCTGCCGCGCGGGAGAAATTTTCATATCTGGCAGCCGCCTCGAAGGCACGCAGCGCCGCAAGATTGGGGAGTCGTCGAAAATCCATTTTTATGTGAATAAAATTAGCAAGACAATCAAAAATTACTCGTTTTATTTCTTGATAGCAGCAGACTACAATGCATCTATCGCACTGCAACAAATCACGTTTTACCTGCTGATAGTAAAGAAATTTTGATTGCAGCGCATTTCAGGCAGTAAATACAGGAGCATGGAAATGACAAATAATTTCGCAAACCCATCATACACGATTGCAGCTGGCAACACCTTGTCTGGCCATTCGGAAACAGCCCGTAAAATCGAAGTGGCTTGTGGCCGTATATGGCTGACTATTGCTGGACACCCGGATGATTATTGGCTGTCCACGGGCGAATCCATGGTTATCCCGGCAAATCAACTGGTCGTGATTGAAGCGGAACAAAAAGCTAGCCTGGTCGAATTGTCTGCCGTTTCCAGCGTAATTTCGATGAAACACCAGAATCTTCCGGTTAGCAGCTATCTGCAAAGACTGACACGCAAATTGAGCCAGGTATTTGCCTGATAGCTTTTGTGCAAGCAGTCAAGCAGGCAACTGAACGGGAAAACCATCATGAAGCAGACGGCACTATTACTGATCGACGTACAGCAAGGTTTCGACGACCCCAAGTGGGGCCAGCGTAATAATCCGGCTGCCGAACAGTATATGGCTGCCCTGCTTCAGCACTGGCGTGAGCATGAACGAACGGTTATCCACGTCCGCCATCAGTCGCAAGAAGCTGGCTCGCCACTGCGGGCAGGCCAGCCTGGTTATGAATTCAAGAACCTGGCACGTCCGCTGATTGGTGAAGCCATCTTCACCAAAAAGGTCAATAGCGCCTTTATAGGTACCGAACTGGAAGCCTATTTGTACGTCAAAAACATCAGTCAGTTAGTGATTGCAGGTCTGACCACCGATCATTGCGTATCCACCTCGACACGCATGGCGGGCAACCTGGGTTTTGACGTGATACTGGCCGCCGATGCCTGCGCCACCTTTGACCGCGCTGATGTCAACGGTGTGCTGATTCCGGCAGAAGAGATACACCGCATCCACTTGGCCAGCCTGCATAATGAATTCTGCAAAGTAAAGACCAGCTCTGAGATCATTGCACTGCGAGCGTAATTGCAGGCTAAAATCGTTCCCGATGATAATGATTTGGAAATGCCATGACTGTTTCTGTTGAAGTCCACATAGTTCACGCCTTCACCCACAACAATGCAGGTGGCAACCCGGCAGGGGTAGTGCTAAAAGCGGATCACTATACTGCTGAGCAAAAACTGCACATCGCCAAAGCCGTGGGCCTGTCAGAAACCGCCTTTGTGTCCCATTCAGACAGCGCTGCCTTCAAGTTGGAATTTTTTACCCCAAACCGGCAAATTGCCCACTGCGGCCATGCCACTGTCGCCACTTTTTCCCTGCTGCGCGCATTGGATATGGTCGGTGAAGGCATGAGCAGCAAAGAAACCATTGATGGCAAGCGCGACATACTGATCAAGGCCGACATGGCTTTCATGCAGCAAAAGGCACCGCGTTTCCAGCCAATTCCTGCCGATGACAAGCAATATCCTCAAGTCTATGACCGCATACTGAACAGCATGGGCCTGGTGACGCAAGACTTGATACCAGGACAAGTCCCCAGCATCGTCAATACCGGCAACAGCTTTTTACTGATTCCCATTAACAGCCGCGATTGCCTGGCACAGATACAGCCCAACCAGACCGAGATAAACGCCATCAGTGAAGAATTTGACCTCATCGGTTTTTACCCCTTTACGCTGGAAGCGCAAGATACTGGTCATGCCGCCAGCACACGCATGTTTGCGCCACGCTATGGCATAGACGAAGAAGCCGCGACGGGCATGGCTGCCGGCCCACTGGCCTGTCTTTTATACACAGCCTTTCAACAGACCGGGCCAGGCTTGCAGATAGAACAAGGTTACCTGATGCAGCCAGCTTCACCCAGCCTGATCCATGTCGACCTGGACATCAGGCATGGTGAAATCCATAGCCTGATGACGGGTGGCAAAGCCAGGGTAGAAAAAACCCTGAAAATCGACCTGTAGCGAATCCTCAGCGCTTTGCGCCAGATCATGCCATTTTCACAAGCACAGACCTTCATCCCGCAAAATGTTACACTAGCGGTCTATGCAAGCAGCCATCTCGCCATCTGTGATTCCCCGCATCATCCACCGCGGCATTGAGCCTTATCAGCTCACTTTCGATGCCATGCGCGCCTTTACCGATGCCCGCACAGATCAGACACCCAATGAATTCTGGATTGTCGAACACCCGCCCGTCTACACCCTGGGCCTGGGTGCTGACCAGTCGCACGTGCTGGCTGCCCACGACATCCCTGTGGTGCAGACTGACCGCGGTGGCGAAGTCACCTACCATGGCCCCGGGCAAGTCGTGATTTACCTGCTGATGGACTTGCGTCGCAGCCACCCCAAGGCCCGTTTATTTGCGCGTGAATTCGTCAACAAGATAGAACAAGCGGTCATCAACACCCTGGCAGCGTATAATCTGGCTGGTGAACGCAAGGAAGGTGCACCCGGCATCTATGTCAGCAACGGCCAGTGGCAAGGTGCCAAGATCGCCGCCCTGGGCCTGAAAGTGCGTGGCAATGGCTGCACCTACCATGGCGTATCACTGAATGTAGATATGGATTTGACACCGTTTTCCTGGATTAACCCCTGCGGCTATGCTGGTCTGGCCACGGTGGACATGAAAACCCTGGGCGTGACCGTGCCGCTTGCACAAGTCCAGACTGCATTCGCCCAGCAATTGCAAAACCTTTTGACTGCCCCCTGATTTTTCGACATCGCTTCATACCATGACAACCGAAAACACACCCGTCGCCACCGCTGCTTACGATCCTACCGAAAAACAAAAAGGGGCAAGCAAGACTGCACGCATCCCTATCAAGATCGTACCAATGGAAAGGCTGCCCAAGCCCGACTGGATACGTGTCAAAGCCGGTTCGCCCACCACCCGCTTTTATGAAATCAAAGACATCCTGCGCGCCAACAAACTGGTGACCGTCTGTGAAGAAGCATCTTGCCCGAATATCGGTGAATGCTTTGGCAAAGGCACCGCCACCTTCATGATCATGGGTGACAAATGCACGCGCCGCTGCCCCTTCTGCGACGTCGGCCATGGCCGCCCAGACCCGCTGGACGTGGATGAGCCAGCCAACCTGGCAAAAACCATCGCTGCATTAAAACTCAGCTATGTCGTCATCACCTCGGTAGACCGCGATGATTTGCGCGACGGCGGTGCCGCCCACTTTGCCGAGTGCATTACCCGTGTCCGCGAATTGTCACCGATGACACGCATAGAAATCCTGACACCAGATTTCCGTGGCCGCATGGACCGTGCACTGGAAATATTGAACATGGCACCACCAGACGTAATGAACCACAACCTCGAAACCGCACCGCGCCTGTACAAAGAAGCGCGCCCGGGTTCTGACTATGAATATTCACTAAACCTGCTGAAACGCTTCAAGGAACAACACCCTAACACCCCAACCAAATCCGGCATCATGGTGGGCCTGGGTGAAACCGATGAAGAAGTCCTGCAAGTCATGCGCGACATGCGCGCCCACAACGTCGACATGCTGACCATAGGCCAATACCTGGCCCCCAGCGGCCACCATTTACCAGTACGCCGTTACGTCCACCCGGATGTCTTCAAGATGTATGAAGAAGAAGCTTACAAAATGGGCTTCGCCCATGCAGCGGTGGGGGCGATGGTGAGGTCTAGTTACCACGCAGATCAGCAGGCGCATGGGGTGGGGACGGATGTGAAAAGTTAGAAGATAATGAGAAAGTTTAACAGTTAATGAGAAAAATCAGTAGTGTAACAGCCACAATTTTCACAATAACATCATAAATATCAATAACTTACCTACCATTTCTGCCTTTCCTAAGGATGAAAAAATTTGGCGAATTGATTGGTTCGGCGAAGTGAACTTTCCGAACCGTCTGCTTCGCCGGACACAACCTTCAGTTCTCGTCCATCTTTCCAGAATTCAAGATGATCGTTTCCCCGACGATCTGGCTACCCAACTCTCTCCTCAATCAACTTCACCCGCCAAATTTCAAAAGAAGATCTGGCTGTCTATTGGCATCTTGCCATTTTTGCGTATTGGCGATCTTTGGTTAAACGGCCAGTTGAAGGCGAAGCCTGTCGAATCATATCTTCGTTGCACCATCTAATTTTCGATGAACGTAGGACAGGATTCCAAACACGTCGATTGCATCCTGCTCTGGCATTGCCCAAGTAGTCTTCGGTGCATGTGCCACAGGGTTTCGAATCGCACCAAAAATGCCGACCAGCATGTTAGCGATTCCCTTCTGCTCGCTTAGGCTTTATGTCATCGATGCTTCGCCCACACATTTAAAACTCTTCCTCGCACCAGACGAAGAGGATGTGGATCTTGAAAAGATCGACTGCTGCATTTCAATAGACCTCGATTCAAGCCATGAGTTGAGGGTAGACGCAGTCAGGCTACTCGTCGGCTGAAAACATTAGACAAGAAAAGAATGCCCGTTAACTAAACTCAATGTCTTTTTCGCTTTCTTTTTTGAAATATCTGATCACCGAGTTGTTCCTGCCGCCGCTGAAACGAACATTGCTCCATACCAAAGCCACATTGGATAAAATTAATGGGAAATTATTGGTACGATATCTCCAAATCCAACAGTGGTAATCACAATAGAACTAAAGTAGACCATTCTCCAAAAACTCCCGCTAACGCTACCAGCATTTCCACTCTTACCAAGAAAGAACTGTTTAAGTTGCTCATTTTCAGTGCCATTTACTTCCATAGCATGCAAATCAGTATTAATCATATCAATTAGCTCAGATTTTATATTGGGAGCTGTTTCTGGAATAAGCTTTTCGAAGTTAGTATCGTAAGCGTGCATGTGACCGTGTATCCATACGGTTGAACGGAATTATGACCGCGCCCACGGGCGCGGTCATAATTCCGCCCCCTCCGGTGTTCAGGCCCAGTGGGCCTTGAAGTCCTGTGCGTACTGTTCCAGACGGATCGGAGCTTTCCCGGTAATGCGCTGCACCGCGTCGGTGATGCGCTCGGCATAGCCGGCCTTGAAGGCACCCAGGATCGCCAGCAGGAACTCGGCGTAGTCCGCCGACAGACCCGCGCCCAGCAGGCCCTGGCGCATTGCGTCTTCGGGAACGTCGGTATAGCCAATGGTCCGGCCTGCGGCCTTCGATAGGATCGCCGCCACCTGGCTGTGGTCGAACGCCTCGCTGCCGGTCAGGTCGTGCGACTGGTTTACGAAGTCGTCGCTGCTCAGCAGCTTGGCGGCCACGGCCGCGACGTCGCGCGTGTCGATGAAGCTGCCCTTCGCGGCGCCCACCGGTAGGAGTATCTGACCTTGGGTCTGGATGCCCTGCAGCCAGAAGGTGTGGAAGTTCTGCATAAACCAGTTGGGACGGATCACGTTCCAGGCCAGACCCGAACGCTCCAGGTGCAACTCGGCGCGGCGCAGCGGGATGCTGTCGTCGGCATTGGCACCCATGGCGGACATCAGCAGCACCTTGCTCACACCGGCGGTTTTGGCGGCGTCGATGGCGGGTATCAGCAACTCGTAATGGTTGGGAAAGCCGGAAGGTGCCAACAGGAACAGCTGGTCGGCGCCGGCCAGGGCCGCATCCAGGCCTTCACCGGTGGCCAGGTTGAGATGAACCTCGCTGGCCTGGGTGGGGGTGCGGCTGGTGGCGCGGCGCACGGTCTGGCCCTGGGCGGTGAGCAGGTCAACAAGGGGCGAACCGTTCTGGCCATTGGCGCCAGTCACGAGGGTGGTGGTCATGTAAAATTCCTGTTTGTGGTTGGGAAGGCTCCCAGTGTGTACTGTCCTCGCAAAAATATAAATGCATGAAATTCCACAATTCATGTCTAAACGTCCTATAATTTTAATGGTGGACATACTCTCTGACATACTGCGTATCGCCGGACTGCGCCGCCGCCTACTCAATCTGCACGCGCTCGCACCCGGAGCGTCGCTGCGCTTTCCCTGCGACCGCAGCTTTGGCCTGCACGCGGTCACGCGTGGTCGCGCCTTCGTGCACGCGTCCAACCTGGATGCGCCGCTGGAGTTGCAGGCGGGCGATCTGGTGCTGATGGCCCGCGGCTGCGTGCACCAGCTGTCGCTGGATCGCACAACGCCCACGCACAGCACCACCATGACGATCACACCATTCGCAGGCGCTTGTCTAGCAGACGGAGCACTGTCCTCCAGGGCCGGGGCCGACGACAATCCGCGCACCCAGTCCTCCGCGCAAGTCATCAGCGCGGCCTACCAGTTCTGGCACGACCCGCTGCATCCTTTCCTGCGCAGCCTGCCGCCGTGGTTCGTGGTGCGCGGCCACACTCTCCCCCCTCTCTCCGCCCTGCCCCTGACCCTCGGCCTACTGGACCGCGAGCTGGGCGAAGAGGGGCTGGGAGCCAGCTCGGCCACCCACGGCCTGCTCGACGCGCTGTTTGCCTTTGCCTTGCGCGAGATTGCACAGCGCCAAAGCCCCAACGGACCGGGCTTGCACCACGCAATCGCCGATCGACCTATCCGCCAGGTACTCACACTCATGCATGGCAACCTCGGCCACGGCTGGACGCTCGATGAACTGGGCCAACAGGCCTGCCTGTCGCGTTCGGCGCTGGCCGAGCGCTTTCGCAACGCGCTGGGTGACACGCCGATGAACCACCTACGCACGCTGCGCATGCAAAAGGCCATGCAGCTGCTGGCCGACACCCGGCAGCCGCTGGAACAGATCGCGCAGGCCGTGGGCTATCAGGACGCCTTCGGTTTTTCCAAGGTGTTCAAACGCACCACCGGCCAGTCGCCACGCCAGTTCCGCGAGCAGGACGCTGCGGATCGGCAGAGCCCGTACCGGGTCCAGGAGGCCTGATCCGAAGCTCGGAACCGGTGGGGATACAGTGTCACCCTGATCAAGAACATCCGCGTGGTCAAGTGAGCTATGAACAAAGTCAGAGGCAGGTGGTGTGAAATCGGATCATCCTGCCGGGCATATCCTCGCTGACGCTAGACAACCTTGCGGACAGGTCGCCGACACCAGCCCGGTTTCAGCAGCGATATCCTGAGTAGCCTTTGCAAGTTCGCGCTCGCGTAAGCGCACTACGCTTCTCGGCGTGGAAAGACAAATCGCGCTCAATCGGCACCCCCAGCCGCCCCCGCACCATCGCCTGTTCGTCCACGCTGACCCTGCCGATTTCCGGTATCTCCAGCCCCAAGTCACAAAGCCCAAAGGCGTGGCCATGGTCATCGGGATCAATCTCAGTCAGCAGCATCATGCACTGGTCGTCGGTGATGAGTGCGCTGTTCATGGTGAACACCTGAAGGTTGCCGGGCGGAATTGCCCGTCACCGTTGGGTCACGGCGCAGCACAAGCCGTCAGGGCAGCGACGGCCGCCAGGACGCAAGGCCTGCGCAGCTCTTGACGGCAAGAGCGCTGCCCCCGTACCCACACCCCCTTCGGCAAGTGCGCAACACGCGCATTCCCGCGAGGGCCCGAGCCGCACCGCTAGGCTCAGAAATAAGGGCCAACCCCTGCATGCACTCGCCTGCACAATTCATGACGAAAAAAGTACTAATTTGTGATTGCCTTTTCGTCGTCGGCGCGGAGCTCGCCCAATACCGAGCGCGCCGGACGCGGCGCACCAAGATGCAGGTAACGTAGTTCATCCATAACGGCACTCCAAAGTGAAGGGCCGCCCTTTTCCAGCAGCTCCCCGCGCAAAGACGCTTCCTTGCTCGGATGCGTATGCCGAAGGCCCCAGGCAGCCATATGTGCGAGCAGAGGTAC
>NZ_JBXASD010000009.1:315379-322862 GCF_058808955.1 Undibacterium sp. GW821-FHT11B02 | reverse complement strand
GGATGAAGAAACAAATTCAAGAGAATCTGGCTGCATGACATTCACCTGATGGTGAACTAATTACCGAGGGAAGCTCACTTCTCATGTTGTTGAATTTCACTACTTGCACATTTAAGGCCATCATTTCTATATTTTTTCAATTTTAATAATATCTTATTGACAATCAGATTACTCATTACTAAATTGTAATTTAACATCCTCAATTCTTCCACTATAACCAGAAGCACCCCCACTCTTGGAACAGACATGGAAGCTGAACAGGATCACTCAAAACAGTTAATAATCTTGGGGGCGCTTTTGGTTACATTCTTTGCATTTGCAATATCTGCTTGGGTAATTTATGAACTTTGGTGGTTTCAAACTGCAGCACTGCTAGGTCAACCGCAATGTAGTCGCGATAGCTATTGGATTGCCACAATGCAAATCAATTCGAGCCTGTTCAAACGAAGCCTCGCAATTCTTGGAGGGCTGGCAATTATGTTGGCAGGAATGGCGACCTCTTATGCAATTATGAAGTCTAGTGTGCCGACCAAGTATAGAAACTCGTTGAATGAGGACTCAGGAAAGAAAGATAGATCAAATGAATCTACATCGCCTGGGACGCATACTTTTGGGGTTGAAGGTGCTGGGGTCAAAGCGTCCATTGCAACAGCATCACCGGGGCTAGTGGCCATGGTTTGTGGTGCAGCAGTTGTTTGTTTTGTAGTCAGTTCAAAAGATAATTTTGGCGAGTATTCATCTGCCGCTTATTACATTGACCCAAGTACTAAGGCAACAGTTTGCGCTGCTCTTTCAGCAAGCCAAACTCCAATCAAGCCGACTCAGAATTAATATGAACATTCACAAATTAATCCCAGGGTTTATATTGTCCATAGAACTTTTCGGTTGCAGCAAGCAGCCGGAACAAGAACCTATCGCTCCTCCAATCCTGCTACCATCTGCCACGCCAAGCGTTGGATCATCCAACAGTACTCAACATGCTCAACAAGTAACTGACAACGCCAAGAAATTAACTGAACCTACAGATGCAACCAAGGTACAAACAGCAGCCTCGTCCAGCATGAACGCTGAGGCACCACTGGAAGGTAGTAGTGCACCAATCCCCGGAACGACTGTAGCTGCGGCTTTTATTCCCACATCATTGCCATCGACCGGAGGAGTGGGCGGCTCCACTCTTAAACCTATTGACAATACAAATAGCGTTTTGCCAGATAGTGCTACCCCAATGTTGGCAACTGCGATTCCAACAACTACTGGTCATGTTGGCGGGTCGACTCAAATGCGAACAGGGTTATTTCAAGGAAATGACAGCGAAATCGGAATTCTCACACCAAATTTGCGATTACGAGATTGGAAAAAAAACCAGCTGGCTGGCAAAAATAACCTGTCACAGCTGTCTATTGAAAGCACTAACAAAGCGAACCCACAAAATGAAATGAGTACAGGTATGGGAAATAAATTTATAAGTCAAAAAATTGCTGTCTCGCACAAATAAGCGGCACCTCTCAAAATTAGCTTGTGCTTCTCTCGACATTTCACTATTGCAGATCACTAACTCTCCGTCCGCGATTCACCGATATTCTTTTTCGTTCTACGTGACACTGTACGAATACATTCCGCCGACTGGAACTCCATCGTCAACAGCCTTACTTCATTGAACGGCGTTTCCAACGCCCGCCCATTGCAGGCGCGGCCTTTGACGACGCCTTCCAGTGTGGCGATAGTGAGTCCGTGATAGGGATAAGTGGCTTACAAAAAAATGACTCATGATCTTGAGCATTCTCGACTATATATTTTTACCATTTGGCGCAATAAATACGTTTAAGAGCAAGTTAACTTGCATATGCAGTGATCGCGCCAAAGCCTGAATAAACGGCGCGCCCGTTTCACTTGTCACGGGAAACAGAATATTTTTTATCGCGCCAATGTCTCTGCAATGCAAATGCTCACCGAGAGTATAAAAATCCAGAACTCATTTCATCAATAAGGATGAGTTCTAGTTATGGCTCCCCCATTTTTTGATGGCGAGCCATCTCTTCTGGACTCAATCTCAAAAACCGTGCCGCATTGTTGTACAAGATATCCCTTTTTTGGTCAGTATTCAGGAACGGCGCGTCTTCAATCACCTTAACCGAGCGCTCAATCACACCAGGCCACACCATTTGGTCAGATCCGAACATGATGCGTTTGCCAAAACCTGCATTGACGATCGCCTGCAAGTAAGCATAAAAGGCTGCGGGCGGCTGGGTATAAACGATGACACCAACATCGACATAGACTTGTGGATGTGCGTAAAGAACTGCCAACATGTCGTCAAGTTTCGGGTAGCCAGCGTGCATGATGTAGACGCGCAGTTTTGGATGTCGCACCAGAACTTCTTCAATCGTCAAGGCACTATGTAGTCGTGCGCGATAGTTGACGCTACCGAGGTAGATAACACCCGGTGGACCAGTGCCGATATGAATACCAGCGGGAATATCCAACTCTTCCGCCAGCGCCCAATACGGTTCCATGCGTGGATCGTCGGGCGCTATACCTGCATATTGGTTGGTGATCTCAGCCAGCACCGCGAGCCGCCCCTCCTTGTTAAGCGTACGCATGTCTTCCGGTGAAACTTTAGATACGCCAAGCTGAAACTCAAGCCCAGGAATGAATCTGCCCGGCGCAGCCTTGCGCCATGTCGCCACACGCTTTGGATATCCGCTCAACACACCAACGATGTTCAATTTTTCCATCGCTGCAATGGTCTCGTCCATCAGCGCCTTATCTGTCAAAGGCGACCAGACCGGATCTTTACATGGCGGTTTTTTGAACATCTCCATAAACACGTCTGCATAAGACGACTTAGCAGGATCCCATGCGGGGAAATTGGCGATAGGAGTACACATACCCAAGGGCGGTGGCCCTTGATCAGCTGCACCCATCGCATGCAAATGTACGTCAATGATAGGCGGACGCACCTGTGCAAACAGCGAAAGAGGCAAAAGCAACATCACAAGCAAAATGAGACGAAATTTCATACCATTACCTGCAATAGTAAATTAATAACAACTATTAAACGCCGATTATAAAATTCGGAACCGGCTGGTGCTGGCTAATTGTACTAAGGAACAAAGGTTAATTATTAGATTAACATGTCACCCATCCTTTCTTCCTCCCAAAGTAGAAAACCCATCAAAGAATCGATGGGTTTTGTGCATTGAAGTTATGCGGACTACAACATGCATACTCGAGTGGCCATGCGATAAGTGATACCGCGCTACTGCGCTAAAATACATTGCGTACCAATGGCTCAGGCCTAGTGGCCCGCCACTTGAACGACAGGTTAGCCCGCACTCGGCGGACGCTGAACTGCATTGCCCATCTCAAAGTCGATATACCTATAGACAATGGTTGACGTGCCGTCGTTGAATATCAACTTTGCAGTGCAAAGAAACGAACCATAGGCTGATGCAACTACCGGGAACCCTCGGCTCCTATCATGCGAGGGATATACCTTGTTTCCCCAAAAACTTCCAAAGAAATACTCGACAGTAACTAGGCCAGCGAAGCTAGTTTTGTGCGGAACTACGTAGATCAGTATGTCGTAGAGTTGGCCGTCTTGGCTGGACTTTTGCAGCCGGTGCACCAACATGGCACCTCGCGAATCTTTGTAGAATTGGTGCCTCTGATCCTCGCGACTCTTGTCATCTTGATATACACCAACTCTACTGTCTTCCTTGGAGAAGTTGCCTGGAATGGCAACCAAACCCGATGCGCTGCCAATTTCAAGTCCGCCCACCTTCAGGATAGCACCGTCTCTGACTCGAACAATTAGGGCAGACAAAAGATCTGAGATGTGATTGCGAAAGTAGGTTAGAACACCTACTGCTATCAGTGCCCAGAGAATGCTCGGGATCGTCGACCATACAGCGAGATCAAATACCGACTTCATTGCGGATTCAGACATTGAAGCTGCAGAACTTGCCGCTGCAGCCGTGGAAGCTGATGATAAGGACACAGTGACTCCTTGTGGGGGCTATCGTCACAAATTATAAATTTATGCGAGACACGCAACATTAGCTGCATCGCAAAAAATATCTTTAATAACTAAATACGCTATTAAATATCGCACTTGCGACATTTAATATAAACATTTTTTCAGTTTGTCCGTTACTCAACTACCACTGAATCATTGGCGTGATTGAAACCGACCCTAGAGAGATTTCCAACACATACTAGAAGTCGGACTGGTGGACATTTACTTATTTAAAAGTAAATTATAAAACATTTTTTGCAACAAAAAAGATACTATACGTAAGTCCGTTGATTTCCAACTACGCATAAATATTTGAGAGGTAGCAATGCATAATTATCAACGCAATTTATTGAGCGTGCACTGTACAAGAACAATGCCTCCACCTAACACTGCTGATGCTGATTGCATTGCCTTTAGCGATAATACCGGATTTCCTTATCTTTGCAAAAGTATGCTGGATGAACCCGAGCTACCTGCCCGTGAGTGGATATGTACATATCTTGCCGATTATTGTCAGCTTCCAGTTGCAAAGTGCGCTAGTGTAACGATCGAAGGCAGAACGGACATCCTATTTGGATCAAAATGGGAAGGTGGTACCGAGAATTTTTTTACTGCACTTAAAGACGTTTCAAATCAGCATATTTTCAGTGCAACACTTGGATTTGATTTTACCGCTCATAATATCGACAGACACATTAACAACTATCTTTACCTTAGAGTGAACAAAGAAATCTTAGTCGAGTTAATTGATTTTAGCCGAGCGTTGAACTTCAAGAGCTGGCCAATGCCAAAGTTACCTATGCCCGCAAACGAAAATACCTTGAAGGATTTCCCTGTTTGGTCTTCAATTCATCCATTTAAAAAAGACGAAGCTGAGAAACTTATTGATCGTTGGAATGCTTTACCTGCAGATTGCATGGCAAATATATTGAAGCAAATGCCCAAAGAATGGATGTCGGATACAGACCAACAAACGATGATTCAATGGTGGACAAGTGCAGATAGAATTATTCGCGGACAAGAGGCGAAAAATTGCTTGCCATGAGAAAAATTGCAAATTATTGCGTCATAGAGACCTTTCCAACACTAGATCGCCTTGAGGTGATAAATATTGGTATTTTAGTTCGCTTTGAAGGTAAATGGGACATTTGTGTCTTGCGAGATTTATCGAAAGTAATTGCGATAAATCCCAACTTCCCTCCACATGGTCTAAAAAATATAACAGAAATAACTCTTTCACTTATCAAAGATGCTCAAACATTTACTGAAGCAAGTGCCATCTTGAAGCGATTTGGGAAATCCCCTGGCCTGCAAAATTTTGTAGGTCAGTTTTGCGCCAATAGTGAAAAAGAATACAAACAAGAAATTAATTGGCTGCTTTCACGCCTAGTAGAGCCTCCTAAAACTAACAAAAATTTAGAAAATCGCGGAATCGTCCAAAGTCGCCTGAAAACTCGCTTGAGAAATCAGTTTAAATCAATGCAATTACTTGCAAAAAAAGTTGATGAAATAGACAATCATAAAATTGTTGAGAGGTTTCCCATAGCAGAAGATCAAGGGCTTTTTGCGGAGTTTGCGTTGAAAAATGGTGTAATGCACATCACAGAAACTATTGATTTCGACGTCAGTCGTTTTAGTGCCCGCCAAAAGTCAATTGAGGCGCAAGCAAAAACTTTGATTTTATCCGCTGCGAAGGAACACCTTGGAAATGAAACAGAGACTTATGTGGTTGTTGGAGGCATGAACAGACTAGCGGCCCTACAGTCTATTAATTTACTTGAAAATCATGCTACCGTTTTCTCATTAGATAGCACAGATGACATGAACTCATACTTTGCTTTATTGAATAAGGCCATCTTAAGCACAAACGATGTGCGTCTCTCACGGCCTTAATTATGCACTGGCAATATATTTCATTGTACAGCATTCATTGGAGTTCCTGGTGCAAGTCATACTTATGCTGACCGAATTGATCATTAATTCAATAGCTATTTTTGTTCAAAGTTTGGCTTAACTAATAAATAGGTAATTTCTTCTCGATTAGCCTTCAAAACCTTCAACTTCACATCACGAAATACGATTACGGAAGTACCATCAGGATCGATTTCGTAAGTTAAATCTTGCGTGAATGCCGGACGAGCAAGGCCACCCTTAAATTCACGATAGGAGATACGAATTTCGCCCTTCGATACGCCTTGGTATAGCATCTCTGTGACATAATCAAATTCTTCAATCGATCGCGTCTCTATCGTCTTTGTCTCTGTAACAAGTTCATAGGCAGCCGGAGCATCCATCTTGTGCCGAATATTGTATGTTGGGTACACCGACACATCAAATTTTCCGTCGTTGTCTGTATCGACAAAACAGCCTGACATTTTTCCAAGGTCTGTCTCATACTGCCCTGCTGGATTAACGCAAATCATTGGATATCCAGCATCTCCCCACTTAGTCAACATTCCAGTAAGTCCAGGAAGCGCTGATACTTTACGAAACATTTCCAAAAAACCCCAAGTGGAACTTGCAGGCTCAAGCAGTTTAATAGTCCCTTTGGGTATGGTCTTTGTCGAGTCTCGAATTGCGCCAAAACGAACTAGATTGTCACCGACGCGTCGGGTTGTAGAGATATCGGGACTCGGATCAGTAAATAATTGAACCTTTAACTTTTCAGACACAACTTCAGTGCTGTTACCGGGAGTTTGCCCCATTGCTGAAGTGCCGATCAAAAAGGTGCTTAGGAAAAGAAAGGTAGCGACAATCCACAAACAAACAAGTCTTGAAAGTTTTTTCATTTATTTTTATCTAAATTTAAGATGCGAATAATTTGCTGACAACGGCAAAACTAATGTCGTCAAAAGGAACTTTGCGCACAATAGCTCCATTTTGCAAAAAAACAACCGCAAAATGTCAGTGACGACTATAGAGGAAAGTACGTGGTGCCCGAGGCCGGAATCGAACCGGCACGCCCCTTTTACGGAAAGCGGCGGATTTTAAGTCCGATGTGTCTACCTATTTCACCACTCGGGCCCACTACTACAACTATACATTAGCGAATGGCTAATGTCAGTTCTGAAAAAAAAGCGCTCTAAAGCGCTTTTTTATATTTGGAGGCGGGGGTCGGGATCGAACCGGCGTCTACGGCTTTGCAGGCCGCTGCATAACCACTTTGCTACCCCGCCAGGGGTGCTATCTCAACAATTGGGTGATTTTCATCACGCGCTATTATCGCTGAAATGCGGTGCAACTTGAATAAAAAAGGGAAGCCGTGCTTCCCTTCAGAATCTGGAGCGGGAGAAGAGTCTCGAACTCTCGACCTCAACCTTGGCAAGGTTGCGCTCTACCAACTGAGCTACTCCCGCATTGTATTGCTGATACTTCAGGTACTACGCCATTTTGGAGCGGGAGAAGAGTCTCGAACTCTCGACCTCAACCTTGGCAAGGTTGCGCTCTACCAACTGAGCTACTCCC
>NZ_JBXASD010000009.1:0-315281 GCF_058808955.1 Undibacterium sp. GW821-FHT11B02 | reverse complement strand
TTTTGGAGCGGGAGAAGAGTCTCGAACTCTCGACCTCAACCTTGGCAAGGTTGCGCTCTACCAACTGAGCTACTCCCGCGTTGCGAAGACCAGAATTATATACGAACCATCATTTCTGTCAACTGGTCATTCCATCTTATCGGTGGTTTCCTTAATCAGTGGCCAGGCTTTACGCAAATAATAGAACATGGACCACACTGTCAGCACTGCTGCCACCAGCAGTAACCAGGAGCCAAGTATCTTGGTATCGATGACGCCAAACAGCATGTCGTAATACAGCAGCATGGGTATGGCAGCCATTTGTGCGGTGGTCTTGATCTTGCCCAAAGAGCTGACTGCTACCGATTTTGAAGCGCCTATCTGAGCCATCCATTCGCGCAAGGCAGAGATGGTGATTTCACGACCAATGATGACGAAGGCAATAACGGCGTTGACGCGGTCCAGTTGCACCAGCACCAGCAAGGCACCGGCCACCATCAATTTGTCGGCCACAGGGTCTAAAAAGGCCCCGAATGAGGATGTTTGATTCCAGCGGCGTGCCAGGAAGCCATCAAACCAGTCAGTAACAGCAGCGACGATAAACACTGCGGTGGATGCCACGCCTTTTTCAAAGGGGCTTAACCAGGCATCAGGCAGATAAAAAACACCTACCACCAGCGGTATCAGCGCCACGCGCAACCAGGTCAGCAGGATAGGAAAATTGAAAGGCATGTTTTTTGGTTCTTATTCAGAATGTGCTGCAGGAACAGTCCAGCGCCTGCCGCAATTATATTTCTCTATCGCAGTCGCTTGTAAATTTCTTCTGCCAATTGGCGAGAAATGCCTTCGACACTGGCCAAATCGGCGACGCTGGCATCGCTGACGCCTTTTAAACCACCAAAACGGACCAGCAGGCGCTGACGGCGCTTGGGGCCTATGCCTTCTATTTCTTCCAGTTGCGAGGTCTGTCTGGCCTTGTCGCGCTTGGCACGCATGCCGGTGATGGCAAAACGGTGGGCTTCGTCACGGATCTGGGCGATCAGCATCAAGGCTGCAGATTCTTTGCCCAGTTCTTTTTCTTCACGTCCATCGACAAAGACCAGGGTTTCCAGGCCAACCTTGCGGCCCTCGCCTTTTGCTACGCCGATAATGAGGCTGATATCGAGCCCCAGCTCAACAAACACTTGTCTTGCCATTTCAACCTGGCCCTTGCCACCGTCTATCAGCACAATGTCGGGCATGCGGCGTTCATTGGTTTCATCGCCGCTAGCGACTTTTTCATAGCGGCGAAACAAGACCTGGCGCATGGCAGCGTAGTCGTCACCACCCGTGATGTCCTTGATATTGAAGCGACGGTATTCGCTGTTTTGCATGGCGTGATGGTGAAACACGACGCAGGATGCCTGAGTAGCTTCGCCCTGGGTGTGGCTGATGTCAAAACATTCGACACGCAATTCTTCGAGGTTTTCCACCTCCAGTTCCAGCACGGTTGCCAGTGCACGGGTCCGTGCCTGTTGCGAGCCCTGCTCTGACAGCATGCGTGCCAATGCCAACCTGGCACCTTTGACGGCCATGTCCAGCCAGGCGCGGCGTTGTTCTTGCGGCTGGAAAGACAAATGGATGCGGTGACCGCATTGCTCGGCCAGGGCCAGCATTAAATCAGGCGCATCCAGTTCTACATTCATGACCAGTGTGGATGGAATGAATTGGTCAACATAGTGTTGCGCCAAAAAGGCGGAGATGACTTCGATCTCGATTTCGTTTTCTGCGACGCTGACGGCATCATCCACATGGGTGGGGAAATAAGCACGGTCACCCAGGTGCCGCCCGCCCCTGACCATGGCCAGGTTGACGCAGGCACGACCGCCCTCCACCACCACGGCCAAAATGTCGATATCGACATCGCCTGTGGTTTCCATGCTTTGCTGATGCAGGACTTTGGACAGGGCCTGCATTTGATTGCGTACCATGGCGGCCTGCTCGAATTTGAGTTCCATAGAAAAATCCAGCATTTTCTTTTCCAGGGTCTGCATGACTTCGAGCTGGCGGCCACGTAAAAAGTCGGCGGCATTGTTGACATCTTGCTGATAATCTTCTGGCGCAATGATGTTGACGCATGGTGCACTGCAACGGTTGATCTGGTACAGCAGACATGGGCGGGTGCGGTTGGCAAATACGCTGTCTTCACAACTGCGCAGCAAGAATACTTTCTGCAAGATCTGCATCGATTCCTTGACTGCCCAGCCGGATGGGAAAGGTCCGAAGTATTGGTGTTTCTTATCAATCGCACCACGGTAATACATCATGCGTGGTGTTTTTTCTGTGGTGATTTTCAGATAAGGGTAAGACTTGTCATCACGGAACAGGATGTTGTAGCGCGGCTTTAATGCCTTGATGAGGTTGTTTTCAAGGATCAGTGCTTCGGCTTCGCTGCGGGTAACGGTGGTTTCGAGCTTGGCGATTTTCTCTACCATCATCGCGATGCGCGGGCTGGAGACGTTTTTCAGGAAATAGCTGGATACGCGTTTTTTTAAATCGCGTGCCTTGCCCACATACAGCACCTGGTCATTGCTATCAAAATAGCGATACACGCCCGGCAGGTTGGGTAATTTGGCAACCAGATCAAGCACTTGCTGGCGTGCTTCTGAGATATTTGGTTCGGTCATGATGCAATCAATCTGCAGCGCTTGTGGAAGTCGCTACTTTAGCAGGGATTGTTCAATGATCACAAAGGCGATGGCGTAATCGGTTTCGTCGCTGACAGAGATGCGTGCATTGAGGCCATGTTCTTGCATCCAATGCAGCATGTCGCCTTGCGCCTGTACCATTGGCTGCCCCTGCTCATTGTTCAGTGTCTGCACGGCATGCCAGTTCATGGGGGCACGCATGCCCATGCCCACGGCTTTGGAAAATGCTTCTTTGGCAGCGAACCTTGTGGCCAGATAACGCAGGCCACGGGCTTCGACCAGCGCTTTGCGTTCACGATAGATGGCTAATTCTTCCGGCCCCAGAATTTTTTCGGCAAAGCGTTCTCCATTACGCACCAGGGCATCTTGCATGCGCGAGATTTGTACGATGTCGGTGCCGATGCCGTAAATCATTTCACGTTACTTTGTGTATTTGTGTCAATCGTGCTTTCACCATCAGGGCCTTCATGTCGCTGACGGCTTTTTGCCAGCCGACAAACAGGGCTTGGGCGACGATGGCGTGGCCAATATTCAATTCTGAAATTTCTGGTATCGCAGCGATGGCAGCGGTGTTGGTCAAATGCAGGCCATGACCGGCATTCACTTTCAAGCCATGGCGTATGCCAGTGATGGCTGCTTGCTGTATGCGTACCAGTTCTTGCACCTGCAATGCAGGCTCAGTTGCTTCGGCATAGCGGCCAGTGTGGATTTCAATGACGCTGGCACCTGCTTCTGAGCTGGCTTGTATTTGCTGTTCATCCGCATCGATGAATAAGGATACACGTATGCCCGCTGCCTGCAATTGTCTGACGGCTGCCTGCACTTTGGCAAAGTCACGGACGACATCAAGCCCACCTTCAGTTGTCACTTCTTCACGGCGTTCTGGCACCAGACAGACATCTTGCGGCTGAATGCGGCAGGCGAAATCCAGCATTTCGTTATTGACTGCGGCTTCCAGGTTCATGCGTGTCAGCAGGCGTGGGCGCAGTTGCTCTACGTCTGCATCGCAGATATGTCGGCGGTCTTCACGCAGGTGCAGGGTGATGCAATCTGCCCCCGCCTCTTCTGCCAGCAAGGCCGCCTGCAAGGGGTCGGGATAGGTCGTGCCACGTGCATTGCGCAGGGTGGCAACGTGGTCGATGTTCACGCCCAGTTCGATCAACTGGCTTTGCTGATGGATATTCATAGATTCTGCAAATCGATCAGTATTTGCCGGGTGTTCAAGGCTGCACCATGCAGGTGATGAGCCAGCAAAAAGCGCATCAGCAGCTTGCTTTGCAGTTGCGTGCTTTGTTCAGTATAGTCACCGCGCTGCATGGCCAGCAAGGTCTTGCCGCTGACTCTGGGTACGGTGTCAGCAGGCATGGCGGGTCTGGGGCCGCGTTCGGGGTCGAGCACATAGAATTGTTCTGTCTGCACGCGTTCTCGTTGCTGAGTGCAACGCGTCAGGTCACCCAGCAGGCCGGATTCGCGCAGCAATGCCAATTCAAACCGGCGCAGGACGATGGTGGCGGGTTCGTCATGGGCCAACTGGTTCAGGGTAGAAACGTACAGGTCAAACAGATCAGGATGTGCTTCATCGCGCATCAGGAACTTGACCAGTAATTCGTTCAGGTAAAAGCCACACAGCAAGGCTGATTTTTCCAGCGGCAGCATGCCACCTACCCAGTCTGCTGTGGTCAGAGTACGGATTTCGCCCTTGCCTGTCCAACCCAATTGCAGTGGTTGAAATGTCTGCAAGACGCTGCGCAATTGCGAATGCGGGCGTTTTGCCCCCTTGGCAACCAGAGCGATGCGGCCATGGTCACGCGTCAATACATCGATGATGAGGCTGGTTTCTTTGTACGGCCAGGAATGCAGGACGAAGCCTGGCTGCTCCAGTATGCGCAAGTCTTTGGCGGGGGATTTGCTGGCAGCTCTCGGTGCGGCTTTGGGTGCAGTTTTGGATACGCGTTGGCGTGCAGCAGTTTTTTTTGCAGCAGGTGGCGTTGGCGGGCCAGCTACCGTATTGTCTTCAACGGCGCTGTCTTCCTGCACGGCGACTGCCTGCTCATCCATGGATGGTTTTACTCGTAACCGTAGGCACGCAAACCGGCTTCATTATCTGCCCAGCCAGATTTGACCTTGACCCAGATTTCCAGATACACGGGGCCACCAAACAGTTTTTCCATATCCTGGCGTGACTGGGTGGAAATGTCTTTCAGACGTGCACCCTTGTTACCAATGACCATGGATTTATGGCCATCACGGTCCACCAGGATGGCGACAAACACGCGACGCAGATTGCCTTCTTGTTCAAACTTTTCTATCAGCACAGTGCTGGTGTAGGGCAGCTCATCACCCACAAAGCGGAACAGTTTTTCGCGGACGATTTCTGCTGCCAGAAACTTTTCGCTACGGTCTGTGATGTCGTCTTCACCAAACATGGGTGGGTTCAACGGCAGGTATTTGCGGATTTCACCTTCCAGGTTTTCCAACTGGAAGCGCAAGGTTGCCGATACCGGTACAATCGCCGAAAAATTATGCAGGGCTGCCACTTTCTGGGCAAACGGCATCATGACGGCTTTGTCTTTGACACGATCCGATTTATTGATGACCAGAATGCAAGGCACATTTTTAGGCAACAGATTGATGACTTGCTGATCTGCCGGCCCAAAAGTACCAGCTTCAATGATGTACAAAATCACGTCTGCCGCTGTCAGCGTGGTGGTGACAGTGCGGTTGAGCGTACGGTTCAGTGCATTTGAATGACGGGTCTGGAAACCCGGTGTATCAATATACACGTACTGGGTATTGTCTTTGGTCTGTATGCCGGTGATGCGATGGCGCGTAGTTTGTGCCTTGCGTGAGGTAATGCTGACCTTGGCGCCGATCAGGGCGTTCATCAGGGTCGATTTACCGACGTTAGGTCGCCCGACGATGGCGATGTAACCACAGCGGAAATCAGGATTGTCTATTAATTCAGTCATGCGGTCGTCAGGCAGTTGTCAGGCAGTTTTGGGATGTGGGTCAAGAGTCGTCATGGCTTCATTCACAGCAAGGGTAGTCTTGTCTGTTACTTTGTCAGCTTTATCCGCTGTTTTATCTGTCACTTTATCAGCAAGCTTTTCGGCTTTTTCTATCTTGACCAGTTCTGCTTTCGACGCTTCAGCCTTGGTGGCTTCTGTATCGAGCAGGCTTTTTTGTTTTGCGGTTTGCGGCTTGGCTTCTGGCGCTGCTTCTGTCTGCACGGTCGCGATGCCAGCCAGTTTCAATTGTGAGGCACGTGGCTTGGTTTTCTTGGTTGCGGGCGAACGTACCAACATGGCCAGCGCTGTTTCCAGTGCCAGTTTGGCGGCAGCCTGCTCACCGGCACGACGGCTTCCGCCGGTACCAAATACCTGTATTTCCAGCTTGGGCACCAGGCATTCAATTTCAAACTCCTGGTTATGTGCTGCACCATGCGTGGCCACAACATTATATTGCGGCAAGGCGATCTTTTTGCTTTGCAAGAATTCCTGCAGCAGGGTTTTGGCATCCTTGCCCAGGGTAGTCGGGTCTACCGTTGCCAACACGGGTGCATACAGGGCACGTATGACTTCACGTGCCGCATCAAAACCAGCATCCAGAAAAATGGCACCGAACAGCGCTTCCAGGGTATCGGCCAGGATGGAAGGACGACGGAAACCGCCGGATTTCAATTCGCCCTCACCCAGGCGCAAAAACTGCGACAGTTCTATTCTTTGCGCGATTTCATACAAAGATTGCTGCTTGACCAGGTTGGCACGCACCCTGGACAAGTCGCCTTCGTCGATATTTGCAAAACTATCAAACAACAAGGAAGCTACAACACAATTCAGGACAGAATCGCCCAGAAATTCCAGGCGTTCATTATGCAAAACACTATGACTACGATGTGTCAGAGCCTGCTGCAATAAAGCGGGGTTGCTAAACTGGTGCCCCAGCCTTTTCTGCAATAGTTGTTGATTCATACGGGCTTACTTATTTTCTGCCTTTACTGGCTTTGTGGCGACAATTCCACTTTTAGCGGTTGTGCCCGAGTATTCCATCAATATATTGACGGGGCCAAACAAATGGATTTTTTTATCGTACGAAAAGCTGACATCTATTTCTTCACCATTTTTTTCGATGACCAGATCCTTGCCTGCGATCGCGTCGAAATAGCCCACCTCAGCTTGCTTATCGAATGAATTCTGAACTTCCCGGACAGTATTGCCAGCACTTTTTGCGCCGACAATGGCTTTTTTGATTGAATTGTATTCAATCACGGTAGGTGCCACTTTCATTGCCAGCATGGCAACCATAACGAGTACACCCAAAGAAAGGATCAAACCGATCAGAGAGATACCTTTTTGCCTGTACAGTGTGGAATATGGTGTGTATGACATAGATTTCAGTTCCTGATTAAGATTGAAGCTTGAGAATACGCCGACGAAATATCGCCAGCGACCTTATTGTGCATCCAAAAGCTGGCCTGCGTTAGCAATGCCGGGCTTTTGCTACCCACATCGTGCCTCTGGCAAACCGCACCGGCATTTCCTTAGTGAAAACCACCAATACGTTTGATATTGCTTAAATTCATCCAAATGAAAAATGCTTTACCAACAATGTTCTTGTCAGGCACAAAACCCCAGTAACGGCTGTCCAGGCTGTTGTCCCTGTTGTCACCCATCATGAAATACTGCCCTTCTGGTACGGTGCAGGTAAATCCATCATTGTCGTAACTGCATAAATCTCGCCTGGGGAAATTATGCGGATCACGAACAAATGCCGGTGCCTGCTCATCGTTAAGTATATTGTGCGTAACGCCTGTCAGGTTTTCATTGTACTGCTTGAAATAATTTAATCGCTCTTCATCCAGGAAATCTGGCTGATTTTGATACGAAAGTTGATTACCATTGATCGATAAGCGTTTGTTTTTATACACAATTTTATCACCCGGCACGCCAACCACACGTTTAATATAGTCGACGGAAGGGTCTTCAGGGTATTTGAATACCATGACATCCCCTCTTTTGGGATCGCTTACCTCAATGACTTTCTTGTTAAGTATTGGCAAACGTACACCATAAGTAAATTTATTCACCAGTATCAGGTCACCAACAAACAGGGTTGGCAGCATGGAACTGGATGGGATCTTGAATGGCTCAAACAGGAAAGAGCGCAAGAAAAACACCAATGCAATAACGGGGAAGAAACTACCCGAATATTCGATCCAGACCGGCTGGCGCATTAATTTGGCTTGTAGTTCCAGGCGGTTATTTTCATCGACACGAATACCGTCAGCTGTCAAGCGGGCATTGCGTGCATCCAGTTCAGCCAGTGCTTTGTCGGCCACCTGGCGGCGTTGCCTGGAAAAAACAAACATATCCAAAAACCAGATGACGCCAGTAACTATTGTCAACACAAACAGGATCAGGGCGAAATTACCCAAAATTGATTGCAAACTCATTTTTCATCCACTTGTAAAATCGCCAAAAATGCTTCTTGCGGAATTTCTACCGAACCAACTTGTTTCATGCGTTTTTTACCTGCTTTTTGTTTTTCCAGCAGTTTACGCTTACGGCTGATGTCGCCGCCATAACATTTCGCCAATACGTTCTTGCGCAAGGCTTTGACGTTTTCACGGGAAATGATGTTGGAGCCGATAGCAGCCTGAATAGCCACGTCAAACATCTGGCGCGGGATCAGTTCACGCATTTTCGCAGCCACAGCACGACCACGGAAATGGCTGTTTGCTCTGTGGACGATAATTGCCAGTGCATCCACCTTTTCGCTATTGATGAGCATATCGACCTTGACGACATCAGCGGCACGGTTTTCCTTGAATTCATAATCCATGGAGGCATAACCGCGTGAGGTAGATTTCAGGCGATCAAAGAAATCGAGCACGATTTCAGCCATCGGCATTTCATAGGTCAGTTTGACCTGGCGACCGTGATAATTCATATCCAGTTGCACACCGCGTTTCTGCGTACACAGGGTAATCACCGAGCCTACATATTCTTGCGGCATGTAGAGATTGACGGTAACGATAGGCTCGCGTATCTCTTCTATCTTCGAAGGGTCTGGCATCTTGGATGGGTTATCCACCATCAGGATCGTGCCATCTGCCATCAAGACTTCATACACAACGGTAGGTGCCGTGGTGATGAGATCCATATCGAATTCACGTTCCAGGCGTTCTTGCACAATTTCCATATGCAGCAAACCAAGGAAGCCGCAACGAAAGCCAAAGCCCAGCGCTTGCGACACTTCAGGTTCATACATCAGGGCGGCGTCATTGAGCTTGAGTTTTTCCAGGGAATCACGCAAGGCGTCGTATTGATTGGCTTCGACCGGGAACAAGCCGGCAAACACCTGTGGCTGCACCTCTTTAAAACCAGGCAAAGGCTCGGCAGCGGGTTTGTTGGCAACAGTAATGGTGTCGCCTACTTTTGCTGATTTCAATTCTTTGATGCCGGCAATGACAAACCCCACCTGCCCTGCTGATAATTCTGTACGGCTCAGTGATTTGGGGGTAAAAACACCCACGCTTTCAACCAGATGCTGGGCTTCGGTTGCCATGAACAAAATCTTGTCTTTGGGGCGCAAAGTACCATTCACGATACGCACCAGCATGACAACACCGACATAATTATCAAACCAGGAGTCAACAATCAGGGCTTGCAGCGGTGCCGTGGGATCACCTTTCGGTGGTGGGACTTTGATGATCAGGGATTCAAGCACATCTTCAACACCCAGGCCAGTTTTTGCAGAGCAATGTACGGCATCTGAAGCGTCTATGCCTATCACTTCTTCGATTTCCTGGCAGGCATTGTCGGGGTCGGCTGATGGCAAATCGATCTTATTCAAGACTGGTACAACTTCTACGCCCAGTTCAATAGCGGTGTAGCAGTTCGCTACGGTCTGCGCTTCTACACCTTGTGATGCATCCACGACCAGCAAGGCACCTTCGCAGGCGGACAGGGAGCGACTGACTTCATAGCTAAAATCGACGTGACCAGGCGTATCAATCAAGTTCAAGTTGTAAATCTGGCCATCACGTGCTTTGTAATGCAATGCCGCTGTCTGAGCCTTGATCGTGATACCACGTTCACGTTCAATATCCATGGAGTCAAGTACTTGCGCTTCCATTTCCCGGTCGGAAAGGCCGCCACAAAGCTGGATAATACGATCTGCCAGAGTAGACTTGCCGTGATCAATATGGGCAATAATCGAAAAATTGCGGATGTTATTCATTGAAATTACAAAAGAAACAAAGGTGAAGCGAATACCGGCTACAAAAAAAGCGCTCTATACTGGGCAAGTATCCCCAGGCGAGCGCCTTCAGTTTGGGTTTTGCAAAATGCCATTTTACCGGATTTCATCCCGGAAAGCCGAGAAATCGTCAAAGTGATGCAATTTTAGAACTACAAAAACGATAAGAAAGCCAAGGTTTCTGCCAGTTCTCTTTGTGGTAGCTGCCACTTGTCCTCGTAATCGATTTTTGCCAGGTATAAACCGTCCGGCATAAATGTGGGCGCAGCTATTTCGCGGTTCAGGCTGACCAACACTTCGCCCATCCATTCCGGCTCACGCTTGCCAGTACCGACAAAGATCAATGAGCCAACAATATTTCTGACCATGTGATGCAAGAAGGCGCTGGCACGCAGTGTAAAGATGATCATTTCGCCCTGGCGTTGTATCTGTATGCTGTACATATTCTTCACTGGCGTTTTGGCCTGGCAGCCAGATGCCCGGAAAGAAGTAAAGTCATGCTCACCGATCAGGTGCGCCGCAGCGGCCCGCATACGCTCAATATCCAGCGGGCGAAATACCCAGCCTGCGCGATTCACCCACATGGGTGAACGTATCTTGCAGTTATGTAAAATATAATGATAAGTGCGGGCACGCGCACTGAAACGGGCATGAAAATTATCATCAGAATCGGGGTCCATGGGTAATTCTTTCGCCCACTGCACCGCCACCGAAGCGGGTAAAAAGGCGTTCACCCCATTCACCCAGGAATATACAGTGCGGTCGAGATCGGTATCAAAATGCACTACCTGCTCTATCCCATGCACCCCAGCATCCGTACGACCAGCGCAGGTAACACGGATATCACCCACGCCGGTAAATAGCCGCAAGGCCTTCTCCAGCGCATCTTGCACGGTATTCCCAGACGGCTGCGTTTGCCAGCCCTGCCAGGAACTACCGTCATACTGCACGCCTAAAACTAATCGTTTCACACCAATTCCATATCAAAAAACAAAACGGGCGCCAGCATTTGCCGCGCCCGCTACATTCCAGTCAAACCATTTACGCCATTTCAGCGATCATTCCCTTGGCTTTTTGCATTTGCTCTGGCGTACCACCCTTCACGACTTCTTCCAGCAACTCGCGAGCACCTTCTTTGTCACCGATTTCATGGTAAGCCACGGCCAGATCCAGCTTGGTTGCCATTTCTGCATTGTGCGCCGGGCTTTCTGCTTCAGCCGCTGCTGTTGACACTGGCGCATCTGCAGGTGCCAAGTCAAGATCGATACCTGACAAATCGAATTCGAATGCTGCACCAGCATCCGCTGGAGGGCTTGACAGATTCATTGCTGGCGCCGTTTCTGCTTCGTGCTCAACTGACAATGCAGCCATCAGCTCTCTTTCCAGTTCCGCAGTAGCCTCATCGGCACTGGTACTGGATGTGGCAGACAAAGGTGCCGCATGTGCCTTGTCACTGGCGAAATCCATTCCCAGGTCGAGGTCAAATTTATCTGCTTCTGGTTCTGACACCACTGGAGCAGCTGGCGTGACAGCGGGCGCAGCCACGACTGGTTCAGGTTCTTTGGTGCCAAAATCAAAATCGATGGTGCCAAAGTCGACGTCAGGAGCCGCTTCTTCGACTGGTTTGGCTTTTTCAACCTTCTCAGGAATCTTAGGCACTTCAGGCACACCTGCATCAGAAATATCCAGATCAAAGTCCAGCGCATGCTCATCCATCGCTGGCTCTGCGGCTTCTGCCTTCGATGCGGAACCAGAATCACGCTGCGCTGTATCGATAATGCTGATAGCTTCCAGCATATCCTGTGACAGGGAATTACCCAACAAGGCTTCTGGATCAAGGTCTTCCAATGGCTGAGTACCTGAACCCAAGCCGCTGGCGGGCGCTGCTTCAGGCTTGGCTTTGCCGCCTGCATACAGAGGATTACCCGGTTCCAGCACAATACCCATGGATGCTGCCTGTGACCAGTCATCACCCTCGCCACTGGTCATGCCATACAATTCACTGGCCAGACGCTCGAAAGTTTTGGCATCCTTGCGTGCGAAATAGATTTCCAGCAGTTTGACCCTGACCGCATGACGGTCTGGCTGGGTCCTCAAGGCTTCTTTCAGTATTTCTTCCGCTTGTGAATCACGGCCATAGGCAATGTACACATCAGCTTCCGCAACTGGATCAACTTCATTCGCATCCAGTTGGCTGGCAGACGGTGCAAAATTGGAATTGAAGACGCTGTTATTCGTATCCACACTTTGCCCACCAGTCGAGCCAAACATGGAGTTGGCCTTCATGCTGGAACCAGTCAGGATACTGTCTTCAAACTGTTGCAGTTTTTTCTTGCGGCGGCTGGTATAGATGCCGTAGCCACCCAGCAATAAGAGAATGGCCGCACCACCTGGCAACAGGAAGTCAGACATGTTATCGAAGAAGCCTGGTTCTGGCGGAGGTGGCGGCGGCGCCACTGGCTTGCGTTTGACTGGTGGTTTAGGCGTTGCCACCGATGCCACAGCAGACGCCGCTGCAGGTGCTGGTACAGGTTGAGCAGCGCTGGCAGCAGCCGACGCTGATGCCGCACTCGCAACTGCCGGCACCGCCACTGGTGCTGGTGCAGGAGTAGATACCGGAGCAGGAGCAGGGGAAGGTGTTGGTGCAGGCACGCTGGCAGCAACAGATGCGCTGGCCTTGGATTTTTGTTCCTTGGCGTTCAACTCAGCTTGTTTCGCGGCCAAATCTTTGTTTTTAACTTCAAGTAACTTTTGCAAGTCCCCAACGTTCTTTTCCAGTTCCTTCATGCGGGCACTGGCTTCGGCCGCTGCTTTTTCTTTTGCCAGACGGTCTTCTTCAGACCCGCCTTTGCCCTTCATGTTTTTTGCAGTATCCGCAGGGCTGGCTTTCGACAGCTTCAGCTTGTCAGGTGAATCGTTGGTGGCAGTAGGCACTTCCTTGACTTTGGCAGTAATGGCACCACCGGCACTTTGCTTGCCAGTAGCCGGCGTTTTTTCTGCCGGCGCATTGGAAACATGATCAGCCAAACGATTACGATAGGCGTTAAAGTCAGTTGCATGCGCAATCACGACGGAATGCGCTTCGGTGCCAGTAGTGGAACGTACCGATTCTGCATCAGGAATAGTCAGAATCTGGCCAGACTTCAGGCGATTCATGTTATTGCCATTAAAGGCTTGGGGATTGGCACGGTACAAGCTGACAAGCATCTGATCCAGCGAAACGCCTTCAGGTTTGTAGTTGCCTGCAATCTTTCCCAAGGTGTCACCGTTTCTGACCTGATAATCGCCAGCGGCTTTGACTTCCTTATTGGAATCAGCAACTTTGGTTGCAGATGCTTTCGTTGCAGCCCTGCCAGCAGCGGCATTAGCCACTGCATTCAATTCACGGCCATTTTGCGTAGTATTTCGCCCTGCAGCATTTTGTGGCTGGTTAGCAACGGTTGTCGGGTTGGTGACCTGTGCAGACTGGCTATTGCGCAGTTCCGCAGGGTCCAGCAGGAAGGTATATTCCCGCATTAATTTACCGTTTGACGAATTCATTTCCAACAACATGTCGATAAACGGTTCGTTCATCGCCTGGGCTGAACTGATGCGAATAACATACGCCTGACCACGTTGTTCAACCGCAAAACGCAGTGACAACAAGGCCGAATTAAAGTCTATGTTCGCCTGTTTGAAGGCATCTGGCGAAGCCAGCCGTGGCACAAGAGAATCAACTTCTTCCTTGCTGGGAGAGGTTAATTCTATCTCTGCACGCAGGGGCTGACCAAGTGCTGACAACACAGTCAGTTTACCCAGGCCGGTAGCATGCGCGCTGGACAACATAAACAGGGATGACGCTACAGCAACACTTAACGCCTTGCGCCCCAGGGTGATCACAGACGATTTTTTTTGATTATGCATTTTGTCAGACATATTGGGAATTTTTGGCGAACAAAGTCCGCTGGGTGACGCTTTTCAATGCTTAGCGACGCGTCCTAATGTTTCACATTAACATTACAAACATGGCCACGCAAGCTTAACGCGATTTATCACAGTGGTAAATACATCAATAAGACCTAAATGCAAGGATATTGCATAAATGTTGTTGCTAAATGACAAGTCAAAAAAATATTCACCAAAATCCTAACCGCTTATTTATAAAAATTTAAAACCAAACCACAACATCAGAACGTATTTTCTATCACTCCAAAAACAAGAAGGGGCGCATAACGCCCCTTACTTCTATTCTACAACATTTTTTTAAGACAACTTAAAAACTCAGCCTTCAATCAAAATCCGCAACATGCGGCGCAGCGGCTCTGCCGCACCCCACAGTAATTGATCGCCAACGGTAAAGGCACCAACATATTCAGGGCCCATTGCCAGCTTGCGGATACGACCGACTGGAATAGTCATCGTCCCGGTTACTGCTACCGGTGTTAAATCACGAACGCTGGCTTCACGGGTATTGGGTACAACTTTTACCCATTCATTGTCAGCGGCGATCATGGCTTCGATATCGGCTACCGGTACGTCTTTTTTCAGTTTAAATGTCAAAGCCTGGCTATGGCAACGCATGGCACCTATGCGAATGCAAAAACCATCGACTGGCACAGCACTTGTACCAAAACCCTCACCCTGACCGAGGATTTTGTTGGTTTCGGCCATGCCTTTCCATTCTTCCTTGGACATGCCATTGCCCAGATCTTTGTCAATCCAGGGAATCAGTGAGCCACCGAGCGGGACACCGAAGTTGGCTGTTTCAGCATCCGACAAAGAACGCTGTTTAGCGATGACCTTGCGGTCGATTTCCAAAATCGCGCTTTTTGGATCATCCAGCAAATCACGTACTTCTGCGTTCAAAGTACCGTATTGCGTCAGCAATTCACGCATATGCTGTGCACCGCCACCAGATGCAGCCTGGTAGGTCTGAGTGCTCATCCATTCGACCAGACCAGCCTTGTACAGTGCGCCGACGCCCATCAGCATACAGCTGACTGTGCAGTTGCCGCCTATCCAGTTTTTCTGGCCTTTGACCAGGGCTTGTTTGATGACGGGCAGATTGACCGGGTCAAGCACAATCACAGCATCGTCATTCATACGCAAACTGGATGCTGCATCAATCCAATGGCCACTCCAGCCTGCTGCGCGCAGTTTAGGATAAATGTCATTGGTGTAGTCACCACCCTGGCAGGTAATAATAATTTCACACTTCTTCAGCGCATCAATATTATTTGCGTCTTGCAAGGTTTTTTCGTTCTTCGCCATTGCAGGGGCCGTGCCACCTGTATTCGAAGTGGAAAAAAATACGGGTTCAATATGATCGAAATCACCTTCTTCCTGCATGCGTTGCATCAGGACAGAACCCACCATACCGCGCCAACCTACCAGACCTACCAGTTTCATCATTTTTCCCTAAAATTTTGCAGGACGTCCCTGCCCTTCTAACAAACCAAATTAATTTAACGCTTTTACAACTGCTTCACCCATCTCGGCCGTACCGACCTTGGTGGTACCGGCCTCATAAATATCAGGTGTACGCAAACCCTGCGCCAACACTTTCTTGACGGCATTTTCTATACGATCTGCCTGCTCCACCTTGTTCAGCGAATAGCGCAACATCATAGCCGCAGACAGGATAGTCGCCAAAGGATTGGCCACGCCCTTGCCAGCGATATCTGGCGCAGAACCATGGGATGGCTCGTACAGACCTTTGTTATTGGCATCCAGCGAAGCAGATGGCAACATGCCTATGGAGCCAGTCAACATGGATGCCTGGTCAGACAAGATATCACCGAACATATTGCCGGTGACGATGACATCAAATTTCTTCGGTGCACGCACCAACTGCATGGCGGCATTGTCGACATACATATGGTCAAGCGCGACATCCGGGTATTCTTTATGGACATCAGTGACAATTTCTTTCCAGAACTGGAAAGTTTCCAGCACATTGGCTTTGTCGACGCTGGTCAGGCGCTTGCCACGCTTTTGCGCAGCCTGAAAAGCAACATGGGCAATCCGGCGAATCTCGGACTCGGCATAGCGCATGGTATCAAAGCCTTCACGCTCGCCCTTGAACGGGCCATCCGGACATTCACGCACACCGCGCGGCTGACCAAAATAGATATCACCGGTCAATTCACGAATGATCAGAATGTCCAGGCCAGAAACAACTTCTGGCTTCAGGGTAGAAGCACCTGCCAACTCAGGATACATGATAGCCGGACGCAGATTAGCAAACAGCTTCAGGTTTTTACGCAAACCCAGAATAGCCTGCTCAGGACGCAATGGACGATCCAGGGTATCGTATTTCCAGTCACCAACCGCGCCAAACAATACCGCATCAGCGTCCAGCGCCAGCTTCAGCGTGGCTTCTGGCAAAGGATGGCCAGAGGCTTCATAACCAGCGCCGCCAACGGGCGCAGTTTCCATTTCAAAGGACTCACCCAGAACATTCAATACCTTGACTGCCTGCTCAACAATTTCCGGACCTATGCCATCACCTGGCAAAATAGCAATTTTCATATCAAATCAATTAAGGGATGTTTTTAAATGGTATTGGCCAGCCAAGGCTGGGCAGCAATATGGCGCTCTTCAAATGCGCGTATCTTGTCAGACTGACGCAGGGTCAGGCCGATATCATCAAGACCATTGATCATGCAGTATTTGCGGAAGGCATCTATTTCAAACGGGTAGCTGGCACTGCCAGTCGTGGTGCGTACTACCTGCTGCTCCAGGTCCACCAACAATCGGTAACCAGGGAAAGCTTTAATTTCATTAAATAATTGCTCAACCTGTGCCTCACCCAAAACGATAGGTAGCACACCATTTTTGTAGCAGTTATTGAAGAAGATATCGGCAAAACTAGGGGCAATAATGGCACGGAAGCCAAATTGCTCCAAGGCCCAGGGCGCATGTTCGCGCGACGAGCCACAACCGAAGTTTTTGCGCGTCAGCAATATTGAAGCGCCCTGATAGCGCGGCTGATTCAGCACAAATTCTGGGTTCAATGGACGCTTGCTATTGTCCATGCCTGGCTCACCATGATCGAGGTAACGCCATTCATCAAACAAATTAGGGCCAAAGCCGCTACGTTTGATGGATTTCAAAAACTGCTTGGGGATGATGGCATCTGTATCTACATTGGCCCTGTCCATGGGCGCAACCAAGCCATCAAGTAAAGTAAATTTTTCCATGTCGGTACTTATTTTTTGCCTGCATTCTCGACTGCTTCGCCAGCCTTTTTAACGTCTTTACCCAGACCCTGAACTGTATTGCAGCCTGCCAGGATGAAAGCGCAAATCGCCAGTGCAAATAATTTTTTCATGTGTCTTTCCTCCGCAATAAATTAATTCAAGCTACGTATGTCAATAAAATGCCCTGCGACCCCTGCCGCAGCAGCCATGGCTGGCGATACCAGATGGGTACGCCCACCCTGCCCTTGACGCCCCTCAAAATTGCGATTCGAGGTAGAAGCGCAGCGTTCACCTGGCTCCAGGCGGTCGGCATTCATAGCCAGACACATGGAACAACCCGGCTCACGCCATTCAAACCCGGCAGCCTTGAAAATCTTGTCCAGCCCTTCGCGTTCTGCCTGTTCTTTGACCAGGCCAGAACCTGGCACCACCATCGCCAGCTTCACGTTCGATGCGCGATATTTACCACGCACCACGGCAGCTGCAGCACGCAAATCTTCTATACGTGAATTGGTGCATGAACCGATAAATACCTTGTCAATACGGATGTCAGAAATCGCTGTATTGGGCTGCAATGCCATGTACACCAGCGCTTTTTCTATGGCATCGCGTTTGACTACATCTTTTTCCTGCTCTGGATCTGGTACGCGACCATCTATCGCCACCACCATTTCAGGCGAAGTACCCCAGGTCACCTGCGGCCTGACATCGGCAGCATTCAAGGTCACGACCATATCAAATTTCGCACCAACATCGGTATGCAGGGTGCGCCAGTATTCAACGGCACGTTCCCAATGCGGGCCAACCGGTGAAAATGGGCGACCTTTGACATAGTCGATAGTTGTCTGGTCTACCGCGACCATACCGGCACGGGCACCCGCTTCAATCGCCATATTGCAGACCGTCATACGGCCTTCCATAGACAGACTGCGGATGGTGGAGCCGGCAAATTCGATGGCGTAACCAGTACCGCCTGCGGTACCTATCTTGCCAATAATTGCCAGTACGATATCTTTGGCGGTAACGCCAGGTGGCAATGCACCATCCACCTGCACCAGCATGGCCTTCGATTTTTTAGCGATCAGGGTCTGGGTTGCCAGCACATGTTCGACTTCTGACGTACCTATGCCATGCGCCAGGCAGGCAAACGCACCATGCGTGGAGGTATGTGAATCGCCACAGACCACGGTCATACCGGGCAAAGTCGCGCCCTGTTCAGGGCCGATAACGTGAACGATACCCTGACGCTTGTCAGCCATACCGAAATAAGTCAGTCCATATTCTTTGGCATTACCATCCAGCGTCTCTACTTGCAGGCGCGAAATGGGATCGTCAATACCATTTATACGATTGGTGGTTGGTACATTATGATCTGCCACAACCAGATTGGCGGACAGCCGCCATGGTTTTCTACCTGCCAGTTTCAGGCCGTCGAAAGCCTGAGGGCTGGTTACTTCGTGCAAAAGATGCCGATCTATATAGAGAATGGCGGTACCATCCTCCTCGGAATGCACTACATGAGATTCCCACAATTTGTCGTAAAGCGTTTTAAGCATGATCTGAAGCCTGAAAATAGGTCATTAATCCGTACTGCATCATTTTTTGCATTTGATTATGCCACAATTGTGCAACGCAAAACCACGCGCCACGCCAAATTGGTGCATGAAAATTTCAAGATAAAAATCAGGTTTGAACTAAATCGCCAAATTTTCATCTGACTTTTGATGGAAATCTGGACATTTCCGGTGAATATTTTGGTATTGTTTTCTCACAAAACAATACCAAGACATGTTGCACACGCATCAGAACTTTCGTCCCTGACTACAGCATATCACTTACCCGGACCAAGGGTAGTCCGGGTGTTTTTTGGCAGCCTAATAGCGACCAAATGGCATGATCACGCCACGTACAATACAGGCTGAAAGATCAGCCTGGCAAGCGCACATCTGCGCATTGGGCACGATGGCGCAAAGCATGATCCATCAACACCAGTGCCAGCATGGATTCGGCAATCGGCGTTGCCCGTATCCCCACGCAAGGGTCGTGGCGACCAAAGGTTTCGACCATGACCGGATTACCATCCTTGTCTATTGAGCGGCGTGGTGTACGAATGGACGATGTTGGCTTGATGGCGATTGACACCGTAATGTCCTGACCGGTGGAAATGCCGCCCAGAATGCCACCGGCATTGTTACCAATAAAACCTTCTGGCGTCAGCTCATCACCATGCACCGAGCCACGCTGCGCAACCGACCTGAATCCAGCACCAATCTCCACCCCTTTGACGGCATTAATGCCCATCATGGCATAGGCGATTTCTGCATCCAGCTTGTCGTAAATGGGTTCACCCAGCCCTACTGGCACCTTGCTGGCAACCACATCAATTTTGGCCCCAATGGAATCCCCATCTTTTCTCAGTGCATCCATATAATCTTCGAGGCGCTGCATCAGGACGGCATCAGCCGTTGGCGCAAAAAAAGGATTGTTAGCCGTATGGGCCCAGGATTCAAATGGAATATCAATCTCACCCAATTGACTCATACCACCATAAAAAACCGTTCCATATTGCTGGCGCAACCATTTCTTTGCGACCGCGCCAGCCCCCACTACTGGTGCGGTCAGACGTGCCGATGAACGACCACCACCGCGTGGGTCGCGAATGCCGTATTTATTCCAATAAGTGAAATCAGCGTGACCTGGACGGAAGGTTTCGGTGATATTGCCGTAATCCTTACTACGCTGATCTTGATTTCGTATCAACAATGCAATAGGCGTGCCTGTTGTTTTACCCTGATACACACCGGACAATATCTCTACCGTGTCCGGTTCCTGGCGTTGCGTCACATGGCGCGAAGTACCAGGGCGACGGCGGTCAAGCTCTGGCTGTATATCTGCTTCAGATAGCTCCATGCCCGGCGGGCAGCCGTCAATAACACAACCGATGGCGGGCCCATGTGATTCGCCAAAGGTGGTAACAGTAAACAAAGTGCCGAAAGTATTGCCTGACATAGGTATGTGAAAAGTAAGTGAATAGACAAATTTGACCCCATTTTACCAGCGAAGCGCCAGACACTGAATTCAAGTTCATGGAAACCCGGTTGAGGATTTCAATTTTTTTTACATATTCCCAGGAAATTCAAGGCATTTTTCTCCCTATTCGGGCAAATCTTGTTTTATTCTTACAAAGAGAAGGGTTGAGGCTTGGCTGACGCAACATTTAGTGTCATAGTTCCGCAAGGAACAAATTTTGCAGTGCCCTTACCATACAGATATGCCAAGCATGGAGCCGCATTACAGATGAATTCAACGATCCACTCGTCCGAAGATGATCTGGTTTTCCTGGAGGAACCAGACAGCGAAGAAGCTTCGGTGGCATCCAAGCCCATGCAGACTTGGCGGATCATGATTATTGATGATGATCCGGATGTGCATTCCGCCACCACCTTTGCGCTGGGCAGCCTTGAAATACAGCACCGTGCGCTGAGCTTTCTGCATGCCTATTCAGCAGCAGAAGCACGTGACATACTGCAAAACGAGACTGACATCGCCATTATCCTGCTGGATGTGGTCATGGAACAGGAAGACGCCGGTCTGCAACTGGTCAGCCATATTCGTAAAACCCTGGGCCTGACCGATGTCAGGATCATATTGCGCACCGGCCAACCCGGCTATGCGCCAGAAATTGATGCGATTCGTGATTACGACATCAATGACTATAAAACCAAATCCGAACTGACGCGTACCAAGCTGTACACCGCAGTCACGTCAGCAATTCGCTCTTACGAGCAGATTTGCGCCATCAGCGCCAGCCGTCGCGGCCTGGAAATGATCATCCATGCCAGCACCGAACTGATGGCACTGCAAGGCTTGCAAAATTTTGCGTCTGGCGTACTGGTGCAGGTAAGTGGTCTACTGGGTCTCAATACCGAAGGCTTTGTCTGCGCCAGGCAATCACCCGTCGAGCAACAGGAAGAAGGTGAGTTAGGCATTATTGCAACCACTTCAATGTACGCAGACAAACTGAATCAACCACTGGATAAGCTTGATACTGCTGCGACAAATATCGTCAAACGTTCGCTGGAATTGCGCCAAAGTGTGTTTGAAGCCGACATCACGGCATTGTATTTCAACAACGTCGCGCAAAAAGATTTTACCCTCTACCTGAATACCGGACTGCATCTGAACGAGATGGACAAGCGCCTGCTGGGTGTTTTTTGCGGTAATGTCTCGGTGGGTCTGGACAATGTAATGCTGACGTCGCGTCTGCATAATTATGCATTTTATGACCCGCTGACTGGCCTGGCGAATCGACTCAAGCTCTTACAGACGCTGAATGAAACCCTGCTGACTTCCCTGAAAAGTCATAGTTCCCTGTCACTGATTGATATTGATCATTTTGCCGAAACCAATGATGCCCTCGGCCATCAGTTCGGCGACCAATTACTGTATTCAGTCGCCCAAAGGCTATCCAATACCTTTGGCGAGCATTGTCAGTTGGCGAGGGTCGGCAGTGACACTTTTGCCTTGCTGGGTGAAGACAGCATGGTTTATCCAGACAAGATATTGACCTTGTTCACTACGCCTTTCGATGTTGATCAACAAGAAGTGCAGTTATCTGCCACCATAGGTCTGATCAAACTGGACGAGTATGATGGCGATGGGTCAGAGGCTCTCAAGGATACCAACATTGCATTAAAACGCGCCAAGATGAACCGGCGCGGCGGCTACGAATATTTTACCCGCAATATGGGGGTGGAAATTCGTGAGCGCGTCTTGCTTATGCATGCCCTGCGGGCAGCCTTTGAGCATGAAAAATTATTCCTGGTATTTCAGCCACAAATTGACATGCGCGATGGACGCGTATTGGGCGCTGAAGCGCTACTGCGCTGGAAGACTGACGATGGCCGCTTTATCCCACCTGACCAGTTCATCCCGATTGCTGAATATTCTGGCCTTATTGTCGACATTGGCGAATGGGTCTTGCGTACTGCCTGTCTTGAACTGGTGCATTTACGTAGCCTGGGCTATACCAATTTCCAGATGGCGATCAATGTGTCACAGGTGCAGTTTTCACATCCGTTGTTCATGCAATCACTGAACAAGGCATTGGAAGATACTAACGCACCGCCAAATTTCCTGGAATTGGAAATTACCGAATCCATGGCCATGAAAGACCCGGAACTGCTGATCAAGACCCTGCACCAGATCAAGCAACTAGGTATGAGTGTATCCATCGATGATTTTGGCACAGGTTTCTCTTCACTTAGTCATCTGCAAAAACTCGATGTAGACAAATTGAAAATTGACCGCGCCTTTGTCAATGAAATCCAGAAGAATTCAAGTGAAGGCAGTATCGCCAAAATGATTGTCCAACTTGGTCAAAACCTGGGTCTGTCAATTATTGCTGAAGGCGTAGAAAGCGAGATGCAGGCCAATACCCTGCTTTCCTACGACTGTCATATCGCTCAGGGCTATCTGTACTCCAAGCCCTTGGCTCGCGATGATTTGCATGCATGGCTGGCAACAAGATAGGCCAATCAACGTCAACTGGCACGACTTGATTGGCGCCTTGCCTTACCCCACCCGAAAAAAGCACCAGGGCCATTTTATCCATGACTCAATAATCCATTAGGACTTACGCGAAATTGTCCCGGCAAGGCTATCGCTTTAGGAAACATCCCTTGCAAGGGATGTTCGTTACCTCGGCAGGCAACACGTTGCCTGAAACCCCGACTACACCGTCAGCGACGAAGACGGTACTTTAGGGCTGCAACGCAGCTGGGGCGGTTTTGCGTAAGTCCTATCCATATTGAATGGCCCTTTCTTCGTTCTGTCCTGCCTATTTTGCAGACTGTCGCATGCTGCTATCCATTTCCAGATGAATTCCTTAAAGTGTAAGCATGAACTAAAAAGTCCCAAGCCAGCAGCGCTCCCCCCACACACAAGCACTGCATTGACCTGAGATACTCGCTACAAGACATTAAAGAAATGCATCATGAACAATACGAACGCACAAAATTTCAAAGAATTCATCGCCGACATGATGGCTCTGCTGAGCAGAGTCTTCGACAAGACAGCGGCCTGGGTCACCAAATTATCGTGGTGGAAATTTCTGCTGTTTGCCGTGCTGACCATTGCTGCAGGTGGCATTTTGCAGGACGCGCTGTTCACGTCAGAAGAAAGCATTATCGTCAAAAAGAATAACCCGTCGGCGAAACCCAAAAAAACCAGCAAGGTCACTGACGGTGATACCAATATCGAGATTGACAATACCGGCATCCACATCCGCAAAAACAATGCTGACGGTGGCAAAGGCAAACAAATTGAAATAGATGAAAACGGTATCCGCATCAACAAGGATAGCGACACCCCGTCACCTCCTGTTGCGCCAACCGCCCCGGGAACAGAACCTGTCGCCCCTGCCCCACCGGTTGAATCGGCGCCGCCAGCTCCACCAGCCCCTCCGTCTGCACCGTCGGTCGCAGGCCGCGACGATATCCATATCAAATTGCCAGCAGAAGTTGCCAAGGAAATCAGCGAAGACATCAACAATGCCGTCGCCGATGCTGCAGATGAAGAAGTGCGAAGCTACAAGCGCACTTCATCCAAATGGTTCAAGAACTTTGTCGTTCTGCTGGTTTTTGGTCTGTTTGGCATGAAGGCCCTGATGGGCGGCAAAGTCCGCGCCGAAGAAAAAGCCAAAGAAGCCGGCATGGCCGCCGAACGTGAATCCCTGCTGCGCCAGGTCAGTGAAGCACAAATGCAGATGATGCAAGCCCAGGTGGAACCGCATTTTCTGTTTAACACCCTGGCCTCGGTCGAACATCTGATAGAAACCGACCCACCACGCGCCGCCGCCATGCAACGCAGCCTGATCGCGTATTTGCGTGCCGTCTTGCCACAAATGCGCGAAAACGCCAGCATCACCAATCTGGGCCGTGAAGCAGACATGATCAAGTCTTATCTGGAATTGCTGAAAATGCGTATGGAAGAGCGCCTGAATGTCGATTTCATCATGCCTGAAGGCTTGCGTAGTGCCGCCTTCCCACCGATGATGTTGCAATCCCTGGTCGAAAATGCCATCAAACATGGGCTGGAATGCAAAGCTGAAGGCGGCACCATACGCTTTCATGCTGAAGTTGCCCACAACAAGCTGCGCGTTTCGGTCAGCGACGACGGGCTGGGTTTTGGTGCCATGCCCAGCAACGGTACCGGACTGGGTCTGCAGAATATTCGTGAACGTCTGAAGTTGATATACAAAGAAAAAGCACAAATGATCATTACACCCAATCAACCTAGCGGCGTTTGCGTTACCATAGAAATTCCTTACGAATTAGCTAATTAGTGACAACTATGCCAACTGCGATACTCGCCGATGATGAAAGACTGATGCGCGACCAGTTAAAGTCGCGCCTGGAACAAGTCTGGCCTGAACTGGAAATTCTGGATGAAGCCAAAAATGGGGAAGAAGCCGTCGAACTGGTAGAAAAACACCAGCCTGATCTGGTTTTCCTGGACATTCGCATGCCGGTCAAGACTGGCCTGGAAGCGGCCAGGGATATCGGCAACAAAGCCCACATCGTCTTCATCACCGCTTACGACCAGTACGCCATCCAGGCATTTGATCACGGCGCAGTTGACTATGTATTGAAACCTGCCGATGTTGATCGCCTGACACGTACTGTGGAAAGGTTGAAGCAGCGGCTATCCAGCCAAAGCCAGCCCAACGACATGAGCAGCATGCTGTCGCAACTGGCCAAGCAGATGGGTATCAGCGCCAAACCGAATTACCTGCAGTGGATACAGGCATCCATAGGCCAGGAATTACGTCTGATACCCGTGGAAGAAATCCTGTTTTTTCAGTCCGACGAAAAATATACCCGGGTGCAAACAGCCACCTATGAAGCACTGATACGCAAGCCCGTGCGCGACCTGGCAGACGAACTGGACCCTGCCCTGTTCTGGCAGATACACCGCTCCACTCTGGTAAATGCAAAAGCAATTTCTGGCGTGATCCGCGATCTGCGCGGACGTCATCTGGTGCAGATTAAGGGCTTGACGGAAAAACTGGAAGTTAGTCGCAGCTTTGTACATTTGTTCAAACAAATGTAAGCCTTTTAAAAAGGCTGCCCACAACGAAAAAAAGCGCCCAAATAAAAATTGGGCGCTTTTTTTCATACTTGCAAAGGCACTGAAATTACAGGATTTGCCTACCTATCCACCAGGCGATAGCTGCAACAAAAGCCGATGCTGGTATGGTCAATATCCAGGCCCAGACAATATTACCTGCAACACCCCAGCGCACTGCCGACATTTTTTGCGCTGAACCAACACCAACAATCGCCCCAGTAATGGTATGTGTGGTTGACACTGGTACACCCATGGCTGTCGCAATAAACAAGGTAATGGCACCGCCAGTTTCAGCACAGAAACCACCCACCGGCTTCAATTTGGTGATCCTTTGGCCCATCGTCTTCACAATACGCCAGCCACCAAACAAAGTACCCATACCGATTGCCGTATAGCAAGACAGGATAACCCACCAAGGTAAGGGATCAGAACCAGAAGAATAACCGCCTGCGATCAGCAACATCCAGATAATACCCATGGTCTTTTGCGCATCATTGCCGCCGTGTCCAAGGCTGTACATGGAAGCCGATATCAATTGCAGGCGACGGAACCATTTATCCACCTTCCTAGGTGTTGAACGCACAAATAGCCAGGAAACCAGCAACATCATGAGCGAGCCCAAAATAAAGCCCAATAACGGGGATACGACAATGAAGACAATGGTTTTGATTAAACCAGAAGATACCAGCGCACCGGTACCTGCCTTGGCAACCGCTGCACCAACCAGGCCACCGATCAGCGCATGGGAAGAAGACGAAGGAATACCAAAATACCAGGTAACCAGATTCCAGAAAATAGCCCCTACCAATGCGCCAAAGACCACATAATGATCAATCATGGCTGGTTCTATCGTCCCCTTGCCGACGGTGGAGGCCACCTTTAGCTGAAAGAAGAAAACGGCTATCACGTTGAACAGGGCTGCCATGGCAACCGCAGTCTGTGGCTTTAAGACGCCTGTCGATACCACTGTTGCAATCGCGTTGGCAGCATCGTGGAAGCCATTCATAAAATCAAACAGCAAAGCCAGCACCACCAGAGAGGCGATGACATAAATGCTGATATGTACGGTGTTCTGCATAAGATTAACTCAACTTTGCATACTCCCGCTCAAGCGGGAGTTTTAATAAATACATCAATAATTGCTGAGAGCGCACAGGCAGGCACGGGCCGCTTGCGCTTTACTGTTGGGGTAAGCCGCAATCAGGCGTTTTCAACAATAATGCCTTCGATGATGTTGGCCACATCTTCGCAACGATCCGTGACTGTTTCCAGGATCTCGTAAATGGCTTTCAGCTTGATCAGGTTACGGACATCCGGTTCGTCACGGAACAATTTGGACATGGCAGCACGCATGACGTGATCGGCATCAGACTCAAGACGATCGATTTCTTCGCAAATTGCCAGGATCTCGCGAGAATTGTCCATGCTGTGTAGCAAGGCAACCGCCGCTTTGACTTTTTCCGAACAAGCCAGGCAAAGCTCGGCCAGGCGCTTGGCTTCTGGTGTGATTTCGCGGATGTCGTACAGGGAGATCGTTTGTGCTGCATCTTCCAGCAAATCCAGAATGTCATCCATGCGGGTGATCAGCTTGTGGATATCGTCACGGTCAATCGGTGTGATGAAGGTTTTATGCAACAACTCTATCGTGTTATAGGTGACGGTATCAGCCTGTTTTTCGATGCCTTCAATCGCATGCACGCGATTTTCCAGATCGTCAAAATTCTTCATCAGGGCAACCATCTCCTTGGAGCCTTTGACACATAACTCGGCGTGCTGGTTGAAGAGTTCAAAAAATTTGCCCTCAGTGGGCATCAAGCGTCCAAACATTTTATTCTCACTGAAAATAGAAGATTTCTAGAATTGCTCAGGCAAATGCAAACAAATAAAAACAACATCTGGGACCAGACAACGTGGTTGTGCTGCTGATACCACTTTCACTGTTTCAGACTTTGCTGCATCCACCACTAACTACTAAAACGAAATTCCTGACATTAAAACTTATTCGTTATCACCGTAAATCGACAGGTTACCCACATAGTTATCAAACTTGGTGTATTCACCCAGGAAGGTCAGACGCACACTGCCAATCGGGCCATTACGCTGCTTACCAATAATAATTTCTGCCGTACCCTTGTCCGGCGAATCAGGGTTATAAACCTGGTCGCGGTAAATAAACATGATGACGTCGGCATCTTGCTCAATCGCGCCGGATTCGCGCAGATCGGACATGACGGGACGTTTGTTCGGGCGCTGTTCCAGCGAGCGGTTCAACTGTGACAAAGCAATCACCGGGCAATGCAATTCTTTCGCCAAGCCCTTCAGATTCCGGGAAATTTCAGAAATCTCGGTCGCACGGTTTTCACCGGCAGAGTTGGCTGACATCAGTTGCAAGTAATCGACAATCACCAGACCCAGCTTGCCGCACTGCCTGGCCAGACGACGCGAACGGGCGCGCAATTCTATCGAGCTCAACGCCGGGGTTTCATCGATGTACAGCTGCGCATCATTCATTTTCTGGATGGCATGCGTCAGGCGCGGCCAGTCTTCATCCGTCAACTTACCGACGCGCAGACGGCTTTGATCCAGACGCCCTACCGAACCCAGCATACGCATGGCCAGCTGGGCGCCACCCATCTCCATGGAAAACACGGCAACCGGCAAACCACTGTCGATCGCCACGTTTTCACCGATATTCAGCGAAAACGCAGTCTTGCCCATGGATGGGCGACCGGCAACAATGATCAAGTCACCAGGCTGCAGACCAGAGGTCATTTTATCCAGATCAGCAAAACCGGTAGGCACACCGGTAATATCGTTTTGATTGTCGCGGTTATACAACTCATCAATTCGCTCTACCACCTGGGTCAGCAAAGGCTGGATAGCCTGGAAGCCCTGGGCACCACGGGCCCCCTCTTCGGCGATGGCAAAAATCTTGGATTCAGCCTCGTCCAGCATTTGCTTGACTTCTTTACCCTGCGGGTTAAAGGCATTGCCAGCAATTTCATCGGACACTGTGATCAGCTTGCGCAGCACACCACGGTCACGCACGATTTCGGCATAGCGACGGATATTCGCGGCGGAAGGCGTATTTTGGGCCAGGGCATTCAAGTAACTCAGGCCACCGGCATCCTCTGCCTTGTTCATGCCATTCAGGGCTTCGAACACGGTAATCACGTCGGCAGGGCGGGAGGCATTGATGAGTTTGACCATGCATTGAAAAATGATGCGGTGGTCATAGCGATAAAAATCTTCTTCGCTGATAAAGTCGGCAATACGATCCCAGGCGGCATTGTCAAGCAACAAGCCTCCCAGGACAGATTGCTCTGCTTCTATGGAATGAGGGGGGACGCGTATCGCGTCAACTTGAGGATCAGAACCAGCTTTCATGGCGCGCATTATAACCGTTAAATCAAATTGCCAGACAATACAACGTGAGGGAAATAGGCTTGTTTGTGACAAGATTGTGACAAGATTGTGACAAACACCACCAAAGCAACAAAACAAGAAAAAACATCCCCCACACAACAAAAAAGCCGGGATTTCCCGGCTTTTTCTTCAGCAATTTGCAAAAAGCAAATTAAGCGTGCTCGCCCAATACAGAAACGATAACGTCAACAACTACGTCCGTATGCAATGCAACGGAAACACTGTGATCGCCAGCGATCTTCAAAGGACCTTGTGGCAAACGTACTTGTGCTTTTTCAACCGCAAAACCTTGTTTTGTCAGGGCTTCAGCGATGTCAGAGTTAGTAACGGAACCGAACAGACGGCCATCAACACCAGATTTCTGGGTGATTTGCACTGTCAAACCAGACAGTTTTTCGCCCAGAGCTTGTGCTGCTGCCAATTTGGCGGCTGCTGCTTTTTCCAGTTCAGCGCGTTTTGCTTCGAATTCAGCAACAGCAGCTGTCGTAGCACGACGAGCCATACGTTGAGGAATCAAAAAGTTACGGGCATAGCCGTCTTTTACACGAACTACATCACCCAGATTGCCGAGATTAACGACTTTATCCAACAGAATAACTTGCATATTTTTCTCCTTTACCTTGTCGTCAATTACGCTGTGTGCAAATCAGTGTATGGCAGCAACGCGAGGTAACGTGCACGTTTGATTGCTGTATCAACTTGACGTTGGTACAACGCTTTAGTACCTGTCAGACGTGCAGGCATGATTTTGCCGTTTTCTTGCACGAAGTCTTTCAGTGTGTCGATGTCTTTGTAGTCAACTTTTTCTACATGTGCCGCAGTGAAACGGCAGAATTTTTTGCGCTTGAACAAAGGATTTTGTTGCTGACGCTTTTGCTTCAATTTGCTTTTGTCGAATTTTTTACCGAATGCCATTTTTGGCTCCTAATCTAGTAAAGGTGTCCCGAATTCAGTGACATGAAAAACGAGACTTTTGCTATTGCGATTTTTGCGTGCTAAAAAACCAGTAAATTCCACCGGCACATCCAGAGCAATTTCATTGAATTGGCGGGAAATCTCCCCTGCCGCTACCGCTGAAATTTCAAACTCAACCTGTCGAACTGTGTTCGCCTCACGAGTTTCCGAACTGTGCATCAATGTCGCAGAAGCTATCGGTATACCGGCCGGTGTGTACCGCAATGCGGTTTTCTCTACGATCCGGGCTACAAGCTTCAGCTGATTCACTATTTTTTACACGACCTCTGTCAATGAATAATTAAGCAGCAGGCGCTTCAACACGTTGCGCTTTTGCAGCATCTTCCTTCTGAACAGCTTTCATCATTGGAGAAGGTGTTGTTTCTGCTTTTTTCAGTTTGACTGTCAGGTGACGCAAGACAGCATCATTGAATTTGAATGCTGTTTCCAACTCGAGCAGAGTTTCAGCATCGCATTCAATGTTCAAGCAAACATAGTGCGCTTTCGCCAGTTTTTGAATCATGTAAGCCAATTGACGACGGCCCCAGTCTTCAACGCGATGGATTTGACCACCACGAGCTACAACACTTGCCTTGTAGCGTTCGATCATTGCAGGAACTTGCTCGCTCTGATCGGGATGTACGATAAATACGATTTCATAATGACGCATATATTCTCCTTGTGGACAATAAAAATAGCCCGCCTCGGCGTCAAGACGAGTGCGGGAAGAGGAAAGCCGACAATAATAACCCAGTTTTTCATTTTGATCAATTAGATCAGTGACTTAGCCAGGCAAAGCCACCATTTGCCTGTTTGAATGACGTAATTTTTCACATTTTTGCTGCTCTTTGCGGATTTTGACTTGCATATTCAGCTTTACTGTATAAAAATACAGACTGCTTGCCTATACAGCACATTCACATTAGAAATCACCATGCTAAAACTTACTGCCCGCCAGGAACAAATCCTTAACCTGATCAAGGACGCCATCCAAAACACCGGATTTCCCCCTACCCGTGCAGAAATCGCCGCAGAACTGGGATTCCGCTCCACCAATGCCGCAGAAGAACATTTGCAAGCACTGGCGCGCAAAGGTGTGATCGAGATCGCCGCTGGCACCTCGCGTGGCATACGCCTGCTGGAATCCGAACTATCCAGCCACATCCCCGGCATACAGATGGCCCTGCCACATCCGGCACTGATGCAACTAAGCCTGCCACTGGTTGGCCGTGTCGCTGCCGGCTCCCCCATACTGGCCAGCGAACATATAGAATCCACCTACCATGTGGACCCCGCCCTGTTCTCTGCCAAGCCTGACTTTTTGCTGAAAGTACGCGGCATGTCCATGCGCGATGCCGGCATACTTGATGGCGATTTACTGGCAGTAAAGAAAACCGACACTGCCCGCAATGGCCAAATCGTTGTCGCCCGCCTGGGCGACGATGTGACTGTAAAACGCTACAAGAAAACCGGCGACCTGATCGAACTGATGCCAGAAAACCCCGATTATCCCATCATCAGGGTTGGCGATACCGAAGAAGATTTTGCTCTGGAAGGCCTGGCAGTCGGCCTGATGAGAAACTGGGTTTGAGGACAGCCTGGGTGTGATCCTCCCCTCTCATCCGGATCACGCCTGGCTCGTCCTCAAACTTTTTTGGTAGTACCAACATCAAAGGTCAATAGGCAGTCAATCATCATATCGTTCGGGGGCGTCATGCCCCTCTCTTTTTCACACAGCATTCAACATGAGGACAATTTATTGTCGGTATGATTTAAGTGAGGCTGGGCACACTAAATGCCATGACGGCAAAGTGAAAAAAAGTCTGCTCAATCTCGCAAAAATCGGACGATGCCAATTCGGGAGAAAATACGATGGGAGCGAGGTGTGCCACGCGCCCGCAAATTATTACACTATCGCGTCAACGGTATTTACATGATGCATTACTTTAAAAATGCGCCATATGCATCCAATTGAATAGAAATCTCTAAATCAGAAATCCTGCGAAGGATTTGCCAATCAAAGATTAATCCAGCAGTCCCTTCAAAAAACCATCCAATAAAAAAGTTCATTTGACCACCGGAAGACGTCATTTTAACAATGTCGCTCTTTTTCGACTCCAGTAGGTCAAGCGTTCGATTGATGGCAGCCTCCAAAGTATCATCCTGATCAAAATCTAATGTGCATGTACAAAAAGACTGTTTGTGTACTCCACCCAACAATCTGCCGTCTTTAGTTTTTCTTACTTCCCCGGCAGTATTCCACTTCCATGGAATCAGTCCAATAAGATCAGAAAATACCAATAAATCTAGCTCAGGATGCGTCATCCTTAAAGATAGAGAAAATTCTTTATTCTTGTGTGGTGCCGTCATCAACAATCATCCCTCTTATTTCCATTCCCTTTTCGATCATTCTTCTCCACTTTTTTTCAGGCCATTTTATTTGTCTTGGTGCTGCGGTTAGCAACGGCGTCATAGCTGAAGCTCTGGCTGGTCTGGGGCGTCAGGTAGCCTCGCCTTTTTGGTCAGATTTTCTGAAATTAGATCAAATCGAAGATACTACAATTAAATTCGATTTTCTATCGCTTCAAGCTTCAAAATAGCTTGCTTAAGAGGAATCGGTGAATCTTCCCCAAAATCATTAAGTAACTCACTTAATACAGGCAGCAGTCTTTTATCCCCCAAATTACCCGCCGCTTCAAAAACAGCGATACTTATTTCATATTGGCTAAGCTTATCGATTATTGCAGGCAATACACGTAAATCGTGCCACCCTGCGAGAGCACAAATCGCCTCTTCCGATATCTCATCGTCCTTAGGATACAGCCAATTCAAAAAAACGATCTCGCACAGCACAGGAATCGACATCAAGGAGTTTTAAGCCTAAAACGGCCCAAGAAACCACCTCAAGATCAGCATCATTTGTCAACATTAGCAATGGACCAAGACATTTTTTATCACGAATATTCCCTAGAGCAAAAGCAACGGAAATTCGCATTCCTGTATCTTTTTCATTTGCTGCGCTTATCAAACAATCGATACTTCGATAGTCACCAAGATAACCAAGTGCTGTAATTGCTTCAGCCTTGACGTTCGATTCAGCATCACTCTTTACTACCTCAATCAATAACGGGACAGTCTCATCAGCAAAAGGACGATCAGGCGTACCTAACTGGCCCAAGCAAAATGCTGCCACCTTTCGACGTGAACTATTTACGTCCTTCAGAAGATCAATAAGAAACTTGAAGACCTCATTAGTTGCTCCACTCAACTGAAGCTGCTTCGCAGCAGCAAATTGCCTCATTATGTCCTGCCCATTTAACTCAGTACATAATTGTTCATTATCAAAAATCTTCATTTCCGCCCATAAATCAGACTCAATATCGCCCAACTGCGATTCGTTAGGTAACATAATTAAATCCATTAGCGCTTTATTTTTAGCATTTCTTCTTCGTGATTTTATCTTTTGAGACTCGGGAAGGTTTGCAACCTTCATTAATGAACTTGGTTAATAATTTTTCGTAACTCCAATGCCAACTTCAGTGTTTCATCCAATCCATTCAAGCCCTCTAACGCATTTATTGCATCTTCATAATTTGGAGTGATTTGTATTGCATTCTCAAAGCAAAGAATTGCTTTTTTGTAGTCTCCCGTGGCTCGGTAAGCTAGCCCTAAATTAAATAGAGCCTCATCTTTTTGATCGTGCCCACCAAATTGCGCAGTCTCAAAGCATGTAATTGCCTCATCAAACTTACCTAGAGAAACTAAATTTTCCCCTTTTATGACCCAAGGCCAACCCGAGTTATGCCCCAAACACTTGGTGCCTATGTCAAACCAAGCATCCGCTTCTTTGGGAGAGCGGTAATCCTTGATAAGAACACCAATTTGCATTGCAATGAATCCCTTGTAACCTTGCGGAGCAAGTTCATAAGCTTGTGTTAACGCGCTTAAGCCCTCATTATGCCTGCCAAGTTCGCGTAATGCCTCGCCGTAAATCGCCCAAGCACTGGCGTGTTCTGGTTTGCATACCAAATATAGTTGCAATAATTCCACTACATGAACTTGATGTCCTGGAATTTCTGACTCTACTTTAGCCCGATGAAAAATTTCATCCAGAAACTCTAAATCAATTTTACTCATAGGTAATGTCTCTAGTTATGGGCAAAAGTCTTTAATGTGTAAAACCTGCACCTACCCAACCCAATAAATCCATCCAACAGCAAACCATGCTCCCATGCCATATCAATGCATTTTGGGGTAGCCGGTAATTTGCTGTATCTCTTTATACAAAGGTTGCAGGCGGGTGTACATTTTTTGGTACACGCGATGGTATAGCTCGTTGTAGATGTGATGGTGGTGGGCAATCGGCTCGAACGTTTTGCCTATGCGTGTCATTTCCTTGATGGCGACATCAAAATTCGGATGCAGGCCCAAGCCTACTGCTGCATCAATTGCAGCCCCCAGACCAGAGGTTTCATAGACGTGCGGACGTGAAGTCGGCAAGCCAAAAATATCGGCAGTGAGCTGCATGGCTGCGTCGCTTTGTGAGCCTCCACCAGAAATGCGCAATTCGGTAATGGCGACACCGCTACGTTTTTCTATACGTTCTTTGCCTTCGCGCAGGGCATAGGCCAACCCTTCCAGTATGGCGCGGTACATATGGGCACGGGTGTGCACGTCACCAAAACCGATGATGGCTCCTTTGGCTTCTGCCCCCGGTATCTTGATGCCTGGTGACCAGTACGGTTGCAGCATCAGGCCCATCGAGCCTGGTGGTACGGCATTCACCAGTTCATCGAACAGCGCTTCGGGGGCGATGCCCTGCTCTGTTGCCTGCAATTGCTCGTGATGACCGAATTGTTCCTTGAACCAGTTGACCATCCAATAGCCACGGAAAATCTGTACTTCGGTGCTATAGAAATTGGGAATCGCTGCCGGGTAAGGCGGTATGAAGGGTGTGACTTCCAAATATTTTTTGCTGGTGGTGTTGATGGTGGCTGTCGTGCCATAGCTAAGGCAGCCTATGTTTGGCTGCTGGCAACCAGCACCAATAACTTCGCATGCCTTGTCGGCAGCTGCCGCTAACAAAGGTGTGCCGGCAAGTATGCCGGTTGCGGCAGCGGCGGCTTCGGTGATATGGCCCATGACGGTGCCGGGCGCTACCAGTTCGGGCAAGGTTTCTCGCCTGACCGCCAGTGCCTGCCACTTCCAGTCGAGCTTGCCAGCCCATTTAAGGGCTTTGTAGTCAAAAGGAATATAGCCGACTTGCGAGCCTGCGGAATCGATAAAATTGCCAGACAGACGATGGTTCAGATAGCCTGACAGCATCAGGTATTTATCTGTCTTGTCCCAAATTTCTGGTTGATGGGCCTTGATCCAGTTGGCTTCTGCCTCGCTTCTGAAAAAATTAATGGTGCTGGCAACCCCGGCGAGTTTGAAAGCGGTAAGCCACAGGGGATTCACGGCAGGCACTATGTCGGTACGTCTTTGATCCAACCACGTCATGGCCGGGCGCAGGGGCTGCCCATGCTTATCCAGATTGATCACTGTAGCGCGCTGTGTAGTCACTGCTACGCCCAGCACATTGGCTGGCGCAATACCTGGCATTTGCCACAAGCGCTGGCAGGCAAGGCATACTGCCTGCCAAAAATCTTCAGGGTGATGTTCAGCCCACCCGGGATGCGCCGAAAAATAGGCATTCAGCGGCACCTGTGATTTGGCAACGATATTGCCGCGCAAATCAAACAGGATGGCCCGGACGCTCTGAGTACCATTGTCTATGGCTAAAATTGTTTGTTCGGACATTGATCTTTTGTGTTGATGTCAGTAAAACTTTGCGTACTGCTGGCTGGTAATGCATGATACCTGTTCCATAGTTGCAGATAATCCGCCTGCTCTGCGTCCCAGCGTGCATCATGCCATTGTAATTCCGGCTGACAGATTAACCTGATACGTGGCAACAAGGCCAGCCCACCTTGATGTAACAGCAGACCTATGCGGGTTCTGCGCAACAGCAAGTCTTCCAGGTGCACAACGGCTTCGCAACGTGCAGCCCAACGTAACTCTACCCACATGGTCAGGGTGCCAGGTATGTATTCCAACTCCCCGGCCCTTGCTGCGGTCAATACGGCAGTGGCCAAAGCCCCATAATGCCCTTGCAGGCGCATCTTCTTTGTTTTGTCCAGCCGTATATCGTTGGGCAAGGTGAGTGTGTCAGGAAATAAAGCGATGTCTGTGACACCAGATGTCGACACTGGAAGCAAAGGTGTAATTTTTTTCATAACATCCAGCGCGATCAGGTGAAAGGTCGTCAGCTTGCCGCCGGTGACGGTCAATAATCCCTTATCCAGCCATATGGCATGGTCACGCCCTTCTTTCGATGGGTCTGCCTTGCCACCATCAATGACAGGGCGTACGCCAGCGTAGCAGGAAATCACATCGTCCTGTGTGATCTGCAATTGCGGGAACTGGAAATCCAGTGCCTGCATCAGGTAACTGACCTCTTCTGCTGTCATGCTTGCTTCGGTCTTCAAACCGTCACGGTGGTCAACATCGGTGGTACCCACCAGGCTGATACCTTCCCATGGGTAGGCAAATACTGGCCTGCCATCGTGCGGATGCATGAAACTGATGGCTTGCGCCACAGGCAAGCGCCAGGCGGACAACAGCAGATGACTGCCGCGCAAGGGGCGCAATGTGCAAGCTGGCGTTTGTTGCGGGGACAGCTTGTCGGCCCATGCACCAGTCGCATTGATGATGACTTTCGCCTTTACTTCATACCGCCGCTTGTCGCGTGCATCGATCAATGATGCGCCGTAAGCGTGGTCATCACGATACAAGATATTTTCGACACATACATAATTCAATGCTTGCGCGCCTTTTGCGCTGGCTCCTTGCAAGACCCGTAATACCAGACGTGCATCATCGGTTTTGGCATCTTGATAGCACAAGCCCCCCAGCAGTTCACGACGCTCAATATGCGGTGCCAGCATCAAAAAGTCTTGTGACTGGTGGTAACGATGGGTATTTTTTTGTCCGTGTCTGCCTGCCATCCAGTCATAAATGGCCAACCCGAAAGAAAACAGCCAGCGCCCAGGCTTGCGCCCTTTGTAATGGGCAAAAGCAAAACTTTGCGGGTCAACCAGGCCTGCAAGCGATTGTAAAAGCAGTTGTCTTTCGCGGACAGAATCCAGCGTCAGTCCCATTTTTCCTTGCTGCATATAGCGCAGCCCACCATGCACCAGCTTGGAAGAACGGCTTGACGTACCCCAGGCAAAATCTTTTTGCTCGACCAGCAAAGCCTTCCAGCCTCGTCTTGCTGCTTCCAGCAAAATGCCAGCACCGGTAATGCCGCCACCTATCACCAGCACATCCCAGTCTTCGCCCAACAAGTCCGCGATATGGTCGGCTTGCCTGTCTTGTTTACTGTCTTCTGCTTTCATGGCAAGGCTTTTTCTGTCGGCAATAGTTTGCCTGGATTCATGATGCCTTGCGGATCAAAATGCTGGTACAGTTGACGCATACTGGACATGCCCAACACACCCTTTTCTGCAGCAAGATAAGGAGCATGATCGTGACCAACGCCATGTTGATGACTGATGGTGCCACCATGAGACACGATGAATTTGGAGACGGCGGTTTTAAGTTTGTACCAGCGCGCCAGATCGCGATCAAAATCACCACTCAGCCGATAGACGAAGGTGGTATAGACGCTGGCCCCCTGCGCATACAGGTGGGACAAATGGGTATATACATGTGGCTTCTCATTTTCGCTATCCATAACGTCTTTGCCTGCCTGCTCCATACCCAGCATCATGCCTTTGACTTTGGGCCAGTCGCAGGCAGTTTCTACTGTGTCCACGACATAGCCTTGCTCCCATAGGCTATTGCGCAGATAAACATTCTTGAAACGCCCCTGCTTCCATTTTTCGCCCATACGACGGCCAACATGTACACCTTGCCAGCGTTGTGCAATTTTTATTGCCGATTTAATGACATGTCGCACATGTGCGGCGTCGCCACTGGCTCCTAGCAACAGCAGGCATTTTTCTGATCCGTAGCCACGCAGGCGCAGATAAGCCTCCAGCACGCCTATCATTTTTTTGTGGCTTGCCAATGTCAGGCTGGTCAGCGTTTCGGTAGCATTGGACAAGCGCAGCATGGATAAACCGGGGTCGGCCTGTACAATGGCCCTGATGGCTGATTGTGCTGCATCCCAGTCAGGAAAAAAGACGGCATGAAATTCTTCACATGCCGGTAAAGGACGTATGCGTACCGTGGCTTCTGTCAATATGCCCATGCGCCCTTCAGAACCCAGCAGGATTTCACGCAAATCCGGCCCGGCTGCCGAAGCAGGAAATGAGCGGATATCCAATCGCCCTTGCGGTGTTTCCACCCTGCCACCGGCAAACAGGTTTTCTATGCGGCCATATCCCAGGGATTGCTGCCCGGAAGAACGTGTAACCACCCATCCACCCAAGGTGGAATATTCAAACGATTGTGGGAAATGCCCGAGGGTATACCCATGCGCGCGCAGTTGCGCCTCAATATCAGGGCCGAATGTGCCAGCACCAAAGCGTGCCAGTTGCGCTTCTTTATCCAGGTCAAGCAGGCCGCACAAGCGTGACATGTCTACACTCAGTACCGGATAATCATTCGCGATGACTTGCAGATGGCCGACAACACTGGTACCACCACCGTAGGGGATCAGGGTGATATTGTGCAGGCTTGCATAATTCAGCAGCGTACGTAGTTCTTCACTGCTTTCCGGGTAGGCGACGCCATCGGGGAAGGGCTGTATTTTACCGTAACGCATTTTTAACCAGTCTGGTACGCTCTGTCCGCTGCTGTGTCGCAGGCGAATCTCTGGACTGGTATCAATCAGGGCGTGCTCAAGCAGCCTGCTTACTGGTACTTGCTGGCAAAGCTGATTCAGCTTTGCGTCAGTCGGTACAACGCCCATGCCTATGCGGTCACGCAAAAATTCCAGTGCATCTGCATTCAAGGCAAATGTGATACTGTCGTCCCCCCAGCCATTCCAACGTCGCATTTTTACTCTTCCATTTAAGTTTCAATTGGTATACTTGTTGCATCGTCTGTTGACTCACAAGCAGGGTTTCCAGCTTAAGCAAGCATTCAACGAATGTCTTGTGCATTCATGACAGGGGTTTTGTTTTAATATGCCAAATCACGCCAGCACTATGCATCTGGGCAATACGTCATCTGGACGTGTTGCCGCTGCATACCTGCAACCTTTGCTGGATTTGGCCGGAGAACATGGTTTGTGCCTGCGCAGTTTGGCGACACTGGCAGGTATGGATGAGAATGCGCTGACACATATGCGTGAATCGATAGCTGCGACAGACTATGTAAAATTGCTGGATGCAGCTGCCCTGCTTAGCGACGACCCTTTTTTTGGCTTGCATACCGGCGAGCGTGTCAAGCTGGGTACCTATAATGTGTACGGCATGATACTCATGAGCTGTAAGGATTTTGGGCAAGCCTTCCAGCACACCATGCGGTATGAAAGCCTGGCGCATGATCTGGGTCGTTCCAGCCTGGTGACGGATGCCGATCTGACAGAATATCAATGGCATAGCCATTTCCCACATGCCAGCAGACATCTGGTAGAAAGTGTCTTCGCTGGCGTTCGCATATTTGGTAACTGGTTTGCCGGATCCACTTTGCCGTATGTCCCGGTTCTTTTTATGCATGCCTCACCCGGCAAACTGGATGAGTACCACAGAGTATTTGGGCCAGACGTGCATTTTGATGCTGACTTGAATTGCGCTCGCTTCCCGACAGCCTTGCTGGATTGGCAGGTGCCGAATACTGATGTCAGCATGTACCCGGTATTACAGCAGCATGCAGAACATTTACTCAGGGAAAAGCGGCGTTTACAAACTGAAAGCGGCGTCGTTGCATTGGTACGTGCAGCCATTGCCAGCAAACTGGCGCAAGACCAGGCCAGACTGCCGCTGATTGCGCAAGAGCTCGCGCTAAGCCAGCGCACACTGCAACGCAAGCTTAGTGAAGCTGGCATCAGCTTCCAGCAATTGCTGGATAATGTTCGAAAGGAATTGGCGGAAGATTACCTACAGACATCAGAGTACAGCCTGACTGATATTGCCTTCCTGCTCGGTTATCAGGAACAAAGCACGTTCAATCATGCGTTCAAGGAATGGACAGGCACCAGCCCGGGCAATTTCCGCGAGCAATATGCCACGCACAAATAAAAACGTGAAAGCAGACTAATGCTTTCACGTCAAAATCAGGTATCCGGACGGTGGCTTGTTCGTTTGAACACGAACAAGGCCCACCTCACTGCCATCATGCATATCGGTTGCATGTACAGCAGCTATGAGTACTATACACTTTTTTTATGACGGCTTCATGAACTGAAATCAAATTCCAGTTGATGCTGATAGCCTATGTTAGGATGCAGAAAAAACAATTCAATTTTGATTACACTATAGAACTTGCTCTTCACGTCTCGCTACTTGAAAGGGAATACCATGACCGTGCACCTGAAATCACTTTTCGTTAGCCTGTTACTATTGGCACTGAGTTGCACCGCCACAGCTGCCGACTTACTGACCACAGCAGACATAGAAAAAACGACAGGATTAACTGGTGTGCAATCAGTTGCCAAAGACCCGGCCAAGGGTGCGGGTGGCGAACTTAACTTTGCCAACACCGACAAAAAACTGATCACCATGGTGATGATACAAGATGCCTCAATGTTTGATTTCTGGAACAAGCAATATGGCAAGTTTGGCAGCAGCATCAGCGGACTGGGTTCGGATGCATTTCAGACCAAGCCTGGTTCCCCCATTCCCTACGTGGTGTTTAAAAAGAGTGGCAAGGCAGTCTGGATACAATCCATGGGATGGAATAAAGCAGGCAAAGCCAATCTGAGCGATGCACAATTGCTGGACTTGGCCAAACTGGCAGCATCGCGTCTTTAAATGTTGATTTGCATGCCGGGATACCAAGGTTCAATCAGCTGATTGCTGATTGACTCCGTCACCAGGCTGCATATTACTGGCATCAGTTTGTCTGACCAGCTCAAACCTGAACAGTTGCTGCACCGAACAATTAAACAACTCGGCAAAAGCTTCAATGAATTCCACTTTCCAGTGTTCTGCCTTGTTATCAACAATACGCAACAACTGGGAATGCGAGACCGTCACCCGTTTGGCTATCAGCAAACGATGCAGAGCAGACACCGAGCGTATCTTGTTTTCCGCCATTAATTCGCGGATACGCATCTCAGCTTTAATACGCTGATGTGGTGCTGATGAATTCGGTGTTTCGGTATGTATATTGGGCATGATCGAACCTCACTTCGACGGCTGCGATGATACAGGACTTGCATGCGTTTTGCGGATGCCGCATAAAAACAACATTGAATACCATTATTTCGCCATGACAAGCTAGATTTTTTTAATTAACTATGGCAAGATCAAATCATCACATGTAGTAAGCATAAACGGCTCCAACATACAAGACATTTCCGGCATTTGGCCGCTAATTTTTTAGGATTGATAGTGAAGACTACCTGGCTCCCACAACTGAAACAAAGCATGCGCCCAACAGCGCAGGGCTTGGCGTCAGCGTGTGCCCTGCCGGTAACACTAACAATCGATGTGGGCGTGGCACAAATTGTCGTCGCAATGTATAGCCGTGCTGCAAGCATTATTAATAAGTTGAATACGAACCTGAATACGCGCGTTGATAACGATATTAGCAACGGCATTGGCAATATCAACCGCCGCAGCAAACATATTCGCAACGAGCAGTCCCAGTCAATCAGTTTTAAAGCGTATTCAACACCGTATAGCCGCATCCGAAGGGAAAACCTTCAGGTAGCGGGAGCAAGTTAAAACCAGCTCCCACTTACCCCAAGCTGAAAAGCCCGGATGCCCTTAAAAGCTTCGGGCTTTTTTGTTTTACCTTCTGCTGGATATGTTTCAGCAGGCTCAGCAGTGAAACCCGCGCAAGCGGTCGTGGTTGGCAAGTAATCACGGAAACATCTTTATCAACAGCTTCATATATTTCCCGGAATTTACCGGGGCTGGCGGTCAGGCAAGTACAGCATGACAACGTCAGCATATTCAGGAGTTCAGGGATATTCCATCCCTGCTTCTATTGTTTTTTATCTTAAGGAAGGGAGGTCAACATGTTTGCTGTATTCTGGATAGAAATCCATAACCAAATAAAAATGTCTCAATGCAAGGAATTTCAATCAGGCGACATGGTTGCCGCCCTGAAATTTGCAGATGAGTTACGTCAAAGACAGGCTGCCGGAGAATATTTGCGGCATATCACCATGTCTTCGGAAAACACCAATTCAGTTGGCATCCCTAGCGCAGCAATGTCCTATCATTGGGCTGAACATAAAATTGCCGCATAAATGCATATTCATGGCAACCCTGCCCCGAATGCTGTTCAACTGAAGTATGTTCTGGCTTGCAGGCGAAGATTCTGGAAATATCCAGATCTTCGCTTTTTTATTTATTCAACAAGAGCGTTAGCCATGTTGTCATTGCAACTTATGGATTAAAATCAGGATCACCTTTCAACTGCTGGTGCCGAGCAATGAAACTCCTGGAAAAAGCAAGCGTACAAGCCTTTCACAGACATCGCCTGGGTGGAAGCACATTGCAGGCATTGGGTTTTCGTGGTCCGGAAAGCCAGACCAAACGTTTTGAGACCTTGTGTACCTGGGGTGATTTTTCTGGTTGCTCTATATTAGACCTGGGTTGCGGCTATGGTGATCTGAAACCATTTCTGGATGAACGCTTTAAGAACTTCATTTACCTTGGCGTGGATTTTCTGAAAGAATTCGTCGAAGCAGCACAGGACCGACTGGGACATCTTCCCAACACGCAATTTTTTCAATCCGATTTTCTGACCACTGGCTTGCCTGAAGTCGATATCGTCATTGCCTCTGGCAGCTTGAATTACCGCTCTGAAAATGTGTTACATCCTTGGCAAATTATTTCTCAAATGTGGAAAATTGCCGGCAAGGGGGTCGCGTTTAATTTGTTGGACGCAGAGGTATTTGGACAGGATGAAATGCTATGCGGTTATCTCAAGGATGAAGTACTGACGTATTGCCGCAAGCTCGATCCTCATACCAAACTCATCAGTGGCTATTTGCCTGACGACTTCACTATATTGATGCGCAAGTAAGACGGCATCACTCCAGTTTTTTACCTGACACGCTGATGCCATAGTTGCCTCGGTGCATTACTACATTTACCGCCAGCACACTACCATCAACTGCGCCTCTCACTGGCGTAGATTCAAGCTTGAATCTATTTACCAAAACAATCAAAAACGCGACCGTTTCTGATTCTTTGGAGTTCAATTTCCATACAATCTCACCAAGTTAACGACAAGATGTCATGAGGCAAAATTGCCACATCAGAAATAAAAAAACGAATAATTATATATTGTGCGTAAATTAAGTAACATGTTACTCTTGTATGTATTATTTGTAATAGATTTTTACAATAAAAATCTGGCAATTCTGTCTTACCCGTCTCTGGTCGAGCGGCTGAACAAAAAAGTTTGTGACGCAGGATTAAGCAATGATCAATGCAGCAATCAGTCATTTGGCAGGTCAGTTAAATCAACACTTCAGAAACAATTATCACTCGGTTGAAGACCTGGTAGTTGTATCAAATCTGGTTGAACTTGACGGCAGTGTCGCCCCCCACGCCAGCAACAAGCTGGTGTTGATGCTGGTTAACATTGAAAAAGATACCCTTCCCTACCGCACTGGTTTGCCTCAACGTAGCAACGATGAAAGAGTTCTGGTTCACAGTAACCCACTTTATCTGAACCTGTACCTGATGATGGCAGCCAACTTTGGTGGCGGCAATTATGCAGAAGCCCTTAAGACCATTTCCAATGCAGTCAGTTTTTTCCAGCAACATGCCATTTTCGACCAGCATAACAGCCCAGGACTGGATACCAGGATAGAAAAACTGATACTGGATATTGAAAATCTAAAAATCCCTGATTTGAACAATCTTTGGAGTTTGCTTGGTGGCCGTTATCTGCCCTCGGTATTCTATAAAGTACGCATGATTAGCATGGATGCCGCAACTGTCATAGGACAGGTTCCGGTCATTATCGATACCCGAAATCAAGTTGCGGGCTAGGTGATCTATGGCACGCTTCCTACCTCTTTTTTCCATTGCCATTGAGCATGATTTTTTTGCTGGCAGCTCTGGAGCACGTTGGCGTTTTACTCCAACGCCAGAATGTGCAGCATTGGAAAAACAGTATAGGCTGGTCGTGCGCCCGGTTGATAAGGGTATCGAAATATGGCGAGAATCAGACCAGTCAATTACTTCCTCTGGTGCTGAACAAAACCTTAATACGGACGACACCCGTGATGCCACACTGGCACGCGCTGCTGGGAATAATTCCCTGCGATTCAGTTATGAAATCCATTGTGACGACCCACAATTTTCTTTTTATACTGACTGGCCTTTGAATCCCCCAGTTTGTTTCAGCAACGAAGGACTTGTGCAGGAAGATATTGTCAACCTGCAGCCGACCTCAATTAGCCCCCCTTTCCGACCGGAAACGGTGCGCCAAAGCCTCGGATTTCAATCTAAGAAAGCGCACTTTTCCATCAACATTCTTTTATCAGAAGCAGAAGTTTTCAACCAGGCAGTACAGCAGGACCGGGTTTCCAGGTGTTATGCAATTCACCTGAAATCCAAAACGATACGCTGGAAGTATTTTTTTACTGGCTCCCTAGCCAGAAAACAAATGCAGATAGTGGATCTGGATGCAAATGAAGGAAAGACCGGCATCGTTTTTGAAGCTTCAACGCAGACAGCTACTGATTCAAGCTCTGCCTTGATTTCTCAAACGGCGATTCCCATGCAGTACATGCCGGTGCAGCAGTTTCAATTGCGGGAAATTGGTATGGCGGGCAAGGTTTTGATCAAGCGACTGCCAAACGCAAATGTTAACAAAATTGGCAAAGAAAGAGGTCCGGATGGGCAAAACTTGCTTGTTGCGGAAATTTATATTCATCAATAATTTTCAAAGGAACACATATGGCTGGCGCGTATAAAACCCCCGGTGTCTATATCGTTGAAAAGAACGCCTTTCCCAACTCAGTAGTTGAAGTCGCTACTGCAGTTCCTGCCTTCATCGGCTATACCGAGAAAGCAGACAACAAAGGCACTTCCCTGGCGGACAAACCGTGGCGCATTACTTCAATGTCTGAATTCCATGAATATTATGGATACAGGCCCAAAGATCAATTCGACATTAAGGACTTGCCAGCCAAGGAAGAAGGCAAGCCTACCCCGGTAAGTGATTTCAAAATTGGCAATAATGAATACGTGCTGGCCGAAAAAGATGCTCGTTACTTTCTGTATTACAGCATGATGCTGTTTTTCAAGAATGGCGGCGGTGCCTGCTATATCGTCTCCGTCGGCACTTATGGTGAAAGCATAGAGAAACCCAAACTGGCCAGCGGTATTGATAAGCTGCTCAAAGAACAGGAACCTACCATGGTCGTCATTCCAGACGCCATGTCTTTGGCTCAGGAAGACTGCATCGCCCTGCAACAAGCCAGCCTCATGCACTGCGGCAGCAAAATGAAAAACCGCTTTGCTATCCTGGACGTGTATAACGGTTATCGCGATCGCAAAGACCCGACTGTGGGTGACTGCATCGCCAATTTCCGCGATGCTCTAGGCACCAACTTCCTCAACTACGGCGCAGCGTATTATCCATGGGTTGATACATCGATTGTTCAAACATCAGATCTCGATTACAACAATCTGACTGACGTCGCCAAGTTCAAGGAAGTGCTGACTGCTGAAGTTAATCAAAGCCCCTTGGCGCAAGACAAGAAAGATAGCATTTTGGCTGTCATCGCCAAAGTCGGTGTTGAAGGTGACCCAAGCAAGCCTGACTATCTGTCACATGAAGAATTGCATAAAACACTGTTCGTGGTCAGCCCTGGTTACGGCAATATCTTGCTGACTATCAAGAAAAAACTCAACTTGCTGCCACCTTCCGGTGCCATGGCTGGCATCTACACGCTGGTGGATAATTCCCGCGGCGTCTGGAAAGCACCTGCCAATGTCAGCCTGAATGAAGTTGTTGCACCTGCCGTCAATGTGACCCATGACGAACAGGAAGACCTGAACGTGACCACATCAGGAAAATCCATTAATGCCATTCGTCCATTCATTGGCGAAGGCACGCTGGTATGGGGTGCACGCACACTGGACGGCAATAGTCTTGACTGGCGCTACATCAATGTACGCCGCACCATGATCATGCTGGAAGAGTCTGTTCGTCTGGCAAGTAAAGCCTTCGTGTTTGAACCCAATGTGTCTGGAACCTGGGTCACCATGAAGAGCATGATCAGCAATTTCCTGAACGGTATCTGGAAACGTGGTGGTCTGGCTGGCGCAAGCCCGGACGATGCATTCAGCGTCCACGTCGGTCTGGGTGAAACCATGACGCCGGAAGATATTCTGGAAGGCATCATGCGCATTACCGTATTGGTTGCAATCAGCCGCCCTGCCGAATTTATTGAAATCACATTCCAGCAGCAAATGCAAAAATCCTGATCCAGTATTTTGATATGGCACCAAGGTAAACATTAGCTTGCCCTGGGCTCATTTAATTTTTTTAAATTTTTAAAAGATAGAGGCAAATTATGGCAGACGACGGAAAGACGCAATCGAAAACAGTATGGCCCATGCCGAAATTCTATTTCAAAGTAATGTGGGGCAAAAATGAAATGGCGTTTCAGGAAGTATCTGGTCTGGATGTGCAATCAGAAGAGATCAAATACCGCTCTGGAAACAGTCCGATATTTTCAGTAGTCAAAATGCCTGGCATGAAAAAATACAGCAATATCACCATGAAAAAAGGTGTCTTCAAGGGTGATAACAAGTTCTGGGATTGGCTGGATCAGATCAAGCTCAACACCATTGAGCGTATCAGTGTAACGATCAGTTTGCTGGATGAAAAAGGTGGTGACGCCATGATCTGGGAACTGAGCAATGCATGGCCAACCAAGATCACCAGCACAGACCTGAAGTCAGAAGGCAATGAAGTGGCAATAGAAACCATAGAAATCGTGCACGAAGGCCTGACCATCAAGAATAAATGATCAATGATTTTTTTGATAATGGATATCCACCACCAGCGTTCTATTTTTCAGTAACGATTGGCAATGGTGTTCAGGTTCCCGATACTTCGTTCAGTGAAGTGTCGGGAATTGGCACAGAAATTGAAACCGAATCCGTGGTGGAAGGTGGTGAAAACCGCTTTGTGCACCAACTGCCGGTGAAGATGAAACATGGCAATCTGGAACTCAAACGCGGTATAGCCACCCTTCAGTCGCCGCTGGTAGTCTGGTGCAAGGCGGTACTGGAGGGTGAATTCATGCAATTGATCGTTCCTCAAACGATCATTGTCAATCTTAAAAGTAACACTATGGCACCCGGCAGTACAACAGCAACCGAAGTACTCAGAACTTGGGAGTTCTTTGGTGCCTATCCAATCAAATGGGACGTGGAAAGCTTTAGCTCTACCAAAAATGATGTCGCAATCGAGAAGATCACATTCAGTTATACCTATTCACAACGTACCAAATAGATCAGGAGCATGATATGTCAATTGAAATCAAACAACTGCTGATCAAGTCCACCATCGTGCAACGTGAAATCCTGGATACAGAAATCAATCTCCAGGAAAAACAGGTACTGAAAGACGAAATCCTAATGGAATGCAAACAATTGATTGCATCCCTGCTCCGCGAACGTGGGGAGCGCTGAATATGCCAGCAACCACCGCGGCCGCATCAGGACAAAAAACCCTGCTGACCATAGCCCCCTGTACCGTATCCACCGAAGGGACCATCAGTGTTGATAGCAGCCGTACTGCGTTTACGGCGTTGATGAATCCATCTGGTTATGGTCATGATTTTACGATCCGCTATTCAAAAAATCAGGCCTTGGGTCAGCCTGGCAATGAAACAAAATTTTCTGCCAGCCAGCCTGAAAAGCTGACCTTGAAAGAAATGGTACTGGATGGGACAGGTGCCGTGCCGGGTACTACCCAGACAGTCATCCAGCAGATTGATGCCTTGCGTAACACCGTGTACACCTATGTCGGCTCCAAGCATGAGGCACCGATTGTGCAAGTGGTATGGGGAATGCTGATTTTCTACGGTCGTGTTGAGGGCCTTAAATTTGACTATACCCTGTTCAAACCCAGCGGCGAACCACTGCGGGCCAAAGTCACGCTGACGTTTATCGAATATGTCAGTGCCGCAGAAATCGTCAATGAGGCCAAAATTAATTCTCCCGACCTGACGCATTTGGTGGAAGTCAAAGCAGGCGATACCCTGCCCCTTTTATGCTACAAAATTTATCGCGATTGCTCCTATTACCTGGAAGTGGCCCGTATCAACCGTCTGACCTGTTTCAGGACCTTGCAACCTGGAACAAAATTACGTTTTCCTCCGCTTTCATAGCGTAAGCCTGTCTGAGCAGATGCGCTGAAATGATTGTTCAAGAAAAGAAAGCAGATGGCAAATTCCCCATTTACAAATAGCACTGGCGTACTGACATTGACCATCACTTGTGATGGCAAGCCAGCTCCTGACGCGGCTCAAATCGTGTCAGTAGAGACTAATCATAGTACCAACCGCATACCCACTGCCATCATCACGGTACTGGATGGCGACATGCCAAATGGCCTGTTTCCCATCGCCGATGCAGGTAATTTCAAACCCGGCACCAAGATCGTGATCAATGCCGGCTATGACCTCACGACTGAGGTCATTTTCACCGGCGTGGTGATTAAACATTCCGTCAAGATTACCGGCGACAATTATGCTCGGCTGGTCATAGAATGCCGCGACCAGGCGCTGGCAATGACAGTTGGTCGAAAAAATGCCAATTTTGTCAATCAGACTGACAGTGACATCATGACTGCGCTGATCGGTAACTATAACGGCTTGACCGCTGATGTGGCAGCAACCACAGTCACCTATAAAGAACTGGTGCAATACTATGTGACTGACTGGGACTATATGATGGCCCGGGCCGAAGTCAACGGCTTTCTGGTAATCGTTGATGCCGGCACTGTCAGTATCAAGGCCCCTTTGACGACCGGTACACCAGTCCTGACACTGACCTACGGTATCGATCTGATGGAGTTCCATGCCGAATTGGACGCCCGCTGGCAACTGAGCAATGTCACCAGCACCAGTTGGGATATGGCAACCCAGGCTATCGTTCAGGGAACAGCAACACCGGCAAGTTTAACCACTCAGGGCGATATCGCTGCCGCAGAACTAGCCAAGGTCCTGGGTGTAGCCGATTTCGGTTTGCAATCAGCTGCCAACCTGGAATCTGCAACACTGACCAACTGGGCCAAGGCGCAGCAATTGAAATCCGGCTTGTCGAGAATACGCGGCAGAATGCGTTATCAGGGAAATGCCAGCACCAAACCTGGCGTGGTGCTGGAACTAAAAAACGTAGGCAAGCATTTTAATGGCAACGTGTTGGCCACCAATGTGTTTCATCACCTGATCGACGGTAACTGGGTGACAGAAGTCGAATTTGGGATGCCGCCGTATTGGTTCACGGAAGACTACCAGACCCACGCGCCCGAAGCAGCGGGCTGGACATCCGGTGTGTGCGGCCTGCATATTGGCGTCGTCCTGAAATTGGAAGGTGACCCGGAAAATCAATACAAGATCCAGGTTTCAGTCCCTTTGATGAACGCAGAAACGGTCGGCGTATGGGCCCGGTTTGCCAGTTTTTACGGCTCGGCAGGGTTTGGTGCTTTCATCATTCCTGAAATCGGCGATGAAGTCATATTGGGATTTTTTAATAATGACCCATCATGCCCAGTCATTCTCGGCAGCCTGTACAGCAGCAAGCATACGCCTGCCTATGTCCTGGCGGACGCGAATAACTACAAGGCACTGGTGACGCGCAGCAAACTGAAGATGGAATTCGATGAAGAGAAAAAAGTCATCACACTGATCACCCCCGCCAACAACAAGATAGTCATCAGCGACGATACCAAGTCCATTCTCTTACAAGACGAGAACATGAACAAGGTGGAATTGAGTCCAAGCGGTATCTTGCTGGACAGCCCGAAAGACATCACTATTAATGCAGCAGGAAAAATCACGATCTCAGCGGTGCAAAATGTGGATACCACTGCCCAGATGGATGTCACGACGAAGGGACTGAATATCACCAATACTGCGAATATAGGCTTCACAGCCAAAGGAACCGCTACGGCAGAATTGTCTGCCAGTGGCCAGACCACCGTGCGCGGCGCCATCGTGATGATTAACTGAAACGGAGAAAAGCGATGCCCCCAGCCGCACGTATAACAGATATGCATGCATGCCCGATGGTAACGCCCGGCGTGCCACCGGTTCCGCATGTAGGCGGCCCTATCAGCGGCCCCTGTGTTCCTACAGTATTGATTGGCGGCTTGCCAGCCGCCGTGGTAGGCGACATGTGTGTTTGTGTCGGGCCTCCTGACAGTATCGTGAAGGGGTCAATGACGGTATTCATAGGCAAAATGCCGTCCGCCAGGATAGGTGACAATACGGCACATGGCGGCAATATCGTCTTTGGTTTTCCAACTGTCATTATCGGTGGCTAGGCTCAATTCGGAATCGTGACCATGGAAAACAATGCTTCATTTTTAGGCACAGGCTGGAGCTTCCCTCCCGAGTTCAGCAAGCGCGGCAACGTCCGGATGATCAGTGCCGAGGAAGATATTCGTCAAAGCCTGCTGATACTGATATCCACCACGCCAGGGGAAAGAGTCATGCAGCCCAATTTTGGCTGCGGGCTGAAAGCACAGATTTACGAAAATCTGAATGAAAGCACCATTACCGTACTGAAAGACTTGATACGGCGCGCCGTCGTTTTCTACGAACCCCGGGTAGTACTGGAGGCAATAGAAACCGACCACAGTTATATCTACGAAGGACGGCTGAATATTGAACTGATTTATCGCATTGTCACGACCAACACCCGTTATAACCTGGTGTATCCGTTCTATTTCCGGGAAGGCACCAATGTTCAGGAATAAGCATGAGGTGCCGACGTGACGCAGCCCAGACTCTTGATCAGTGATGGCCGCAGCCAGGCTCAACGTCGTTTGCCAGCTTTGAGCGGTGATTACTTCAAACTCAATGAAATGCGTTTTGAAGAGTTACTGACCATGGCAGTTGACTACGCCAGCATGGTCAAGTTTTATCAGCTTGACCTCAGTGAAGACGGTCACTGGCAGCAATACTTCCATGCAGATGAAGTGGTCTTGCTGGCAAATATCCTGTCACTGGACCTGAAGCAACTGGCGATGCGCTTTGAACAAAGATTGCAAAACTATAGTCCGGGCAAGACCTGGTATCAACATGACTTGACTATAGAATTTCCGCAAATCTGCTCTATCCCGCTGGATTCACCGCTGCTGCTAGCACGGTTGCTGGAATACTGGCTGTCTTGCGCCAAGCGCACAGATGGCCGCACCGGCTATGAAATCACCAAATTACTGGAAAGCATACTGCGTGGTCTGAACAAGGAAATGCTGGCCATGCTTGACCTGACCGCTGAACTCAGCTCCGGGGATACATCTGTTGCACGCAGCCGCCCAGCCTTACCCCTGTTGAATGCGCTGGCAGTCAAACCCGCCAACGTACAAGATAAAATACCCGGCAGCGCGCATACCGTCACTGAGACGCGCAGCTATTTTCATGCATTTTCGCAAGCAATTCAAATCGTGCAAAACGGTGTGCGACATCTGTTGCCACAATCAATGACCAGTCAGGAACATGATCCTGGTAGCAGCTTGTTGATTACCTTCATACAATTGTTCCAAAAACTGCAGATACGACTGAATCAGTTCGGGCAGGCACATCTGGATTTTTATTATTATCAGATGCTGAAAATGGAACAGCGCCCACATCGCCCCGACTATACATTTGTGGTCATACAACCGAAGCCGGGGGTGCGCCATATTTTTGTTGAAAAAGCCACGGAGTTCATCGCCGGCATAGACAATAACCAGCATGAAATCATCTATGCCAACGACCAGGCAGTCACCCTGAATGATGCAAAAATCACCGCGCTGCATACCTTGTTTTTTGACCAGCGCGTGATCGATCATCAACTGGAATCGGTTTCCTGCCATACCCAGCCTGTCAATGCATTGGCAGATGGCAGCAACGAAAAAGACCATGAGAAATTACCCCCTCTGCCACTATTGGGCGCGCCCAAGCCAGGTGAGCGCAATTTCGGGGCCACCGCAGCCAGATTCGGTTTTGCCATCGCCAGCAAGACGCTTTTATTACGCGAAGGCCAGCGCCGTGTCCGCGTGCTATTGCAATATCAAAATGCTGCAGGTGACACCATAAAAGACTGCTTGCGGCGTTTTGCACTTGAAAATGCACACGAATACGATACATCCCAGAGTGAATTAGTCCGCATGAACGATATTTTCGTCAAGCTGCTGCGGGGCATGTTCCGTATTTCACTTACCACTGCTACCGGCTGGTATCGCGTGACAGAATATCGTCCTGAATATACTGGCCTCAATAGTGCAATTGATGATGACTGCCTGTCCATAGAGTTTTCGCTACCACCTGACATTGCCGCCATTTGCAATTACAAGGCCGGCCTGCATGGTGATAATTATGGGACAGATTTGCCGGTAGCACGGTTTGAAATGACCGAAAACGAATATCGTTACCCCTATGATTTACTAAAGAACTGGGTCTTGCATCACATTCGTCTGGAAGTCGACGTACAGGGTTGCAGGCAGTTATTACTGCACAATCAGATCGGCCAGTTAAGTGCCATGTCACCTTTCATGCCGTTTGGCCCTTTACCCAATGTCGGTTCCTATCTGATTGTCGGTTGCGAAGAAACGCTTAGCAAGCAACTTGATGATGCAGAAATTCAGGTGGAATGGAATGGCCTGCCTACCAATTTGGGCGGTATTTCGGCTTATTACCGTGGCTACGCCCATCCCATGAAAAGCGGCGAAGTGCTGGCCAGTGTCTCTGTCCTGTCTGGTGGCAAATGGATCAAGGGTCTGGAGGAAATCACCCTGTTTGACGAAATGGCGCGCGACGACGGCAGTCAGAGTAGTCAACTGGCGACTGACAGTGTGCTGTCGTATCAATCAGCGCTGCAGTTCTATAAACCGCTACCGTACAATAGCAGTGACTCGGCATTGCAGAATTTCTCTTATACACCGGCAACGATGGCTGGTTTATTCAAACTGACTCTGGAAGCGCCCGAGGGTGCATTCGGCCATCAGGAATACCCCATGCTGCTGGCACAGATACTGACCGACAACGCCAGGCAAAAGAAAGCTAGTCTTGCGCAGGCCTTACCCAATCCACCGTATACGCCGCAGATCAGCAGTATAGTGCTGAATTACAAGGCGCATTCCACCATTCGCTTTGAGCAAAGTCGTCTGCTGGAACAAAGACCAACTCAAGACAAGATGGTGCATTTGCATCCACTGGGTACGGAAACCATGGTCGCCATCAACTCGCGCGCGATCTATCAAGTACCCCAGTATGATTATCCGGCCAATCTGTTTATAGGATTACAGGGAAGCGATCTGAGCGGTGCCCTGACCTTGTATTTTTACTTGCGTGAAGATTCGCTACCCATGACCCGCATCAAAGACAGCGGGCTGTCATGGTGGTATCTGTCGGGGAACAGCTGGCAAAAACTGGAACGGGCAAACATCATTGATGATTCTACCGATGGCTTCATGACCAGCGGCATTGTCAGTCTGAATTTGCCCGACGATATAGACACCAACAATACCATCATGCCCGCAGGCGTTTACTGGCTGCGCGTTTCGGCCAATGTGGGTATGGAACGCTTTTGCAGCGTGTATTCCGTTTATGCGCAGGCTATCCAGCTCACCTGGTGCGCCAACCAGGCAAGCAAAGCCAGCGCGGTATTGCCTGCAATGAGTATTACGCGCAGCAAGCAAAATGTTCCTGGCATTGATCGAGTCATGCAGATACGACATTCGGTGGGTGGCAAAAGCGCGGAAACAGTCAGGCGTTTCCGCACCCGTGTCAGCGAAAGATTGCGGCACAAGAACCGTGCCCTGACCGCCAGTGATTATGAATTACTGATACTGGAGCAATTTCCTGAAATTCACAAGGTGAAGTGTTTTGCCAATCTGTCCAGCGACATCGATCCGGCCAAGCGCTTGCGCGGTGGTCAGATATTGATCATCCCCCTCCCCTACCTGAACATGGGCGGGCATTTTAATCAGCGCCCTTTGCTGAGCGGTCACCTGATCCATGAAGTACAACAATTCATTGAAACTTGCGCGCCCCCCTTCACCACGGTCAGTGTGGAAAACCCAGTGTATGAAGAAATCCAGGTTCGTTGCCAGATCAAACTCAAGCCAGGACTGCGTGGCGGCTGGTACAGCAGCCAGATCAATCAATATCTGTGTGATTTTTTATCTCCCTGGCATCCGGTTGGGTATCAACAGCATTTTGGCTGGTGTATACGTGAACATGATTTGATCTCTTTTTTGCTGGATCTCGATTATGTCGAGGCGGTGACCGGTTTTTCCATGCTGCATATCACCCCGACTGGACAAGGCACTGATTTACGTTTTCGCATGGATGACAATGCGAGGAAAGTGCACGGCACGAAAAGCCTGTATCCGATTTATCCGTGGAGTATTGCCGTCCCCATGAATCAGCACTGGATCGTATTGCTGGATGAATTTGCATCAGCCGAACCAAAACCTGTGGGTATCAATGAATTGAGAATTGGCTCCACCTTTATTATTCCGCCAAGGAAATAGTTATGAAAAAACGAACCCGAGCCATGCTGAGGCAGCAGTTTGAGCACGGCAAAATGCCTACCGAAGATGACTTCGGAGATTTGATCGAATCCATGCTGAACATGCTCGACGAAGGCTTCGAAAAGTCCGCGAATGAAGGCTTCAAAGTTGCGCAGTTGGGTGATGGGAAATTGCTCAGTTTCTATCAAAACACGGTAGAAGGAACACCTCTGTGGTCCATGGGTCTGGACGTGGGTACGAATAACCTGAGTTTTCAGGCGAAAAAAAATCGCCCCTTGCTGACACTGTCCAGCCAGATCGATGATGACGGCGTGACCCATAGCCGCGTCGGCATACGACAAAGTACACCACGACATGAACTGGATGTCGGCGGATTTATTGCTTCGCGCGGACGGGTGGGACGTGAAGGGAAAATGGCCGTTCCGGCAGATGGTAACTGGTATGACGTCAGCGTGGCCATGACTGGTTGCCAGGCCTGGGAAGTTGTCGCCGGTGTGGGCGGCAAGGATGCCGAAGGCCGCTATGCCCTGATGCATGCCTTTGCCATGAATGCCTTCAATTCCAATCCACATATTACCTATCACCAAACCCATTTTGGTAATAAATGCAGCCGCATAGAATTGCGCTGGATAGGTACTGACAGCAATTCTCCGTTTGAATTCAAATTGCAAATGCGGGTGGGTTGCACCTTTGGGAATGAGGTCTGGATCAAATACCACATGACGCAACTCTGGCTGGATACCCAAATGCTGGAGAGTGACCAGAAGCCCAAACTGGCACCTCGCCCTCTGGCGCAGACAGCAAAGACAAAGAAGTGAACATAGTATGAACCCTATTCATATCACTATCTCGCTGGCGCAAGGCAATCTGATACTGGAGGGTCTGGTAGAACGGCCATTCAAGCAGGTCTTTGGGCTGATCGGCAACCTGAACCAGCAGGCCGGTCAGTTGCTGCCTGCTGGCAGTCCTCTAGACAGAAGTGCAGAATTTACATTTTCAGTAGCCGAATTGCGCCTCATCATTGAAGTGCTGGGGGAAATGCCCTACAACCGAGTACATCAGTTAGTCCAGCAATTGCATTCTCAACTGAAATTGAGCGAGGTGCGACGACATGCTGGCTGATGACCACATAAAGCGCCTGCAGGCAGATCTTGATGGAATTGATTTTGATGGCTTTCGCCGTCAGGGTGTAGAACTGCTGCAAGCTTTATCTGGTCAGACATGGACAGACTACAATATCCATGACCCAGGCGTGACTTTGCTGGAAATGCTGTGCTATGGCTTGACTGATCTGGTGTACCGGTCAGGATTTTCGGTGGCAGATTTCTTGACTCAGGAATCAGGCGGTATCAACTTTGAACACCAGGCGCTATACCGTCCTCAGGACATATTGCCGATTCGCCCGGTCACCGCCATCGATTATTGCAAGTTGATTTACGACCATGTACCGGAAATTGACGACATCTGGATACAGACCGATAACCAGGGTGAAAAACTGGAAGGCCTGTTTTCTATTTATGTCAAATTGCACCAACCTTTATCTGAAATAGAACAGCGCAGCCCTGAAGATGTCAGGCAAGACATCATTGCCCTGTATGCCAATAATCGCAATCTTTGCCAGGATCTGGACCAGGTGTACATCGTCCAAACCGATACTTATTTTCTGACAGGCGAAATTGAAATTGATGACAGTCGACCGGCTGCAGAAATATATGCCGACATCTATTTCCAGTGCGCGACCCTGATTTCTTCCGGTGCACGCCTTACCCGTTTTGAAGAAGCAGTGGCAGAAGGTAAAAGCTGGGAAGAATTACTGGATGGCCCTCTGACCAGGCGTGGTTACATTGATGACAGATATTTTACGCGGACATCGAATAACATCGATGTCGTCAGCCTGATCGCCCTGGTGCGTCGCATGCCAGGGGTAAAACAGGTGCACCATCTGCAATTGATCGATTCTCAGGGTAAAAAATATGATCATCTTAGCCTCAACCTGAAATCCAGGCGCTGCTCGGTATTGGGTTTTCCGCGCAGTGTGGACCAGATGCATTTGATGCACTTGGTCTACACCCAGACTGGCAATCAGCAATTTTCCACGCATCACCCCATTCGACAAAAATTCATGCTCCCCCAGGAAGTCAGCCTGCTGGAGCAAGTGCGCATCATATTGAAGAAGCACGAGTTCAATCACCATGCTTTTCGCCGGCACGATGTTAATCTGGAAGAGTTAATCGAACTGCCGCAAGGTGAACATCGTCCTCTGCGTGAATATTCTTCAATAGCAGAACACTCCCCTGCCATTTACGGCATTAATCACTATGGTGTGCCTGGTTCAGAACCACCGGAAGTACATGCCCGCGCCAGGCAATTGAAGGGGTTTCTTTTTGCTTTTGAACAAATGATGGCGAATTACCTGCAATCATTGCAGGGCATTCCTGATCTGTATTCCCTGGATACGGATTTAAAACAAAGTTATTTTTCTCAACTGCTGGGTAATCAGCAAATACCACTGGTTGAGACTTTATATCGCAATACCCTGAGCCCCAGCCTGCCAGCTGAAATCCTGTCCAAATTCGACCCGTTCATTGACCGCCGTAACCGCGTGCTGGACAGCATGCTGGCCATGTATGGTGAATCTTTTCCCGCCGATGCTTTGCGTCGTTTTAATGTGTATCACCATGAACACGACGACCAAACCGTCATAGACAGCAAAATCAAATTTTTGGCACATATACGCGAATTGAGTGCACAGCGTGGTGCTGCCATGAATGTGCACGCACCGTACTGGACAGGAGCCAACAGGGCTTGCTTGCAGCATAAATTATTATTGCTGTTAGGATGTGGTGAAACCAGCCTGGGTCGCTCTTTGACAGCGCATTTTTCGTCTGCCTCCCCCGCCTTTGTCAGTGCCAAGACCTATGAGAAAAAACTGGGTGAGCATCCAAAATACAAAGCCAACGATAGCCATGCCCTGCCCCTGCCATTGCAAAAAACCGGGGAAACAACCGTAGTTAAACGATTGCCGCACGATATGATCTGTGTGGAGTTGTTGCGCGCAGGCGTAGATTTACAGCGTTACCGTCTGGTGGAACGTGCCGACAAAAAAGTTTGGCTATGTCTGGAAGTAGAGCCAGACAAACCTATCTGGCATCTCATTCCACTGCCCAGAGATCAGGCGGTCAATTATGCACATGGCTTGCGCCAGCGTCTGGTAGAACTCAGTCAGCAAAGCGAAGGCTTGCATGTGCTTGAACACTTGCTGTTGCGCCCTGCCAACCAGCAACTCAACAGAGATGTTGAAGACGGTTTTTATGAACATCGTGTCAGCATCGTGCTGCCCAGCTACACCGCACGTTTTGCCGATCCTGCCTGCCGGGCTTGGGTAGAAGAACTTATTGCACAAAATCTGCCTGCCCATATCCTGCCCGAAATACACTGGCTTGATTATGTCTATATGCGTCAGTTTGAACAACGTTATAACAGCTGGCTGGAATTGCTGAATCAGACCCGTCGTTCAGGTCAACCTGCGGAAGGGCTGGATCAAACGGCAGATGACATCATTACCCTGCTCCGTGTCGTCAGACAGAATTATTCACCACAGCATTGGTTATGACCATGAAACCATTCCATGCTATCGATGATCTGATATTTGACTTTTCATTTTCCCAAGGGCAGATGGAAGAATCGGCGCTGTCCGACTGGATCAGCACCAGCATACCTGCATTGATTGATGAAGTGATGACACAGTCCGATATCGGGACAGGTATCTATCGTATAGAAAAACTGGAAATTGATCTCGGTGAAATGACCGAAGAAGAATTACAGACAGAGTTTCCGCGACGCCTGCATGCCCAATTGAGTTCTGCACTAAGCATGCCGCGCGAACAGGCGACCGAACCTGTCATTGTCGAAGAAGTTGCCGCCGATGATCAACAATATCTGGAAGATTTTTTACGAACAGGGCAATTGGCATGGGTAGCTTCCACTCATCCACGCGAAGCGCACATCCAGTTATTGGAACGAGTACTCAAAAGCAGAAATGGCGCGGTTGCCATGCAAAAAATTGTAACCAACGAACAAATGCGCCTGCGTTTGCTTCTGCAATTTGGCGAAAGACATTTATTCAAGGTACTTGAAAAACTACTCGCCAGTTGGCCCGTGCATCTGTCACAAAAAATGCAGCAATGGGCTCATCTGGAATTGGCATCTCACAGTACGACAACAACAGCTGCTCAAATTTATTGGCACTGGCTGCTACAGTTATCTGCCGGGGAAGCTCAGCAGATGGATGCAGCCCTGCACTTATGGTCTTTGATCAGCAAAAAGACAAATAGTGAACTGCTGGCACTGTATCAACAACATATTGAAAGAGTCATTCAACAGCCTGAAAGGGGTCAGGTTTCTCTGTCTGAATTATTTGGAGAGAAATTGATTGCGCAAATATCAGCCGCAAATAGTGCAATTGACAAGCAAACAGTTATTCTAGGCCAGCAAAAAGAAATCGAGAAGAAGGCACCGGGCTCTGATGATGACAGCAAGGCTCTTACCCGAATTAAGGAAAGACCTGTCCTAACTCTGGATACAAACAAAAAACAGCCTGTTCAAACGGAAAACAAGACGGAAAATCTGTCAAGCGACAGCTCTCCGCAAAAGAAACTGGAGAAAGCGAACCCGCCGCCTGATACCTCACTTGCAGCGGCTGAAGTCGATCATCTTTATCAAGCCCTTTGTGCAGGCGAATGGCCGGTAATACAACCCCGCTGGCAGCAATTGCTAGACAAGCACGCGGACATGCTGCGCCGTGCTCATGCGCAAGGCTGGGCATATTGGCTAAAAAATTTCCCGCCGGACCAATTACGTGTCATCAATCAAATACTGCAACCACGAGCAAGCTGGGTGCTCGACAGAATACTTAGACAGCCTCGTTCCATACAGACAGGTCAGACGAAACTATGGCTGGAACAAAGCTTGCCAATTTTGCTGGCTGCTGCACCATCCAAACTGCAACCGGAAGAGTTTTTAAGACAACTTCCACAGTTACGTGACATTGCCACTGGCATGGAAGAATTGCACAGGTACTTGCCGAAAGATGCAAACACAAAGACGTCACCTGCAACGGCTGACAGACCTGATTCGCCTGAACCTGAAAATGCCCAAGTTGAGGTTTTACAAGAAAACGAGAATACATCCGCCAGGATTAACAAGGAATCAGGCGACAAAGAAGTAACAAGGAACAAAGCAGCGCTCTCTTCACCAGCGAAAGAACCAGGCCAAACCACATTGACTTCAGCAAAGTCAAAAGCACTGAATTCAAAACTGGCTGCTTCCACCATTGAAGCAGCGGTCAACAATGACACTATTACCCTGACCCAGTTATATAAAGCACTTGAGAATGCCGATCTAAAGCAACTGGATTCCCATTGGCAAAAACTGCTACATCAACACGATGACATCGTCCGGCAAGCGCAAGCAGGGTCATGGTCATTGTGGCTAGCAACGCTGCCGCCGCAAAAACTGCATGATCTTAGTCTTGTACTGCAAGCGCGTGCCGCCTGTGACCTTGAAGAATTGATTGGTCATTTTCCCTTAAGTGTTCGACAGTCAATACTGACGTCGGCAATCCCCTTACTGTTGCAAGCCAGGCCTGACTCTCTACACATTGCAGACTTGCTCAGACTGCTTCCACAACTGCGTGATATTCAGCAAAACAGCGAAACCGCACATGCAGAATCAGACATAGTCAATCATGTTTCAATGGCGACAGTAGCTGTTGATACAGATTTACATGCAGATTTACATGCAGATTTAAGCACCGATGCAAATATTGATATAAGTGCTGACGCACATACTAATTTAAGCAATGCAATAGATATTGCGACACTTGATATCACTGTTGCTAGCGACAATCAAGACCTGCCAGTCATTGAATTATCTGCACAGAGCAAACAACTGCTTGCGGCTTTGTCTACAGCTGACATAGCAGTGATCATGCACGCATGGACATCTGCTGGCGCAGAAAAGATAGCTGACTTGCGGCAGGTGTGGCCCATGATTCGCCTCCAGCAACGACAAGCGATCCTGCTGTCAGCCGATGCAGTCACATTGATGGAATGGGCACAAATTCTTCAGCCACAAGTCAGTCAACTGATTATCGAACTACAGCAGCAAGCCAAGCGACTGGCACAGGTCGCACAGGTATTACATGCTCATAAAATGAGCTTGCAACAGGATGTCGTAACAGACACTGCAGCTAAGGTCGCAACAGATATTACCGCGAACAGAAAAGCCAGCAACCGCCCTCTGTCTGCCGCCGAAATGGCAGAACAATATGCACAACAACTGCAACAAAAGGCCCTGGAATACCTGTTGCAAACCAACGCCGGATCGGCTGTGCCAGAACAGATTATCCTGGCAATGCTGGCGAGTCAGGCGCATGCCAGCGACATAGTACAAGTTTGGAAAAAACTGCCAGATATGGAACAACAGGCAAAGCAGCTATATCACGCTTTGCAAAACTGGCATGCATCGTCACTATCCATGGCACCACAAACGCCAGATGAAGATAAAAATAAAGATGCAGATTTAGCTCCGGCACTTGCACTGCATGAACCAGACAGCAACCCTATACCCGCAGATATCAGGTCATTAGGGAAAACCCCTGATTTTTCCAATTTCCGTCTATGGGCTCAGGGACAACTATCCATATGGGAACTTGAACTTACCAATGATCAATTGCAGCAATGGCTGAGGTGGTGGTTCACCAGCAATGTGCAGCAAATCCAGGATCATCACCTGCTTTTCCGGCAATCGATCATCTCTTGTTGCGACCAGGCAGAATACCCGGTCCTATTCCTGAAACTGGTGTTGACCCAATTACAGCAAGGCAAAGATATTGACCTTGATCATTTGTTGCAAGAAACGGTACAACTTGCCTCGCAAGAAGCTGCCGCTTTCAAAGGCGACTGCGCACAAATAGTGACGAATCCAGGCGAGCCTGAACAAGCACGGGATACTGTAGCCGGCGCTGAATCTGAAACGGAACTTGAATCTGTTTTCAAAACTGAACACGTGTCCACCCATTTGAGTCTTCAGGCCAATCCCTTGTGGTCATCTGACTTGGGTAAAAAATTGTACTCATGGCTGACGCAGGATAGTCATGAATTTGATACGGCAAAAGACACACCTGTTCAATACACTGAATTTGCCAGCCTGCTGGTCCAATTAAAGCAAGACAGCAACATACTGAATTTATGCAATAGTGCACAGCTGCATCAACTGTTGCTGGATTACCTGAATCTGGAATATGGTCACCAGACCAGACAGCACTTCCTGCAATCCATAGAACGTCATGCATTGCAATCAGCAGATTTGCATACCTATTTAAGAATGGTGCTGCAAGATTTGCTGGAACAGAAAATTATAGACCTGGAGCAGATACTGGCTATCAGCCAGGATACTGTCATTCAATTAAAAATACAAACTATCAGTGAATATTTTTCGAACGAATTTGGAAACGAATTTGAAAGTGAATTTGAGAACAATAAGCAGCACGAATATTCAACTTCCGTTACGCCTGCATCGATCAGGCAAGAATCTCTGTCTGACATAATACATACCGAGAATGTTCAAGATAGCAAGAACATTCCAGATACGTTGTCTGTCCAGCATATGCAGGACATCGTGGCCCAGGCACAGGCATGGTACACACCGGCGCTGCATTTCTGGTTATCGCAATTGCTGACAAGCACCCCTCAACTGCAGGCCACACAGGCGTGGCTAACTGCATTGGAAATGCAAGTCAAACAAGCCACGCAACCTGTGAGTGCTGCATTATTGCCATATTTGTTTTTGCAGACGCTGATGCGCAGACAAGCTGATGAACAGCAGCAACACGCCTTCAGACAGGCAATATTGCAGTATTTCCCCTACGACGCAGATAGCCTGCAGCACATTGCTGCATGGCTAAGCAATGATGTCGAAGCGTTACAGTTACAGCAAAAAATTGACTTTTGCCTGGCGCAAGCTGATGCTGAAATCATGGGCTTACCTGATCAGGAAGATGAAACAGTTACATCTTCACTATCAAAGAAACTGATAGACAGGTCCGGTACAGAGTCCGACAAAGAAATTGAATCTAAGGCAGAAGCCAGTGCCGACGAAGCGCCCAATACCATCAGCAAGAATAGTGGCGAAGCACATATTCTTTACGAAGCCGTCATACCCGGCGTGACACCTCGACATCCATCACAACAAGCAGATGCACCGCCGGACAGGGCTGTGCAGCAGCTCATGCCGAATCTGCCGCATCGCATCGCCCAGGCCATGTTACAAGCCAATATGGACAGTCTTGCACCTGTATGGGCACACTTAATGACGGCAGAAAGAGAGTTGCTCGAACAGGGTCTGCGTCGCTATATGGTACGTCCGGAAGAGCAGCGACGTTTGCTGGCGCAGACAAGTCATGACAAACTCAGAGAGTTGATAGATGTACTGCAACATCAGGCTGGCGACATGCTTGATGCCATCTGGGCAAACTGGGATGCTTGCCAGGACACTGGCAATCAATCTGCCAGCGCATCTGTATTGAAAGAGCGTATGCTGGCGAGCAGCCTGTCTTTTTTACTGACATCGGCATCAGATACATTTCACGCAGAAAATTTCCTGAAAAAGATACTCGCTGTCTTTACATCAGATTCCAATGCTGATGCAGCCATACTGACACTTGCTCAATCTTGGCTGGTGCATTTTAGTGCAAGTCGGCCAGAACCCCTGTTCTCGGCGCTCAATACCATGGTTTATGGTCGCAGTTATTTACGTGTATTGCAGCAACGCATACTGCCGGCAGCAGAGTTGCAACAAACCAGCCTGCAAGAATCTGGTGAGCAAAGTCTCCATACAACTGCAGTACCAACTGCAATGGAATCAAATGATACCAACACTGGCCGTGACCTGATTATTACGACACTGGCGAACGAATTCCCACAATTGATGCAAGAATTCTTGCAGGAGATTGAACGCACGAATCTCAATGAAGCACGATTTACACCGGAACAATGGCAGCTGATTATCTTTGTGGCGCTGAATCAACTCCCACATAAAATGCAGGCCAGCTTCTGGAAACAATGGGAAGAGAAATTTTTATCAACTGAGATGCGACAAAGCGTATCAGGCAAATCTGCGCCAAGCTTTGCATTATTGCCTGCTGACCACAACCTGTTTTGGCCAGATGTCCCGGAAGAAGCATATAAGACAAGTCTGCAAGATTTATTATTTAAATCAAAACAGCTTACTGATTATCACAAGATGGATATAGCACCTGTTGTCGGGAAAAATGAAAATCCCTATGCAGCAAGTGACTTGAGCGAGCCATTCACACATGCAACGGCAAAGAAAAAAACTGCGTCATACCCAGTATCCGATGCCATCAAGAATCCGCTTCAAGCTCCGAAAGACCAACAACTATCTGCTGTAGAGAAACTTGCATTTATCCTGCAACAAGACGCCGAACCTGATGCGGAACAAGGAACGATTTTTATCTTGTTGACGCAAAGACTGTTGGCAGGTAAGGCAGACACGGGCAAATCAATAAGTAGTGAAGTCATGTTCAGCGCACTGAGCAGGCCGCAAGGTATACGTCGGCTGCTTGACATATTGCCTCCCCCTGTCCTCAAAAATCTGCTTGAAAAACTGTTACCTGTTTTCTCTCAGGCTTTGCCAACATTATTCGTGCAACTGGAAAAAGCCCTGGAGATAGCAGTTCCACCTTTGGCGAATTTTGTCTGGCACATAGTCTACAAAAATATCTTTATCAGCCACATCACTCAGCCTGGAACTGCATTTACCCAAGCAATGGTACGTGGGCTGGCATCCCATTATCAGGCAGCAGATATTGCCGACTGGCTGCGTAAAACCGAAGATGCAGCATTACAAGTACTTGCAAATGCAAAGAGCACCCCAGCAAAAGCAGCAAAGGCAGATGAGCAGAATACGCCTTTCCCCAAACAAAAATCTGGCGACACAGCTATGACCAATACCAATAAAACCAAGCGCCAGCCCGATGACATACCAGATCGTGCAGATATCAATGTAGACAATATCCATATCCACAATGGCGGATTGATCTTGCTGGCGCCTTATATACCGATTCTGTTCGATGTTCTGGAACTGACCAGAGGTGGCGATTTTATTGATGAGCAAAGTGCACAACGGTCCGTGCATCTGCTTCAGTTCGCCGTGACGGGTGAACTGGAGACGCCGGAATATCAACTGGTACTGAACAAATTATTATGTGGCATCAAAGGTGGCACGCCGATATGTAGCGGCATCAGCATTCTTGATCGCGAACATGAAGTCATAGAGCAAATGCTGGAAGGTGTGATTGCCAACTGGGGGGCACTGGGCGGCTCTTCTATTGCAGGCTTGAGGGAAACTTTTTTACAGAGGCAAGCGCATTTGTACCAGCAAGACAATGCCTGGCATATGAAGGTGCTTCCAGGTACCTTTGACATGTTACTGGACAGGCTGCCCTGGAGTTTTGCGCTGACCAGGTTCTCCTGGATGGAAGAACCCATACACACAACCTGGCGCGGATAAGCCAATTTGCGAAAATGACAGATAGAAATATGAACAACAATGCAGCTTGCCTGGAACGAGAGATAACCTGGTTTACCCAGGTTTGCGATATGCGCTTCCGTAGCTATTTTAGCGACGGGGACGAAACACGTTCTTTACAAGAATTATGTCCTGTGCCGGCTTTACAGACCGATGACGGCCCTTATGCGGAACTGGCCTTGCAATATCAAATGGGTTTTGAAGAAAGACTTATTTTTATTTTGGCCTTTTTGCCTCATTGTCGCCCGCAGGCTCTGGATATTTTCATGTTGCAAAACGCGCAAACCGGGCGTGCCTATAGTGAAATTGGCGGTTGGCGCGGAAAAATTCATGGCGGCTTTTTACCAACCTGTGAAACCGCTGCCTTTATTCTGGCGGGCAATGATCTGGAACAGCGCTTTAACGTCGCCCGCCTGTTTCAGGAAGACCATTTTTTCCTGCGACAGGGAATCTTGAGGTTGGAACACGGTGCCAATGGTGAACCTTTTTTTGGTTCTTCTTTCATGCTGGGAAATGAATACCTGCAAAGACTGAGTAGCGGCGAGGTTCATAAACCTGATTTTAGTGCCAATTTTCCAGCCAAGCTAATGCACACCAAATTATCCTGGAGTGACCTGGTGCTGAACCCTGAAGTAATGGAAGAAGTGGAAAACATCGTTACCTGGTTAAAGCATCCTCAATTAATCCTGCAGCGCTGGGGACTGGAAAAAACTGTGAAGCCAGGCTACCGCAGCCTGTTTTATGGTCCACCCGGTACTGGAAAAACCCTGACCGCCTGCCTGATAGGTGCGGCTGTCGATGCCGACGTGTATCGCATAGACCTGTCAATGATTGTTTCGAAGTACATAGGTGAAACCGAAAAAAACCTGGCCAGTGTATTTGACCAGGCACAAAACAAGAGATGGATATTGTTTTTTGACGAAGCAGATGCGCTGTTTGGCAAACGCACGCAAACCAGCAGTTCTAATGATCGTCACGCCAACCAGGAGATTTCTTATCTCTTGCAAAGGGTGGAAGATTTTCCGGGCGTGGTACTACTGGCGACCAACTTGAAAGCCAATATAGACCAGGCTTTTGCGCGTCGTTTTCAAAGTGAAGTTTACTTCGCCATGCCTGATCCCACGCAGCGCGAACGCCTCTGGCGAGGTCTGTTTTCACAGCCTGGCAGTCTCGCACCAGATGTTGACTTCAAACGACTGGCAGAAAAATATGAATTATCTGGCGGTGCCCTGCTAAACGTGGCACGTTATGCCGCCATACGTGCAGTCAGAATGCAGCGTCAGACCATAGTACAAGACGATCTGATTGCAGGTATTGGAAAAGAATTAATGAAGGATGGAAAAACATTATGATTACCATCATGAAGCGAATCTCACATCGCCCTTATTTACTTAAGTTAAGCTACCTGATAATTGCCTGCAGCATGATCGTTGACAATCAGGTATGGGCTGATGACGCCGCTCCCGCCAGTACGGCCAGTACAAGTAATGTCACAAGTACTGCGAGTGCAAGCATGGCCAGCACGAATCATGCGATTACTACTGCAGCCACTGCGTCTGCCCCGGCCACAGCGTCTGTCCCCATTAGCGCCAGCACGCCCACGTCTCAGGAAAAATCCAAGGCCGCCACAACCAAGCCAGCGGTGACAGCAAACACGCCTGTCAGCCCCATACCAGCGACGCTTGTAGCGCCCGCCAGCACTGCATCCGTGATAGTGGCTGCTCCAGCGGCAATGTCTGCTCCGCCAAAAGTTCCCGTCGTTACGTCGTCATCAAAACCGGCAAATGGTCCCGTTCTGACATCGATTACTTCCCCAGTCTTTGGAGATTATGAACGTATTTGGCGCATATCCAATTTCCGAAACCTGAGTCATGATGTAGTTCTGCAAATGCAGCAGCAAATGGGATTAGTGTATTACCCTCTGGCAGACTGGAAGCATGATTACGCCTTACCCAAACAGCCTCTCAACGACGGCATACTAGGGCCGATTACAGCATCCTGGCTGCAACGCATGTGCTTCAATTTTAAAATTCCGCTGGATGAAAATCTGGGACCCCGGCTACCAGTAGCTGTAACACGACTGGCAGAATTTGCCAAAAAATATCCAACTGAAACCGGCATCCTGATCAGCCCGGATTTTGAAAGTTGGGACAATCTTGAGCCAGAGCCCCAGCGCGGACAGGATTTTCAGGTCAGGCGACAAGGTAGCGATGCCGAATTGCTGGCGCTGGTCAAACGCTATCTGTCCAGAAAGAAAACTAAAACCAAAACAGCCAGCAGCACCAACGACATTCGCGACCCGCTGACCGTTTACATCTACTCCTTGACTGCCGATGACCTTGCCGTACTGGGAGGCAAGGATCAGGTTATTCTTGCCTTGACCGCATTGAAAGACAAGGAATTTGACTCGGTAGAGGCCATGAAAGCTGCTGTCAATCAGGCACTGGGTAACCGCGCGCAGTTATTCCAGCATCTGTGGCCGTTGATAGAAAAACAGATAGTCGATGTCACTGGTTACCAGGTAAATGCCTCCAAACTCGCCGCCTTGAAAACACAGAATGTTGACGATGCTATCCTCAAGGCATTGGCGAAACTCAATGACAATTATTTTCTGGACAAATCAGAATTGGAGTTGAACGTCAATGATGTCCTGAAAGATTTCCCGCCGGAGGACGTCGCAGCGACATTTACAAAACTGAGCAAACAAGCCGAGGTGCTCGATGGTGTGCAATTGAATGCACAGTCGTTAACCAATTTAAAAAATGATTTAAAAGGTGACATCAACAATGCCAGCGTCCCCACTGGCATCATAAAAATGTTTAAGGAAATTCAAGATGTTCAATATCCTGATGTCAATCTTTTTAATAGTGCAGCACGCGCAAAAATTCTGTACTCCATTGCAGCATGCAAAAAAAATCTACCGCAGGATAATCAATATGTCTCCAATCTGCGCATCAGTGATGACGAACTGGCTTTACTCAAAGCAGATTTGACCAATCTTGAAGCCAGTCTTATTAAAGGTAGTACCCAGCTGAACCTGACGACCACATTTGACCAATTGACCAAATTTCGTGCGCGTCAAAACCTGTGCACAAATGAAGAGTACAAAATCACTACAGATGCCGTTACCAAAATTTTTGACAGCTACCTGGCGAGCATCGTTGACGCTACCGCCAGAAAGAATTACCCCAATTCTGACTTACCTATCAAATGGAATGGCGGCAAATGCGGTTGCGCACTTGATCATGCAACGGGTGTGGTTTATGGTTTTTATCCATTTTGGATAAATCAGGGTAAAGAGCAGGTGATGAATTTCAGCATGTTGAACAGGATTGCCTATCACGCGCTTAGCATGGATAACCTGGGTGAACTCAAACAAAGCAATGACCTTGTCAAGGGTGGCCAATTCACGATTGACGATGGATCAGCTGCACCAAATGCTTTTATCCAAACAGCCCGCAATTACAATTCCAAGGTAGATTGGGTCGTGCAAAAAAGTGACTGGGATGAATGGAGCAAATATCCGAGCGAAAGCAAGCAAGCGATTTTCCGCAGAGTGGCGAACAATATCATCAATCTTTTGCATACACCTTTGACGGATAGTTTCTCCAAAGCCATACCCTACCTGAGTTTAGGTTTCAGCAGGACACCGAAACGTGGTGATGGCGTTACCATCTATTTCCAGGACTATCCAAAAGATGCTGAATCTGCCCAGATATTCAATGAATTTTATGGGTATCTCAGACATAGCTTGTCCAACGATAAAGTCGCTGTCAATGTGCTGTTGCCGCGGCAAGGCTTGGCGGACCCGGACAGTGCTTTTGGCATGGCAAATTTAATCAGATTGCGCAAAATAGAAAGGGAAATACACGGCAGCAAAGAACAAGTCAATCATGACTTGAAAACTTATTTCCTGATATTGCTGGATGAACCAAGTACTGATGCAAAAAAAATCTTGCGGCATGACATTGACGTTGAAAGCGCCATTACCGGTGCTGAAAGGGTCGAGTTTTTGCAAAGCATCGTACCTGTCGTACAATTTGATAACCGCAACTGGCAACAATTGGATGCCGACATCGCCTATATGAATTACAACTTTGGTGGTATAGGTTTTTGGCCACTGCCAGTCGCCAATCTGGCCAAACCAGCACCGGATAAACCGCAATCCTGCATAGAGTCACAACAGGTTTTGATCTGCCTGCTGGAAAATTTTAAAATGCCGGGTACGGAAAATCATCTACCTTCACTCATTGCCCGTACAGTTTGCGACTATCGCTGGCCACTCGTTATCTTGATGAACTGCTGGCTGATTGCGATTGCCGTGCTGGCCTACTTGTATTTCAAATATTGTTCTATTCAAAATTTCATTCGCCGGTATTTCTTGTGGATGCTGATTTTCGTGCGGGTACCACCACTGATTATCTTCACCTTGTTGTTGTTCTTTGATCCGGCCTGGAGTGGTTTGTCACAAGGTAATCTGCCTTTCATCATTGCTCTGGCGGTCATCATTTTCGGCGCCATAGGCAGTTACCTGTATATCCGGTCTCAACGTGAACTACCGCAACGAGAGAGAGTAAACCAGAAAAATAAAAAGCCTAGAGATATGTAGGGAAGCAGATAGAGTAAAGGGTGGATGCCAATCCACCCTTTCAAACATTTATTGCATTTATTTTGTAATGGCCAGCAATTCGCGCTTACCACCCTTATACGTGTACAGCGTCAGCGTTCCATCGAGAATGTCGCCATGACTATCAAATGCAATCATGCCGGTCACTCCCTTGTGTTGAATCTTGCTCAGCAAAGGCAGGTATTTTGCCGGTTCGGACGAGCCTGCCTTTTGCATCGCATCCACCATGGTCATGACACTGTCGTAGGCATACGGTGCATTCAACACGACTTCGTGGCCAAAGCGTTTTGCAAATGCCGCCTTGAATTTAATCAGATCACCTTTCTTCGCTTCTTCAACTCCGCCAGCTTCTGCACAGATCACCTTGCCTTCGCCAATCGCATCACTGGCCAGGTTGGGCAAATCAGAAGAGCAAATACCATCGCCACCAAAAAACTTGGCTTCAATACCCAGTTGCTTCATCTGGCGCAGCATGGGGCCACCGACAGCATCCATCCCGCCGAAGAAAATCACATCTGGATTTTTGCTTTTGATAATGGTCAGGATAGCGTTAAAGTCGGTCGCCTTGTCTGTTGTGTATTGGCGCGTGACGATGGCATCCGGCCCTGATTTGCCTATAACACCTTTAACAAATTCATCCGCTACCCCTTGGCCATAGGCGGACCTGTCATCAATCACCGCTATTTTTTTGGCATGGTTGATCTGGACGGCAAAACGCCCCAGTGTTCCACCCAGTTGTCCATCATTGGCGACTACCCGGAAAGCGGTATTGAAACCTTGCTGGGTGTATTTAGGGTTGGTCGCAGAAGGCGAAATTTCAGGAATGCCAGCAGTTTGATAAATTTTGGAAGCCGGAATAGTCGTTCCCGAATTCATGTGCCCAATTACTCCATTGACCTTGGCGTCAACCAATTTCTGTGCCACGGTCGTTGCCTGCTTGGGGTCACTTGCATCATCTTCTGACAGCAATTCAAATTTGGCCTTTTTACCACCTATGGTGATGCCTTTGACATTCAATTCTTCTATCGCCATTCTTGCCCCTTCTTCGGTATCTTTACCCATATGGGCGGACGGGCCGGAAAGCGGGCTGACATGGCCAATTTTGACGACCAGGTCCTGGGCCTGCGCCTGATGATAGCAAGTGAGTGTTGACAGGGTGGCGACAGTAAGCAGACCAAATTTTACGATCATAATTTTCTCCAGAATGCGACAAAAGAATTCACCTGATGAAACAGGTGCCAAACGGACGATGCATTCAATTATTGATAGCAGCCCCAGTTTTTAGCGGGCCGGTATCGCATGTTGTTCAGTGCATCGCATTTACCGTAAGCGCATCTTGGTATGATCACTGCGTATTCACAAACCAGAATTTCTATAGAATGCCATTAGCTTTACTAATACCAAAGCAATCTAAGGATGAAATACCCCGCGATCCGTTGGGAACAGGGTATAAAAGGAAGAAAGCAGGTAGCAAGAACTGCTTTATTTTTTACAACAAGGGTCCTGTCAATCTTGATAAACAATAGCCTTAAACCAGGCTAGCTAAAAAAACTTCTCGCTCCAGTTCAAACTTATGGCATTCCGCGACTATCCATTCCCTAAAGAATTTGACCGCTTCCCGATTTGATGTAGCACGATTAAAAACCAGAAAATACTGAGCGCTTGACTTGGCCGGTTGCAGTATCACTGGCAGCAGTTGCTTGCGCCGCAGCTCATCAATGATGAGTGATACGCGCGCCATGGCGATACCCTGCCCCTGCAAGGCAGCATTGATCGCTAATTGCGACAGGTTAAACTGGTTGCCATGCCTGACCGTGTCCTCAAGCTCTTCATTACCACCTGGCGCATAGCTGCGCAGCCAGGCCGCCCATTCATCAAATGCTGGCGCACCTTCCCATGGTGAATCATCATGCAGCAATTTGTACTGAAGAAAATCAGCTGGCTCAAACACAGGCTGCAGCTGTTTCAAATAGTCGGGACTAGCTACCGGCATCAGATATTCATGCATCAGCGAAGTCACCTGCTGATCACTGTCGTCTGGTAATTGGCCATACATGACCAGCACATCAATGGCTTCTTCATTCATCAGCGCAGCACTCATGCCAAACAATTCCCCCCGCAGACGAATCTCAATATCCGGATACAAACGGCTAAAGCTGTTTAATCTAGGCATCAGCCACATCATGGAAAACGACGGTGAAGCACGTATCAGCAAGGTTTTATTGGGGCCTGCTGGTTGAATGGCATGCAATTCCGTTTCAAGATCGCGCAAGACCTTGCGCACCACCCGGTACAGACGCTCACCTTCGGGCGTAATTGCCAAACCGCGTGGCAGACGCTTGAACAAGGCAACGCCGATCTGCTCTTCCAATCCTTTTATCTGCTGGCTGACGGCACCCTGCGTGACATGCAGCTCTTCTGCTGCCCGGGTAAAACTCCGGTGACGGGCGGCGGCATCGAAATACTTCATCGCATGCATGACCAGAGGTGTCAGTAATTGGCGTTGCGACATGATGGTCCAGCAATGAAGTAAAGGAGGGGAAATTATATCCCAGCATTTCATTCATTAGCCTAACTAATGCCAACAATAGGAATTCTGGTTTGTCTGCCAGACGTTTTTGGAAAAGAATACCGTCAGGACAAAAACGGAAGAAAAACCATGCGCAAACCCTTGATCGGCATCTCGCCAGACCGCAATGACGAAGCTAACAACATAGAGTCGCACTTCTTTTTGCGTAGAAATTACTGCAGCGCCGTCGCCGCTGGCGGTGCCATTCCACTGATATTGCCGTATCAGATGGAATTGATTGACCATTATCTGGATATGCTGGATGGCATCGTCCTCAGTGGCGGCATGTTTGACATTGCCCCACTATGGTATGGTGCGACACCTGCCCACAACAATGATATGTGCCTCAAGCCGGACCGCACCCAGTTCGAACACGCACTGTTGCGCGGCGCATTGAAAAGAAACATGCCGATCCTGGGCATATGTGGCGGCATGCAACTGATTGCCGTAGAAATGGGGGCAAGATTATTTCAGCATCTGCCATCCGACATGCAAAGCCAGATAGAACACAAGCAGACGGAGCCATGCAATATTGCTACCCATCGTGTCAGCCTTGCCAAAAACAGTCGCCTGCAACAGATACTGGGTCTGGATGAATGCACTGTCAACAGTCTGCATCATCAGGCTGTCATGGAGGGAAACCAGCGCTTGCTTGTCAGTGCCAGCGCCGATGACGGCGTCGTCGAAGCGGTTGAAGTCATAGGCTATCCGTTCTGCATAGGCGTGCAATGGCATCCCGAATACCAGGCTCACGTATCTGAACACAAGCTGTTTTCAGCCCTGGCGACAGCAGCCAATGAAAATAGATCCAGAATCTTGCCAAGCCAGATCTCAATATGAAAATCTGCATCATCGGTGCCGGCGTCATAGGCTTGACCACAGCCTATGCGCTTGGCAAACGCGGTCACGAAGTCATCCTGGTTGATGCACACAGCCAGGCCGGTCAGGGTGCAAGTAAAGCAAATGGCGCACAACTCAGCTATTCCTATGTTGCACCACTGGCAGACGCCTCGGTATGGGAAAGTTTGCCTGGATATCTGCTAGACCCACAATCACCTTTACGCTGGCAACCACAATGGGACATCGGGCAATGGAAATGGATTGTCCAATTTCTGCGTGCCTGCACCACGCAAAAGTCAAGGGAAAGCACTATTGAATTATTGCGATTGGCATTTTTTAGCCACGATTGCCTGGCTCAACTGCAAAACGAATTGAATTTAAACTTTGATTTGCGCACAGCAGGAAAACTGGTCATGCTGTCTTCCGGCAAGGCGATGAAAATGGCTTCCAGACAACTGGATTTTCAGCGGAGCTACGGCTGCGAGCAAGAGATGCTGAGCGCGGCTGATTGTTTAAAGGTGGAACCGTCATTGGCTCTATCAGGCAGAGCGTGGGCAGGCGGAGTCTATACTCCGTCGGAACAGGTTGGTGATTGTGGTGTCTTTTGCTCACAATTGAGCGAGTATCTTGCACAACCGGGCAGCAACGTAAGGCTTGCCTTCAATACCAGCGTAACATCCGCCACCGTCACCGACGGAAAAATCAACACGCTAAAATCCACAGCCGGTGACATCATGGCCGATGCATACGTTCTGGCAAACGGCGTCGGCAGCGTTGCAACGGCAGCTTCAATGGGAATTAACATCCCTGTTTATCCGCTGAAAGGATACAGTCTGACCTATGAAGCGAACGACGGCATGCAACTTCCCACAGTGAGCGTAACTGATCTGAGCAAAAAAATCGTCTACGCCCGCATAGGTAATTATTTACGCGTAGCTGGAAAGGTGGAAATGGTCGGCAATGACATATCGCTAAAACCTGGTCGTTGGGCCAGCATTACAGCCGAAGCTGAACAACTTTTCCCCGCATTACGCCATCAACAAGAATATGCATCTCCCTGGGCAGGCTTAAGACCAGCCACTCCAACTGGTGTTCCCATAATTGGACGCAGTAAGCTGAAAAATCTGTATATCAATACTGGGCACGGTGCTTTAGGGTGGACTCTTGCTTGTGGTAGTGCAGAAAAACTGGCAAGTGAACTATGTGGTGAAGACATCCCTGCTGCGTTACGGACATCTCAGGCGGGTTAGACACATTAGGGCGTGTTGGCCCATATCAAGCGACATTTCCTGCAGGCGATCTCAATGGAAACCTGCCTGTAGTAAATTTTGTTGAATAAATACAGAGACCGCTCTTGCCATTGTTGTTTTTCAGCGTTTGAAGACAAGTTATACCGCGACAAACTGCGTGTTTAACATCTGGCAACGGTTCAAAGTATTATCATGACAAGCAACTACTCTTCAACTTAAGCACATCACTCAATTGACCAGCCAAACCAATTCCATGCTTGATGCCATCAAGCAGTTGCCTCGTACCGTCTGGCTGATTGGTTTGATCAGTCTGGTTAATGACTCTGCCTCCGAACTGGTCTACCCATTAATTCCTCTGTATCTGACATCGGTATTGATGGCTGGCCCAAGAGCACTGGGCATCATCGAAGGTATTGCGGAAGCCACCGCCAGTTTACTTAAATTAGTTTCTGGCATCGTGGTCGACAGGACTCTAAAGACCAAGCCATGGATCTTGTCCGGCTATAGCCTGGCGGCTTTCGGACGCCCTCTGATCACCTTTATCACCAGTTGGCATGGCTTGCTGTTAATACGGTTTGCTGATCGTGTAGGCAAAGGCTTGCGTACCTCACCACGAGATGCGTTGCTCGCAAACAGTGTCAATGTGAAGCACCGCGGCCTCGCATTTGGCGTACACAGGGCGATGGACAACGCCGGTGCCGTGATTGGCCCTTTGCTAGCAGCCGCCCTGTTAGGTAGTGGCATGGCAATCAGGGATATTTTCTTATGGACATTGGTACCTGCCCTGCTCTGCATTGCATTGGCACTGATGATTAAGGAACCCGCCCATGATCGTCCGGCAAGCATAAGAAAAACTGACTGGCGGCTACAGAATATGCCACCGGCGTTCAAACGTTTTCTCGTCATCATTGCCCTGTTTGCACTGGGCAACTCATCAAATATGTTTTTGTTGTTGCGCGCCCGCGAGTTGGGGGTGTCACAGGTATATATCCCATTGCTCTGGGCTGCAGTTTCCGTGATCGCCATGCTGTTTTCAGCACCTTTGTCCGCTCTATCAGACCACTTTGGGCGACGCAACATACTTATCGGCGGTTATGCAGCCTATGCGATTTTTTATTTTGCCATGGGTTGCATTGCTGCAGATGACATATTGCTGTACGCCCTTTTTGCCTTTTATGGATTGTTTCTGGCTGCAACAGAAGGCGTAGAGAAAGCCTTGGTAGCCGATCTGGCACCCAAAGGATTGCAAGGTGCTGCTTTTGGACTGTTTAATATGACTGCAGGCATTATGCTGCTACCCGCCTCCATCTTGTTCGGCTGGATTTATCAGGGCATTTCGCCTCTGGCCAGCTTCAGCTTTTCTGGTACATGTGCCTTGCTAGCCATGCTATTACTTTGTTTCTGGCTTAAATTGCCTGATTCTCAAAAGCAGGAAGATCAAATCTGACAGGGCCAGGCCGGTTTAACAATTAAATTGGGAGTACGAATCAATTTGATGGTTAACAGGCGCTGGCAATGCGCATTGCAACAATTCTTATCTTTCCCAACTTGCCACATTGAACATATCAAACTAAGATTGGAAGTTGGCGGTTTCGCCTGCTTTATATTGCATTAAACATTGCATTAATCGAATTCTATCAATGAAAAAAAATCCTGCTCCTCAAGAAGCAAATATTACCGAACCACGGCTATACAGGGTGGTGTCAAGCCGAATCCAGGAACTTATCCGCGAAGAAAACATCGGTGCTGGCGAGCGGTTGCCACCAGAACGTGAACTGGCCACCAAGCTCAGTGTAAGCCGCACCTCCCTCAGAGAAGCCCTTATCGCACTGGAATTGGGTGGCATTGTTGAAGTGAGGGGGGGGTCAGGTGTCTATGTATGTGAACAGACCAGTGAGGCCGAAGTTGCCGAGCCCATCGGTCCTGGTCCATTTGAAGTACTGTCTGCACGCCGCCTGATAGAATCAGAAGTTGCAGCAATCGCCGCCAAAATGGCAACGGACTCGGCCATTGACGCCATACTGCGAACCGTCGTCGAGATGGAAAGTAATCACGACAATCGCAATAGCAATGAAATGGCCGATCGTAATTTTCATCTGGCAATTGCACGTGCCACCGGCAATAGCGCGCTGGTAGGCGTGGTTGAATATCTATGGAATCAACGTGGTACTTTGTGGCACAAGCTCAAAGAACATTTCCAGACCGAAGAATTACGCAAGCAAACCTTGATAGACCATCGCAACATCCTGGAAGCAATCGCGTCTCATGATGCCGTTGCTGCACGACAAGCCATGCGCGCCCACCTTGACAGAGTTACACGCACGTTCTCCCGGGGTTAAGCAAAACGCCATCATCACACCAGCTTGACTGCCACGCCGCAGTCAAGTGTCTTTGACTCTCTCCACTTGCCCCTCCCTGTTTCCTGCTGATCCAGCTTCTTCTGGTTAAAGCAGGGTAAAAACTTGGCCTGCCTCATTTTCATCTTTGCTTTTTTTGCAAGTACAGTTATTATTATCAATAAGATAATTGCGAAAAATGACAATGGCGGAGCAAGTTCTTCGTTTGCCCTCCCATTCTCAACAGCAGCCATAAAGATCAATGGCGCTTCCTTCCCCACAACCAGCGAAAGATCATCATGAGCACAGAAAAACAGTCCGACAGACCCAATATCCTCTTCATCATGGTCGATCAGATGCGTTATCCGCCACGTTATCCAGCAGATCCACTGGACCCGTTGTACCAGATTTTGCGCTTTGAAGAAGGCGACCTGACCGACAACCCTTATGCCGAACTATTCCCTGGCTTCGTCAAACTACGTGAAAACGGCGTGTCGCTGCAAAACCATACCTGCTCAAGCATTGCCTGCGTACCAGGGCGTGCAACCATTATGACAGGGCAGTACAGTGCGCATAGCGGAGTAACACAGACAGAAGGCATGTTCAAGGTGGACACCGACCCCGCCTTTCCCTGGTTGCCTGAAGATGGCGTGCCCACCATGGGCGACTGGTTCCGTGCGGCTGGCTATGAGACACATTACTTTGGTCGCTGGGATTTATCCAACCCACCTACTGGCAGTCTTGAAAACTGGGGATTTGGTGACTGGGAATATTCAATCCCGTCTGACCAGCGTTTTGGCACGCCCAATCTGGGTGTATATCGCGACAAGAGTTACACCGATCTGGTCACCACGTTTTTGCGTCGCAAAGGCTTAGGCGTGGAAGCAAACATTATTAACAGCAACAACCCCACCAATGCCAGTTTCAAACTGCGACCATGGCTGGCTGTAGCTTCCTTCGTCAATCCACATGATATTGGTGCTTATCCTTTTCCTTGGCAACCAGCAGTAGAATCTGCAACCACACCACCCACTCTGGGTGAAATCATTGCGCCTTACGGTGCGCCTGTAAAGGGCACAATGAGTTTGCCACCAACCTATGGCAAGGCCCCCAATCAATTCAAGGCTACCTATTGTGTACCGTTAAACCCCGGTGGTTTCAAATTGGGCGAAGTCAAGTTGCCCGCCAGCTGGCGCGGCGACTTGTCCAGCAAGCCGGATTGCCAGTACGACTATTCCTACAAATTCCAACTGGCGCTGACGACCTTGCGTGGGCAACATGCTGTCATCCCTTCGCCTTATCCTTTCAAAATGCAAAGCAATGCGGAAGACTGGTATCGCAACTACCTGGCGTTTTATCTGTACCTGCAATACCTGGTGAATATCGAAGTCAGCACCATACTTGAGCGTCTGTATGAATCCGGCCTCGATCAAAACACCATCGTCGTCTTCACCTCAGATCATGGCGAGTTGGCCGGTGCCCATGGTGGCCAAATAGAAAAATGGTTTGGAGCTTATCAGGAAAGCATACACATTCCTGCCATCATTTCTTCGCCGCTGGTCAATGGTGACAAAACCATGCGTACCGTGCAATGCCATACCACCCATGTCGACTGGGTGCCGACCTTGCTGGGCCTGGCAGGTTTTGACAAGAATGACAGACAGGCATTGGCCAAGTTCATTCAGGGGCATGACGTCAAGCCACTGGCTGGCGAAGATCTGGCACCGATCATTCTTGGCAAAGCGCCAGAGACGGAGAGAAAAGGTGTACTGTTTGTGTCCGACGACAACATCACCGCACCGCTGGACACCAATTACCTGCCCGACAAATACCAATGGTACGTCGATATCACCGAGCGCCTGACCGGCCCTGATGGCCACCCCACTGAGAAAAGGCCGCTGACCGCTCCCGGCCCTGTTGTACAGCCCAACCATGTGCAATCGTATTTTGAAAAACCGTGGAAACTGGTACGCTATTGGGAACCTAAGAATCACGCCAACACCCAGTGGGAACTGTACAACCTCGACGTCGACCTCAATGAAAATCACAACCTGCTGCATTGGGACAAAGCCACTGGTGCGCCAGTATTACGAGTTGGAGTAATTGCTGAACTGGGACTGACTGTGCTCCAAACCGAACACGCCCTGCTCCACCTGCGCAAAGAGTTGAATCACGCATTGCTCCATGCCGGTTATACGCCAAAAAATATGCAAGACATGGGTATCGTTGCGGATGGACAGGCACCGACTACATAAGCAAGAGAAGGATATTTGTGCAAGGCTGACACAAAGCTGGCCCCGACTATACCGTCAGCGACGAAGATGGTACTTTAGTACGCAACTCACAGGAGAGGAGTTGAAACTCAGCCAGCCAGTTTTGCGTGAGTCCTATTATGAAATGAGTTCGTCCATGACAAGGTATGTTAAAGTCCAGTTTTCCATAAGGTAGCCAATAATTTGGGAGACCAGAATGAAAAAACCTGTCAACTTGTTTTCCTGGCCTATCGACGTAACCCTTGATTCACAGGCTATCCATTTTGTTCTTTTTGGAGTTTGGACATTTCATTCGCTAAGCATTGAAAATATCAAATCTGCAGCAGAAATCGACCACAATTTTAGCGGAACACAAAACTCAGGCAACCCCAGGAATCAGTTTTTTGCGCGTAGTTTTTTGATTGAAACAACGCTGGGGTGGATGGACCGGCGAATGTTGGTAACCCCCAAAGACCCTGATGAATTTCTGACCTGGTTAAAGCTGAAGAGAATTAATATCACGACCAGGTAAGGGCTTGCGGAAAAGGCCCCTCTCGATCTCAGAACCCCTGAAATCATCACATGTGAAACACCCGTCCCAAAAACTCACATATTGCATCCACCGTTGGATCCAGCCAGGGGTCAAAGAGCCAGAAGCTATGCGGCGTATCCGGCACCAACACGACCTGCGTTGTAATGCCCAGCGTCTTCATCTTTTGTATCATCTCTTCCCGCCCCAGGCTGAAACGTTTCTGTGCACTACCTATAAACAGTATGGGTGGTGTATTTTTACTGACATGTGACAGCGGAGATGCCTCTTTCCATAATTCAGTTTTCTCGGCATAGGTGCCGCCAAACCAGGCGCCGGCTGACGATGGTTTCCTGGCCGGATTATCTTCATAAAAACGTGCCTGTTCAGAGGTAAAGTCTGACAGTCCATCAATGTTGACAACAGCCTGCACAACACTGGATACCTGACTACGTTGCGCTTGCGGATCGAACTTTGACATGCCATTGGTAACACCGACCAGAGCAGCAATTTGCCCACCAGCCGAGCCGCCCGCAACAGCAATACGATCAGGGTCTATATTATATTCAGCCGCATGGGCTCGCATCCAGCGTATTGCTGCCTTCACATCATGTATTGCGGCGGGGTATTGTGCTTCAGCAGAAAGTCGGTAACTGATCGTAGCCGCAACATAACCACGCCCGGACAGCCGTATGGCCATGGCCGCCAGATTTTCCCTGGATCCTGAACGCCACCCGCCGCCATGAACCAAAATAATCCCTGGCATCGCATTTTTTGGGGGCTTGGCGGGTAAAAACAAGTCCAGTTGCAATTCCCGTGTTTCGTAACCTACATAGGGAATATCTCTGACAAGCTTAACGGATACGGGCGCAATCTGACTGGCAATCTGTATAAAAGGATAGGCAGTGACCAGCTTTTGATAAGTAGATTCAGCCGTATAGACATTTTCTGCCGGTGCGGGCTTACCAGGGAAGATACATCCAGCCAGCAAAACAGCAGCACAAAACACGGCCAGAATGGATTTCAGGTGCCACTCTCTCAATGATGCCTCCCTTTATACGCAGGACATACCCTGCCTGCCACACTACGGTCATTTATTATCCCATAATCAAATAATAATTGGCTAGTCCACATTGCATTATTGGACAGGCCAATTTAGAATGGTCTGGCCAATTAAAATTACAAAATTCAGGTATATCGTCAAAGAATGAAGAAAATACTTGCAGGGGACACTGCCATCGTGCATGAGCCAAGACTCTATCGCATCGTGGCACAGAAGATAGAAGAATTTATACGGGACGAAAATATCCCTGCCGGGGAGCGCTTGCCTTCAGAACGCGATTTAGCCCCTCAATTAAAGGTCAGCCGCTCTTCCCTGCGGGAAGCATTGATTGCACTGGAATTAAGTGGTGTGATAGAAGTGCGTAGCGGCTCTGGTGTCTACGTCAAAAACCGCGATGGACTACAGCCCGCTGCGCACGAATTCGGACCCGGCCCATTTGAAGTGCTGGCAGCAAGACGACTGATTGAATCTGAAGTGGCCGCCATCGCTGCACGCAAAGCCAGCGACCAGGCTATTGATGCCATTTTTGACGCCGTACTTGAAATGGAAAGAAATCACGATAATCTTTCCAGCAATGAACAGGCTGACAGAAATTTCCATATGGCAATAGCACGTGCCACTGGTGACAGTGCATTGTTCGGTACAGTCGAGTATTTATGGTCGCAGCGTAATGGCCTCTGGCACAGGCTGAAAAGTCATTACCGTACCGAGGAATTACGTCAGGAAACATTGACCGACCACAGAAATATCGCCAATGCCATTGCCTGCCATGACCCGGCTGCTGCGCTAAAAGCGATGCGTGAACATCTGGAACGTGTCACTCGCACCTTCTCCCGGGGATAGACGCTTAACTAAGAAAAATCCTGTCAAACAAGAGAAAATCGCTCAACATATTCACCAATGCTCAAACATATGACATTAAATTCCATTTTTATTAAAACACTCATCGCGTCCTTGTTCTTGTATGGTACCGCTTATGCTGAAGGCCCCTACCGTAACAGGGACAACAAGAACTTAAAAGATGTTGGCGAAGGGACTTATCCTGTCCCTTACCAAAAGCCGGACGCTGCTGAAATCACTGAAGCATTACACCGTGTGCGCGCATATTTGGACACAGCCACACCTACGCGAGTGATCATCAAGAGTACGGGCGCAGAGGTAACCGACTTCAACAAGCCGGTAGCCGATGCCATTTTTGAACCAGCCAAAGGCGATTTTGGCATCATGGTTTATGAAATGGGGGTAGTACATGCCGGCTTACTGAAAGCCGCTGAAGTCACTGGTGACAAACATTTTACCGCAATGACAGAGCGTCATTTGCAGTTCTTTGCCAAAACCATGCCTTATTTTGACGCACAAGAAAAACAATTTCATCTTGAACGCGAAAACAGCTTTGCCCGGTTCCTCGACCCGCGCTCACTGGACGACAGTGGTTCCATGTGTGCAGCACTGATCAGGGCACGTTTTGCCAATATCGGGCCGGACATGTCAAACATGATCAAGGTCTGCAGTCATTTCGTTTCCAAACAACAATACCGGCTGGCTGACGGCACGCTGGCCAGAAAACGTCCGCAGGCATCGTCATTATGGTCTGACGATATGTATATGGGCATACCCGCGCTGGCAGAAATAGGGCATTTGACCAAGGATCGCGCCTATTTTGATGATGCAGTCAAAAACGTTTTGCAAATGTCTGCCTATATGTTCAACAAACAGGCAGGTATCTATACCCATGGCTGGAATGCCAACAACCCGGATGCGCCGCGTTTTTACTGGGGCCGCGCCAACGGCTGGGCGGTAATGACCATGTCCGACTTACTGGATGTATTACCAAAAGATCATCCAGGCTACCACAAGGTATTGAACCAGCTACGCCTCACCTTGCGTGGCATTGCTGAGCTGCAGTCTGGCCAGGGTCTATGGCATCAGATGCTGGACCGCAACGACTCTTATCTTGAAACCTCTGCCAGCGCCATGTTCGTTTATGTTATGGCGCATGCCATCAACCAGAACTGGATCAGCCCTGCAACCTATGGTTCTATCGCCCAAGCTGGCTGGAACGCCCTGTCAACCCGCATCAATGCAAAGGGCCAGGTTGAAGGCACTTGTGTAGGTACCACGTTTGCCAGCGATCAGGTGTATTACTACAACCGCCCGACCAGTGTTGATGCGCTGCATGGCTACGGCCCGATGTTATTAGCTGGCGCTGAAATGATCAAATTGTTGAAAAATCCGGCTATTGAAATTCAACACAAGGTACGCACGTACCATTATCTGCCTGCTGGCAACAGCAGAACGGATTATCGCGAGCATCCATGATTCGCATAAACATACAATGGAAACCACACCTATGAAACAGACTCTACGTCTTCTTGCGCTCCCGCTGGCCTTGCTTGCCGCTGGCCTGGCGAATGCTGCAGATAAACTGACGATTCAAGTCAGTCATGACCTGAATGCAGCTCGCCCATCAGAAACCATCACCCTGCCCTGGTCAGAAGTTAACAAGGCCTTGCCAGGCGCACTGATACAAAGAATTGCTGTCAAAGATGCCAAGGGCAAAGTATTGGCACATCAGGTAACCAATATAGCGCCTTTATCCAAAGACCCCAAAGGTGAAGGCATTGCGTATGGCGAGCTGATTTTTCAATATGACTTTGCCCCCGGTGAAAAACAGGCCGTGTTCAGCGTAGAGAAAATCGACACACTGGTACCGGTGTTTGAATCCAAAGCATACGGACGTTATATCCCCGAAAGGCTGGACGACTTCGCCTGGGAAAATGACAAGATAGGCCACCGCACCTATGGACCGGCATTGGAGGCTCCCGCTCCTCCGGGCAGCAACAAAGAAGTATTGCGCAGCAGCGGGCTGGATATCTGGTTTAAGCGAGTACCCTATTCCATAGTCGACCGCTGGTACAACAAAGGCCATGACCATTACCACAAGGATGAAGGTGAAGGACTGGATATGTACAACGTCGGCAGATCACGCGGATGCGGCGGTACTGGCATCTGGGACGGCCAGACCCTGTACACCAGCGCTAATTACGCCACCTGGAAAGTCATCGCCAATGGCCCGGTACGAACAGTATTTGAGCTAGCCTACAACAATTGGGATGCAGCAGGGGTGAAGGTATCCGAAGTCAAGCGTTTCACTGTCGATGCCGGTCACTATTTTGACCAGATAGAAAGTACATTTACTTTCTCTGGCCCCTCACAATTGAAAGTGGCACTGGGTCTCAACAAAACACCTACAGACAAGGGCCAGAATCCCGTCATCAAACTGACTAAAAATCAGTCAAATCCATCACTCACCCAATGGGTAGATCAGTCAAGCAACGGCTCTATTGGCACCGCCATCATATTGCCGAATGCAGAAGGCTTTGCCGAAGACAATCTGAATCATCTGATACTGGCGACGGTATCTTCCGATAAGCCATTGCGCTATTACGCAGGCGCTGCCTGGGATCGTGCCAGCCCCTACAACAGCGATGAAAAATGGCAAGCCTACGTCAAGGAAACAGCGGAAAGAATGCAACACCCGATCAAAGTAACAACTGTCAGCAAGCCTTGATCGCGTCATGATTGACTTGCCTGATGGCGATTGCAGCAATGGTCATCAGGCATTTTCATTGATTTTCCTGCCCACGGTTTGCGCTTGGCTGGCTGCAGATAAATACCTGACTTCGGCTCTTGCTATCCATATCCCAGTCAACCTCGATAAACGGTGCATACGTTCCCTTTTATTTAAGATAGTCACTGCACGTAAAGAGGATACGAGTTGATGAATCCGGGTATCAGTAAGTTTCGCAGGGCGATATTGCGCATAAACATGCTTACCCAAATTGATCTCGCAAAGGCAGCCAAAGGATCTGCATGTGACAACACGCAAACACGCTTCGCCAGTCAAACCGGCTTTACCTATGTTGGAGCGATGATACTGGTCGCCATCATCGGTATCGCAACGGTTGCAACCGCATCGGTTGCCGACACAGCAAGACGGCGTGCTGCCGAAGAAGAATTGCTGGTAGTCGGCAAGCAATACATCAAAGCCATACTCGAATATGAATTGAATACGCCGGCAGGAAACGCCAATCGCGCCCCTTCACGTCTTGAAGATTTGTTGCGCGACCCCAGGCAGGCAGGTGTAAAGCGCTATATCAGGCAACTCTACCCCGATCCGATTACCGGCAAACTGGACTGGCAAGTGGTTGCCGCGCCTGGAGGAGGAATTATGGGAATTAAAAGTGCATCATGTGCACCAAGTATTAAACGCAGCTTCCCCCAAGGCGACTTTACTTATCTTAACGGTCAAAAACGCTATTGCGACTGGATTTTTGCTTATGTCATGGCATGTGGTGCCAATTGTAAAGACAGCGAAAAACCTCAGCGCGACTGATTAGAACTCATTCTGTAGAAAGACGCCATCAATTATTGATGGCGTCTCCATTCCAACAATTACTCAACAATTGCTCAACAATTGCTCATCAATTACTTTGACACTTTACAGGAGCGTGCTACGTTAGCTGCGTTTGTATCGTCCTTCGGTTCGTTCCCGGAAACGGTACCGATACTACCACTACAAACAGGCGTGATATTGGAGTTCAGATCCTTGATTGTGGCAACATCAAAGGCATCTTTCAGGCCCGGCAGCTTGCTACTGTTAAAGCTGCTGTTGACGAGCACAGGATGACCGACATTGAAGACTGTCACATTGCTGATATCGGCATAACGTGCGCTTTGTTTTGATGCGCTGCAATTACCGCAAGACCGATACAGCTTCCCGCCTTCTTCTGCATAAAAATTGGTGATCACGATTTTCCCGCCTTTACCATTATTCTGGAAAATTTTATCCGCCGCCTTGTATGCTGCGCCGCCAGTAACAGTCATTGTGCCAGGGCCTTTGAGTGTTGCCGCATCCTCGCCGACATCTCCCCAATACACATTTTCGATTCTGCAGTTACCACTACAGTGCACACCATCTGCACCGCCTGCCTTCAAGTTGCGACCAGATCCAAAGTCAGGATCGCCGATAACAACATTCTTCAGTGTCGCCCCTTCTTCCAGAGCGAAATGCGGGATTTGAGTTTCACTTTGATCGCCAGCCATGCTCTTGCCGGTGCCAACCAGACAAACCATCTTGCCATATTTGACCAGGCCATCAAAAACCGTATTTGCCGGAACCGTCGTTGTCGACGAAACAGATAATTTGGTGCAGGCAGGTACAGGTCTTTTAGCCGGTGCTGCGTACGCACCAACAGCAAAAGCAAATCCAAAAAATGCAAAGAGTACACCATGTAACTTTTTCATTTGTATCATCTCACTTTCAATAAGGTAATCAAATGCGCGACCCGAGCACCATCAATCAGCCGCCCGGATCGGCAAACCAGGATTGCTCAGCCCTGCTTATTGAGCGAGATTGGTGCGCGCACCAGCAGTTGCAATTGCCTTGGCTTTCACACCAGCTGCAGCAGCGGCTGTATAGGAATAACCGGTAGCACCATACGCCTTAGTGGTTGTCCAGTCTGTCGCATTGGCATAAGGCTTGGAAGTACTGTCTGGTGCAGTCCAGGTAATGCCACTGCCGACAAAATTGTCTTTTAACTCCCAATAGCCCAGAGCACTACTGTCACGAGACGTCACAGGATTGGCAACATTTTCAAAATAATTTGATTCAACCAGAACCTGAGCACCCATACGCGGATTGATGCCGGAGGTATGGACATTACCGAAGTAATTATTGAACAGATGTGCTTTGCCATAACGCAGCAATGGCAAACGCGATTTGACGTTTTCGAAGCGATTGTTGTGATAAGTGGTTCTTGAAGCAGCATTCAGAGTATCGCTGTCACTGTAGCCATTCAACGCCACTTTTTGATAGTCATACACGTAGTTATAAGAGACAGTGATATTGTTTGCCCCTTTTTTCATGTCAATGCCACCATCAAAGGAAGCATCACCAGCACCCGGACACATCGTCAGTGAGGCAAAAATTGTATTGTGATCTATCCAGACATTGCTGGGTTTGCCAGTAGAATTACCTTCTATCGAAATGGAATCTGCCATTTCCCCTCCCTGCAACAAACCTATGGTCATGTTTTGCACGATGACATTATGCGCATTGCCAACAACATGAATACCAAAATTGGCACTTGAGTCACCAGTACCTTTGATCGTGACATCACTTTTGTTTTTAATCTCGACTATTTGCGCCGGTTTTTTCCATTGCGCGCACACATCAGTGATGGTGGAGTAGTCAAATTTGCCGGTATAGCTAAGAACCAAACCGCCACTGCCAGAATACTTGTCAATCTCCGCCTGCATGGCAGCCATGGTTGCAACCGATATCGGCGTCTTGCTACCGCCACCAGTTGTGGCTGCGCCATAACCTACCGGTCCAGCAATCGCTTGTACGCCAGCTGCAATGCCCGCTGCCAACAATGTCACTTTCAGAAAATTCACCTTCATTTTTTTGTCTCCATTTATATTGATTCATGATTTGACCATGTCCAGGGCAAGCGATCATCCGTGGTGCGACAAAAAGATAAGCGCTCGCTGCTCGTTTGGCAGCATTATTTCCCTGCATGGGAGAGACCAGACATGCCGCTTCAATTTCTTCACATACCCTCATACTGAGCATCGTTTAAGACCACTCCCGGGTGAGTATTTAAAGATTTTTAACGTTTTTCCGATCCAAATCGAGAATGCGCGTGAATATAAGTACCTGTCAATCAAGTTCATGACAGGGGTATAACCAAAATAAAAATAATCTTTCTTTTAAAGCATTCAAGTTAATTTTATTGGAATTAACAAAAAAATTAACTCCATCTATTTAAACTCTAAAATAAGTTAAATCCTCTAAAAATTAACCAATATTTGATTTTAACTATTGAACTAAAATCTCTTATTTTTAACAAACATGTTTAATATTTAAGTATCCTTGCGTGAAAAAATATCTTAGAAATAAAGCAAAAAAACAACAATTGGTCCAGCCAATATTAAATTTGATCCATCCAATAATATTATTGGATGGACCAATATAGTTATGTAAGCTAAATTCTTATGGATACAGGGAAGGTATTAAATATTTGGTCAGGCCAATATTTAAAATAAAAGTGTAGGAATTAAATTAAAAGCAATGTTATGCGCAGACTTATTTACAGCTGGTTGAACGGCAAGCCATCTCGTGTCATACCTTGCGCACCACTTTGAATGTCGTAAATGCCACCACCCTTTTCTGGCGCGATGAGCACCCAGGTAGCACTGCTATCTGTAACAGGATCCACAGGCAGGGATCGCAAATACCTTCTTTCAACAAGTTCATCCAGCGATTGCGGATAACGCCCCGTATCACCATAAAACTTGTCGATGACTTCACGTGTCACATGCAGGTTTTTTTTAAGTACTGTCTCTTTGGATTGTTGGATGCTATGAAAATAGCGTGGTACTGCAATGGTCAGCAGCAATGACAGTATTGCCAGCACCACCAGCAATTCAATCAGGGTAAAGCCGCGCTTGCCAGCGCACCTCCCCTCGTCTTTACCAACGCAGATAGGGAATGCCATTCAGTCCGACCAGTTCAGAATTAGAATGTATATCGTAGACATCATCACCCGACATGGGTTTGTCTGCCTCGCTTTGATATGAACGCAGCCCCCAGGTTTGTTCGTCTGGCAAACTGCTGTCTTCACAAAATGGATCACGCGGAATGCGACGCAAGAAAAATATTTTCTTTGGCCTGGCACTGCGCTGATCTGTGACCCCTTTCACTAATTGCAGCAAATTCGGTGGGTAACCGCTGCTGTCTGGCGCCGTTAAAATACGCCCCTCAGCGCTGGTGCGTTTATAGTCATCCAGTGCATTGCGGATTTCACGCAGTGCCAGGCGCAGTTCCTGCTCTTTCTGGCGCTGCACCGCCACTTGCGCGACCGGCAAGGCAATCGCCGCTAGCAAAGAGACGATAACCAGTGTCACCATCAGTTCTATCAGGGTAAAACCTTTGCTGCGCACGTCAGCCACCAACCTTCTCGCCGGCAGGCGGATACTGCATTGCTGGCTGAGTTGGCTGAACTGACGCAGGCTGTTGTTGCAACATCGCCGGCTGCTGACCTGGCAAACCGTCACGTCCACGCAAACTGGCATCTGTGCCGGCATCAAATTCGATATCGCCCGATGCCCCCAGCGGCTGATTACGAATAACCCTGGGTGTAATGGACAAGACAATTTCTGTCTTGGTTCTTTCTGTGCCACGATTGCCAAACAAACGATCCAGCACTGGCAACTCCCCCAGACCGGGCACTGCATTGACAGTGTGCTTGTCGTTATCACTGATCAGTCCGGCCAGCACCTGGTTTTCACCATCGCGCAGACGCAAGACCGTGATTGCATTGCGGGCGCCAATGCGATAGCCATATGGCTGATTATTGCTGTCAAAAATAGTGCCCAGAATACTGCTGACTTCCAGATTCAGCTTGATGGAAATCTCATCATCAAGATACACCACAGGCTCGGCTTCCAGCTTCAGGCCTACGTCAAGGTAATTCACCGATTGCGATGTCACCCCGGTCGCAGTGACATTGGAAGATATACTGGGCACCCGCTCACCCACCTTGATCTGCGCTTTTTCCCTGCTCTTGATGCGTATGCGCGGATTCGCCAGCACGCTGACATTTTCACGATTAACCGTGGCAGATAATTTCATCGCGTCCACGGTTGCCAACACGCTGCGCGAATTGATATGCATTAAATCATTCAATGTGAAAGCACCGCTGTTGATGCTGCCATCTTCATTCAAGTTCGATTTAGCGAGTGGGCTCAAACCAATATTTCCAGGCCATTTCACACCCAATGCTTCAAGGTCACTACGCTGCACTTCCAGTATCTCCACTTCCAGCATCACCTCCGGTTCGGCCACATCATGCAGCGCCACCAATTTGGCGGCCATGCGTATGGTTTCGGGCGTGTCGCGTATCACCAGCATATTCAGTTTTTCATCCACGACCAGATCACGTGTTTTCAGCAATGTCCTCAGGCTATTCGCTACCAGCTTGGCCTCGGCATTGGCAATTTTAAAGCTGCGTATGTTCAACTGCTGATAATTGCGCTGTTTGGCCTGATCACTGGGATAAATCAAGACAGTGCGTTCATCAACGATGCGCTGTTCCAGTTGCACGCTCATCAGCAAGTTACGCAATGCCAACTCTACCGTGGTATCCCGCAAATCCAGATTGACCCGCAAATCGGAAGGCACATCCCTGTCCAATGTGAAATTGATACCTGACGAATGCGACATGGCTTCCAGCACAGCCCGCACCGGAGCTTCACGAAATTGCAAGCTCAAACGTTTTTGAAATGCCGTACTCAACACTGCGTTTTGCATGTGCGCTTCAGGCTCACCGATTTTTCGCTGTAGCTGCAAGCCTTTGGCATGCCGCGGAAACTCGGTGAGAAAGGCATGCAGCTCCTTGCGTGCCTCGTCAGGTTTTCCAGCATCCCATAATTCGTTCACGCTCTTCAATAATCTGGATTGGTATTGACTGGCAGCCAATGTGCGTACACCCAGCATGGCCTGCTCCACCTCACCAAGGGCAGCTGCCTGTCGGTAGGCAGACTGCGCCTCATCCCATGCTTCGCGTCGTGTCGCTTGTGCGGCCAGGTTCAATAATTGAGTCGCCAATTGGCGTCGGGCATTGACCAGCAAAACACGGGCTTCAATATGGTTTGGCGTTTGCTTCAACAATTCTTCCAGTTGCACTATGCCTTCCTCCAGTTTGCCAGCCTCCAGCAAAGCACGAATTTCCGTTGGTTTTGTCTGAGCAGTGGTTGCGCATGCCGCAAGACCCAGCAAGCCGCATACCAACAACGCATTTCTTGCAATTCGTTTCATTGATTCACCCTGAAGCCGATCCGGATTTCCTGACCAGACTGATTGTCCCTGATATGTACGCTGTCTTGCTGCAAGTCCATTACGCGATAACGCTTTTCAAACATCACCCCAGAATGGGCGATTAACACTTCACCATTTCTCATCAAAAAAGCTTCACGTCTGCCATTTTCTTCTTTAAAACCAAGCAAACTGAATTCCTGTTCCACTCCACTATCTTTTCCCTCTGCAGGAGCGCTTTGGGGCAGCCGATTCATTACCGGGACCGTATGATCGGCAAACAAGTCGGGGACTGGTGCACTTTCAACAGCGGACTGTTTTTCCATGCTTACTTCAAGCTTGCTGGCTGGTGTACGCTTTAATGGCTGACTTGGCTCGACCTCCGCAACAATTGACGGGGGTGGCCGGTCCAACAGAATCAGCAAACCAACTCCTGCCAGTATCGTCAGCATCAGTACCAGTCGCTTTGACATCAGGTGCCGCCCTCAGCCAGTGTCTCGACCGGCTTTTCCACTTCAAACCAGATGGAAAACGACAGACGGGCCTCAACACCAACGTCAGTACCACGCAGATTCAACTCATCCATGGACAGACCGGGAATATCACGTGTTGCCCGTAAAAAACCGCGTATCTGCGGGTAGCTGGCGGTAACAGGCAGTTGCAGTTGCCAACGACCTATATGCCCATTTTCATGTCGCTTGTAGTCTGCCTGCATGATCGCCAACCCCTGTTCCTTCGCTATGCGTAAAATACTTTGCACGCCATCATTCGCAGTGGACTCCAAAGGCAAATTCAAGGCGTTTGCGGTTTGAGCAGATTTTCTTTCGCTTGCACTTTCCGGTTGCATCGAGAGCTCCTGCAACTCTGACTGCACACCTGCCTCCTGCACCGGTAACCATACCAGCCACAATAACAATACCAGCAACAATATTGCCACTCCGGGAAAAGGCCACAAACCATACCGCAGCACAAAGATGTCAAGGTACCAGCGCAAAGCAGAAAGTCGATTCAAGGTGACTCCTTTTCCTGCGCTTCGGGCATGCGATATGGATCCGCAAGAACGACCTCAAATTGAAAATTCAAACGTACTTCCTGCGTTTCGTGGCGCAACAGGCTTACTCTCAAAAAGACAGGACTCTTCTGCAATTCACGTAGATACATCTGCATGGCAACAACATCAACGACGTGCGCCTGCACCCTGACTATGCCGCGCGTTAAATCCGGTTCAAATGCATCCAGCCTCGCGCCTGGCACGGCTTCAAATGCCTGAAAAATTTCTTCCCAGCGCAATTTTCGCAAATATTCTGACTGACGCAACAACAGAACCTCGTTATTGCCAAGTTGCTGATGTGCCTGATCAGCACCAGTCACCCGCCCTTGTTCGGATTGTGTTTGCATGCGTTTCTCTTCCAGGCGCACAAGATCAGTCCGTAGATGTTGCCAATCACGCCAGGCCAGAACAAGCACACATAATGTCAACAAAATCAATACAAGAAATGCCTGTACGCCACGACGCTGACTGTCCCAGCGCCAAGGATTATTCTTATCTGCAAAATTGATTTGCAGAGGTTTCATGCGATTGACTCCCGTGGTAGCCAATGCGGCGGCCTGGCATCGCCGGTCCAAAATTTCTCGACCGGCAATTGCTCTCCCATTCGGAGTAACTCTAACGACAACAAGGCATCTACATCTTCACAACGCAGCTGACGTACCAGCCTTAACACACCCTGCTGCCAATACAACAAGATACTGATGCCATCCTGTACAAAACACCAGGCACCGGTAAGAGGAAGACTGACACATTGCTGCCGCCAAATCGCCACCAGTTGCGGCTCCAGACTGCGCAGCGCATAAATCTCAACGGCCTGCAACAAACTGCGCGGCAATGCACAAGCCAGCATCGGCTCACCTTTGTGCCAGTCGGCCTGTATTATCCAGTCTGTCGCTGGCTGTCCATACAAATTTTCAAAACGGGCATTCAACAGCAAGAAAGAATCATTCAAACTGACGATTTCATCAGGCAGATCCAACAAGAAATAGCGTACCCAGCAATCGGCTACAACAACAATCAAGGCGGCCTTTGCGGTCAGCAATCCGGGCAGTTCTTCACGCAAGGCTTGCCAATCCCCCGGCTTTGCAGCCAGCTTGTGCGGCGAACTGCCATCAGCGCGACTGAGCCACATCTCCTGACCACCAATGTTCAAATAATTTTTTTCAACCCGCCAAAGTGACACGCTTAACCTCTTCTAATGTAGTTTGACCATTGGCTACCAACTTCAATGCATCTTCAAATAAGCTGCGCATGCCGCTGGCTCGCGCCATTTCCTTAATCTGCCGCAAGGGTCTGCGCTCTATCACCAATTCGGCCAAGGCATCATCTAGTGTCAATATTTCAGCCACAGCACGGCGTCCGCGATAACCCGTTCCACGGCAATCGCCGCAACCTGTTCCTCGTCTGAAAATGTAATCTTTCACCGCCTGGCGTTCCAGTCCACTGCGCAACAATTCCTCGTCATCTGGCTCATAACTGGTGCTGCAGTAATTACAATTGAGTCTGACCAGACGTTGTGCAATGACGCCATTGAGCGAAGAAACAAAAGAATAGGGATCTATCCCCATATGTGCAAAGCGACCAAACACATCAAACACGCTATTCGCATGCACGGTGGACAAAACCAGATGCCCGGTCAATGCCGACTGCACGGCTATTTCACCAGTTTCCTGGTCACGAATTTCGCCGACCATAATAATGTCGGGGTCGTGACGCAATATCGAACGCAGACCACGCGCAAACGACAAGCCTTTTTTGTCATTCACAGGTATCTGCAAGATGCCTGATAAATGATATTCAACCGGGTCTTCTATCGTGATGATTTTTGCCCGGCCCGTATTGATTTCTGTCATCGCGCCATACAAAGTCGTGGTCTTGCCAGATCCGGTCGGCCCAGTCACCAGCACCATGCCATAGGGTTCCGCCACCAGACGACGTATGGTGGTCAGGTGATCATCGGCAAAACCCGATGCATCCAGTGTCAGTCCACCATGCACATTGACCATGGCTTGCTTGTCGAGTATCCGTATCACGGCATCTTCGCCGTGCACACTGGGCATGATAGATACCCGCAAATCAATCTCACGCCCTTGCGCCTCTACCCTGAAACTGCCGTCCTGCGGCACCCGGCGCTCGGAGATATCCAGCTCTGCCAATACTTTGATGCGGGACACAGCCTGCTCAGCCAGCGCCCTGCCCGTCACTTGCGCGGCCTGATCCAGCACCCCGTCTATCCGATATTTCGTCAGCATGCCATTTGGTGTCGATTCAAAATGGATGTCAGACACGCCCGTCTTCAAAGCGTCGTATAGCGTGGAATTAACCAGCTTGACCGCCGGGCTGGCAGCATCGCTCAAGGCGGCATAACTGAGATTTTCCAGCAAATTCTTATGCTCGCCATCAACTTGCTGGTCATGAATCAGCACATCAACGGAACGCACCGATTCTTCCTGCTTGGCCAGGTAAGCATGCACCTCTCCTGGCAAAGCAAGTCGCCATTGCAGTGGCGCAGCGGCCAGCGTTTCCAGCCAGATTTGCAGATTTTGATCATACGGATCGCAGACCACTGCCGTCAGTCCCAGCGCATTGCGCAGTAACACACATTGCCTTACCTGAGCCCGTGCCAGCGGCAAACATTCAAATGCAGGCTCATAGGCAAGCATGCCTGCCATATCAATCACCGCCAAACGAAACAAGGCTGAGGTCTGCGCTAACAAAACACGTGGTTCAAGTTGTGTCAGTGCCTCAAGTTCTATAAAAAAGCTTCCCCCTGAATGCCGCGAATTGAGATGCGCCGTACGCACGGTATCCATCATACTGACAAGCTCCTTTCCTGGCTGCGGACTATGCCCCTGCGTTTATTCAGCAGGCCCATACTGCGATCAAACCTGCTATCCATTTATTGCAAAGTACCTGCCAGATCAAAAATAGGCATATACAACAACACAACAATCAAACCAATCACGATACCTATCAGTGCCATCAAGACCGGCTCAAAGGTTTTACTGAATTTCTCTATCCAAATTGTTGTTTCAGCATCATAAAAAAGTGCAGCCCGTGTCAGCATCAAACCCAGTTGCCCCGTATGCTCACCCACTCGCAACATGCGCAAGGCGATCGGAGTGGTCAGGCCATTTTTTTCAAATGCATCAGAAAAATTACCGCCCTGAACTATACTGTGGCGCGCTGTCACCAGAGCCCTGGCTCTGTGTGCAGACAACGTGCCACTTACCATTTCCAGCGCATTGACCACGGCGATACCGCCTTCCAGCAACATGCCCAAAGTCAGGTACAAGCGTGCTAGTTCAAGAATATTCACGCGCTGTGACACTCCTGGCAAACGTGTCAACATCGACATCAACCGCCCTGAACGCCTTAGCCGGCGCCACCAGGCAAGTACACCGAAGATGACGCCTACGGCTGCCATCAGCAACAACTTGCCATGTGCAGCCACCGCTGTCCCCCAGGCAATCAGCCATTGCGACATCAGCGGCAGTTCCCGGCCACTACCCTGGTACACCACAGAGAACCGGGGAACAACATACCCCAGCAAAAACATGCTGACTACACCACCGACCACCAACAATATCGCCGGATAAATTGCAGCACTGACGATGCGGTTCCGAATGCCATTGATACGCACCTGATATTCAATGTAGCGCGACAAGGCCTGTGGTAAATCACTGGTACGTTCTGCGGCTTTAACAATACCAATGAACAAGGGTGGAAAATGTTCCGGTTCAGCAGCGGCTGCGACAGAAAATCGCAAGCCATCCCGCATACGCACCAGCAAACGAGCCACGACGCTTGCTGTCTCACTTTGCGCATCTTTCTCACCCAGGGCTTCCAGGCTCTCGATCAAACCCAATCCTGCTTGCAGCAGCGCCAATAACTCTTGCGTAAACAAAACCAGTGAAAAATTTTTGCCACGCTTTTGTACCTGCGCCGATAATGGCTTTACATCCAATACCGTCATATGTCTTGCAACGGCAGCACTTGATGCACCGTCGGCATCCATTGCTTCCAGTTCCAGCGTTTGGACACGATTATCACGGCCTACTGCGCGAACAGCGTAACGCATGCCGGGCCTCAGCGATCAGTTGGTAACATCTGCAGCTTCGCCGGCACCGCCGACGCGGCCATCCTCACCAAGCGAGGACAGATCATATTCCTTGCCATTGCGCCCGGGGATGCGATAAATATACCCATTGCCCCATGGGTCCACAGGTACCGCTTTTTGCAGATAAGGTCCGTTCCAGCGGGCAACACCAACTGGTCGGACCAATAATGCATTGAGCCCGACATCTGCAGTTGGGTAGCGCCCGACATCCAGCCTGTAATTGTCCAAAGCCTTGCTGAAAGACTCTATCTGCGCCTTGGCCACTTTCTGCCTGGACTCACCCACTTTGGAAAAATACTTGGGACCTACATATGCACTCAGCAAACCGATAATGGCGATCACTACCAGCAATTCCAGTAGCGTAAAGCCTGAAATAGGTGATGAATTCCATCTGGTATTACGTGAATCATTTCTCATTTGCATGAACCACTCTTAAAATTAAGGCAATGAAATACCATGGATTTCATTGCCTGGGCCTTCCTTATCAATACAGAAATATGCGCATCAAAATGCAATATTATTGGCCAGACCGAATTAAATTTCGGTCTGACCAGTTTCATTTTACTATGCAAATTTTCTTTTGTGGATATCAATTGACATTAAATTATGTGCACCTGCACAAGAAAATCAGGCGCAACTTTAGTGCAGTCTTCAAGCGCCATGAAGCACGAGTGTCACTTCATGGTGCATGGCCCTGCATGCGCATTACCCTGCAACACGTACCAGAAAAAGCAGAGATGACAGGTGTTTTCGATCAAAATACCAATGAGATGTGAATGGTATAAAAATTGCTGCATGAAAATACCACTTATGAGAGCAACCATGAATCTTTACGACATGCATGAATTTGTCTCCCCACCGCAATCCGAGCCCATCTTCATGCCTGGACGCCACATCACACCCGCACTGAACGAAATTCTGGCAAATTCCTGCCATCATGATCCTATCGAGGATGCAGCATCTTTTGGCCGCTGGTGGCTCGATACTGCAAGCGGCGAACTGGTGCTTTCTCAGCATGCCGCCGGTTTGCTCTGGGTAGTTGCAGGCTGGCATGCGAATCTGGAACACTGCTTCAGCCATGCAGTCCTGGAAGATTTGAGTACGCTGATCCAGGCATTGAATACAGTGCCAGTGAAGAATAGCCCGATCGAGTGCGACATTCGTGTCATCAGTGAAACCCATGGTATGCGCTGGTTGCGCCTGGTGACCATGCCAGGCGCAATTTTTCAGCCAGGCCTGATCGCTGGCGTCTTGCTGGATATCACAGCCAGCAAACACTCAGCAATGCGCGAGAGATTAAGTTTTGAATCGACCAGATTATTTGTAGGCACGGACACCCTTGGCAGTGCTGTTACCAAACTGATACAACTGGTCTGCGAAAACCTGGGTTGGGAATGGGGAGCCTACTGGGCACTGGAAACCGACAAACAGGAACAGCAAAAACTCAGTTGCCAACATTACTGGCACAGCGCCCAGAATGCGTTGAGCAGCTTTACGCAGGAAAGTCTCAGCATGCACATGACACCCGGCGACGGTCTGGTCGGCCAGGTATGGCAACGAGGTGAAGCACGCTGGGTTGAAGACATGCAAAGTGACCAAGAATTTTTACGTAACAGCAGCGCCAGTCAATGTAAGCTGCGTTCAGGCTATGTCTTTCCGGTTGCTTATGTCACCGACGAAGGTGATCGCCACAGCCCTGGCGTACTGGAATTTTACAGCCGCCTGTCACGCCAGCGCGAAGCACAACTCCCTACCGTTTCGGCCAGTATTGGTGCCCTGATCGCCCAAACAGCACAAAGGCTGGAACAGCAAGAAACCATACGCCAGTTGGCGCAAATAGATGGCTTGACCGAGCTGGCCAATCGCAGCCATTTTTACCGCATGCTGGATAAAACCTGCCTGGACAATAGTGCAGACAACAGCCCTTTCGGTTTGATTTTTATCGATCTTGATCGCTTCAAACCGGTGAATGATGCATTTGGTCATGAGGCGGGTAACGTTGTTTTGAAGGATTTTTCTCAACGCTTGCAGTCACTGGTGTCAGGCCGCGATCTGGTGGGGCGACTGGGAGGAGATGAATTTGCCATCTTGCTACACCCAAACAACTCATCCACGCCATTTATAAAGCAACTGGACACGCTGGCAAAAAAAGTACTGGATGCAGCGCAGGTGCCGGTATTATTCAACCATCATGAAGTCGCCATCTCGGCCAGTATAGGGATCAGCATTTTTCCTGAAAACGGCATGAACAGCCCTGATTTACTGCGCAGTGCTGATACAGCCATGTACCGCATCAAAAAAACCGGTCGCAATGCCCTTAGTTTTTTCTCCACCAGCACCACACAGACGCTGGCAATGCAACAGTCTGATCTGGCGCAACGCCTGACCATGGAAGTGGAACTGTATCAGGCCATGACGAATCAGAGTCTGTTTCTCGAATACCAGCCCATCTTCGACGGCAATCGCCACATCGTCGCGGTAGAAGCGTTACTGCGCTGGCGGCGTTTGAATGGTGAGATGGTCAGGCCAGATATCTTCATTCCTATTGCAGAACAAAGCCACCTTATCGTGCAGATTGGCAGTTGGGTGGTCAAACAGGCATGCCATGACCTGGCCATTTTGCACAAGGCTGGCTTCCGTGATTTAAAGGTGCATGTCAATATGGCGCCATCCGAATTTACCAGTAACACCTTGCCGGCAGAACTCAGCGCCGTGGTCGAACAGTCCGGCATTGCGTCGCGTCACCTGTGCCTGGAACTGACGGAGAGCATGCTGATGCAACAACCGGATCGTGTGATACCCATCATGCACAGCCTGCGACAACTGGGTTTTGGCATCAGCCTCGACGATTTTGGCATGGGTTATTCATCGCTGTCACGTCTGAAAAATCTACCTATCTCCTCCATGAAGATAGACCGTTCATTCGTCAGTGGCTTGCCAGACCAGGCAGAAGACCGCGCCATCGTCCGCACCATCATAGAACTGGGGCGCAACCTGCGCCTCAATATCATTGCAGAAGGCGTGGAAACCGATAGCCAACTCGCTTTTCTGCGTCAGTTTGGCGATACCCTGATACAAGGCTTTGTGATGTGCCGCCCGCAGCCACTGCATGAATTGATACGCCTGTATCAATTCATGCCCAGGCTTGCCGACGTGTATGCCTGACGGTGACTGCGTTTGACCGGGTGGCTATCCCTGCCACTACACAGACTTCAATGAAACCACCTTCACAGCAGCTGGCTACAGGTAGAAAAGTACGCTAAAAAAACTTTCTGTTTACAGGAAACCGCAGCGCAAGAATTCTGCTGAGCGCCGTAGGCTGCCAGCCACATTCTGTTGCCTGCTCATCGTCGCCTGTGATTGGACCGACAACAGCTAACACACAAAAATATTTCACGAGCCGGCATACGCAATTTGTTACACTCATCCGTAACAAACACCCATTAATAAAGAATGGCAAGTAAACTACTGACACCAATCACCCCTATATCCATTCCTGAATCCCCTTCAATCTGCGCCATTGCCAGCCGATCACCGGCAAATCCAAGGAGAACGTATGAAATTTTCGGCCAAAATAGTTTTGTGCTCTACCATACCTGCATTACTGTTTGCCATAGGTTTAGCCACTTCAATTACCTCCTTACTATCAACACGCACACAGTTTGACAATTACATTTCGACTGAGCAGGCACTGGAAAGGAACATCTCTGAAATGTATGCCCAGGGCCTGCAAATGGGCCAGGCACTCAGAAATGTGGTGCTGGACCCTAGCAACAAGAAGGGAGTGGACAATTTTCTGGCAGCACAAGTGGCCTACGACAAGGCATTTGAACAAGCACTAAAAGTATCTGCTGTGAATGGCACCACACAAAACCTGGCCGAACTGCCCAAACTGAGGGCGATTCACGCCCAGACACAAGAAAAGATCGTTGCCATTCTTAAAGAAAAAGGTGACGCTACGGTCGTCCTCAATGCGGAAGAAACACCAGCCTGGAGAAATTTGCGGGCTGAATTATTGAAGCAACGTGACGAAGCAGGCAAACGCTCTGCGCAAGAGCATATCAACGTCAACAATAAGGTCAGCTTTGCCATCACCTTGTCTATCTGTCTGGCTGTACTGGCAAGCCTGGTTGCTGTCTTCTTAAACTTCTTTTGCCAAAAAACCTTGCACAAAGAACTCGGCGGCGACCCGGTCCAGGCCAGAGAAGCGCTGGCGAATATTGCCAAAGGCAATTTGTCCCAGAGCATAGACAACAGCGCCAGCGACAGCAGCCTGATGGGCGTGTTGCAACAAATGCAGACCTCGCTGGAATCACTGGTCAACGGCGTAAGAAGCTCGGCCACCGGCATCGCCCAGGCCACTAACGAAATTGCATCCGGCAGCATGGATTTGAGCAACCGTACAGAAAGCCAGGCCAGTTCACTGGAAGAAACAGCGGCTTCAATGGAAGAGCTCAACTCTACCGTCAATCAAAATGCCGACAATGCCAGACTGGCCAATCAACTGGCAGCGCAAGCATCTGAAGTGGCCACACGCGGTGGCTCCGTGGTTGAACAGGTAGTCGGTACCATGCGCGGCATCAATGAATCTTCTAAAAAAATACAGGACATCATAGGTGTGATCGATGGCATTGCCTTCCAGACCAATATCCTGGCCCTGAACGCAGCAGTAGAAGCTGCCAGAGCTGGCGAACAGGGACGTGGCTTTGCCGTCGTCGCCACTGAAGTAAGATCCCTCGCCGGACGTAGCGCAGACGCCGCCAAAGAAATCAAATCCCTGATCAGCACCAGCGTCGAATCAGTAGAAAAAGGATCCCAGTTGGTGGACCTGGCTGGCACCACCATGAACGAAGTGGTTGGCTCCATCCGCAAAGTCAGCCAAATCGTCGCTGAAATCACCGCATCCAGTTCAGAACAATCGGCTGGCGTTGCACAAGTTGGCGAAGCCATCACCCTGATGGATCAAACTACCCAGCAAAACGCCGCACTGGTAGAACAAATGGCCGCCGCAGCAGCCAGCCTGAACGAACAATCTGGTGAACTGATGAATGCAGTGTCGGTCTTCAGGACGCGGCAAAGCATGCATTTGCTGCGGGTTTAAGGCGATACACAAGTATGTCTAATACTGATTTAAACTCACTATGAATTGAAAACTACACCACTGGTACGCAATACTGTGCTCCTTACCTTATCAACGGTAAGGCGGCACCGATAAAAACAAACAATGTGCCACAAGTGCGGTTGAAACGCTTCCCTCCTCTTTCAAGCCACGGGCGGACGCGATGTGCCAATCTTGCGAGAAAATATTCGACCAGAAACTCAATGGCAGCAAAAGTTGCAGTCATGACGACAAACTGTGGGAACAGCGCCCGCTGCAGATCAATAAACTGTGGCAGGAAGGCGCCATAAAACAGCAAGACCTTCGGGTTCGCTATTGCAGTTAGCAACCCCCGGCGGAACAAATTGCCCCCATGCGATACTTCCACATTTCCCTTGGGTGCCAGATGAAGTCCCGGCGCACGCCATAATTGAATGCCAAGCCAGACCAGGTAAACACCTCCAGCTAATTTAAGTACCAGCAATGCATTAGATGAAGCCTGTCACGCCCCCCGCAACTGTATAGATAGCCTTCTTTGCTCCATACAGTGTACCATGTGTCATGGCGAGCAATCCATTCGGCCCCGGTGTAATCGACAGGCCCAACACCGCTATCGCGTAAATAATCCAAGTGTGCAAGGCCATATGATTTCTCCTGTTCGTTACCGACACAGTGTAAAGAATATGCTTGATCAACAATGGTATTATTTAGACATTTTAAGACGATTTTTGGACATATCAAATATGCACACTCAAGCACAGGTGGCAGACATTCGCGTTTTGCTATTGCCATTGCCAGAATTTGCGATGTTACCCTTCGGCGGATTTCTGGATAAACTGCGATTTACTGCAGACGAAGCCGACTACAGCCGTCAACGCTATTGCACATGGCATATCCTGGGTCTTGATCCTGGATATGTTGAGTCAAGCAGTGGAATCGCCGTGCAAATCCAGGTTACGCCGTCAGAAATTAACTATCCGGATTTCGATTATCTGGTCGTATTTGGAGGAAGAAACGCCAAAGCGACGCAGGCGCTGGCCCCACATTACAAAAATATCCTGCGCCTGGCTGCGGGACACGGTGTAAAACTTGTCTGCATCGACAACGCATGTTTCATGCTGGCAGAGTGTGGTCTGCTGTCAGGCCACAAAATCGCACTACATTGGAGACACGAAACCGAATTTCGTGCATCCTTCCCCCGCATAGAAATCATGAGCAATCAGATGTACTGCTTTGATGGTGACCGAATATCCTGTGCCGGTGGCACTGCGGCGATAGACCTTGCCGTAGAAATGCTGGCGCGTGTCTGCGGTCGTACGAGGGCCTTGAAAGGTCTGGCTGACATGCTGGTGGACGAGGCACGCAATAGCAGCCACCAACTGCGATCACTGGATTATGAAGCAAGTGCAGGACGCCATGTAGGTCGAGCCATCGCCCTGATGCGCACCCTGCTTAGTGCAAGCAGGACAACAGAAGAACTTGCTAACATGGTCGGTATCAGTCGGCGGCAACTGGACCGTCAGTTCTTGATAAGCCATGGCATGACAGCGAAAAATTATTGGAACGAAGTACGATTGCAACATGTGAAGTGGCGCCTGCTCAACTCCAGTCACAGCCTTGCATCTATAGCAGATGAAGCTGGCATCTCCGACGTTAGCTATTTAGGGAAAATCTTCCGCAAGCGATTTGGAGAGCCACCGGCAGAATTTAGAAAAAACCTAGCTCTTCATTTTCACCAGCCTTAAAGCATTCATGCTCTACATCGCTTTGAGTATTTCCTGCCTCTTTGTTTCGTATTCAGCCTTGCTTATCAAGCCGTCTTTGAGAAGCGCATCAATTTCTTTCAATTTTTCGGCAGTTGATGTCGGCGCAGGTTTTGCCTTGACCGAGTTTGCGGACTCAATCTTTGTCGGGCAGGTTTGCGCACAAGTTTCCATTGCGGTTTTGCAGGATGCCTCGTTTGCCAGTGGAAACAATTTGAAACCGCTCATGCAGGTAGTATGATTGGCCGAGCATTGTTGTGCACACGCACTATCAATGTTTGCAAAATCAACTTTCGGCGCACCGACACAGGCTGACAGCAAAAAAGCAACTGCAGAAATCAAGGGTATAATTTTTTTCATTGATGTATTAAAAATGGCGAAATAATTATCAGGGCAGACCGACCTTCAAAAATATGGCGGCCACTTATTGTATTGCAATCTTCATACACACTCTAATCATTATTTCCACTTCCACTATTTTTTGAATGCTCAACAATCCTGCATGACAAAAAAGGAATGCCTGAAGATATGGGGTTACAATATGGATAAAGAGAATTATTAAAGCTCTTTTAGGTATTATATCTAAAATACCTTCTCCGCTTCTGCCTAACATCTACGGAGCATAGCGTATGCAGTACTTACATGACCGTTTCGGTGTACCAGATGAAAATCTGCTGGCCGCCCAAAATTGGGCCGCCAAACAAAAAGATAAGACTTTTCAAACTTACGTCCCTACACGTAAGGAAGTTGCCAAACTGGGACGAAAGAAGATCACCTCCATATTAATTGACTGGATGTGCCGAAGCCCCACAGAAATCATTCCCAGCCGTACCCAGATTATCGAAGTAAGAGATATACTGCTTACCAGAAAAGACGCTGACAAACTGAATGGCTTGATCACGATGTGCAACTACTACATCACTAACGACTAACATGCATTTCCCATAAAGAAAAAAGCAGCCCAAAGGCTGCTTAAAAAAGCTTCAACACCGAGGAGATGTTTGCCACAGTGTAAAGCAAAATCCTTACAAGTTTGTGACATCGTGCACAAACCTCCATGATGTGTGCATGAAAGATTAGCTCGCTAAATCACCAATCACATCAGTAACCACAATAGCAAATTCAGCCGGGCGAAGATACGCTCATCACTTCTGCCAGGCCGGGTCGCCATCGAAGAAAAACTGCAAAACAAATCTGCATAGAAATGCGTCCAGCACGCTAAAGACAACACAAATTGGCATCACCAGCACTATCATCAGCGGAACAAACGAAACAGCCGCCAAATCGGCAGGCATACCTACTGCGGTCGAGGTGACTGTTCATAAATTGCTTTACTGGCGCAACAATGATTCTGACCTGCATGTCGCTGGCTATGATTGACACGCGTGTGATGTAGCTGTTCTAATCGCGCCCACGTAAATCTATAACGCCAGCCATCCACAAGAAAGCCAGCAATGATTCCTCAAGATTTTATCGAAGACCACGAAGACCTGGAACACACGGTGGCAGAAAAAGCAGCTGCCGCCAGACGAAGTACCTGGACCAGTGTGGTCGTGAACCTTTTGCTCAGCATAGGTCAGATTGTGGTTGGCATTATGGCCAAGTCGCAGGGATTGATTGCTGACGGTATACATTCGCTATCTGACCTGGTAGCTGATTTTGTGGTACTGCTTGCCAGCCATCAAAGTAAAAAAGGAGCCGATGAAGACCATCCATACGGCCATCAGCGCTTTGAAAATGCGGCTTCCCTCGCATTGGGAATGCTGCTATTGGTGGTTGGAGTGGGAATGCTGTGGTCCGCAGTACAAAAACTAAGGTCACCTGCCACCATACCCGAAGTCCACATTGCTGCATTATGGGTAGCGATCGCTGCCTTGATATCTAAAGAGTTACTGTTTCGCTACATGCTGGCGATTGCAACAAAAGTCAAATCTGGCATGCTGCTGGCCAATGCCTGGCATGCCCGTTCTGACGCAGCATCCTCCTTCGTTGTAGGCCTTGGCATTATCGGCAATCTGGCTGGCTACCCTATACTCGATCCGATTGCCGCGTTATTTGTCGGCTTAATGATCAGCAAAATGGGCTGGGAATTCGGCTGGGAAGCGTTGCATGATTTAATGGATCGTGCTGCAGATGAGGAAGAAGTGGCAGCCATACGCCAGACTTTGATCAATACCCCCGGGGTGCGCAACGTACACGATATACGCACCCGCAAAATGGGGGATATGATTGTCGTTGATGTCCACATTGAAGTTGACGCACACCTCACCGTTGAAGCGGGCCATGACATTGCAGTTGCGGCGCGACAAAGCGTACTGCAAAGGCATCGTGTCCTCAATTTGATGACCCATATTGACCCGTGGAAATCTGCTGATACAGATCATGACTGAACAACCATCGGCTAGAAGCCGGTCGTTTTAACCTTGCAACTGGAAAATAAAACCAAGAAATCTCTGCGCAGCCTCACGACACGCGTCAGCACAGGAATCAAAATAACTCACGGCGATCAGAGCGACTGACTTAACAGCCTGTTCCTCATTTCAGCAACATAAAACAGGTATTTAACCACGTTACCAACAACAAGAGTCTGGTATCACCAAAGTTGCTGATCCCGTATAACACAAAAATTTTCCAAACATCCTCAACAGGACTCACGCAAAACCGCCCTAAAGCGTTACAGCTCCCGCATTTACTAAGACCTTGTATAAAGTATTGTCTGCGTCGCTGACGGTACAGTCGGGGTTGCAGGCACATGTTGCCTGCCGACATAACGAACCTCCCTTGCAAGGGAGGTTTCCTAAAAGTGACAACCTTGCTGGGTCAATTATGTGTAAGTCCTATTTTTAATACTGGCAGGAAATATTTTCATCGTACTTAACAATAAAATCATATTTTTTTACTAATATACCCTATAATTATTAATATCTTTGTTTTTCTTCAGACACAGTACGCTTCCTGCTTCAGGTTGAATCACTACCAGACAGAGGGGTTCATTTCATGACGACTATGGCTGCCATCAATACTGGTCTTACTGACCCTCCTCCCAGAAAATTTCCTGTCACCGCACTTGCCACCAGTTTTGTGATTCTGGTCTGCGCCTCTCTTATCCTGGTTCAGGGCTGGGTCACCTGGAGGGCACGGGAGGTACAACTGGCCGAAACTGAGATAGCTGCATCAAATCTGGCACGCTCGATTGGGCAGCATGCCTACGATACGATCAAGGGGGCGGACACCGTACTGGTTGGTTTGGTAGAGCGACTGGAAGTGGACGGTGTCACAGAATCGAATATAGATCGTTTTCATTCTTTGCTAATCAAGCGCGTTCAGGAATTACCACAGCTTCATGGCCTTTTTGTGTACGACCAGAATGGTCGCTGGGTTAGCAATTCGCAGGCAACGCTGAATAAGACTGCGAATAATTCTGACCGTGAATATTTTATTTATCATCGTGAGCATACGGATCGCGGTGTGCACATTGGACCACCGATCAAGAGCAAATCCACAGGTGAATGGATAATTACAGTTTCACGCCGCTTCAATAATAACGATGGCAGCTTTGCCGGAGTTGTATTGGCGACGATCAACATGAGTTATTTCAAGAAATTTTACGAGCAATTTGATATTGGCGAAAATGGGGCAATTTTTGTCGCACTGACTGATGGTGCCATTTTGCTGAGACGCCCTTTCGAAGAGAAATCCCTTGGTAGAAATATTTCGCAATTTCCGCTGTTTCGTGAATATCTCCCCAGCGCAAAAGTGGGTACGCAGACTTTTACCTCCGGCCAGGATGGCATCACCCGTATCAACAGTTACCGCCAATTGGCGCAATATCCATTGGTAGTATCTGCCGCTCTGTCTAAAGATGAAGTTCTGGCAGAGTGGAAATCGGATGCTATTGTCCATGCCATTGGCGTAGGCTGCCTGGTATTCGGCCTGGCTTTAATCGGCTCACGACTTATCATGCAAATCAATTTACGCGTGCAGGCAGAAGCTGAACTGGTCAAGACGCGCCAATCACTAGAACAATTAAACCGGACATTGGAAAAATTAGCCATGCAGGATGGGCTAACAGGTCTTGCTAACCGCCGCCAATTCGATATTGCCTTAAAAGATGAATTTAGCCGGGCAATGCGCAATGCCAGTTCCCTGGCATTGATCATGATCGATGTTGATTACTTCAAACAGTATAACGATATCTATGGGCATGCTGCCGGTGACGAATGTCTGCGCGCAATCAGTAAGGTGGTTGCCGCTGGCAAGCACCGACCAGGAGACCTTAGTGCAAGGTACGGTGGCGAAGAGTTGGCAATCTTATTACCTGGCACCGATGTTGCAGGTGCCATGAAGGTAGCAGAAAATATACGCCAGGCGATTTACCAACTGGAACTTCAACACGCTGGCAATTCGACCGGCGTAGTCACCGTCAGTGCCGGCATCGACGCTTTCGTGCCGGTCAGAGAAAACAATCAAGCGCATGAACTGATCGAAGCAGCCGACAAGGCGCTTTACCGTGCAAAATCGAAAGGACGAAACTGCGTATACGCTGGAAGTAACCATGCTGGGCAAGATGCGAGCGGTAAGCTCGACGCTATGGCTGTGCAATCTTGATCAATCCAGTCAAAGCCTTCTGCCATGCCAAAGCGTACGCTGGCACTGAATTCTTTATACCAGCGCGTACATTTGTTTCAGCAGCGGCGATCTCAATGGCATGTTGCCCAAACCGATTACTTAGCAACGACTGTGTTCTGGCAAGGGCCGTCAGTAGATCTATCGTTAGCTGATCAAGTGCAGGCCGGATTTCTGTTTTCAAATCCGGTGAATTGCTAAATGGAGCTTGATGCCTGCTTACCCATTCAATAAACAGGGCTGACTGTATCATCTTGCCAGCCACGATCTGTGCAGCAAAAAAATCTTGGGCAGACTTTGGAGCAAGACCATATTGCGGTGCCTGCCTGGCCAACGCATCAAGGATTTGCTGTTCACGGACAGGGTCGTCAACGGCTGTTTTGGTGTTCCACTTAAACATGGCGACGTCTTCTGCCAGATTCAGGCGTTGCTGCATCAAAAGCAGCAAACGAACCAAATCAGGATCGGCTGCTTGCCGCCCATATCCAAGTTCAACCTTTGAAGAGTTTGCTCCCTTGTCACTCTGGTCTGGGGCAGTAGCACTCTGAGTTGCACACCCTGCCAACACCGCCATGATCAACATGGCCAGGAAAAATTTTATGCTTCTTAAAAAAATCATTAGTTGACCACATTCCTTACATAAATTTTGCCAGTGATGCACCGTCTGCTATTGTGGCAAAGCCCCAACCACAAACTGCTGCCCATCAAAGTGAATTGTCTGTTGCGGATTCCCCTTCATGTTAACGTCCAACAAAGCAGTTTCATTGGTAACTACGACGACACCGTTTTGCACTATGTTGAACATAAAGATTGATACGACATCGCTTGGAAGCAATTGAATGTTCATATTGGCTTCAACCACGGTTGCACTCGTGGGTTGTGCATTGTATGAGGCACCATTCGCCGTGATTGATTGCAGCAAACCAAAAGTAAGCTTGCGTCCATCCGCATTTTGTACATTGTATGTATTTGGCTCAGCAGACGCTTCTGGTGCGCCGAAAGTATTATGCTGAAATGGATAAATGGCGCCTGCCTCTGCAGGAAATACTGAAGAATATGCCGTGATCGGTGCATTACCACCTGTTGTGTCAGGTGACCCAAATAATCCGTAGACTGAATCCCACGTAACAAGGTTATTTTCAAACGGTGCAAACGTCACCCACATGGGGACTTGATTCACGGTGCTTGTTGTTTGCTCACCCTTTACCATCGCCACCAGATAACCCTGTTGATTCAAACTTGCTGTATCGGCTTTTGAAAATTGAATCTTAAGTGTAAAGTCGGTCATGACATGTCCTTGTGGTTGGATGATGGCCCTATCACTTCGTGTTTAAGCATCGTTGCTCGTCTCAACTGGAGCGGTGATATAAAACTTGATGTGTCGTCAGGCAGATTCAAGACCAAACAATACGAGCTTTTTTGTATATTTGTCAAGCACCGCAAACCCTGCGGTAATATGTCGTCCTGTATCTGAGAAATCGATTTTCTCTAGCCATAGACTTTATCTGATCAAGCGGCAGTTCGCCCCTCCATTTGCAGTCAATTGATATTCCCACTCACAAAAGACCATTCAATAAAAAATGTTATATTGACCATGTTTGTCTTTTATGAAACACTTGATTATCAATCAGACAGATTGATGCCCTTCATTCACACATCGATCTCCAACCATGGAAAATCTGCGTCCTATCGTTGTAGAACAACAGCCCAAACGCAGCATCTGCGCCTCGAACGTAGTCTTGCGTGGGCTAAACAATCCGCGTGGGATCAAGCTGAAAGAGGATGGCAGCTTGCTGCTGGTGGAGGCTGGTACCGGTGATACCGAGCAACCGTTTTCTGGGCGTTTATTGCAGTTCAAACTGCAGTTCAGGTCCGATGGTGCCGTGGCTTACGCCATCTCAGAAGTGCTGGCTACTGGTTTTCGTTCCATGAATATGCAGGCACGTATGTGCCGGGATGAAATTTTTGGTCTTGCTGATGTGGCATACGGTGGCGGTCGCTGGCTGTTGAGTCAAACTGATTATGTATCCGGCTCACGCATCATGGATTTATCGGTTTTACCTCCCCGCCCCTTGTTCCATAGCCACGGTAATTTGAATGCCTTGTGCTATCACTCGCAGAGGCAAAGCTGGCTGACGGTAAAACCAGACACCAATCAGGCTATAGAATTCATCGATGGCAAACCAGAAGCAGTGGTCGGCGCGCTGCCAGATTTGTCTGGCGGCCAGCGTGCAGTACCTGTGACCGTGATTCTGGATCAAAGCTGGAAGCAAAATACCACAAGCCAACCTGTATTGATTTCCTTGTTCTCCGGTGAGTTGCAGGGCGACGTTGAAAAAACCGGTATACATTTTGAAAAAGGCGTCAGCAAGATAGTCCGGCTGGATCTGGACACTGGCGAAGTCAATACGGTGATAGAGGGGCTGACACTGTCTACGGGGATGGCTTTTACCGACCGGGGGCAATTATTGGTGCTGGAATTATGCGAAGACTTTTTGCAGCCCATGCCAGTAGCTGATATACCGCAAATACCCTGGCATGGTGGTTTCAAGCGCTATTCAGGACGCCTGTTATGCTTTGATCTGGCCAGCCAAACCATTCACTGCCTGGCAGAGCATCTGGACACACCTTCGAATCTATGTGTCATGGGTAATGTCGTGTTCATTAGTGAAGGCATGGGTTTGCCCGGTCGCCCCATTGCCAATGCGACTGGGGAAACCGTGGCACTGGAAGGCTTTGTGCGCAAATTAAGCCTGCCTGAAAACTAGAACTCATTTCATCAATAGGGGTAAGTTCTATAATCAGGCAGTTTGCAGACGCGCTGTCAGTTCGGCCAGTTTATCAGGGAATGGTGCTTGTGCTACCCACTCCGCCGGGTCACCTTCTTTTTGCCAGGCAAAACCAACCACTGCCATGACATCACCCGCCTTGTTAAGCAAGGGAATGGCAATCGCAGCCTGCGCCCCAACTGCCTTGGCACCTGGACGTATATTGCCACTTTTGTCGTCTTGCAGATTACAGGTTTGTACTGGTGCCTTACTCAGTTGCGCAGCACCAGCCATACCCTTGCCGTGACTGACGTGGGCCACAATGGCAATTACCGGTTCGGGTATGCGCAGGGCTGCACTCAGGTACAAGTCTTGACCACGCTGTATGTGGATGGTGCCTGCAGCGGCATCCAGTTTGGCGATACTGTCTTCCAGCCATTGCTGGTGTTCGGCGTTTTTTTCATACATGGTGTTCTCCTTTTGATCAGTGATGAGTATCTTCCAGCAATTGTTGCCAACTGATATCTGCAGCACGCACTATCAGTTGCTGTTGCTCACAGATGCTGTGCAGCTTACTGGCGTGTTCTGGCAAGCTCTTTGCGATTGCCAGTCGTTCGATATCCCTGCCCTGCTCCAGTACGCGCAGTAAATCAGATTGTCCAACAGCATCTGCATGCGGTGTCACGCAACGCCATAGTTCAGGGTTAATGGCACGACCTGCCGCCCAGCGTTCATGTGCCAGATCCAGTAAGATGGCAGCCAATGCCGGATTATTTCTTTGTTCCAAGCCCTGCACTGGCCATAAGGGGCTATCAAGAAAAAAGCACTTGACCACCATCTGGTTCCAGGCCGCTTCATCAAATACTTCCATGGGATAGGGATTGCGATGCGCCATGGCTTCAAAAATGGGACGCATGCTGGAACGTATGGCTTCGCGTGCGCGGTGTTCTATCGCGATGGCAGCGGGATACAGTGGAAAGCCAGAGTACAGAGCAATCAGCTCATTGATTTCAGCACTGTCAGCAATGCTGCCCAACTGTCTGGCGAATTGCGTTTCATCACCAGTATAGCTGGCGAGTATGAAGGCTACCCTCGCTGCGATATCCATACTCCAGCACGATGGATCGAAACCGGGGCGTAGCTGGTTTGCCTGTGCAAGTTCATCGCTGCTCAAATTCAAATCAACCTTCCCCATTTTACGTGCTGCCATGCCCATGGCACGGTAGACATCGCGTTCCAGTTTTGCTGTGCTGATTTGCTGGCATTGCTGTCTGAACCAGAGCAAGGCTTCTGGTGTATTGCGCGATGCTATCCAGGCGTCAAGCTGCACCAGAGCTTTCTCTGTTTGTGGCCAGGCCCGCATTTCTTCTTTTGAGGGTTGTTTCATGATCACGCTTTTCAAGTTCCAGGTATCACACGTTGCAGCACCCTGGTCATGACAAAGGCGCACAGGCAAAACGCCACAGCAGCAATACCACCACCGGCTATTGCTATCACCAGGGCATCGAGCAAGGATGTTGCAGCAATCAATTGCGCCACTGCCTTGGGTACAGCACCGGCAATATGGCGTGTGATCAACAAACGCACCGCGATAATGTCAGCGATAATCAGCGCCAGCAACATCAGCAAAGGCAAGCCGTCGTCCCCCCAACTGGTGACCGAACGGCTACCATACAAAATCACAGGCAGGGCCAAAATCAGCAAGGGCCACAGACTGCCAAGACGATTCAGGCTTTCTTGCTTTGCTGCGTAAGTCAGGCCAACTACGTGCGCCCAAATGGCCAGAGCTGCCAGTACGACCGTGGTATTCACCAGTACAGTATTGGTCAAAGGCATGGTACTGCCTGCCTGGAACAGGTTTTCATCCGCCATATTGCCGGTGATGACCATGGCGCTGGCAGCCGCCGCGAAATAAACAAGCGCGCGGCACAGACCCATAATCAGCGGGCTTAAAGGATTGCCCTTGTGCCAGACGTTGTACAGCAATATAGTTGCGGCCAATGCGCAGCCACAGGCGATAGCCCAAGTGCCGTAATAACTGAGTATGGCAATGCCTGCAAGCTGCAATACAAAGCCGATGGCAAATACGGCACGGGCACTGATCTGGCCTGATGGGATTGGCCGCCCCGGTCTTTCACGAGCATCAATTTCCCTGTCAAAAGCGTCGTTCAGATACATACCGGCGCAATAAAAAGCAGAGATCGCCAGCATCACCAATAAGGTATGCAAGGTGGATAAAGGACGGCCAGTGATGCTGCTGGCGACAATCGCCCCGGCCAGCACATTGGTCCACACCGTAGGCAGATTGGATACTCTGCCCAGACGCAAATAAATACCCATGCGGCTGTTGTTCATCGCTATTGTATTCATGTCCGCAGTTCTTTCATGATAAATGCCAATTCATGTGCAATGGCATGTGCTTTGGATTCGTTCTTTAAATGGGCGGGCAATACGTCCCAGGTATAAGTTTCCACTTCAAGGTGATTGGAAAAACCTTGTTTGCGCAAAGCTTGCAATGTCGCAAGCAAATCTGCCCGGGTTGAACCCAGCTGATCATCACTGTCCCAAAATATCGGTACATGACAATGGATGCGCCATTCACCGTCTGCCTTGCCCAACTGATACGCTGTAAAAGCAGCTGGTAGGTCGGTATAGCGTTGCAAACCAGTTTGACTCTGGACGACCACCTGATGCAGATATACGCCATCATCAAAGCGCTGTAATTCAGCCAGCATGTCGGCGTGCATTGCAGGAATGCGCAAGGCACAGGACAACTGAATCTTGGGGATGCGTATGCCAAAGGCTTTTAATGTCTGCATTGCGTTCACTGGATCTTCAAACTCGACAGCAGCATGGCAAACGTCATAGCAGACACCCAGATGACGACGCATGAGATGGCTGGCTTCTGCTTCTGTACTGACACATAAATCTGCCAGCCTGATGATGCTGTCGGTAGCCCACAGTTGCTGACTAAAAAATGCCGTGGTTTCGGCCAGGGTTTCCAGAAAACAGCAGGGTTCAGGCTCCAGCGCCAGGGCGATGCATTTGCCAGTATCTTGTTCCAGTTGCGCCAGCATGGCCACTGCTGCGATTAATTGGCTGACAATCTGCGATTGCGCATCCGCTGTTTGTGCTTCAGCTTTATAGGCACCAGGGACGGTGGAAATACTGCCTTCCATACCATCCGGCAAAAGCGCTGCCAGGATATGTGCGCATTGCCTGGTATAACGCAAACGCTCGTCGTCACGCCAGTCGGGCAGATAGACTTGCTCTTTCACCCTGATCGTATGAAAAGGTCCATAAGGAAAGGCATTGATGGTGAAAACGTAGGCACCCAGACGCGCAAGTTGCGCTTTAAATTCATCCAGCTTTGCCGGAATGATGAGGCTGTCTGCCGCCTGTGCAGATAATCGTAAACCTATGCCAAAAGCCTGATCGTCGTGTTGTTCCAGTTTTTTCCTTAGCGCAGGAATGGTTTCATCCAGGCTAGCAACCACTTCATCCCAGCTTTCACCCGCATGAATATTCGTGCAGTAAGTCAAATGCACGTTTTGCGGAGGCAGGGATAATTGCATTTCAGCCTCAGATAGCCGTGACTGGCTGTAGATTGGTTACTGAATCGCCATGCAGGCATTGCAGCCAGTCTATCGCGGCACGCACCAACTCTGCATCCATCTCATGCACTTCCACGCCGCTGCCTATGGCGGCCAGCAGGGTGATGGTCAACTCACCACCCAGATGCTCACGGAATTCTTTCAAGCCTTGCAGTACCAGCAATTCACCCTGCGCATCCTGCGAAAGCAATTGTGGATGCCACAAGTCGAAGCCCAACTGTGTCAGCAAGCTGTATATACGCGCATCTTCATCTGCAGGCAGTAAACCTGCCAGGCAGGAATAGCGTGCATCCAGCGCCAGGCCAATGGCAACCGCCTCGCCGTGAGACAGCGCATGCGCTGTCAGGCGTTCAAGTTTGTGTGCGACCCAATGACCGTAATCAAGCGGTCTGGCAGAACCGCTTTCAAACGGATCACCACCATGGGCAATCTGGTGCATATGCAAGTTGGCTGAACGGGCGATCACAGTATTGAGGACATGACTGTCAAATGCAGCCAATGCAGGTAGCTGCTTTTCCATCATCAGGAAAAATGCGTGATCGCGTATCAGTGCGACCTTGACCGCCTCTGCCAGCCCTGCCCGTTTTTCACGGACAGGCAGGATATCGATAAAACATGCGTCATTAACGACTGCCCAGGGCGGCGAAAAAGTGCCAATCAGATTTTTTTGCCCCTGCCAGTTGACAGCATTTTTTACGCCAACACCGCTATCATCCTGCGCCAGCACTGTGGTCGGGAAGCGTATGTGCCGCACACCACGATGGAAAATCGCAGAGGCATAACCCACGGCATCCAGCACGGCCCCGCCGCCGATGGCGACGGAGTATGAATGTCTGTCTATTGCCCGCTCCGACAAAGCCTGCAAAAGCTTCTCCACCAGAGCCGGGTCATTCTTGCATGCTTCCCCACCTGGCATCATGAAAATGTCACCAACCAATTCCATCGATTCATGGTGAAAGCGCAGATAGGCATGGATCTGCTCAACTAAACCAGGCATGGCTTTGGCAACACCTTCATCCAGGAAGATGGCAAAACGATGACGCCGCAGGGGTTCGCGCAAGCTCAGCACGGCGCGGAAATCAGGATTGGCAATATCAAAGGCATCGCGGGTGGATACCACCGGGAAGGAATAATCAACGCGTACATGCTGCTGTTGCCAAGCTCCCCGCAAAGCAGTTGGCGCAGTCACATCCAGATCAGGCAATCTGCTCAGTTCAGCCAATTTCACGATAAGTCCTCTCCATGGGGCACCACTTCCAGTTTTCTGTCGTGCTTGCAAGCTTCATGCTGGAAATGATTATAAAACTGATATGCATTCATTTGCAAATTTATAAACTTCCCCGATCAGTAAAGTGTGTCCGGGAAATACCTTGCCCTCGCCTTTATTTAGTGAGTGACAAGCAATTGGAAGCTGGAACCCAGCGGTAGCACCTTCATTCAAACCGGAGAGTGTTCCCATCAATTGCTGTCCTGCCACTACGGTACACGACACTAGTGATCACCCAATTTCGAAAACAACACGAGCCTGTGTCATTCGAATTCCATCAGCAATTCTGGCGGCAACACCCGACAACTGATAGTTGGAACGGAAACGTTCTATGTTACCAATATTGAAATATTAGTGCAAAATAAGCAATAGCTTTAAGATATCTTTTGAAAAATATCTTTTTTACACAACATTTATCTTCAGGAAAGATTTTCCAGCAATAATCTGTTGCACAAAGCACCAATTAAATTAATAATAAGGAAACAATGTATCTGTAAGGTTATGCACTAATTCTCTTTGCTATGGCCAAAATTTGATGCATTTCACAACTTCATCGCAGTATGAATAGGCAAGGCCAGACGCATGCAAAGCTTGTTGATCTTGAATATCGTTGGGCTTACCCCCAACCTGTTGGGGGAACTGACCCCACGTTTGTCGGCCTTCGCTGCCAGCGGTAAATTGCAGCCACTGCAAACCGTGAGCCCGGCTGTTACCTGCACTGTGCAGGCGACACTGATGACAGGTTTGGCACCACAGCAACATGGCATAGTCGGTAACGGCTGGCTGTTCCGTGATCTGGCAGAAATCTGGTTTTGGCGGCAATCCAACAAACTGGTGGCTGGTGAAAAAATCTGGGAAGCAGGTAAAGCACGCGACCCCAAGTTCACCTGTGCCAATTTGTTTTGGTGGTACAACATGGCATCCAGCCATGACTATGGCATCACCCCCCGCCCCATCTACAAGGCCGATGGCCGCAAGCTGCCCGACTGTTACACGACGCCGCCTGGCTGGCGTGATGAACTGACCAGAAAGTTAGGCGCCTTCCCGCTGTTCCAGTTCTGGGGGCCCGCCACCACAATCAAATCAAGTCGCTGGATTGCTGACGCCGCCAAGTTGGCAATCAGCGAAAAAGATCCTACCCTGACGATGGTCTACCTGCCGCATCTTGACTATGACTTGCAACGACATGGCCCTGACCTGAGTAACCCGGCAATACAACAATCCCTGCGTGATATCGATGAAGTGGCCGGTGACCTGATCGCCCATGCACAACAGGCTGGGCGTCGTATCATGATCTTGTCCGAATATGGCATCACTGCGGTTGACCGGCCAGTGCATCTGAACCGTATCTTGCGCGAGGCCGGTTATCTGGTAGTGCGCGAAGAAGATGGTGCCGAATTGCTGGACCCCATTGCTTCCAGCGCCTATGCCGTAGCTGACCATCAGTTTGCCCATGTGTATATTGCGCGCCCTGAATTGATCGCGCCGGTACGCAAGCTGTTAAGCAGTGTCGCCGGTGTCGAAGGCATCTGGGCCGGTAGTGAAAGGGCAGAGATGGGTCTTGATCATCCTCGTTCGGGCGAGCTGGTGGTGATGGCGGACAAGCGTTCCTGGTTCACTTATTATTATTGGCAAGACGATGCACTGGCCCCTGACTTTGCACGCACGGTAGAAATACACCGCAAGCCCGGCTATGACCCGGCAGAGCTATTTGTCGATGCCAATATCCGCTTTCCAAAACTGGCGGTGGCCTGGCGTCTGGGCAAGCGCATGCTGGGTTTCCGCAGCCTGATGAATGTCATCGGCCTGGATGCCAGCCTGGTACAGGGTTCCCACGGCAGACCGGTGGATGCTGCTGCAGATGGCCCCTTGCTCATACTTGATCGACCGCTGGCAGATGACAAGGATAAAGTCCACGCGGCTGATATCAAGGACATCGCCCTGAACATCATATTTAAAGAAAATCAGTAAAGTACAAGGAGCAGGCAAATGAATGACAACGGCAAATATCCAGGTAATTTCGTCGCCGACAGTACCATCGTCGATGAAATGTTTTCTGACCGCGCAGTGACCTGCCCCTGCTGCAACGGCACCATCACGCCACAAATGCTACAAAACCTGCTTGCCCAGGCCGGGCAATTACAACAGGGACAAGCAGCCTTCCGGCAACTGGCCAGCGGCGGTAATGGCATGATGATAGACCCGCATGCCCATATGATAGCCCGCACCACTGACGATTATGAAGCCATGGCCAAGGCTGGCATCGTCGCTGTCATCGAACCGGCTTTCTGGCTGGGGCAGTTGCGTACCAATGTGGGCAGTTTTATCGATTATTTTTCCACCATCACCGGCTTCGAGCGCTTTCGTGCAGGTCAATTTGGTATTCGCCATTATTGCGCAATAGGTCTCAATCCCAAGGAAGCCAACAACCCTGCTCTGGCTGAAGCCGTGCTGGATATCATGCCGCGATATCTGGGCAAAGAAGGCGTGGTAGCGCTGGGTGAAATTGGTTACGATGAACAGACCGAACTCGAAGACAAAGCCCTTCGCGCGCAGATTGCCATGGCGATAGAATTTGAATTACCCATCATGATACACACGCCGCATCGCGATAAAAAACGTGGCACCACGCGTACCATGGATGTGCTGGAAGAATGCGGCTTTGATCCGGCACGCTGCGTCATTGACCATAACAATGAAGAAACCGTACAAGAGGTGCTGGATCGTGGCTACTGGTGTGCCTTCACCATCTACCCATCCACCAAGATGGGGAATGAAAGGTTGGCCGATATCGTCAAGCAGTATGGTCCGGACCGCATCATCGTCAATTCTGCCTGCGACTGGGGTGTATCCGACCCGCTGGCTGTACCCAAATCAGCCCGCCTGATGGCTAGCCGTGGCATTGCAGCCGACGTCATCCATCAGGTTGTTTATGCAAATGCCTTGTCCGTGTATGGCCTGAACCAGGAAATGCAGGAAGCCCACTGGTGCCAGCCAGCCAAAATAGATCAGCGCACCCTGTACAGCGGCAATTCTGTGCTGCGCGGCCAGACACCCAGGGTAGATGAAGAGACGCTTAATCCTGACATTATCCGTTGAGATTCCAGATAATAAACCGTACAGGAAAAGCTAGTCTGATCCATTTGTGACAACTTTCACCAAACCTTCAGCTTTAGCCCCATCTGTTGCCCTGTCAAAACAGACATAAAGTACTGGCGTAATGAACAAGGTAATCAATTGAGAAAACAGTAAACCACCAACAATTGATACCCCTAGCGGCTGACGCAATTCTGCCCCTGCTCCCAAGCCCAGGGCAATCGGCAGTGCCCCCATGATGGCACAAAACGTAGTCATCATGATTGGACGAAAGCGCAACAGGCAGGCCTGACGAATGGCATCGACAGGTGTCAAGCCTGATGTTCGTTGCGCATCAAGAGCAAAATCTATCATCATGATGGCATTTTTCTTGACAACACCGATGAGTAGCAAAATACCTATCATGGCAATAAAAGTCAGTTCCAGACCTGTAATGCGCAAAGCAAGCAGTGCCCCTACTGCTGCGGAAGGAATTCCGAGCAATATTGTCACAGGATGAATCCAGCTTTCATACAGCATGCCCAATACGACATAAATGACAGCCACAGCAATTAAAATCAGCCATAGCTGCGTGCTTTGCGCCTGCTGAAACAGGGCAGCCTGACCGGCAAACTCACCAAACACAAATGTGGGCAGATGTATTTCCTGGCGCGCTGCATCAATCGCAACGGCAGCGTCGGACAGTGATTTACCAGGTACCAAATCAAAGGTAACGGTTACCGCTGGCAACTGCCCCTGGTGATTGATGGCCATTGTGCCCTTGGCACGCTCAACACGCGCCAATGCACTGACAGGAATAAGTGCCCCCGTGTTACTTCTGACATACACTTGATTCAGGCTGGTTTCATCACGGCGGTTTTCCAGCGCCATTTCCATGATGACCTGATAGCTGTCTTCCGGGGCATAAATGGTTGATACTTGTTGCGTCCCGAATGCGGTGTACAAAGTATTCTTGATGACATTCATGTCCACACCCAGCAGCGATGCCTTGTCACGGTCAATCAGCAATTTAGCCTGTAAGCCATCTTTTTGTGCATCGGATGCCAGGCCGACAAACACATCCGACTTTTTTAAGGCAGCAATCAATTTGTCTGCCCAAACATCCAATTCCCCAGGGCTAACTGATTCCAATGTGTATTGGAAGCTACTTTTCGATCCTCGCCCCCCAATGCGCAGATTTTGTACTGGACTAAAAAAGACCTTAATACCTGGCAAGAACCCTGTTTTTTTACGTAGCTGTGTCAATACCTCTGCCATCGGTGGCCGGCTGCCTTTTTCCTTCAGCGTGACGGTGAAAGCAGTTGTATCATGATCGACTTTCGACACAACATCACTGATGGAAGTGTCATGCAAAAGTATAGTTTCAAGTTGCTGGTTGATTAACAGCCGCGCGTCATACGCCATATCCTGTGGCGTATCGACATTGACTGAAATCTGACCTATGTCTTCTTGCGGAAAAAATCCTTTTGGTGCGGCTATATACAATACACCAGTCAATATGACGGTGGACAAACCACCAAGCAACACTATTGCGCGATACGTCAGAGCCCATTCCAGCCCTCGCCCATAAGCAGCGAGGGTGCGGTCAAAAATAGTTTCAAAAACACGACTCCAGCCAGGAACCTGATCATGCCCCGGTGTAGCTTTAATCAACATAGGTACCATTAAAGGAATCAGTGTTAACGCGACCGCGGCAGAAACAAGAATGGAAAGTGAAACAACGACAGCAAATTCATGGAACAACAAACCAGTCACTCCCGGCATAAAAAAGATGGGGATGAATACCGCAATCAGTGAAACCGAAATGGAAATGACGGTAAAACCTACTTCACGTACCCCCTGTCTCGCAGCCAAAGCTGGTGTCATGCCATCTTCGATATGACGCATGATATTTTCAAGAACGACGATAGCATCATCAACAACCAGGCCAACTGCAATGGTGAGGCCCATGAGTGAAATGTTATCGAGACTCAATCCAAGTGCATACATGAGCCCAAACGTAGCTAACAATGAAATAGGCAGGCTGATCGATGGTATCAACGTTGCAGCCAGGCGGCGCAAAAACAACAAGATCACCATCACAACCAGTGCGATAGTCAGCAACATCGTCAGATTGACATCGTGTACGGCATTGCGGATGGAAATCGACCGGTCCGAAAGTAGCGATACTTTGACCGATGCTGGCAATTGCGCTTGCAGCATGGGTAGAATATTTTTGATCGCATCCACAGTGGCCACTGTATTAGCCCCAGGTTGCCGTTGTATCGTCAACAGGATGGAATTGATGCCATTGATCGCACTGGTATTCTGGATATTTTCTATACTATCCTGAACGTCCGCCACGTCGCGTAATCGAATTGCTTGCCCGTTCCTGCTAGCGATGATGACATTGGCAAAGTCAGTTGCTTTCATCAAGCCACCAGGTACATTCAGCATCATCATCTGGCGTTTGCCGTCAAATTGTCCCGTTGGCGCGTTTGAGTTTGCGGCTTTAAGTGCCGTTGTGACTTCCGGCAAAGTCAGGTTCACAGCCGCCAATTTGTCTGGCTGGATTTCTACCCTGACGGCATAGCGTTTTTGCCCGGTGACGTTAACCTGCGCCACACCGTTCAATGTGGAAAGCGCAGGCACAATCAGATTGTCTGAAAAACCGTTCAGATCAGTCAATTTCATTGACGGTGAACTTAGGCCTATCAATAATACGGGGGCGTCTGCCGGATTAACTTTGCGGTACGATGGTGGCGTAGACATTTCTGCAGGCAGCGAACGACTTGCCCGAAACAATGCTGCCTGCACGTCACCGGCGGCCGCGTCAATTGCTCTGCCAGGATCAAATTCCAGCGTGATTTGTGTCTCGCCCTGTATGCTGGTTGAGGTTGTTGCCAACAGACCAGGGATGGCCGAAAATTGTTTTTCAAGTGGAGTTGCAACTGAAGTCGACATGGTTTCAGGGCTGGCACCGGACAATCGCGCAACGACCTGTATAGTCGGCGTATCATAATTTGGCAAAGCAGCAATAGGCAATTTCAACCAACACGCAACACCAGCTACGATAATGCTTAACCACAGCAACATGGTGGCGATAGGTCTTTCAATAAAAAATTCGTAGCTATTCATTTTGACTTACCAGCTACATGATTGACCGGCATATTGACCGTCTTGCTGCCGGTTTCATCGTCAAGTGGACGTATTTGCGAATTTGCTTTATCTATCTCCACCAAAGCCCCTTCAGACAAATTTTGTCCGCCTTCAAGTACCACTCTTTCGCCACCTGATAAACCTTCGAGTACGGCTTTTCCATCTTGCAGGCGCAATAGATTCACGGCCTTTACTCTCACCTTGTTATTCTCGTCAAGCAGATAAACAAACCGTCCGGCGGGTCCCTCCAGTACGGCTTGAGGGGCCAAAACCACCGCAGCTTTGCTGACGCCAGCATGCAAGGTAACCCTTGCGAAACCACCTGGCCAGAGCCGATGAGCCGTATTGGCAAAGCTGGCTTTCAGGCTGATCGTGCCGGTATCCTGGTTTACGGTATTGTTCACAAAACTAATATAACCTTCCACCTTCTGCTGATCCTGTGTTTCCAGCGTTGCGCCGACCTTGCCCTGTTCGCGCGCCATCAGAATTGCCTGAAGTGCCTGCTCAGGAAGATTGAATTCCATTGCAATCGGATCCATCTGCACCAGTGTCACCAAAGGTGTAATGGCAGAAGTCTGCGCCAGGCTGCCAGGATGGATACTAACGCCTCCCGCTAAACCAGAAACCGGCGCTGTGATACGTGTATAACCGGCCTGTATTTTTGCACTGTCTTTCTCGGCGATTGCAGCAGCTAATTGCGCCTGCAATGCATCCACTTTACTTTTTGCACTGGTCAAAGTGCTGTCAGATATGAACCCTGACTTGACCAGTTCCCTGGAACGCATGTAATCCCGCTGTGCATCTGTCAATAATGCTCTTATTTGTGCAGCCTGCGCATCATAGCGATTGATCTGTGCGTTCGCATCGCTGGCATCCAATGTAAACAAGAGCTGCCCGGCCCGTACCTGCTCACCTTCGTGAAAATCCACACTGCGGATGATGCCGGTAATCTGTGGACGTACATCGACCTGATTCAACGTAACCAGATGCCCCTGCCCAGAAAACTCTATCGGTAAATCAACGCGCTGAGTGATTGTGACTGTCACGATAGGTGGCGGCTTTTGAGTAACGGTCTTTCCTGCAGTATTCCCCCATATGTAGCGTTGACCGATGGTCGTCAGAAGAATCACTCCTGCCACAATCGCAAATAATAATTGTCTTTTTCTTTTTAACATGACATATCCTGAATCTTGGCGCTTATTTCAATGACACGGCGGGAAGGTATATTTGTCTCATCAATCCCGCTTGCCTAAACAGCTTTGTTAAGGCGTATAGTGATAACCAATCCCCGGGAGGCTTGATTGGTCTTCAACTGAATTTCTGCCGCATGCAAATCAGCGACACTTTTTACAATAGACATCCCCAGGCCGCAACCCCAATCAGTATTTCCATCCGGGCGGTAAAATCGGTCAAACACTCTCTCACGTTCCTCCTCAGGAATTCCTGGCCCATTGTCGCTAACGCGTAAAACCGGCCGCCCATTTTCAATACCTGCAAATACATCGACTTTTCCATCCTGCTGGGTATAACGCAAAGCATTGTCAACCAGATTGCTCAGCATGACACTTAAGCCATCGGCATTTCCCTGAATCTGAACTGACATGGAATCGCTGGCCAATCCCAGATCAATCGATTTACTGTCTGCATAAGCAGAATGATCAATAACCGATTGTTGAGCCAGCAGATGAAGGTCGCACACGGCGAATGCACGCGTAGCCTGATCCGGCTCATGTCGCGCCAGTGTCAGTAATTGGTGAACCAGGTGACTGGAACGATCCAGTCTGTCATGCAGCTTTACAAATGCCGCTGTGCGCAATTCATCCGTCGAAGAACGCTCAGCCAATTGCAATTGCAACTTGAGTGCAGTCAAGGGAGACCTTAATTCATGGGCCGCATCTGCCACAAAAACACGCTGCGCGGACATTGCCGTTTCGATCCTGACAAGCAGCCGGTTCAAGGCAGCGACTATGGGTAATAAATCTTCTGGCAAGCCAGCCAGATCAATCACTTGCAAGGCATTAGGGGAGCGTATGGCAACCGCATCTGCCACTTTATCCAGTGGAGCCAAAGCTCTGCCTACGACGAAATAAATCAAAACAACCAGGGCAAGTAGTAATATCACTAAAGGAGACAAAATACGCAATGCCATATGCACTGCAAATTTATGCCGTACTGAAACCGGTTGAGAAATCTGAACCAGACGATCAGACTTGGCTTCAGTGTATACCCTGAAGATTTCACCGTCGAAAGACACACTTTGATGCCCTATCCCCTTTTGAAACGGCATGCGCATATTTATTTGGGAAAAGTAAATTTTCCGACCATCCTGATCCCATACCTGTACGGCAATCTGGTCATCCAGATCTTCCGTCGCCGGTAACAATTGATTTGCTACCAGTTGCAAAGGCAAGGCCGCTGCTATTTGTTTCAGTTGCCGATCAGATTGTTCACTTGATTCATTGTCTGCCAAGTGATAAATGGCAAAGCCAGCAATCAGGGTGCAAATCAACGCTCCTGCCAACAGACCCAGCATTAATTGAGTACGGATTGTTTTCATTTTTCCGCAGCCAGTTTGTATCCGACACCTCTGACATTTTTGATGAAATCCGCACCTAATTTCTTGCGAAGATGATGGATATATACGTCAATAGCGTTACTTTCAATTTCGTCGCCCCAGCCATAAATCTTATCTTCCAGTTGCGCTTTTGAAACGACATTACTGCCAGAATCAAGTAATGCGCGCAATACAGAAAATTCACGCGCCGAAAGATGGACAGTCAATCCGTCCAATGTGACCTCATGGGTTGCGAGATTCATGGTGACACCGGCATGCGTTATGATGGAATGAATATGTCCGCGATGACGTCGCAAAACAGCACGTATACGTGCCATGAGTTCATCTATGTCAAATGGTTTGATCAGGTAGTCGTCTGCACCGGCATCAAGACCTTCAATTCTGCTTGCTTTTGCATCTCGCGCAGTAATAATCAAAACGGGCACATCACCACCTTGCTTGCGGTACTGATGTAACACATCGAGACCATTTTTTTTGGGCAATCCCAAATCCAGCAACATCAGATCGTAACTTTGGGTCCCAAAGGCCAATTCAGCGCCGTGACCGTCACGTACCCAATCCACAGCATAATTTTCGCCTCGCAATGCCTCCTCTATATTTTCGCCGATCATAGGATCATCTTCTACCAATAACACTCTCACACGATACCTTTCTTTAGCACTGGGCCAGCCGCCATATCATCATTTGCAATTCTTTTGCTGAAAAGCCACGCCACTCAGATGTTCCTTCAGTCTAGCTGATGCATTCTTAAACTAGTCTTAAAGTTTGACTTACCAGATAAATATCATAATTCGTTGTCACTGAAACCCGTTTCACAAATAGGACCGAGATGCAAATTCAGCTCCGGTCGGCGACGAAGACAGTACTTTATTTTGCCGAATGCGGGAGCTGCAACGCAGCTGGGGCGGTTTTACGCAAGTCCACCTATTAATGATTTCTTAATTTTTATACCCGTATGCTAGGACCTGTTACCAATTAAATGAAGAGACACATTCAAACAATAACAGCAGTTGGCAAGGGTGTTCGGGCTGCTGCCAGTTTCACACAAATTTCCACTGTTTGAACCAGCTAACAGACAGACATGTTTTGAAAAGAAAGACGCTGAATGAACTCATTTCAACAAAAAAAACCATCTCCGATGCTTAACAAGGTTCCAGAAATAAGTCTTTATTTCTGGATAATCAAAATACTTTCTACCACTGTGGGGGAAACCGCTGCCGATTATCTGGCCGTACATGCAGGTCTGGGAATTGCCATTACCGGTACTATCATGGCAAGTTTTCTTGCGCTAGCGCTCATCTTGCAAATCCGGCTGAATCGCTATATACCCTGGGTATATTGGCTGACGGTTGTGCTGTTAAGTATTGTCGGCACCCAGATAACTGACGTCTTGACAGATGGCCTTGGTGTTAGTCTGTATCTCAGCACTTTCGTGTTCTGCATATCGTTAGCATTCATATTTGGTGCATGGTACTGGTGTGAACGTACACTTTCCATTCGCACGATTGTGACACGACGCCGTGAATTATTCTATTGGGCCGCTATTCTGTTGACATTTGCCCTGGGAACGGCAGCGGGTGATCTTGCAACGGAAGAACTCAGTCTTGGCTTCAGACTTGGTGTGGGATTATTCACTGGAATGATCGCAATCATTTACGTGGCGTGCCGTTCGGGACTAAATTCCGTTCTGGCTTTCTGGCTGGCTTATATTCTTACCCGCCCTTTGGGTGCTGCGCTTGGCGACCTGTTGTCACAATCATCGGAATATGGCGGCATCGGCTGGGGAACCATCAGCACCAGCGCCGTTTTCCTGAGTGTCATCGCGATTTTAGTGTTTATCGTAAGTCTGCGAAAAGACAATCAGGTACCAGACATGACTCAGGACTAATCCTCAATTATTCATACTTACTCAACTTACTCAACTTACTATTACTCACCATGACTAACAAGGTAAATCAAATGAAAAGACAGAAAATAAAACAGATTATGCTGGCCTTCAGTGTAGTCGCAGTACTGGGTTCAGGCTGTTTCCCTGCCATGGTTTCCATGATCGGCACGGCTGAAGCAGCAAGCAGTAAACTCGGCGACCTCAGCAAGTTCCGTGTCATTGCCCAAGACACTTCAGTATTGATCAACAAAGGTGAGCTTGCCGCTGCAAAAAAACGTATCAAGGACCTGGAAGTGAGCTGGGACGAAGCAGAAGCTGGTTTAAAGCCACGCGCCGCTTCGGACTGGCATGTGATCGATAAGTCTATCGACAAGGCCCTGGCTGCCTTACGTGCGGACAGTCCCAATCCGGCACTCTGCAAACAGACAATCAACGATGTGCTGAATGAGTTTGATAAGGTGAATGCAATTGCGGGTAAATAACAGGAAAAACAGCAAAATCTACTGACTACCAGCGCGAGTCTGCTTCACTTGTCTTAGGTGTATATTAACGTATCGTTTTTTACTTGAGATCAAAATGAATTCTTCAAATGGCTGGTTTTATTGGGCATGCCTGTCGGCGATATTTGCTGCCTTCACGGCAATTTTTGCAAAAATCGGCATACGGAACGTTGACTCGGATTTTGCGACTTTAATCAGAACCGCCATCATTCTGCTCGTCTTGATCGGTTTCGTCTGGTTCACTGGAAAAATGAAGAACCTGAACACACTCCCTGCCAAAACCTGGATATTTCTGATCTTGTCAGCTTTGGCAACAGGTGCGTCGTGGGTTTGCTATTTCCGTGCATTACAGATTGGTGACGCATCCAAAGTCGCCCCTGTCGATAAAATGAGCCTGGTGTTTGTCGCCATATTCGCTTTTGTTTTTCTTGAAGAACGGCCATCGCTGCAAGAGTGGCTGGGAATTGCCATGGTTGCGGGTGGGGTCCTTGTATTGGCATTCAAACGCTGATGCGACAAAAATACATCATGTCTTAACGCCATTTCATCATTTGAAATGGCGTTGATTTGGAGTTGTTTTGGCGTTGTTTATATCAGTATCGCGACACATGCCATGCGCGCCGAAACTACCTTTGGATTGCTCCATTTTTACCGATAACAGTCAACTCGACAAATTTTGAACCGTCATGCATATTTTGAGTATAAGACACCTTGACACCTCCAAGGTCAAAATTGCGCATGCTGTTCAACGCAGCCAACAGCTTTTCCCGGGTAACTGATGGCCCAGCACGACGCAATGCTTCCGTCAATAATTTTGCGGCTAAAAAACCTTCCAGGGTAGCGTAAGAAACTGGCGGAGGGCTATCCATCCCTTTCAATACATGTTGAAATTCCCTGACAGCCATCGCACTAATATCTTTTGGGTAAGGCATGACTTGCATCACGCCGACTCCGCGTCCGTCATCGCTCAGTGATTTGAAGAAACTGTCAGAACTGACATTTGACAACATTAAAAATCGCGGATACAGACCTCTTTTATGAATTTTCTTTACGAAATCTGCGCATACAGACGGCGTACACGCCATTAACACTGCTTGCGGGTTACTTGCCGTAATCTCATTGACAGCCTCGTCTATTTTCAAATCTTTCCTGTCATATTTAGCTATCACCATTGCTTTTAAATTGTGCAATGCCAAGTTTTTTTCGAAACCAGCCAGGCCATCTTTTCCAAACGGGTCGTCTTGATACAAAATCGCAATCTGTTTTATTTCAAGGGGCAATAATGATTCCACCATTTGGATCGTTTCATCCTGGTAACTGGCCCGCAAATGAAATAAATAGGGATTGAATGGATGATGTAAGGTCTGCGCTCCAGAAAAAGGGGCAATCATAGGTATTTTTTCTGAAGTCAGCATTGGTAGTACCGCCTCTACTGTCGGTGTACTGCGATAACCAAATAAAGCCAATGCATGATCTTCTTTGATCAGTTTTTCTGTGTTTGCTTTGGTGATTTCTGGCTTCCGCTTGTCATCATAGCTCCTGAGCTCAATCTGCCTGCCGTAAACACCACCCTGAGAATTGACCCAATTAAAATAGGCTAGTGCCCCTTCCCGGTTTTCTTTTCCCGTCGCCTCTCCTGACAATTCAACAGACTGACCAATCAGAATTTTTTCCGGAACGGCCTTTTTTTCGCTTGCTTCAGCCAAATTGATCAAAGTCAAAAATGTGAATATGAATAGATATTTCATTGCTGCTATCTCCTGTTATATATGTTTTTATTTTGTAAGCCGTGACGTAGGGGGTGCGGTGAAATCAACCTCGCTCGTCAGACCTTATTACTTCACCAAATCTGCGATAACATCTGTCCATCTTGACTTCGCAGTAGCATGAAAAAAAAGCCCGCAAAAGCGGGCCTGTAACTTGGCGACACTCTTTTAAACAGATAACTACATGCCCTGCTCTACAAATTGCGCGGGTCTCCATTTCAATAATTTATTTTCTATTGCAGTCAACGCATATTCTGCGGCCAAAGCAACTACTGCCAATACGATCATTGCTGCAAATACGCCCGCTGCATTGAAAGTACCTTGTGCTGTCGCGATCAATAAACCTATACCGTGTCTGGCACCAAGAAACTCACCAACGACGGCACCGACTAAAGCAAAACCAAAACTAACGTGCAAGCTGGCCAATATCCAGGTCAGCGCAGATGGAAACACCACCGAAAATGTTACTTTACGTTTGTTGGCACCCAGAATGTAGGCATTGGCAATCAGGTTTTTGTCGGCTTCACGAACGCCTTGAAAAGCGTTACCAAATACCACGAAAAATACCATCACGACTGCCAAAGCTACCTTGGATCCCATTCCCAGGCCAAACATGATGATAAAAATAGAGCCAAGAACTACGCGTGGAATAGCGTTGGCAACTTTGATGTATATGCTAAATACGTCTGCAGCCAACTTATTACGTCCCAGTGCAATGCCAAAGAAAATACCCAACAGGCTACCTACCAGGAAACCCAATACGGTTTCTTCCATGGTGACCAGTAACTCTCTCCACAAAGGCCCCTGCGCAGTTCCTTCGGTTAGCCATGTAACCAATTGCTCATAGATAGCTGATGGCTTGGAAAAAAAGAAAGCATCAATAAGACCCCAGTTGACCGCCAGTTCCCATCCAATCAAGGTAACTACGGCCACAGCTATGCGCAGGAAAATCACAAGACGCCGGTGATTCACGGCACGAGCGATGGCCTTACGCTCTTCTTCCCCAATTTCAGACGGTAACGAATTTTGTTTCATGATTGCTGTATTCATAATGATAGGTTCCGCTTCAAATTTGGACTTCGTCTTTTAAATCGGACCAGATCTGTTTGGACAGATGGATAAACTCATCGGTATAGCGGGCTTCCGATACGTCTCGCGGGCGAGTCAAAGGGATTTCGTAACTGCTCTTGACTGACCCAGGACCTTTGGACAAAACGATGACACGATCCGCCAATGCAATTGCTTCTTCAATATCATGGGTAACGAATACGACTGAAGCCTTTTTCTCTGACCACAGGCCAAGTAACTCTTCCTGCATCAGTGCACGGGTCTGCACATCAAGCGCCGAAAAAGGCTCGTCCATCAATAAAATTTTGGGTTCATTAATAAAGGTTTGTGCTAAGGCGACGCGCTTTCTCATCCCGCCAGACAGTTGATGAGGATAATGGTACTCAAAACCGGATAAGCCAACCCGACGCACCCATTCTGCAGCCATATCTTTGGCAATTTTTGGGTCTTTACCCCGGAAAACAGGACCTATTGCTACGTTATCAATCACATTTTTCCAAGGGAATACCGCGTCCGCCTGGAAAACAAAACCTATGTTAGGATCGATTCCCGTCACAGGTTTGCCAAATACCTTGACACTACCTGATGATGGCGGATTCAACCCGGTGATCATCCCCAATGTAGTAGATTTTCCGCAGCCGGTCGGTCCGACGATTGCGCAAAAATCCCCTTCATTCACGGTCAGGCTGAAATCACGCAGAGCTAATGTAACCTTGCCCGCAGGGCTGATAAATTTTCTGCTGACATTATTCAATTCTATCGCAACATTTTTCATTATTTGGCAGCTTTCACAAACTCAGTAGTAAATGTGTTAGCCAAATTAATGGACTTACCCTGCACTGCCTTGTCAAAGCCGTTCAACACTTTCAATACGGTAGCCGGTCCGTTTTCAGGCATCATGCCGTCAGGCGTGAACATCAGTTTGCTACCGTCAAGTGCATCAATATACAATTGCTTGTTTGAAGCATAATAGTCCGCCGGCATTTTTTCGGCGATTTCCTTGGCGCTATGTGTCTTGATGTATTTCAGGGTTTTGACGAAAGCAGTCACAATTTTTTGGACTTGTTCCTTGTGCGTGCTGACCCAGGCAGAAGGCATGTAAAGGCAGGCTGCCGGATAGGTTCCACCAAGTGCTGCTTCAGTTTCCTTGGCTGTACGCAAGTCGACAAGAATAGTTGCAGCACCAATGGATGTCAGTCGGGATATGGTTGGCTCTGTCGTCATACCTGCATCGATCTTGTTTTGGCCCATTGCGGCAATAAAAGTCGATCCTGCACCTACTGGCAGCGTTGTAAATTCACTATTTTTGACACCCGCTTTGGCAGCCAGATACTGCGTCAAAAAGTTGGTGGAAGAACCAAGTCCTGTTACGCCCAAGGTTTTTCCTTTAAAATCAGCAGGGGATTTAATGTCTTTAGCGGCAGCCTTGGAAACCAGAATAACTTCACCTGGTGCCTGACTGAATTGCACAACTGACTGCACCAATTTCCCGCGTGCCTGCAAGTCAATAGTGTGGTCGTAAAAACCAACCACGCCTTGCGCTGCACCGGACAACATTTCGGTTTCTGCATTAACACCAGCCGGTTCACTCAAAAGCTCGATCTCCAGACCGGTTTCTTTCAAATATCCCAACTGTTCCGCTAGCTTTGCAGGCAAATAAATTTGCTTTTCTATCCCACCAACCATGATAGTGATTTTTTCGGCGGCATAGGTATTAAGGCTGGTTGCCAATAGCAATGCTATAGCCAGAGGCTTACATCTTGATTTCATCATTGTCTCCATTTTTATATTTAACTGCTTTTGTATTGTGCTGCCATTATTCCTTCAATTAGCTTTCATTTAAAAAAATAGCTCAAATTTCAGGTTTCCCTTTATATAAGCTATTTCATCAAAAGGGACTAAAATAGGGCTTACGCAAAACCATCCTGGCTGCGTACGAAAAGTACTGTCTTCGTCGCTGATGGTGTAGTTGGGGTTTCAGACATGTTGTCAGCCAACGCCCCCTGCAAGCCAGGTTTCCTATAGCGATAACCTTGCTGTGACAATTTTGCGTCAGTTATATAAGCGATTTAGATGCAGTGCAAAACGCCATTGCACGCACAAACAAAGGCGACAAAGGATTGCACTCACTTGACTACACATGAGTCAAATGTATCTCGTTCGCTTGATAAAATGAGTTCTGACTGGCAAAAGCGTTACAGAATAACGCTTTTGCCAGCAATGACAGATTTTTTAGAACTTGAACCGCATCCCGACAGCATATTCATTTTGCGATGTAAATCCGTTCGCTTGCGAAGCCAGATAGGTACCATCTGTATTCAGACGATCGAGTGCAAAATACAATTCGGTCCGTTTGTCAAAGTGATAGAACGCAGAGCCATACCATGTCTTGCGTTTACCTGTTGCAGTTTTGGTGGCGCCGCTAGTATTGGCATAAGCATTGAGTACGTAGCCACTGCCATTGACGGCAGCGTTATCTGCATTCATGGTTTGCCAGCCCAATTCATAGTCAAACTTCCCGGCAGGTGTGAATTTGGCTGAAAGCGTATAGGCTTTATCGCTACGATTGCCGATCGCAACAGGTTGATCCGCCTTGTAACTGATATAGCCAGCATTCAAGCGAACAATACCAAATTGATAATTTCCACCAACGGAATACGAACTGTGTGTGTAACCGTTTACGTTCGCTGAGTTGTAAAATCCTGAAGCATTGATATCGCCACCGTTATAGGCAAGCCCCAAGGATTTGGTTGTGCCTGTTGTAGTATCGCCAGGAATACCACCTACCTGATAACCTACGCCAGCAACGATATTGCCAAATTCTTTTTTCCAGACGATACCTTTGTCGTAACGCGTGCCTGTCGCACTACCTGAATAAAAAATAAGTTGTTTAAAGTTGTTATTATTGGAGTAGCCGCCCTCTTCCAGGGTCACGCCAGAACTGCCATATGGGTCACCGTAGATTTTAGAGAATTCACGTGCCAGTGTGTTTTGACGTCCCAGGGTGAACTTACCCAGTGACTCACTCTGTATCCCCAGCCAGGCATCGCGATTGAACAGAACGCCCGGCGTATCCATATTACCTGTTGGCAATTCATATTCACTTTCCAATTTGAATATGGCTTTTAGACCATCAGTATCCTTGAGAGCATGCTCGCCTTCGATGCCCCAACGATTGCCACTGAACCAGGCAACTGACATATCGTTCTGGCTGTTACCTGTTTTATCGGCGTTGCTTTTATTGCTAAGGCTTAAATCAATCAAGCCATACAGCCTGATCATATCCCCACCATTCTTGTACACCAAGCCTTCACCCGCTGGCTGGCTGACTGATGCGGAACTCTTTGTTGCTTCTACTGCCTGGTTAGCGGCAACTGTGGCTTGTTGAATTTGTGCCAAAGCCTCCTGGGCTTGTTGCGCGGCTTTTTGTGCATCTGCGGCGGCTTTTTGAGCCTGAGCCAGTGCTTGTTGCAAATCTTGTACCGATTGCGCTTGAGTTGTTCCTGCCAATGCACCTAGAATGGCAAGAGCCATGAGGTTTTTTTTCATTTGTATGTCTCCAGATTTATAAAGTTGTATCTCACGTATCTATTGACTGACTGAGTGAGCCTACACAGGCAAATATAGTAGGCACTAGCCTTCTACTTGCCTTCAATAGAAGCCTTGTGGAAAAAATGAAACGGCAAATAAAATGACGTGAACGGATTCGTTTGGCAATACACAAAATGATTTACTCTTACAGCTATGAAACTACTCTTGGTGGACGACAATCGCGAGCTATCGTCATGGCTGACGCGTTTATTAACGCAATCAGGCTATGCCGTTGAACAAGCATTCACGGGTGAAGAAGCATCTCATTTGTTGATCACACAAAGCTACGACGCAATTCTTCTGGACCTGACGCTGCCAGGTATTAAAGGACAAACCGTATTAAAGAGCATCAGGCATAAAAATAACGACGTCCCGGTCTTAATCATCAGTGCCCTGGATTCTTTGGGCGATATCATAGAAAACCTGAATCTGGGTGCCGACGATTATCTGGCAAAGCCTTTTGATATTCAGGAATTGGAAGCCCGCTTGCGTTCACTTTTAAGAAGGGCAAGTGGCAAAACAAATCCCGTAACTACATGCGGTGCATTGAGTTACGATAGCAATTCAAAAATCTTTAGCAATCATCAGGTCGCCATCAATCTGACGCCAAGAGAGCACGCAGTACTTGAGGCATTGATACGAAAATCCGGAAAAACCGTATCCAAAAAAGAACTGGCTGACGGATTATTTACGTTGAACGATACTGTTTCCCCCAAAGCACTGGAAATTTACATTGTCAGGTTAAGAAAAAAAATAGAAAATTCTGGCGCACAAATTATTACGCTGCGTGGATTAGGATATATGCTGACCTATGTTGCCACGAATCAATAGCCTGAAAGGCAGATTGGCATTGTGGGTGTTTTTACCTACATTATTAATCTCAGCTATCGATCTGATCGTTACTTACAATAGTACCGACCTGATTGCCACCCTGGTGCAAGAGCAGTTGCTAAAAGGTTCCGCCAAGATCATTTCAGAGCAACTGGTTATTGTGGATGGCGCCTACGAAATAAGCGTTCCTCCGGCAGCTTTTGAGTTATTTGCCAGCAAATATAAAGATCTGGTTTTTTACTCAGTACGCAGCAAAAATGGCGTGCTTATTTCTGGCGACGAAGAGCTGGCCAACTATCATTCAAGTTTGCAAATCGAACAGGAAAAATATTTCCTGACAACGATACGGGGTGAACCAGTAAGAGTGATTGCCTATGCGCATGCGCTTCCAAGTACATCCAATAACGACTATGCAATTACACAGGTGGCACAAACACTACGTAGTCACGACGCATTCAAGAAAGATTTGTTTTTATTGACGATGAGAGATCATCTGCTTCTTTTATCGATAGTCCTCATAGGCTTATTCATTGCATTCAGATGGACATTGAAACCTTTAATTGAATTTAGTGAAAAGCTTCTCAAGCGCCAACCAGGATCTTTGGAAAAGCTTGATGCAGAAAATGCTCCTGTAGAGTTGAGCCCTGTCATTTTCGCCATGAACGACTATGTCGCCAGGTTGGATAAAACCTTAACATCTTATGAGCAATTCGTTGCCAACACCGCGCATCAACTAAGAACATCTTTTGCCATCATCACGTCCCAAATCAATTTTGGAAATAGAAACGACAAACTTGATCAATCACAAAAAGAAATTTTTGCTGCGATTCAAAAGACGATAGTACAAGGTACAAAAGTCATTAATCAATTATTGGTTCTTGCATCTATTGAACAAAATCGACATATCAATAGCTTTAAAATTCCTACTCAATTTTCCGAAGTCATTAAAGGTGTCATAGAAGAATTAGCACCGCTCGCGCAGCAAAAAAATATTGATCTGGGTATAGATACGCTTGATGATTTTATCATCAATGCACCACGGTCATTACTGCGTGAACTGGTATCCAATCTGGTCGACAATGCGATTGCCCATATAGCGGATGGTGGAATGGTGACGATATCCTTGCAAAATTTGGAGGCATCCGTATTGCTGTCAGTCACCGACAATGGGCCAGGTATTCCAGTGTCAGAGCGTCAAAAAGTATTTGAACGTTTTTATCGACTGAACGAAAACAAACCAAACAGCTCGGGACTAGGCTTATCTATCGTAAAAGAAATTTGTGACATGTTAAACGCAACGATAGTCTTAAGCGTACCGGAAAGTGGAACGGGCTTGGAGGTGAAAATTACTTTCATTGGCAAGCTTGCTGATTTCTGATTCATTCAGGCGATTTTGTGCTCAAGAGAATTTTGACAAACAATGCTGAGTTTGATCTGACAAATTACCCTCTTCCAATCACCCAACTATCATAGATCAAAGCGAAACTACTGCACATCAAAGCATTATCGAGGTCTTCCTGCTAATTCTGTAGTGTCACCGTTCCATTCCCCCACGCATAACGCGTAACCATGGCTCCAGGCAGATCAAGCTTATCTGCAGTGACGCTAAGAACCTGATTTCGATCTGTAGCGAGCGTGCATCAGCGGGGTCAGGGCAGCATAAAACGCAGCGCAAAAAATGGAATGTACTCTGGTACATGAGCATTTTGAGCAGCACATGAGCCCCGCAGGGACTCCAATTGCGCACGCGCAGTAAGATCGAAAACAGGTTCTAAGTAGTCGCCAGCCAGGCGCAATAAATACGTACACAGAGCAGTCAGCCCGCTATTTGCTCGATTCAAGAAACAATAATGTGCAATTTTTGCTGTTTATCTGTTTGATTTTAGCAACTATAGTTCATTGTAACGCTGCAAGACGTTCCTTAAACCACCCGACAGGAGTTCACCATGATCCGTACCACCGTTATCGCCGCTTCTCTGGCAATTAGCTTTTCCTCGACGCAAGCTGCACAGCCACTTACCGTCAAGGTCTATAACGCCAATGGCAGCAGCTTCAACGTTAACTCCACGCTGGTGTACGGCGAAAAAGAAGCAATAGTGATTGATGCAGGCTTCACTCGCGCAGATGCGCTGCGCATTGCCGCAAATGTACTCGACAGCGGCAGGCAGTTGACGACCATCTATGTGAGTCAAGCTGATCCCGACTACTATTTTGGCGTAGAAACGCTGAAAGAATTTTTTCCCCAGGCCGAGGTGGTGACTACGCCTGCCGTTCTGGAAAAACTGACTGCCAAGATGTCGGGAAAACTCGCATTCTGGGGACCAAAGATGGGTGCAAATGCACCGCATAAACCAGTAGTACCGCGGGTATTGGAAGGCAATGTTCTGACATTAGAAGGCCAGACCATTGAAATCCATGGCACCCAGGGCTTGCTGGCGCATCGTCCTTATGCCTGGATTCCGGCGATCAAGGCTATCGTGGGTAACATCGGTGTATTCGGCAATATGCATGTGTGGACTGCAGACAGTCAAACAGTGGCTGAACGCGCTGCCTGGGTAGCGCAACTGGACGAAATGTCGGCACTGAAACCTGAGCTTGTGGTTCCCGGCCATATGAGTGCCGACACCAAGGTGGATGCCAGCGCACTCACCTTCACTAAAGACTACCTACTTACTTTCGAGAAAAACCTGGCTTCCAGCACGGACGGCGCAGCACTCATCAATGCCATGAAACAGTCTTACCCACAAGTGACCGATGGTGCCATGTCGCTGGACATCGGCGCTAAGGTCAACAAGGGCGAAATGAAATGGTGACATCAAAAACCTGACAAGGCTTGATGTTCCATTATCCTCGTTGCACTGCATCCGATACATTTTATCGGGTCAGTAGTTGTATTCCCTCACAACATATTTTAATGAACTCTATGAAACACACTTTGATGAGCTTGAGCCTGGTTGCACTGGCCCTCAGCGGCGGCAGTGCTTTGGGCCAAACAATTAACTATGGAGCACCGATCAGTCTGGAAGCTGCCAAAAAAGTCGCCCAGGCCGCTGTGACCGAAATGCACAAAAAACATCTTGAACTGACCATTGCTGTCGTTGATTCTGGCGGCAACCTGATTTATTTGGAGCGATCAAATCAAGCACCGATTGGCACCGTGGATGCCGCCATAGGAAAAGCCAAGGCGGCCAACGGAATTAAGGCCCCCACCAAAGTCATTGAAGATCAGGTTTTGAATAACAATAAAGTCAACCTGCTCGGCATACCAGGCGCTTTTCCAGTTGAAGGTGGCGTGCCACTGATTGCCAACAACCAAATCATCGGTGCAATTGGTGCCAGTGGGGCAATGCCTGCAGAAGACGGCGTGGTCGCCAATGCCGGTGCTAAAAGCCTGTTACCTTAGGACATCACATTATGCCTACTATCCTTACTTATTTATTTGATCCCTTGTGTGGCTGGTGCTATGGCGCTTCGCCCGTAATCCAGAAGCTGGGTCAGCAAAGCAACTTGACACTGGAGCTTGCTCCCACTGGCTTGTTTGCCGGCAGTAACGGGCGCATCATGGACGCTGCATTTGCAGAATACGCATGGGCGAATGACGTCCGCATTGAGAAACTGACTGGCCAGCGCTTCACCGAAGAGTATCGTGCACAGGTGCTGGGCAAGCATGGCAGCCGCTTCGATTCAGAGACAGTTACATTGGCACTAACGGCTGTATCCATGACAGAACCGCAACGCGAACTGGCAGCACTGAAGGTCTTGCAAGAAGCACGTTATGTGTATGCGCAGGACATCACGGCCGCTAGCGTGGTGGGAAAGCTATTGCGCGACATGGGTTTGGTTGCTGCTGCCGTGCGCCTGGCCACGGGGGATGCAGAACTGCGTCTGGTCACAGATGCACGCATACGACGTGCGCAACACCTGTTGCAAACGTACGGTATTACAGGTGTGCCTAACATGGTGGTGACAAAAGGTAGCGAAAGCCGGCTGTTACGCGGCGACACACTGTTCGGTAGTGTTGAGAAATTACTGGATGAACTGGAGAAATGATTCACTTTCAACTTGCCTTAATGTGAAGACAAGAACACTCTGCGCCATTCCAGTATCCTGTTAAATGTAGAAACGAGCAAAATATGCGTACAAGGTACAACCTACTAGGGTCGACGGTTTTGACTTTATCATGGGGTCTGAATTGTTTTACGTTGTCCCCGTCAACAGGAGCTTTCCATGAACAAACTTGAAAATGTCCTTGCCCATATGCATCAAGGACACTGGAACGCAGCACATGATCTGGTACAGAGTGATGACACGCTGCTCGGGGCGTGGTTACACGGCATTCTGCACATACAAGAAGGTGATCTGGAAGATGCCGAGTATTGGTACGGCAAGGCCAATCGGAATTTCCGTAGTCGCGGGACACTGGCTGAAGAGCTGGAACGCTTCACCGCAGAATTGCTGAGTACTGGCGGGTAGGATAGGCATTTCCACCTTCAATGAGTAAAACATTTTGATCGCCTTTTTCACTAAGACGCGAAGCCATCACTGCACCTGCTGAACCACCACCGACTATTATAAAATCATAATAATTAGCGGGCTTTTTATTTCATCCAGTATACCGATACTCATAAATTAATCTTGTTAAAAACAAAGAAAGGGTTTTGAAAATTGCGGACCGTCGATACCAAAAAACTCGCATAGGCTAAAAAATCGAACAGCCTGATGATGTTCCACAAATCGCCAAACAGCCATCCCACCGTCGACGAAATGCAACGATCGTCCTGAACTCACCAGAAAGTGGAATGGGCTTGGAGGTTAAAATTACTTTCATTGGTGAGGTAGCTAATGTTTGATTGCGTTTACAATCCCGCTGTTGACAAAACAGTTTGAATCGAGCGAGGCTACGCTTTTACTTAAGCAAAAACTGACGCCCATGGATGCTCTGCACAACAAGCCAATACCCATAACCGTTCCAAGGAGTTCATCAATGTCTGAATACATTTCAATCTTGCAAACCTATATGCAAGCACTTGGAGACGCTGATTACGACACTATCAAAAGCCTGTTCACCCAAGATGGAAAAGTTCTTTCCCCGTTTCTTGGCGAGATGGATGCGTGCGCCTTCTTTGACAGACTGGCAGAAGCTTCCAGTCAAAACCTTATCACCCCAATTGATATCTTTGTCAGCACAACAAAAAAACACCATGCGACGGCCTATTTTCAATACGACTGGACCGTACGCGACGGGACTTTAATCAGCTTCAAGGTCATGGACCTGTTCAGCTTTGAGCCAGACAGCAACAAAGTCAAGTATCTGGACTTGATCTATGACACGCACCCTATTCGCTCAACGGCGGGGAATAAGTATGAGCTTTAATATTTTATTCACGGCTTTATCTGTATTTGCAAGCAAAGCAAATCCTGTAATACCTGTAAAAATTGGAAGCAATGCCAATTAAGTTGGCGAATATAAAAACCCCTGCAAGACTCAAGTCTTACAGGGTTTTTTTAACGGTACAGCAGTCTAAGCTATTACTCCGCGCCCATCTCTTTGAGCAGGCGGTCAGCCTTGTCCACATGCTTCATCTGCCACAGCATATAGCGCAGATCAACCTGTATGGAGCGGGAATTGGCTTTGTTGTAATCCCAGTCGGAAATGATGGAATCGAGGGTGCCGTCAAATGCCAGGCCGATGAATTCGCCTTTGGCATTCAAAGCAGCAGAACCTGAATTGCCGCCGGTGATATCCAGTGTCGCCAGATAATTCACAGGGACAGTTTTCAATTGCGGGTCAACATACTTGCCGAAGTCTTTGGCCTTGATGGCTGCCAATTGTGCGGCTGGTGCGTTGAATTCGCCAGTGCCCGTTGCTTTTGGCGGGATGCCGTTGACGGTGGTAAATGCGCTCCATGCCAGGCCATCAGCGGTGCCATGGTCACGGCCTGCCACTTTGCCGAAAGTGACGCGCAAGGTGCTGTTAGCGTCTGGGTAGACTGCCTGCCCTTTGCTCTTCATGTAAGCGATTTTTGCTTTCATGTAGCTGCCATAAGCTTGCTGGATTTTACCCATCAACTCTTCTTCTTCAGCTTCACGTTTCAGACCGCCGTCATACATGGCAACGGCTGCCTTGACGAAACTGTCATTGCTGGCCTTGAAATCTTCTGGCTTGGCGGTCAGCCATGGGCTGCGTGCAGCTTTATCACCCAATTTGCTGCCAGCGTACATGGTATCCAGCAGGGTTTTCAGGTCGGCTTCAGACATGCCATCTTTGACGCCCATTGCTGCATCAAAATTGGCGTTGCGGTCAGTCTTGGCTTGCGCGGCGTATTTGCTCAGGTTGTACAAGACCAAAGCCTTGTCGACTTTTTCATCATAGTTACGCTCGATGGCATCCACCATTGCTTTGAAGCGAGGCAGATCACGTACCTGGTAACCGGCTTTGCGTTCTGCATCAGCTTTTGTCGATTCATTGGACAAACGATACAAGGCACGTGCCGTAGCCAGGAAGCGAGGTGAAGCATTGCTCAGATAAAAGTCACGCTTGCCCATGGCATCGCGCTCAGCAATCAGTTTTTCAACCTGATCAATATCGCTGGCAAATTCTTTGGTGCGTGCAGGATTGCTGTTGATCCAGGCTTTCAGCTCTTCATGCTCTTTGGTTTTGCGTGCCAGGATATCGCTGCCAGCATAGCTATCGAGCATGCCCTGACGGTTTTTGTAATAGTTGTTGATACCCGCAACCTGACCGGCATACTTGAGTTTGGCATCCGGGTTGTTGGCGGTTTCCTTGGCGATGATGGCCAGCATGTCGCCAGAGCTCTTCACGAACGTCGGGTAGTTCCAGTCAAAAGTGTAGGCCACTTCTGATGGCAGGCGATGGCGGTTGGTGCGTCCTGGGTAACCCAGCACCATGATGAAATCACCTTCCTTGAGATTGTCTTTGGCCAGTTTCAGGAAATGCTTGGGCACGTAAGGCACATTATCCTTACTGTAATCGGCGGATTTGCCATCTTTGCTGACATAGGCGCGGTAGAAACCGTAATCGCCTGTGTGACGTGGCCACATCCAGTTGTCGGTATCGCCACCAAATTTGCCCACACCTTCTGGTGGGGCATGGACCAGACGCACATCTTTGATTTCCAATTGTTTGATAAGGTAATACTCAAGCCCACCATAGTATGGATAGACGTTGCAGCGATGGCCGGCATCTTTTTCACATTCTGCGATGATGGCCTTGGAATTCTTTTCAATAGCATCAACACGAGCCTTGCCGTTCAGCTTGGCCGTTGCCGCATCAATGATTTTGCTGCTGACATTGCTGACATCTTTAGTGACGAGTATGCGCGAGCCAGGCGTTGCCGGCAATTCTTCCTCCAGGCTGTTTGCCAGGAAGCCATTCGCCAGCAAATTGCGTTCTGGTTTTGAGTTATGTGCCACGCTGTTGTAGACACAGTGGTGGTTGGTTGCGACCAAGCCCTGTGGTGACACAAAGGACGCGGAACAACCACCCAGGCTGACGATGGCCCCCATAGGGAATTCCGTCAATTTGGTCAGCGTTGCCGGATCCAGTTTCAAACCGTCTGCCTTCAGTTGTTTGGCGACTTGTGGCAGTTGTTGCGGCATCCACATGCCTTCATCTGCGCTGGCGACCTGGCATAGGCTCATGACCGCCAGTGTTGTAAGTGTTTTTTTCATCATATTATTATAGAAAAATGTGAAAATTAAAGGTAATTCCCCCTCGAAACCCAAGATCAACAATCCAGGGCGCGATTTGATTAGTCTGAAAATAAAGAAGAAAGTTCATTATTTCCAGAGATTCCGTCGCTGTCAGCCAATTTTTCATTTTAACAACATCGTACAGTCTTCAACATCAGGTGGCGACTTCTGAATAGGATTTGCACAATACTGCCCTGGCAAGGGTCGTTACATCTGCCAATAGCCATCGATCCTTCTCTTCCTGTACTCAGCCCATTACCTTCCTTGCAAGTAACAACATCGTTCAAATTTTAGCGATCCTGTTTTTGGACTATATGTGTACCAGCAAGCCTGCGTAGCAAAAAAACAAATAATTAAATATTTATTAAGCACTTATTCAAAATGCATGCTAAATTATCATTTAACTTTATTTGCTTTTTTTACATCTCCTTTTTCACGTTCTCTTACCCATTTTCTGTTGCAGCAGTTAATTAGCCATTTGCGGCCAGTCTGCCGGATGTCGTTCAGGTAGTTCAGCAATACAGTCATCAAATTCGCCTGACGTTGTCAGGTTGATTAGTCGTGTGTTTTAGGTCTGTACTTGGTAGTTTGGTGAAACACAAGCAAGAGAAAAACTACATATCTTGCTTTCAAAATAGGGAGAAATACAATGAGCGGATCTGTCGTAGGAAATCGGCGCAATCGCGTCATATCAACATGCATAAAATATGCGCTGGTGGCAATGACGCCAATGCTGAGCAATCTTGCACAAGCCCAGGTAGTGCCGCAAGATGCAAAACCCTTGTGCGCAGTACCAGCAGCAACTTTCAACAGTTGGTTTGGCGGGACAGTGACACTGAATGGTGCGGTCAATCCGGCCAATAGCGTCACCTTTCCGAATACTGGTGACTGTAGTTTCTATCAATGGTCAGAGCAGATGTTTTTGTGGCTGACTTCACCAGCACCAAGCACCTATGGCGGTGGCAAGAGCCTGGTTTTTAATTCACCAATTTTCTACAATGTTTCCGGTGCAAATGCACAAGGAAAACGCACTTATACGCAAAATCAAGCTGACCTTCCTTTACCTTTACTGAATATCCGCAGTGCACAGGCGGGACCTAATGGCCTGCAACTTATCACTAGCAAAGACGGTAAAATGTTTGAAGTCTTGCCAGCACCACAAACTGAAACGGGGCAATCGCTGATACACAACAGCGCGGGCAAGCTGGTCGAAATCGCCCGCGTAGAAGCGCAAGAAGGCAAGAAACCGATTTTCTTTGATGCCGCAAACAAAAAAATCGCACTGCCACCCAAACCGGCAATGGACACCACACTGGCCGCCCGTGTCTCACCCAAGCTATTGACCGCAGACAGCAGCGCAACGAAAAACATGGTGCAAGGCTTCCAGGTGAATGGGAAAACCGTTTTCATTGACAGTCTTGGCAATACCATAGAACCTACACAAGGTCAGGCTGGTGGTCTGTCGGGCGTGTTGCTCGGCCAAAATCAGTCATTGGTGTATTACGCCACCATGGTCAATGATGTGTTTGCGTATTTCCAAACTGGTGTCGCCAACGGCGTCATTCCCAATCCCACCAATGTGTTCCCCACTACGCAATCGCAATTGGACCCGGTGATTGCCTATGCTGCATCCAAAGGCACCAAACTTCCTGCATCTGAAGCACTGGCGATGGAAGTAAAAACATCATGGATAGATGTTGTCGGGCTGGATGCATTGGGTCTAAAAGCTAGCGACTATGTCACTGTCACCAGTACGGTACCTGTATACAACAAGAGCAATACTCAACTTTGGATCCCGACTGGGCAAACCAAATCAGTGGTCCTGGCTCTGGTCGGGATGCATGTAGTTGGCAGCGCAAAAGGTCACCCGGAAATGATATGGGCAACGTTTGAGCATGTCAGCAATACACCCAATGCTGCCTACAGCTATACAAACACCAGTGGCACAACGGTAAATGTGGCACAAAATACTACTGGTACCTGGCTGTTTTCATCACTGAAATCGGCAACGCCCAATGTACAGCTTGCCAATTTCTCGTCGTCACCAAATATTACTGCGAACACCAGTGCGCCTATAGGTCCTAGCGATACCCTGCGCTGGAAAGCCTGGGGTACTGGCTCGGATGCCAGCAACGTTTTGATTGAAAATACAGAAGTCATTTCAGTCAACAGTAGCGTACTCAGCCAGTTGATCAAAGGCGATTTGCGCACCAATTACATGATGACTGGTGCAACCTGGACCGTAGGTGGACAAACGGTAACCGCCACCAACCAGGTGGGAACCAATCTGCTCAACAATACAACGATGGAAACCTACGATCAGGGAACCAGCAGCAAGATCAATGGTTCAAACTGTTTTAGCTGCCATTCCAACAAATCGCAACCAGCAGGGCAACCAGCCAATACGGTGGTCAGTCATATCTATAGCACCTTGATTCCTTTGTATCCCAAGTAACAGTCTTTAAATACGGGGCCATCCTGGCCCCGTATTTGTTTGTCGCAAGCGTTGTCACAGTATTGAGGCCCGGGTATGCCATCTGTTGTGGAAAATCAAGAGATACGTGTTAAAGGTACCGTGCAAGGCGTGGGCTTTCGCCCGGCTGTTTACCGTCTTGCGCTGGAGTGCCAATTGCATGGTGAAGTATCGAATGATACCGACGGCGTCCTCATACGCCTGTCAGGCATGCAAAACGATATCCGGAAATTTTTGCAGCGACTAAAGACCGAAGCACCGCCACTGGCAAAAATTGATTCCATCGCTACAGAAATAATCAGCGACAGCTGGTCCTATGCAAATTTTCGTATTGCGCAGTCAGCTCACACGCAAGGCCGCACTGAGGTAGTGGCTGATGCGGCCACCTGCAAGTCATGTCTGGCCGAGACCATGGATCCCGGCGAACGCCGCTATCACTACCCATTTACCAATTGCACCCATTGCGGGCCGCGTCTGTCCATCATTCAGGGTATTCCCTATGACCGTGAACAGACGACCATGAACGCTTTCACCATGTGTTCTGCCTGTCAACAAGAATATGGTGATCCGCTTGATCGTCGCTTTCATGCCCAGCCTATTGCGTGCCATGTATGTGGCCCGCAGTTATCTTTGCATGAAGCAGGACAATTGCTGGCCCACGGCAGCAGCACTGATATCAACGGATATCAGAACAGAAGCACACAGCAACTACAGCACATTGATCAGGCCCTGAAAGATGGAAAAATTGTCGCCATCAAAGGCTTGGGTGGTTTTCACCTGTGCTGCGATGCCACGAATGATGATGCCGTCCAGGCTTTGCGTCAGCGCAAACAGCGCTATGCCAAACCTTTTGCAGTGATGGCGCATGAACTTGCCTGTATACGACAATACTGTGTCGTCGATCAATTGGAGGCAGAGTTACTGCAAAGCGCCGCTGCACCCATCGTATTGCTGGAAGCCAGACAGACAAGGGATGCTGATGTGCCTGTCTTGTCCACCGACATCGCGCCTGGCAGTCATCTGCTGGGTTTCATGCTGCCATACACGCCCTTGCACCACATGGTCTGCCAGCAATTCAGGCAGCCACTTGTCATGACCAGCGGTAATGTATCAGGTGAACCACAAATCATTGACAATGATCAGGCTATTGAAAAGCTGGCTGGCATTGCCGATTTGATTGTTTTTCATAACCGCGACATTGCCAACCGCATTGACGACAGTGTTGTGCGCTGTGTGGCAGGTAAAGCGCGCATCCTGCGGCGTGCACGTGGTTATGCTCCACGTTCTATACCGCTGCCAGCAGGCTTTGAAAAAGCGGATGGCATACTTGCTTATGGAGCGGAACTCAAATCCACGTTTTGTCTGATCAAACAAGGCACGGCCATCTTGTCGCAGCACCAGGGTGACCTGGAAGATATCAGCACGCTGGACGATTATGAACATAACCTGACACTCTATCAGCGACTGTTTGAAATGACGTCCGCCCATGTGGCGCAAGATCTGCATCCCGAATATGTCTGCAACAAACTCACGCACGACACTCATGACATGCACGATGTACACGACTTGTCACCGGCTATTGTAACCACGGTGCAACATCATCACGCGCATATCGCCAGCGCCATGATAGAGAATAGGATTGCGCTGTCACACCCACCTGTCCTTGGCATTGCTCTTGACGGTTTGGGACTGGGTGATGATGGGCAATTCTGGGGCGGCGAATTTTTACTGACCGATTACCGCAGCTTCCAGCGACTGGGACGCTTCAAACCAATCGCCATGCCCGGCGCAGCACAGGCTATCAGACAGCCCTGGCGTAATACCTACACCCATATCCTGAACAGTATGCGCTGGGATACATTCACCAGGGAATTTGCGGATACTGATTTGGCAAAGTTCCTTTGCCAACAACCCGTCGCCATGCTGGAAACTATGCTGGCACGTGGAATCAATTGTCCGCTTGCCAGTTCGGCGGGCCGCCTGTTTGATGCGGTAGCCGGTGCTGTTGGCCTGCATACGCAACAAGTCCAGTTTGAAGGCCAGGCGGCGATGGAACTCGAGATGCTGGTCGATAAAAATCTGCTGACCGATTACTTGAAAGACAAGACAGATTCTCCATCCTATAACTTTCGCATAGAAAAGCCGGATATTTCATCGCCTTCAACTGACACTACGCAAAAGCTCTTTGAACTGAATGCCGCCAGTATCTGGTCACAGTTATTGGATGATTTGCAGCAAGGCGTGCCGACATCGGTCATTGCTACCCGTTTTCATGCTGGTTTAATCAACAGCATTACGAATATGGTATGCGCTTTGCGTGAGCAGCATGTGTTTACGGATGTGGTGCTATCTGGTGGCTGCATGCAAAACGCTATCCTTTTGACGGGGCTGGATATGTCTTTACGTGAAAAACAATTCAACTGCCTGAGCCATGCGCTGGTGCCTTCCAATGATGGTGGCATAGCGCTGGGACAGGCAGCAATTGCGGCGGCCAGATCCTTCGAATTCGTGACCGTACCAACAGCAGCAAGATTTGTGGCAGCAGACTATTCGTCCAGGCAGGAAAACTTTACCCAACACGCTATCTCACCATAAAGGAAACATTATGTGTTTAGGAATTCCAGGAAAAATTGTCAGCATCAGCGATGTCGGGCAACTGCTTGGCATCGTGGATGTAGGTGGCATACAGCGTGCGGTAGACCTTAGTTGCGTCGCTCAGGACGGAAAAAATCTGCACGAACTGATCAATCAATGGGTACTGGTACATGTGGGTTTTGCGATGAGCCTCATCAATGAAGAGGAGGCACAGGCAACACTGTCCATCCTAAATGAACTGGGGCAAATGCAGGAAGAACTGGTCGCCATGCAGGAAGGTGACTCCTGAATTCTATCAAAGAGAGCGTCATGACCAATACTGAAAATGCCAGCCACCTGCAAGCACTGTATCCATTTCTCACCAAAAAGAAATCCGATACTGTCAGCATGAACCAGGCGCTACTGGATTCAATAGAACAAAAAATGGCTCAACACCAGAGCGTGATCAGTCATTTCTTTGCGACTCATCAACAGGCGGTCGTCGATTGTGCCAATGCGATTGCTGGTATCTATAAAAAGCAGGGCCAACTGTTCACCATGGGCAACGGAGGTTCCAGCTCGGATGCCTCACATATCGCGGTGGAATTTTTACATCCAGTCACCACCGGACGGCCCGCCCTACCCGCCTATGACCTGAGCTGTGACAAAACAGTGATGACAGCCATTGCCAATGACGTCGGTTACCAGCACGTATATGCACGACAAGTCGCCAATCTGATGAAGAAGAATGACGCGCTGATAGGTATTTCCACCAGCGGCAATTCAGACAATCTGCTTCGTGCCTTTGCACAGGCCAAGAAAATTGGCGCAGTCACGATAGGTCTGGCAGGTGGCACCGGCGGTGAAATGGCAAAAATCGGGCTGGACCATTGCCTGGTCGTTGCTTCAGACAGCATACACCGCACCCAGGAATGCCATGTGGCGATCTATCACGTCTTGTGGGACCTGGTACATACCCTGCTGGCAGATGAGCGCGGTTATTTGAGTAATAAAACCAATCACGATACAGAGGCCGAACATGAAATACGTTGATGAATTTCGCGACCCGGAAAAAGCCAAATTCCTGATACGGGAAATTACCCGGATCTCAGACGAACTGTCAAAAGATTTGAAACGCCCGGTGTATATCATGGAAGTCTGTGGCGGCCACACGCATTCCATCTTTCGCTATGGCATAGAAAACATGCTGCCAACCAGCCTGGAACTGATACACGGCCCCGGTTGCCCAGTATGCGTATTGCCCATGGGGCGCGTGGACGACTGTGTCGCCATTGCGGAACAAAAAGACACCATCATGACCACCTTTGGTGATGCCATGCGGGTTCCAGGCTCCAAACGCAGCCTGCTGCAGGCCAAGGCACTGGGGGCCGACGTGCGTATGGTGTATTCGCCACTGGATGCACTCAGCATAGCGAAAAAACACCCGGACAAGGAAGTGGTCTTCTTTGGCCTGGGCTTTGAAACCACCATGCCCAGCACCGCTCTGACAGTATTGAAGGCCGAGGCAGAAGACATACGTAATTTTTCCCTGTTCTGCAATCACATTACGATTATCCCCACCATCAAGGCCGTGCTAGATTCGCCAGACCTGCAACTCGATGGTTTTCTTGGCCCTGGTCACGTCAGCATGGTGATTGGCAATCAGCCGTATGGTTTCATCGCAGAACATTATCAGCGTCCTGTCGTGGTATCAGGTTTTGAACCGCTGGATATTCTGCAATCTCTGTGGATGGTATTAAAGCAACTACATGCCGGTGAAGCGCGAATTGAAAACCAGTACAACCGCGTGGTGCCAGAACATGGCAACCGCATGGCACTGGAAGCCATCAGCAAGGTGTTTGAATTGCGGCAATTTTTTGAATGGCGTGGTCTGGGTTCGATTGACAATTCAGGCGTACAACTGAACCAACAATATGCTGCTTTCGATGCCGAGAAAAAATTCTCCCTTCCTTCGGTCACCATCGCCGACCCCAAATCCTGTCAGTGTGGCGAGGTATTGAAAGGTGCAATCAAGCCCTGGCAATGCAAGGTTTACGGCAAGGCCTGTACCCCGGAAACGCCTTTGGGTGCACTGATGGTGTCGAGCGAAGGAGCCTGCGCTGCTTATTACCAATATGGCGGTGCACCCAAAGACAGTATCAAAATACATCAGCTTGAGGAAACCAGTCTATGAACATGATAGAAAAAAATCTCACCCGGCCAGACGACGAACCAGCAACGACCAACGTCACTGATATCCGCACCCGGCGTGGCAAACTGGTCAGTTCTGTCATTACCCTGGCACATGGCGGTGGCGGCAAAGCCATGCGTGACCTGATAGATGATGTCTTTATTGAAGCCTTCAGCAACCCTGCGCTGAACACACTGGAAGATCAGGCCCGTTTCCAGCTCAGTGACCTGGCCAAGCTGGGTGACCGGCTGGCCATGACGACTGATTCCTATGTCATCGACCCCATCTTCTTTCCCGGCGGGGACATCGGCAAGCTGGCGATTTGCGGTACGGTGAATGACCTGGCCGTTGGCGGAGCCACCCCGCTATACCTGACTTGCGCCATGATCATAGAAGAAGGCATGCAGGTTGACACCTTGCGTCAGATCGTCAAATCCATGGCTGATACGGCAAGGGAAGCCGGTGTGATGATCGTCACGGGTGATACCAAGGTGGTGGGGCGCGGCGGTTGCGACAAGATTTTCATCAATACCGCAGGTATAGGGGTTATCCATCAGGATTACAAGCTGGGGGCGCATCAGGCGCAGGCTGGTGACCATATCCTGGTCAATGGCTTTTTGGGGGATCATGGTGCGGCGATTTTGAATGCACGGGGTGACATGCATTTGACCAGCCCGATAGAAAGCGACTGCGCCCCTTTGCATGATTTGATACAGACCCTGCTGAAGGCAGCGCCACATACCCGCTTCATCCGCGATGCGACGCGTGGCGGCATTGCCTCTGTACTCAATGAAATTGCCGATGCGTCGAAATGCGCCATAGAAATCCACGAGACCCAGACGCCGTTACGACAAGAGGTAAAAGGCTTTTGCGAAATTCTTGGCCTTGACCCCTTGTACCTGGCGAATGAAGGCAAACTGGTTGCCGTCGTTCCTGCTGAAGAAACCGATGCTGCCCTGGCGGCCATGCGTGGGCATGCACTGGGTAAGGATGCAGCAGATATAGGTACAGTTTTACATGATGGACGGCCCGGACGTGTACACATGCAGACCCTGTTTGGCGGCAAGCGCATTGTTGACATGCTGGTAGGTGAACAATTGCCGCGCATCTGCTGATCCTGATCAATCAATATCGAAATCTATCGTAAAAGGAAAATGCCATGACCAGTTTTTCATCCAAAGAATATATCCCGGCACAAGGCTTGCTGATACGTATCGTCGATCAGGGCAAGGTGCTGACACTTGATTATCAGGAAGCCACTGCCCAGCATCAGCGCTCGCTGTGGTGGGGCACGGCCGTCGGTTACCGCGCCATGCAGATGGCCGCACTGGCCCTGTCACGCGATCAGTTATGGCATAGAGATAATCTGGTCGTCGTCAGCGCACACCCTGGCCCGGGGGTCCTGGATTCACTCAATTACGTAACCCACTGTGCCGACAAGGGCAATCTGACCGTAATGGAAAATGACAACTGTGTCAGCCGTTGTAATAGCCAGATGAAATTCGAATGGTGGGTCAGCGATGGCAAGCAAACTGCCCATGTCATGTTGAATGAAGATTTCGTACCAGATGAGTTCTATCAATTGATAGACCGCCGTGTGTACAGCGAAACCAAGGCTGACGATGATAAATTGTTTGAACTCTACAAGGTCAATCTGTCGTCACGCATCTGGGTCGCACCGCTGGAAGAAAACTTTACCGTGGAACTATTGCCGCCTTTGAGCAAGGGTGAAGTGCCTTCCAACCATGCCTGGAACAAAGTACTGGCCTGATGCTGAACCTGGACGATGATCAGCATCAGGCCAGCAGCAAGATAGTATGTCTGGAGGAAATCAGCTCCCTGCCCTTGCAGTTTGATGCAGATTTATACCGCCATTACCCCGGCATGAAACTGGGGCAATGGTGGCAGATAGATTTTTTCAGTCAAAAACTGAGCAGCCTGGCAGCGAGCATTCTGCAGCAGCACACAGATGTTGCCAGTGATTGGGTTGTTACCGCACCGGCTTTTTATCACCTGCCTTCTGCTGCCAATTTAATGGCAAGGCGCGTGCATGCCTTATTGCAATTAGAAGGTTTCAGATTAAGCTTGCTGGAACCACGTTTAAACCGGCAGCAAATCACGGTCAGTAGCCAGGGCGATTTTAATTTGAGTAACAATTACAGCAAAAACAATCTGACACAGCGCGTAAAGCAGAGACAAAAGATGCAAGCGATGGCAGAGAATGATGACCAGATGAAACAGTTCTGCCAGCGCAAGATCATTATCATCAACGATATTTATGTGACTGGTACTCAGCAATATTTCATGCAACAGGCGCTGAACGCGATTGCCGTAAAAGATAGTTACTGGCTGTATATATTCAAGCTTGAAAGCGGCCTTGCTCAGCGACACCCTGACATTGAATTCAAGATCAACAATCATGGCGTCGATGATATGAAAAGCTTTGCCAACATCATCAACGATGCGCAGACGGTGTATACGACACGCTGCCTGTCCCGGTTGTTTTCTGAAGACATGGATAACTTCAGTCAATTAATGTCCTTGCTTGGAGCAGACGCAAAAGCAAACATTCTTTCGCAGGCACGAGCGGAGGAGCGTTATCTGAATCCTATTTTCGAAGAAAAAATGCAGTTGCTTGCCAGTGAATATCAGCATCATTGAAAACTCTCTTAACCGGCTAAATCATCTGAAATAATTGAAACATAAGGATCAGGACATGTATGACATTCAATACCATATCCCGCTAGCAGATCTTAGCAAGATCAGACTGCCGCATTACCAGATTCCGCTGGATACCAGTTCCCCTTTGTTCATGGAAGAACTGGTTAATGTGCGTGATTATGGCCTGGCCTTTTCTTCATGGCATGCGATGGATAACGGCCAGAATTCACCGTATCACAAGCGCATAAAAGGAAGCAGAAAGGATGGCTGGTTAAGAAAGACTTTCGCAGAAAAACTGGCGCGCGCCAATGCCGTGTTGTCCACCTTTAGCGTTGAGTTGTTCATACTCGATGCCTATCGCTCGATAGAATGCCAGCGTGGCTTGTGGGCCTATTACTGGGATCGCGCACGCGCTGCCAGACCAGAGGCCAGTGAAGAGGAATTGCGTCAGCATACGCTTGGTTACTTGCGTGACCCACGCAATTTTGATCCCAAGGATGCACGCAGCTTTCCTATACACAGCACAGGTTCATCAATAGACGTGGTTTTGCGTGATCGCAAATCAGGCCAATGGCTGAACATGGGGTCGGATTTTGAAGAATACAGTGACGTCAGTGCCACAGATTATTTTGAACGCCAGTTGCTGACTGGCGCCATTGATGACAGGGATGAACGCTTGTGGAACCGTCGCCTTCTGCATTGGGCGCTGCTTACCGAAGACATGACCAACGACCCTATCTTTTACTGGCATCACGACTGGGGCAATCAGATCTGGATCAAGGTGAAAAACGCTGTGTATGGAAGCGCACCTGATATGGCGTGGTATGGCTACAAGGGGCCGCCTGAATGGGAACCAGAAGCCTGATGGAGAACAAGTGACGATGCATTCAACAGTGACCTATAAGGAAATAGCATGGATCTGGATTCAGAACAGCAGGCACAGCGTACAGATACAGCCGACACAATAGCCGAAAACGGAATAGATGCTGATTTGATGCGTCTGATCAGGCAAAAGAATAAGGCCAGTATGACAGCCAAGGTCGATCCACTGAGCCGGCTGGAAGGTGCGCTTGCCGTACATTGCCGGGTTGATCTTGAAAGTCGTACCGTTCTCGACAGCGCATCCATGGCTACCCTGTTCAAGGGGTATGAATCATTGCTGCCAGGTCGTGCGCTGAAACAGGTGGGCATGGTGAGTGCGACGGCGTCCGGCATTTGCGGCGGTGTGCATGCGACCGCTTCTGCATTGTGTCTGGAAATGGCATTGGGCCTGAAGCCTCCGCCATTGGGTATAGTCTTGCGCAACCTGCTGCTCAGTTGTCAATACCTGAATGACAATTGCATGCATCTGTTTGTATTGGCCGGCCCGGACTATTCACAGCAAGTGATAGAACAGAGTAACCCTGAAATATGGACGAAGGCCTGCCAAAGTCATTGCCGTCATCAGCAGCTTCACGGCTATCAGCATATCAGTGATATTTTGCATGACCTGAACAAGGGTGGAGCGCTATACCGCGAAGCCCTGCACATGGTTGCTTTGGCACGCCAGGCTTATACTGTGCTGGGTGGCAAATATCCACATTCAGAATCCATCATTCCCGGTGGTGTGAGCATTCATGCGGATGCGGGGAAAATGGCGGACTTCAGTCGTATCTTGCAACCCTTTGCATCTTATAGCCGTAAGGCAGCGGCGATATGGGATGAAGTATTTGACTTCATGCTCGATGCCAATCCTTTGTATGAAGATATGGGACGTTCGGTAGCATCCATGCTGGATTTTGGTCAATGGGATCATCCCGACCATTATGATGGCAGCTATGCACGTTGTGATACGTGGGGAGAAAAACGCTGGTCCACGCCCGCAGTGATGATACGCGGCGAGTTGCTGTGTACCCGCCTGAGCCTTTTGAATGCCGGTATGGAAGAATTTCTCGATTACTCTTTCCAGCAGCATAGCCAGACTGAACAAGAGATGATCAAAACTGATCCGCTGGGCAATCCTGTGTCGGCTTATCACCCTTGGAACAAGCGCACGCAAAATCCTAAAAGCCTGAATCCCCAGGCGTACAGTTGGGGTTCCAGTTTAGCCTGGCGCGGACATAATTTTGAAGTGGGGGCCTATGCACGCCTGTACCTGACGGCTGCCGCCCGTAAAATTCCTGACAATCCCTTTGTTGCGGCCACTGGCCACAGCCTGGAATTTTGCCTGCCTGTCAGCGGTGGCACCAGCTTGCCGATGCAGTGGCGCATACCACCGGTCTGGAATGCCATTGAGCGCAACCGGGCACGCGCTTATTCATTGGCATTCAATTTTGCAGTCACACAGGAAAACATCGCCATTGCAGGGCAATTGATACGCAAAGGTGAAACCCTGACACATGTGGCACTTGACAATAATAAACCGGGCTTGCAATTGGGTGTCGGTTTATGGGGTGCCAGTCGCGGCTTCCTGGCACACTGGGCGGTGATCAAGGAACATGTCATCGACAACTACCAGATCGCTATACCTTCACGTATCAATGTTGGCACCTGCACGCCGGGACGTGTGCCTGGTCCAATGGAAATGGCTTTACAGAATACACCCATTATAGAAAGTGGTTTCAGTAATGCCAGTGACTTCAGCGGTATAGATATACAGCGCACGATACAAAGTTTTGACCCCTGCATGAGCTGCACGGCACATGTACTGATAGACAAGACAGAAGAAGTACTGGTCAGGGAAATTGATACACACTTCCCTGCGATCTCTGCCTGATCAGCGAGGCATTTCATCGGATCTGAAATGCCTCGCTGGATTGCTTCATTAAGGCTTCGTTACTTTGACCTGTAATGAACTGTCATTGATTTCAAAAGTATTCGACTTCAACAGGTTGATGACTTCTGCACCGGCCAGCAAGACGGGGCCATAGCTGTGCGCTGCAAATACATTCACCGGGCGGTAATAATAAAACGCTGGGTCAAAGCCCATGCCAGTACCGACGCAGGTGCCTTCTACCTGACCTTTTTGCGTCACTTTGCTGGCTACTGCATTCCATGCCAGCATGACTACCGGGGCATAAGCACGTTTGTCGATAAAGCCGCGATTGATTGCGTGTGCCATGGCATAGGTATAAATGGCGGTGGCGGACGTTTCCAGGTAGCTGTCATTACGATCCAGCAGTTGGTGCCAGAATCCAGTGCCGTCCTGATATGATGCCAGGCCTTTGACGTGGGCCTGCAATTGCGCCAACACGTCGGCGTAACCTGGATGCTCTGGTGGCAATACATCCAGCAATTCAACCATGGTCATGACGGCCCAGCCATTTGCCCTGGCCCAGTGAAATTGCGGATGAACACCCATATCCTGCACCCAGCCATGCATGTACACACCTTTTTCCTTGTTGAACATGCGTTCGGAAAACAGTTTAACCTGTTTCACGGCATCATCATAATACTTGGTATCCCCGGTCAATTTACCCATTTGTGCCAGGGCGGGCACGCTCATGAACAAATCATCCAGCCACAAGGTATTCGGCTGTGGCCGGTTGCGGGCCAGTGTACCATCCGTCAGGCGGTATTCTTTGGTGCTGATATAGGTACTGCAAATATCAATCAGGCTAGCCAGTTTATTGGAGACACCTTCCCTGGTCGCTTTGATCATGGCGGCGCATATGGCACCTGTATCATCCAGCGCATGTGGTTGCAGCAAGGAACGGATAGGTGAAGGGCTCTTGGGATTGGCCTTGAGGCGTGCAAGATAATGCGGCGCCAGGTCGGCCAGCAAGCCAAGGCGATCACTGGCGTAATTGCTGAAACGTTTATCACCCGTGGCACTGCCAGCCAGCAGCATGCCTGCGTAAGTAACGCCCCATTCATAACTGGTCAGGCGATAATCACCAGGGGCCAGTATCGTATCGTCATTGATCTGGGAAAAATCAGTAATCTGTTTCTTTGTTTTACCATCAATAATCCTGGCAGGCGTGACATTATCCAGATAGGCATGCACGCGATACAGCACTTTCTTGACATCTTCTGCTGTTGGCTGTCCATAAGGCGTGGGGTAATTGGGCTGCATCAAATGCAGTGGTGCTGTCATGTCATTGGCTGGTTTGCCTGCGCTGTTTGTTTTACCTGCGGCAACTGCTGTGCTCATGCTTAGTGGCAGCATGCAGCTAATGCCTGCGATGGTCAATAATTTCAATATTGAACGCAGGCCAGATTGTTTTTTTTGTCTCATCTTTATCATCGTTTCTTTGATCTTTAAATGGTCTTGCAACTGCTAGTTTATTCCAGTTGGTAAATCTTGAAATCACGTATATGCTGCCGGGATTGCGTGGTCCGGAATCCAAAATAACCATCACGCAGAGCATCTTTGTCTTTATATGAAAAGAAGACTTTCCCATCCACCAGCACGCGTGTGCAACCCTGATATACCGCTGTTTCTATGACGTAATCACGGTTCGCCTGCAATAAGGCATCGCTTGTATTCAACTCCGCCAACAAAGTACGTTCACCATTGCCCTGGTATTTGCGAAACCGGCTCGTCGTATTGGTATTGCCACCTATGCCGGCGTAATACAGGCGTAAGCCATCGTATTGTTCAAACACGCCATTGCGGGTAAAGATGCGCGGATTATGCGGATCAGTCGCCATCCAAAATTGATTCAGGTCAGACAGGCGGTCATTGCGACCTTGTTCCATTACTACCCTGCGCGTATACCTGATCAGTATGTCACCTGACAATTTTTGTTTGAACCACACCGTTGCCCCTTTCGCTGCATCAATCAAAAGCTGGTGACCGGCAACGCTGATGCTGGAGTGCTGCATATCAGCAGACTCTATCTGCCACTGCTGCAGATCCGTATCAAAATCATCCTGGTAAATCAATTTTCCAGGCTTGCCCCATTGGCTGCAAGCAGCTTCTGTGGATTGTGCAGCGGCAGGCAAAGCCGGTACCATTGCAATGACGGTTAAAATAACCATACAAACCGGGCGCAAGACTGCTCGCAAATGAGGTATGTGCATCATTTCCTGAGCTACTATTTGGGTGACACAGTAGTCGATTTGATGTCGACTGCTTTATCATTCAAATAGTTTTTCAACTGCGCATAGCGCAAAGTCTTGATACCCGCCACAACCACCCTTGCATTAAACTCTGCACCGGCCAAATTGGTATGGGTATGTTCGTCAGGTGTTACCACCGGGAAGAGTTTCATCACTTCATCCTTACCCATGCTGTCATAGGCTGCGGCGATGTTTTCATTCAGGTCGATGAAATCCACTTTTTCCTGGACTGCCACCTGTTCAGCCCAACCAGCATAACTAGCTTTGCTACGATTGATTTTTCCGCTGGCATCCCAGCTCTTGCGTGGTATCGGGGAACATACGATGGCCTGCACACCTTTGGCTCTTGCCTCGGCAATAAATTTGCGCAAATACCAGCCATAGCTATGTACCGTCTCTGGCAACTTGGTCAGCATGTTATCGATTTCTTCCACCTCTTCACCTATGCCTTTGATGGTCCCGCGCGCGCGGCTGGTGTCGTTAAGCGGGCCATTGTCGTTGTGACCAAATTGCATGATGACAAAATCACCCGGCTTCATCAGCGCCAGACTTCTTTGCCAGTGCCCGCCTGTCAAGTACGTGCGGCTGCTGAGGCCGCCAATAGCGCGGTTAACGACATTGATTTTATCTGTCTGAAAATACGCCTTGATAGGATTGCCCCAGCCCCACTGCCCTTCTGCCCCCTTGTTTTGACCATCATCCCGACCATTGCGCACGGTTGAGTCGCCGATAAAGAACACCGAAGGTAATTGCGGATTAGCCGGTTCGGGTAATACGATACGCGCCGCAGCATTGGGGTCGGTATTTACCGCTGGTGGCGGCGTAGTTTGCGCCAGGGCAGAACAAGTCCAGCCCAACACACTTACACAGATCAGGCGGCGTACTGCAGACATACTGGTATTCATAGATAGATGATAGGAATGATGGTTAAGTATCGTCAGTTCAAGGAAGACAGATGGACATTGAGCATCATACACAGGTCAGAATATAACAAGCTCGACAGCCTCTTCACATGATTTCATTTTATTCGAGAGCTTGTAACTGACTGCAAGACTTGCTTAAAGAATCAAAAAAATGATCACTGTTGATTGTGCAGTGCACATTATGGAAAAACTGCCTGAAAACCAAGCACAATAGGTGCCGCTGATGTCATTCCGTTCAATCATGTTGCAAGAATGCGCATCCGGGATTTACCCGATTACTCCCACACATATCAAAATTCCATGAACCGCTTATCTGTTCGTATTTTATCCTCCCGCATTCCGCATTTGTTTTTGAATCTCCTGCTGTGCGTGTTCTGCATGCTATCCGTATCTGCCTATGCGCAAATAGGTCATCGATTCCCTAGCGAACGCAAAGTGGTCAAAGACCCGGTCACTGGGGTGATGCTGACATTTTTGACCAGCCAACCCCATGGTGATTCAAAAATCTATCCTACCCATCCACAGTGGACTTCGGATGGGCAATGGGTGATTTTTCGCTCTGGTATCGCAAAAGGTGAAGCGATGGCCGTCAATGAGCAAACCGGGGATATCGTGCAGGTGTCTGAAGGTGGTTATACCGGCATGCTAAACGTGTCAACACGTAACATGAAGCTGTATTTTATGCGCAGCACAGATAAATCTCCGCGTGAAGGGAGAACTGGTCGGCCACGTCAAGCCTCGCCGCTTGAACTGGTGGAAGTTGATCTTGCTGCGGTATTCGCGGACAGCAAAGCCGGCAAGATGAAACCGCCAGAAAGCTACCAGCGTATATGCGGTGTTGTCCCAGCTGAAATTGGGCAAGCCGCCGACCTGGCACTGGATGCTGCCGACGAATGGATATACTTCCGTGAGACGCCACAGGAAGCGAGAAAATACCTGGCTAAAACTACACGTGTAGAGAAAAGCTTCGGCCCCAGAAACATGGGTGCAGGCCCTGGCGGCATTGCAAAAATGCATGTCAGGACGGGAGAAATACGCCACGTCGTTTCGGTACCCTTTCAGATCGGTCATATCCAGGCCAATCTGTGGAATCCTGGTGAAATCATTTTTTGCTGGGAAACTGGTGGCAAATCACCACAGCGTACCTGGGTAGTGATGGCAGATGGCAGTGGCTTGCGTCCGCTTTATCCGGAAGCCGATTATGAATGGGTTACCCACGAAGCCGTCATTTCAAAAGACGAAGTCGCCATGGCGATTATGGGCCATCGCACTATAGGTCAGACAAATAACAGTGCCAACAAGGGTACTGCAGTTGAAGGAGCCAACCCGGGGCAAGATACGGGTTGGGGCAATGCTGGCACGCGCGAAAAGCCCAGTGGTCTTGCCATAGTCAATTTGCGTACGCGTGAAATGCGTATCGTTGGACAGACGCATTCGGGCAGTGGTTTATGGCACGTGCATGGATCAAGTGACGGTCACTGGGCAGTAGGCGATGATTTCAGCCGCAGCATCTACCTGATAGACCGGCTGAATGGCAAGATGATCATGCTCAGCACTGGGCATAAAGACACAGCAGCAGACCACCCTCACCCGACATTCAGCCCGGACGGTAAGAAGATAGAAATCCAGTCAGCCATGCTGTCTGCAGATAACCGGACACTGAATATCTGTATTATTCCTGTGCCGAATTGACTTCCCTGTCCAGACTATGCAGCAAACATTAACCGGCTTGAGGGCATCAATCAAGTTTTTGAACACGTACATTACGCAGTTCATAAGCAGTGCCTTCGAGTTGAAAGCCAATGTGACCAGAATCCGGGCTGGACTTGCTAATTTTGTTTTGCACTATGCCGTTGATCTTGACTTCAACCGATCCATCCCTGGCGAGAATGTCACAGCTATTCCATTCACCTACTGGTTTTTCACTATCGGCCAGTTTTGCCTTGATAGGGGGATATGCGCCTTCGGCCGTAGTCAGTGGTTCGGCAAAGCTGGCACCGGCCATGGGCAACAGGTCACCGACATTTTTATATTTGGTCTGGATTTGCAGGCTCAGTGGCCAGACCTTATCTTTGGGGCCAGAACTGATATGTATCAGAACGCCGCCATTACCGGGGGCGGCAGTCCAGCGCCATTCTGCATGCAGCGCAAAATTTTTATAACTTCCCGTGGTAGCGATGTAGCCAGAAGGCTTGCCGGCAGAAGTAATCACGCCGTCAGCCGTAATACTGAACACGTCTTCCATCTTGCTTGCTGGTGAAGTCTGAATTTCCCAACCCTTGAAATCATGGCCATTGAACAGCTCATCCGCAATAGCAACAGGGCTGGCCAGGACAGACAGGATGGATGCAACAGGCAATACTGACAATTGAAAAGGTTTCAAAAAACGGGAAAGTTGACGCATGATGTTCTCTCTCATATGAAATCGATATTTTTACGCTAATGCAGAACTGCTTCGTCCAGAATAAACAGAATTTTTATAACATACTTCATTTACTGCCATGACACGATTTTTTTTCACTTTGTTGCTCGCCCTGTCGGCCTTTTCTTCGCATGCACAATCAAGTTCCATCACTTTGTGGCCTGAAGGCGTGCCGGGTGCAAAAAGCATAGGACCAGAACAAGTTACTGATAGCAGAATCTCCAACGTCAGCGAACCCGCGCTGACTTATTATCCTGCGGCCGCTGACAGAAAAAATGGCAGCGCCGTGATCATTTGCCCTGGCGGCGGCTATGTATATCTTTCAAACCTGCGCGAAGGCGAGCAATACGCCCACTGGCTCAGCACTCTGGGCATCAGCAGCTTTGTGTTGAAATCCCGCCTGGCTGAATTTGGCCACCCTGCTCCTCTGCAAGATGTCTTGCGTGCCATTCGTCTAGTGCGTTCCAGCGCAGCACAATATGGCATTGACCCTAATCGCATCGGCGTAATGGGCAGTTCGGCGGGTGGCCATCTGGCGGCCAGTGCCGGCACGCTGTTCGATCACCCGTTGGGACGCACCGGTACTGCGCTTGACAGTGTCAATGCACGCCCTGATTTCATGATACTGATGTATCCCGTCATTACCATGCAAGACCCATCGGTACATGCAGGTTCGCGCAAAGCTTTGTTGGGCGCATCGCCCAGTGCAGAATCCGTGCAGTTGATGTCGCTGGAAAAACAGGTCAGCGGCACGACACCCCCTACCCTGTTGATCCATACCCAGAATGATAAAACTGTTCCGGTCGACAATAGCATCCTGTTTTATCAGGCGCTGACCAAAGCAGGTGTACCGGCGGAAATGCTGCTGTTTGAACGTGGTGCGCATGGCATGGGTATGCGGCTTGGTAACGGCAACGCATCTGACTGGCCACATCGTGCCGAAGAATGGCTGAAAGATAGAAAAATACTGCAATCCGACAGCCAGTCAGCAGCTAAATAAGTGGTGTAATAAAGAGCAGAAAAACAAGACCCGGAAAATACGAAAATTGCCGGTCCATACCGTGATATGGGCTGGCAATTTATTATTTACTCGAAATAAAACACTGGTTTCAATGCCAATTGTTTAGGACGGTTGTCAGCTTCAACTTCCATCAGGTCTGCCATATAATCCCACCAGCGTTGCATGACAGGATGTTTTGGCAAATCATCAATCTGGTGATCAGGATGCAGTTTGAGTACGCCAAACAGATGTAAAGTCTCTTCATCCAAAAAAATCGAATAATCATAAATACCCGCTGCATGCAAAGCGTCTGCCAGATCTGGCCATAATTCATCATGGCGGCGATGATATTCTTCAACATTACCTGGCTTCAGTTTCATACGAAAAGCACGCGTAATCATGGTTATCTCTCCTGCGGTCATTTAGCTGGTTTGACTGCGGCCATCTTCTTTAATTCTGCAGCAGCCAGCATGAATCCGCCAACACCATAATCAAAGCTCGATGCAGGTCTGTAGAAGGCTGGTTCGGCACCGGTCTGTTGTATGCTACCCAGACGGCCATCTGCATACACGTTTTTCAGAATACCCTTCCATGCCTTGGCGATGACAGGCTGGTATTCTTTGGGATCAAGAATGCCGTGATTGACACCGTAGGCCATGCCATATACAAACAGGGATGAGCCGGAAATTTCTGGCAAGGGGTATGAAGCCGGATCCAGCAAGCCAGCATGCCACAGGCCATTTTCATCCTGCAACTGCGCTACACGGGCGGACATTTCACGTAATTGCTGTACGTAAAACGGTCGCTGCGGATCATCTTTGGGGATGTAGTCAAGTGTCCTGGCTATGCCCCCCATGACCCAGCCTTCACCACGTGACCAGAACATTTTCTTGCCATTGGCTTCGGTCTTGTTGATATAGCCAACGTCACGTGAATACAGGTGTTCTTGCTTGTCGTACAACAGGTCGTAGGTGTTTTTCCATTGAGTATGTACATAATCCAGGTATTTGCGCTCACCTGTTGCTACATACATTTTCGCCCATACCGGCGGTGCCATGAACAGCGCATCACACCACCACCATGGCAAACGGTCATCCCCTGGCTTAAGTGTTTTCAGGTCAATCAGGGTATCCAGGTCGCTTTTGGTCGGGGCGATGAATTCAGGCTGCTTGTTGAGGAAGTACAGATCCAGATAAGTCTGCGCCACGCTCTGGTCATCTGCATTTGGCAGGCGCTTCGCCAGTTGCCATTGATGCTGCTGGCTCATGGCCAGCATGGCGTCTTTGTATTTGCTGTCATTTGTGGCTTCCGATGCTGCCATGAAACCGGTGTACATCACGCTGGATGTCCAGATACGCCCAAAGTAAGCCTGTGAACGGGCCAATTGCCAGTCAGCCACCTTGCGCAAGACTTTTTCTATTGCTGCTGGTTCCAGCTCCGCCGACAAGTCAGTTGCCAAAGGACCGCCATCAGCAGGCGCATCGCCAAAATGACGTGAGGTATCTTTGTCGATGATGGCTTGCATCGCTGCAGTGGGCAAAGGATAATTCTGCGCCCCGCCCCAAGCTGGCAACATACTGCCAACAAAACCCAGGCTGGCAAGCATTACACATTTTTTTGTTAATTTCAAAGTAATCTCCTACGTTTTATTGTTGCTTGTCAGGACTTACGCAAAATCGTCCCAGTAAGGAGCTGCAACGCAGCTGGGGCAGTTTTGCATAAGTCCTATTTGTTTCATTCTCACTTTGAAGTGCCAGGTATGTTACCCGTCACAGGCGAATCCTGCACCTCAGAATCAGCTGTAATCTGCACCGGCTTGCCATCAGCAAAAACCAGCCTGGAATCTGATAGCTTCCATCGTTTTACGTGACGAACAAAACCAGCAGTATTAGCTTCTATATCAAGATTTGTGAGATTGAAATCTTCCAAAGGAGTATGGGCATATCCTTCCACCTCAAAGGCCGTTTTTGCACCACGTGCCTTGATATTGGAGATATTCACCCGACGCAATCTTGATATACCATCTTTTTCCGGTACCGGCGTCACCAGCACTTTCCAATAAGCAGGCACATCCTTCACGTCGTCAGGTATTTTTGCGTAACTGTATTGAGGATTCCAGTTCATGATCACCCGTAATACAACGGGAACATCATTGAGAACAAAATCATGGATATTCAAGTCTTCACCCAAACCGCCACGTGTATGTGCCGACTTGAACAATATACCTACCGGTACATCTTTCATCACCGCAAAACGGTATGCATCAATGCGCTTGAAACCGCCTGAAGTCTCACTACCAAAGCTGAGTCCGGCAACCGCTTCCCTAACCACGACATCGCGCACGATGACATCTTCAGTAGGGCGATTGACGCGCAAGCCATCTGAATCACGCCCAGCCTTCAAGACTATTGCATCGTCGTTGACGGCAATATCTGCATGTTGAATAAGGATGTCTTTGGATGAGTCAATGTCTATGCCATCGGTGGATGGCCCATGCCCACCTTCGTTGTTGCGGATGGTGACGCCATCCACGACTATCTTGTTCGAATAACAGATATGCAAGGTCCAGAAACCTGAGCGACGCAGCAACAAACCATCACCAACACGCACATCAGATGCCTTGTAGATTTGCAGCAAACGCGGTCGACCAGCATCATAATCAGAAGCCCATCTCAAGCCACGCGGCTCGTAAGCCTTGCGCAAGTTCCAATAGCTTTCCCAGAATATCTTGCCATCACCGTCTATGACACCTTCCCCAGTAATGGCAACCTTGTGTTGTTCATATACATTGACGAGTGCTGCTGGCCAGCTCATCTCTATGCCAGCAACCCGGGTGGGCATGACGGGATAATCCTGTATATTTTGCGACCCCAGCAAGGTGACGCCCTTATCCAGGCGTAATGTAACGCCAGTTTTGAGGAACAAGGCCCCGGTCAGATAGGTGCCCGTCGGGAAAGTCAGTGTATCGCCATTGATGGCAGCAGCGTCGATTGCTCTTTGTATGGCAAGCGTGTTGAGCGTCTTGCCATCACCTCTGGCACCGTAGGTATCGGCACTGATATCTGTAGCTGCCGCAGTGAACGACGTTAATATTAATAACAACATCAATACTGCAGCGACTGCCAGATGCAAAAGCACAGGCAAGGCAAATACCATTTCAGTATGGCGCAACCACCGCCGTGCTAACAGTTTCATTGCAACTTCGCACCTATCAGTTTGACCTGTCCCAAAATACCGGCGGGTTGGGCCAGTATCAGATGTGTATCCTGAGGGATAAATCGTTGCCCATAACGGGCAGACAACAGGCGATAGTCTGGCAAGGCATGGCCAGCCAGCGCATTCAACCCCAGGTTGGCGACCTGTATCTCAAGGCGGTTATTGCCTGCACGCAGCAACTTGCTGATATCCAGCTGGTAAGGTGGTTTCCATACCGAACCGGCACGTTGGCCATTGACGAATACGACCGCAGCTTCCCGCACTGGGCTGTCAAGCATGGCGCGCATCCCGCTCGGTACCTTCGGCGTCACTTCCAGTGGTGTGCCAGGGCCGAAATCCAGAGTCAGCTGGCTGTCCTTTAATTGCATCGCGCTCAATTCCACGTCTTTGGTATAAGTTGCGATACCAGAGAAATAGCGTGTCGCTTCATCTTCTGTCCATGATCGCAGGCTGGTCATGTTCACCGCTTGAGATTTTTCACTAAACTGCACTTTCCAGTCACGACTTAAATCCACAACGGTTGTGGCATCTGCCAGTCGGGTTTCTGGCTGAGCATTCTGCGGCGTATCGGTCAGCACCAATACTCTTGATTCATACGGTGCCAGACGTAACACCGGCTTGAGATCGGCATTACTTATCTTACCGTCGTACGGATTCCACCAGTAAGCTGTTTTGTACTTGCTTCGGAAAACAGCATTCGCAGTTACGTCGTGATTGCTGGTATTGGCGATAAAATAAACATCCGAATCAGTCAACTTCCGGCGTATGAAGCCTATGTTTTCTTTTTCAGCACTTAGTTCCATATCAGCCGGAACAGCGGCCTTCAAGGCAACACCAACCGCGCTGTCACTATTGACCAGACTGACCTTATCCTGATTCGTAAACAAGGTATCTGATGCAGTCTGCACGTCGACGCTAATGCGCGCGGCTTCCAGGTAACCTGGTGCCAGTGATGGTTTGCTACCGACCGCGATGACTTTGCCACCAGCACGCACATAATCATTCAATTTGGCGATGACAGCTGGCGACAGTCGTGTCACATGCGGCAAAATCAAAACCGGATAATTGATACCCAGTTCCATGACAGATTCGGCATCCACATAATCAATATTATGTCCGGCATCAAGTATCTGTGCGCTTAATTCTGGCGTCACATATTTACCCATTTCTGCCGATACCGATACCTTACCCAAAGACAGGGTCGCGTACACGTCATCCGTAGGCAGAAATACGGCGACCTGGTTTGCGGGCTTACCCTGGCGCATCAGGTAACTCATCCTTTGCAGATAGCCATTGATGTCCGGCATGACATTCCACCATGGCAGATGGGTATTAAACACCGCCGCCGCATAGAATGAATAACCCGGCTCCAGCGTGCCCGGTGGTGTATATGGCCAGCCATGACCAACAAACTGATTGACACCCTGCAACAGCATGCGGTCAGCTTCTACCTTCATATCCAGCGGTGTCGCACTGAACGCGGGTGAATGCAGCCAGGTCCATGTTTCGGCAGAAATGACGGGGCGACCATATAGGTGGCCTGCGGAAGTTGCCCAACGCGTAAATGAAAACTGACGGAACTGATAGCCCTCGCCTTCAGGTAAATCAACCAGGCGATTGCTGGACATGGTCACAGCCGGTTCACCATAGGTCTGGGAACGAAAACGGGTACCATGCGCCTTCGCCCATTGATTCACTGGCACCAGATAACGTTCGTTTACCAGTTCGGTTTGTGTCAATGCCCAGTCGTGTCGTATGGCAGCGGCATCTGCACCAAGGCCATATTCTATTTTTGGCAGATGTGGCTTCAGATCATAGCCACGACGGCGCTGGAATTCGGCCAGGAAATCATCGGTCCAGTCAGTACCATAGACTTCCAGGCTGTCAGAAAATACGGCGTAAGGCGGATTTTTTCCAAAGGCTTTCAATAGTGGTTCAGCCACAGCTTTCAGGTGATGATCGATGGCATTGCGACTTAAATGATCAAGCACAAAACCCTCTGCCCCCAAAGCTGCACGTTTGACCTGTTGGCCGGTACGGCTGGCGATATAACATACCACCACGCGTTCGCCAGATGCTACCTTGATGCTTGCACGGCCACTTTTCCCAGGCAACACCTGCGGTTCAAACAAAATCAATTTACTGCTGTCTATCTGTTTGGAAGAACCATCTGCAATGAAGTTGGCCAGTAATTTCTCACCATTCATGATGGCCGGCAAGGCAAAACTCTCATTTCCAGCTGGCAGTTCGATCACGGCAACACGCAAACGGCTGGCGGCATCGCCCACGCCGACGTGCGGACCACCATACGGCCAGCCACTACCCAAGGTAATATCTACCCTGAGCTTGTTGGCACGCGCCGTGTCATTGGCAAAACTGACGTGCTCAAGAAATTGCTTCGACAAATATGGGTAATTGTGTGTGCCTTTGGCGGCATCATCCAACTCCATGGGGTAGACAGCCTGAATCTCAACACCACCAAAACCACCGGCTTTCATGTCCAGTATTTCGCGTTCCAGCTGCTTCTTTTCTACGGATGGTCCAAACCACCACCAGCGCACCATGGGACGTGCATCGTCCGGTGGAGTAACAAAAGCCTTGGAGACTTCCTTCACTGATGAAACGTTCGCTGTGGTTTGCGCCAACACTGGTGCTGCGCAGAAAACGGCAAGCGAATACAAGATGCTGGCACGCAATGCTGATACGGTAAATACAGGCAAGGTACGCTTAGTCATAGAAAATGGATTAGGCCGGACAAACGGAAGAACAGAGATCTATCCCGGATGAAGACATCCTTGGTGCAAAGGATATTTCATGTAGAGACGCACAGCTATAAAAAAATCCCTCGGCAGCCGCCAGTTGACACATAAGAAAATGCGTCAACCGGCACACCTCAGAGGGTAACAGGCATAAAATCAGACTATGCCGCTACCGCTCGCACCAGCCTTTGGTGGACGGAGTGTAGCCTGCTTTTCACGATAGCCCGTTGCACGATAGCAGGCAACCGGATCAATAGCAGCGCCAGAACGGAAGCGGGCCATGGCCAGAATAGGACTGACATCGGTGCGGAACGCCTGTTTCAGTGTCTGTGCTGCCAGCAGCACATCATTGTTTTCCTGATAGGCGCTCAATGCCTTGCGGTCTACCAGTGCAGACTGTACAAAGGAACGTTGCACTTCGATGGCGCTGGACATCAGGCTTTCTATCGGGTCGGTCACATTGTGTGACTGATCCAGCATGTAGGATGGTTTAAAGGCATCGCCATCGCGCTGAGCAACATCCGCCAGTTCATTGAAAATCAGGAACAGCTGGAAAGGATTGATGCTGCCAGAATCCAGATCATCATCACCGTATTTGCTGTCATTGAAATGGAAGCCCCCCAGTTTGCCGAATTGCGCAAGGCGGGCAACAATCATTTCTATGTTGGTATTTGGCGCATGGTGACCAAGATCCACCAGGCATTTTGCCTTAGGCCCCAATTCGGTAGCACAGGCGTAACTGGTGCCCCAGTCGGCAATCGTGGTGGCATAGAATGCCGGCTCAAACAGCTTGTGCTCGATGTACATGAGCCAGTCTGCAGGCAAGGCTTTGTAGATATCGCGCATACTGTCCAGATAGCGTTCCAGCGCACCGCGCAAATTATGTTGGCCCGGGAAATTGGCACCATCACCCACCCATACGGTCAAGCCCTTGGAACCCAGTGCACGGCCCAGTTCTATGCATTCGATATTGTGTGCTACAGCCTGCTCACGCACGGCCTTGGCAGTTGCTGTCAGACTACCGAATTTATAGGTCTGCGCCTGATTGGCCTGATCCTGGAAAGTGTTTGAATTGACGGTGTCAAATCCCAGGCCATGTTTGCTGGCAAATTCACGCATGGCCGCTGGATCGCTGCTTTTATCCCAAGGGAAATGCAGGGATACGGTAGGAGTAGCCTGTGTCAGTTGATGGATGACAGCACAGTCTTCCAGTTTTTCCATGACATCGCGTGGTTCACCCTTGCCCGGGAAGCGGGCAAAGCGGGTACCACCAGTACCGACACCCCAGCTTGGTAAAGCTACAGCAAAAGTCTGGGCTTTGGCTGTCAGTTGTTCAATATCCTGCCCGCGTCGGGCCAGCATGCTACCCAAAGCAGCATAATCGGCATCCAGATTCTGTTGCAGTTTGGCGTTGTGTTCTGCCACTTGGCCGTGATCAATTATTTTATCCATCTTATGTCTCCATCTTGTTGCTGACCTGAATCAGATACCGCGTATCAGGTATGCATCAGGTCAGTCAATTTTTATATTTTAGCGTGTGAATGCTGCAGCATTGCCTGCATCGACGTTGATGATGTTACCTGTGCTCTTGGCCGACTTGTCACTGGCCAGGAAATACACTGCTTCTGCAATATCTTCCGGCAATACGCTGAGTTTCAGCATACTGCGCTGACGATAAAATTCTTCGATATCATCTGCATCGATTTTATTCGAGACAGCACGTTCTTCTTTCCATTTACCGTCCCAAATACGGGAACCGCGGATCACTGCGTCCGGATTGACCACATTGACACGTATGCCATGGGCAGCACCTTCGAGGGCGATACAGCGTGCCAGATGGATTTCAGCAGCTTTAGCCGTGCAATAAGCAGATGCACCAGCAGAAGCGACCAGACCATTCTTGCTGGCCACAAACACCATGCTGCCACCAATTTCCTGCAGTTTCATGATACGGAATGCGCTGCGGCTGACCAGGAAGTAACCCTTGACCAGAATATCCTGATTGCGCTCCCAGATTTCCAGTGTCGTTTCATCCAGCGGCGCGGATGATGCAATACCAGCATTCGAAATCAGCAAATCGATGCCGCCAAATCGCAATGACGTTTCGCTCAATATCGCTTCGACATCGCTTTCGCGGGTGATATTGGCGCTGATGGTCGCTACATTATCCTTGCCTGCCACTTTGGACAGCATCTGATGCGCCTGGCTCAATGCCTCGCCGTCAATGTCTGTCAACATGACACAAGCACCTTCTTGCAACAATTGGCGTGCTACAGCCTGACCAATGCCACCGGCAGCGCCGGTCACCAGTGCGATACGGCCAGCCAGGCTTTTAGGCTTGGGCATACGTTGCAGTTTGGCTTCTTCCAGCAACCAGTATTCGATATCAAAGGCTTCCTGCTCTGGCAAACCGACATAGCTGTCAACACCATTCGCACCACGCATCACATTGATAGCATTTACATAAAACTCGCCTGCGATCCTTGCTGTTGCTTTATCTTTCGCAAATGACAACATGCCAATGCCGGGGATCAGGTAAATAATCGGGTTGGCATCGCGTACCGCTGGGCTATTATCATGCTTGCAACGCTCATAATAGGCGACATAGTCTGCGCGATATTGATTCAAGCCCTCGTCCAAACCGCTCAAAAGTTGATCAAAATTAGGATTGGAAGGATCAAAATCGATCACAAATGGACGAATCTTGGTGCGCAGGAAGTGATCAGGGCAAGACGTACCCAGTGCAGCCAGTGCCTGCAAGTCTTTGCTGCAGACAAAATCCAGCACTGTGGTGCTGTCATCAAAATGGCCGAGCTTGAACTCTGTTTTACTGATTTTTCCACGCAATACAGGCATTAAACGGGCAACCAGACTGGCACGCTCTGCTGCTGGCAAGGCGCTGTATTTGGCACCACCAAATGCTGGCTTACGGCTATTTTCTTCCAGCCATGATTCGGCACGCTGGATGATTGCCAGTGTGGTTTCGTAGCAAGACTTGGCTGTATCACCCCAGGTGAACAAGCCATGACCTTCGAGGATGATGCCTTTCAGGTGCGGCTGGCTTTGGGAAACAGCTTCCAGTTTCAGGCCCAGGTCATAGCCAGGACGCTGCCAGGGCAACCAGCCCAGTTCACCTTCAAATATTTTTTGCGTCAAATCCTTGCTATTGGCACAGGCTGCAATAGCAATGACTGAATCAGGGTGCATGTGATCAACATGCTTGCGATTGATATAGGCATGCAAGGGGGTGTCGATACTGGCAGCACGCGGGTTCAGATTGAAAGTGCAGTGTGGCAAATAAGCCACCATTTCATCTTCCAGTGCCAGACCGCGATAGCGACCTTTCAGGGATTGCAATTTATCCATGTACAGGGTCGAGAAGCCATCCATCTTGATGCTTCCCAGATCTCCACCAGAACCTTTTACCCACAGCACTTCTACCTGTTCGCCAGTCAGGTAATCCGGCATCATCACCTTGGCCGAGGTATTTCCACCGCCAAAGTTGGTAATGCGCATATCAGAGCCGAGCAGATTCGAGCGATACAGCAATAATTCTGGCTCAGACAAGCCTGCTGCATACGCATCGTCCCAAATTGAAGTGATAGCTTTTTTCTGCTCGGTTTGAATCTTTGAGGTCATACACTCTCCGTGATTGATTGATATTTTTATGACAAATCTTAGGGCCTGTTAATAATTAAATTTGTTTGAATCCAGAGGAAATGGGCGTAAGCAGGCACATTCGCACTCCCGATTTAATTATTAACAGGCCCTGCCCCCACCTCTTGGTCTCCTGAGAGGTCACCGGAACTATTGAGCAGTTTGTGATTGCACTGCATTTTTGCCCGGTACGGCAGTGGCAATCAGTAGAAAACAGCCAGCATTGAGTGTCAATACAGAAGCAATCAAGACGCTGATTGAAGTTCGAATAGTCAGCATGATGATTGAATTTTCCGGGAGTAGATTACTACCTGGGGAAATAATCACTCGATTGATCAATTTTTGATTGACGCCCGATTTTTAAGTGATTAGTCTCGTTATATGCCAGCAAATTATTACAAAGCAATGACTGGTGCTTGCCGCAAAAAGACAATTAACGGCTAAAGATGGAGACAAAAATGGTTAATCACAAACGTCGTAAGCGTTTGTTGAAGTTGCTCGCCGAGCATAATTCAGCAAGCGTTCAGCAGTTGGTTGAGTGGCTTAGCGCATCTCCGGCAACCGTCCGGCGCGATATAAGCTGGCTTGCTGCCCGTAATCTGTTGACCCGCACACGTGGCGGTGCAGAAAATCTGCAGCAGAAAAAACGTTCCATCGCACTCACCAGCGAAACCTTTCAAAACAATATCAAATGCTATGCTGATCGTAAACGGGCGATTGCCCGTTACGCCAGCAATATGTGCAACGATGGCGAAACCATCATCATCAACGGTGGCACTACCACTTTCATGATGGCAGAATTTCTGGTCGACAAGCAACTAAAAATCCTGACGAATTCGTTCATGATGGCCGAGCGCCTGCTGGTATCGAGCGAAAACGAAATCATTGTTCCTGGTGGCCGTGTCTATCGGGAGCAAAACGTCATCCTTAGCCCTTTCGATAACGACATCACCCAGCACCACTATGCCGGCAAGATGTTCATGAGCGTATATGGGCTGTCCTTGTTGGGCCTGATGGAAGTAGACCCACTGCTGATACAGGCAGAAAAACGCTTGATCAGCCAGGCTGAAGAATTGATTGTGCTGGCAGACAGTTCAAAATTCGCCAAGAAGGCTGGCTTGATACTCTGCGGGCTCAATCGCGTCTCTTGCCTGATCACCGATAACAATGCATCTGATTCTGCCGTGCAGTTGCTTGAGCAGTCTGGCGTCAAAGTAATCACCGTTGCCCCAGAGACATTGCCGGTTCAGTACCCCACAACAAAATTTAATCAGGCTTATGACATGGAGTCAGCAAGCATGTTCCAACCGGAGACCGTGGAATGAAAAGAAGAAAGGTATTACTTGCAGCGATAGCACTGAGCATGCTGGGCGCACTGCAGGGTTGCGAGCAAAAATCGGATAAGGTCAAGATTGCCATCGTTGTCAAAAACCTGGGGAATGGTTTTTTTGATGCGGCACATGAAGGTGCCAAGGAAGCCGCCAAGCAAATCGGTAATGTGGAAATCATTTATACCGGGCCAACTACCCCTAGTGCTGAAGGGCAGATTGAAATCATCAATTCCCTGATCAGTCAAAAAGTGAATGCGATCGCTATTTCTGCCAATGATGCCAATGCGCTGGTTCCTATCACCAAAAAAGCCATGCAGCGAGGTATCAAGGTTATTTCCTTTGATAGCGGCATTGCGCCGGAAGGCAGGCTGATGCAGTTGAACCCGTCGAATGCAGATTTGATCGGTCTCAAACAATTGCAGATGGCATCTGACGCAATTGGTGGCAAGGGTGAAATCGCCATACTTTCGGCGTCTGCCCAGGCAACCAACCAGAATATCTGGATCAATGTGATGAAGAAGGATTTGGAGAAACCCGAATTTGCGGGCCTGAAACTGGTGGCAACCGTCTACGGCGATGACCAGTCTGACAAGAGCTATCGTGAAGCAATCGGCCTGCTGCGTAGTAATCCCAATCTGAAAGTGATCATCTCCCCCTCCACTGTCGGCATCAATGCTGCCAGCAAGGCAGTGGTGGATGAGCATCTGGTCGGCAAAGTTTTTGTTACCGGCTTGGGCTTGCCATCAGAAATGGCAGGCCATGTAAAGAGCGGCGCCGTCAAGGAATTTGCCATCTGGAACCCTATCGATCTTGGCTATGCTGCGACCTATATCGCCAATGAATTTGTCAAAGGCAACCCAAATGCCAAGGCTGGTGGCAGTTTTACCATAGGCCGCATGGGTACGATTGCGATTGATGCCAGCGGTGAAGCAGCCATGGCACCACCTTTCACCTACAACAAAGACAATGTGGAGCAGTTCTCCAAAATATTTTAAGCAAAGAAGCCCACAAATGTTGGCCTGTGCGCCTGCCGCCGGGTCATCAGTAAAACAGAAAATCAGCTGTCTGCCACAGAGTCATTTCTTGCGTACAGGCAGGTAGACGGCTGAGTTTTCCTTTCCATCACCTCCTTGCCTTATGTTAATGACGAACGAGCACAATCCGTTTCCTATCGCGCCCGACGGCTCGCTGGCCCCACCCATCCTGACGCTGACTGGTATCTGCAAACGCTTCCAGGGCATCATTGCATTGCATGAAGTTGCTCTGAATGTCCGTGCTGGCGAAGTCATGGCCTTGATAGGTGAAAACGGGGCAGGCAAATCCACATTGGTAAAAACCCTGACCGGCATTTACCAGCCTGATAGCGGCAGCATGCATATTGCCGGCAAAGAAGTCCGGTTTGCCACGCCACAACAGGCGATGCTGGCGGGTGTCACCGCAGTACATCAGGAAACAGTCATGTTTGATGAACTGACAGTTGCCGAAAATATTTTTATAGGCCGACAACCCATGCACGGTTTTCCGGCACGTGTGAACTGGTCATTGATGGAAACCCAGGCAGAACGCCTGTTTACCCGGCTTGAGGTTTCATTGCCAGTGCGCGCCAAGGTCAAAGACCTGAGCGTGGCACAACGCCACTTTGTAGAAATTGCACGTGCCCTGTCACAAGATGCACGAGTGGTCATCATGGATGAACCAACGGCATCCCTGTCGCAGCGCGAAATCCAGGAACTGTATCGCATCATCAGACAATTGCGTGCTGCTGGTACTGCCGTGATTTTCATCTCACATAAATTTGATGAAATTTATGCCGTGGCCGATCGCTATACTGTCTTGCGAGACGGCCATTTTGTAGCCGAAGGTGCGCTGGCCGATATTTCGGAGCCAGATCTGGTATCCCTCATGGTGGGACGTTCCATCCATCAAACCTTTCCCAAGCAAGACGTGGAGATAGGCGAAACTCTGCTGGAAGTGAAAGATTTTTGCCACCCTACCGAATTCGACAATATTAATTTCTCCCTGCGTCAGGGTGAAATACTGGGTTTCTATGGACTGGTTGGTGCCGGTCGTTCAGAAGTCATGCAAGCTCTGTTCGGGCTCAGCAGCAACGTGCGCGGCAGTGTCAGTCTGGCTGGCAATATCCTGAACATCAAGTCTGCCAAAGATGCCATTGCTCATGGCATCGCCTATGTGCCGGAAGACCGGCAACACCAGGGCGGCCATCTGACCATGTCGGTGCAGCAGAACATCACCCTGCCCATACTGGACAGAATAGGGTTCTTGCTGGGAACGCGTCGCAGCGAAGAAGCCGCGATTTCCAGACATTACAGTGAACAGCTGGAACTGAAGGCCAGTCACCTGACGCAACTGATCGCCGAACTGTCGGGCGGCAATCAACAAAAAGTGGTGCTAGGAAAATGGCTGGCAACTAAACCCAAGGTCATCATCCTGGATGAACCTACCAAAGGCATTGATATCGGCTCCAAGGCTGCAGTGCATCGTTTCATCAGTGAACTGGTATCGACTGGCCTGTCAGTCATTTTGGTGTCATCCGAATTACCTGAAGTCTTAGGCATGTCTGACCGCGTCATCGTCATGCATCAGGGACATATCAAAAAAGTATTTGACAGAGCCCATGCCACGCCAGAGAGCGTCGTTGCAGCAGCATCTGGCAGCGACGCAATAGTAGTGGAAATGGCAGAGGAAATAGCATGAACCGTTTGAAGTATCTGCAGAAGTACCTGCAGCAAAGGGAAGTGTTGCTGGGATTGATGATCGTTTTGCTGATCGGCCTGGTAGGTGTACGCGCGCCTATCTTTCTTGGCATGTCCAGTCTGTCTAACCTGCTGACTGACAGTACCCTGCTGGTCATGTTGGCAGTGACCCAGATGTTTATCATCATCACACGTGGGATTGATTTGTCTGTTGCATCCAATCTGGCCCTGTCAGGCATGATGTCGGCCTTGCTGGCGTCCAAATTCCCTGACTTGCCGCTGTTGCTGATTGTATTGGTGGCGATGGCCATAGGTCTGGGCCTGGGCCTGATCAACGGTTACCTGATCGGTTTCCTGGGCCTGCCACCTATCGTTGTGACGCTGGGTACCATGAGTGTCTACCGGGGCCTTGTGTTTGTATTGTCCGGTGGTGCCTGGGTATCGTCACACCAGATGCCTGCCGCCTTTATCGCTTTCCCGCTCAGTGAGTTATTGGGGATTACCCACCTGGTCTGGATTGCGGCCATTGTGGTTATCCTGATGTGGTATCTGGCCCGTTATACACATTTTGGCAGAGATTTGTACGCCATTGGCAACCAGCCTACTGCAGCCAATTATATCGGCATCCCTACCCCACGCCGTTTGTTCTGGACATATGGCTTGTCCGGGCTGATGGCTGGCTTGTGCGGTTATCTGTGGGTGGCGCGTTATGCTGTGGCGTATACGGAAATTGCTTATGGCTTCGAATTTACTGTCATTGCAGCCTGCGTTATTGGCGGCATCAGTATTGCCGGTGGTGCGGGTACGGTATCTGGTGCGGTATTGGGCTCACTTTTTTTGGCGGTGATCAATAATGCACTGCCTGTCGTTAAAATTTCCCCATTCTGGCAAAGTGCATTGACGGGTGTAGTCATACTGACTGCCGTCATGATCAATGCGCGCAGCAATAAGAAAGGCAGCCGGCAGATTTTGCCTTTGCAACTGCTGCCAAAAAATGCAATCAGGAGCAGTACGTGAACACGACCACCATGACATCACCAAGCAACGGCTCACGCTATACCATACGCGACAAGGAAGAATTCCAGTTCAAGAAATTCTTCTCCCATTGGGAAACCTTACTGGCTTTGCTGTTCGTAGCAGCATTCATCATCAACAGCCTGCTGTTGCCCAATTTCTTTGACTTGCATAACCTGGCAGACGGCACCTTTAACTTTAGTGAAAAGGCGCTGATTGCCCTGCCCATGGCTTTGCTGATTATCTGTAGGGAAATTGACATTTCAGTTTCCGGCATTCTGGCGCTTTGTTCGGTCGCCATGGGACTCGCCAATTCACATGGCTTTCCTGCCTCTAGCCTGTTATTTATTGCTGTTTTCACCGGCGCTGCCTGCGGCAGCCTGAACGGCTTGCTGGTCACGCGCTTTGCCCTGCCATCCATCGTGGTGACGATAGGTAGCGTGTCCCTGTTTCGCGGTCTGGCCAGTGTGGTTTTGGGTGACCAGGCGTTCACGGCCTATCCACAATTGTTGATTGATTGGGGCCAGGGTTACTTTTTTGATTTCATCCCCAGACAGTTCGTCATCCTGCTGTTCTTTGTTGTCGTGTTCGCCATCATCCTGCACGCCACCAGTTGGGGGCGCAGAATCTACGCCATAGGCAATAACCCGGTTGCTGCCAGGTTTTCAGGCGTGTCAGTAGACAAGTACCGTTTCATGTTATTTACCCTGACTGGTGCCATGGCTGGGCTGGCAGCGTTTTTGCTGACTGGCCGCATAGGCAGCACACGCCCGAATATTGCCACAGGATGGGAACTGGAAATCATTACCATGGTTATTTTGGGTGGTGTCAGCATCGCTGGCGGAGCCGGTACCATCGTTGGCGTGTTCCTGGCGGTACTGACACTGGGCGTAGTCAATTACGGTATGGCGCTGGCGAACATACCCGGCATCATCATGACCATCGTGGTCGGCATTTTGCTGTTGATTACCATCGCCTTGCCGCGTTTGTTGAACCGTAAAAAACAAAGAAAATAATATGCAAGGCAGCAAGGCGGAATCAATGGAAACTACGAAAGCTGACGCCAGTATCGTACTGGACATAGGCAAGACCAATGTAAAACTCAGCCTGCTGGATGCGCAGGCAAATACTTTAGCTGAGCAGCGTTGCGCCAACAATATTGTCCAGGACGGTATTTATCCGCATCATGATACCGACAGAATCTGGGCGTGGATGCTGCGTGTTTTTAGCGAGTTTTCACGTATTGCGACCGTGACCGCGATTATACCCGTGACCCATGGTGCGACTGCAGCGTTGGTAAATGACAAGGGCCTGGTGTTACCTGTTCTGGATTATGAGTCTGACTTGCCAGAACAGGAAAACAGCAAATACCAGCCACTGCGCCCCCTTTACCAACAAAGCTATTCCCCCGATTTGCCGGCTGGACTAAACCTGGCTCGTCAACTGGCCTGGCTGGAAAGTACTTATCCATCTGATTTTGCACGTGCATCACATATCCTGATGTATCCGCAATACTGGGCCTGGCGTCTGTCTGGTGTAGCTGCAACGGAAGTCAGCTCGCTGGGATGCCATACTGATCTGTGGGATACGAGCCGGCAACAATACTCATCTCTGACAGAACAAAAGGGATGGATAGCCTTGTTTCCTCCCATGCAAAAAGCCTGGTCCAGGCTAGGAAAAATACGCCCGACATTGGCTATGGAAACAGGTCTGCCTGAAAACTGCCAGATCGTATGCGGCATCCATGACAGCAATGCTTCCCTGTTACGCCACCTGCACAACGCCGGCAAGGATACAAAATGTACAGTGTTGTCCACGGGTACCTGGATGATCGCCGCAGCCCTGGGTACGTCGCAATCTTGCCTTGATGAAGAAGCAGATATGCTGGCCAATACCAATGTACTGGGTGAAGCCGTTTCCTGCATGCGATTTATGGGTGGACGAGAATTTGCCACGCTGGCAGGCCTGGAGCCTGTGACCTGCACGCCATCCGACATCGATAAACTGACCAGACAAGAAACTTTTGCCTTGCCCTGCTTCGCAGACTCAGGCGGTCCTTTTTCCGGGCAGCTTGCCAGGATAGAAGGCCAGGCGCCAGACAGCATGCAGGAACGATATGCACTCGCCACCCTGTATTGCGTGCTGACGACTGACTACTGTCTCAATAAACTGGGTTCGGAAGGCGATATCATCGTCGAAGGAAGCTTCACGAACAACCCCTACTTCGCACCTTTGCTGGCAAGCCTGCGACCGCAGCAAAATATCATGCTGTCAAACGATACCAGCGGCACGACTTACGGCGCTTGGATGCTGCATCATTGGGAACAGTTGCCAAGCATGAGCGAGTCGTCGGCAACTGTCAGAAAACTGGAGCCAGATGCCTGGCAAGCCTACAAGAACACGTGGCTGAATCTGGTGATGTCCAGATAGTTTTACCAAACCGATTGACAGAGACGCCATCAATGGGAGCGAATATTTCGCGCCCATTTCAACGTTTCACTTTATTTGCATCGATTGCTCATTCTGCCGGTAAACGCACATAAGCAGGTGCGTCACGATCTGCTCGCAAGCCCTGCTCCGTATGCAATAACTCAACCACTTGCAGGGAACTGCGCCTTTGTTCCCTGCCATCTTTTTTCTGATCCGGGCCACGCCTGCCAGGATGGGTGAAGTAAAATAAAAATGCCCTGTCACCGTTGACAACGACATCAGGGTGGCCGCCTATTACCTCATCATCTTCGCCATGCCCCGGTACTTCAAGCAGATTACCGATCTGGCGCTTCCAATTCAATAAGTCATCGGAACGATATACAGCGAGACCATGCCATACATCAGTAATCATCCACCACTGATCTTTCCATCGAAAAACTTTAGGCCCCTCACCACCTTGGTCACTGACCGCCTTGCCTTTGTCTGTCCAGTTTTCCAGATCGGGGCTATCGGCATAGTAAATCGATTTTTTATCCGCTTCATTGTTGTACCACATACGATACCCACCCTGCGGCAAACGCAATACGGTAGCATCGATCACGCGCTCTGACGCCAGTTGCAAGACTTTGGCATTGCGCCAATGACGCAAATCCTGGCTAGTCAGATGCACCATATAACGTGGATGTTTCCAGTCTTCAAAAATACCGGGTACCACCGTCAGGTACATATGGTAGCTGCCATCATTCGCCCGGATAATATCCGGTGCCCAATGGGTAGCTTCTGCGCCACCCATTTGCGCTGGTAATTCTATGTCAGCTTCACCTATATAGTGCCAGTTAGCACCTTCGTTATCCGACTCAGCAATGCCTATGCGCGTGCCATGTACCCAGGTAACTCCACGTGCTTCAGTAACATTGGCTCTGCGGTTGGTATAAAACATCCACCACTTCCCCAACTTGGCATTACGCACCAGGACGGGATCTGCAGCGCCATCCATCACCGGGTCGCGAAACAACGGTTTGGCTGCGCGCGTCCCCAGATTGATGGTGGGCGCACCGGGTGCGCCAAAGTCGGGGCTGCCATCGGCTCGCCAGTAAAATATCTGGGCACGTGTATGACGATTGGGATCGTTTAAAGAGTTTCCCTTGATGTCGCGATAGTCACGTGCGTGATAGACCAGCACATCCGTTTTACCGTCAGGGGTCGTCGTAAATGAATTGTGCCCCGGTCCATACTGGGCATTTTCCGTATTGGTTTTAAATACCGGCTGAGCAGATTTTTGCCATACTTTTGAATCGAGCAAGTCTGCATCTGCCGGCGCTGTCAATAAACCCATGCAATAATTTTCGTCAGTAGCGCTGACCGAATAGGTAATGAAGACCCGACCATTCCTGACCAATACCGCAGGTGCTTCGTTGACTTCATACTTCACTTTTTCCCAATCAAAATCGGGACGCGACAACAAGGCGACCGGCCCGGCAATCGACAAAGGTGTATCCATTTTTGCCAGGTAAATATTGGTACTTTTTTTACCCGGCGCAGGGTCACGCTGAGCCCATACCAGATAACGTTGTCCCGCCAGCGTAAAGGTGGTTGCATCCAGCGAGAATGATTCTCTTCCAGTTTTTAACTGACCACGCTCTATCCATTCGCCTTCCAGCGGATTAGCTGAAGAATTTTCCAGTACATACAAACGGATATCCCAAATGGCATCGGCCCTGCCTGCAGTAAAATACACATACCATTTCCCCTGGATGAAATGCAATTCTGGAGCCCATATGTGATGACTCATGGGTCCACTCGCATGTTTGTGCCAGATCACTTTGGCATCTGCCGTACCAAGATCATTGATGCTTGAGGCACGTCGCAATTCAATGCGATCATATTCCGGCACGGTAGCGGTGAAATAATAATTGCCATCCGTATGCAGGATTATTTGTGGATCAGCCCTATTTTTTACGACAGGATTATTGAAAACCGGTTGAGCCAACAGCGAGCCACAGACGGACATCATAACTATCAAGAACAGGTAAAGAATGCTTATTCGTTTGAAAAATGAGGTCATGGGAAAAGTGAAAGATAAGAGAGCATCCGATAAGTATTCAGTATTTTAAAATAAAAAAACCAGCCATCTGATCAAAAATGGCTGGTATCAACTACTGCGTTTTCCAAAACGTCCAACAAATTAATTCTTGATCGATACACCTATGAAGTAACGACGGCCATACCAAGCCAATTCATTCGGCCGGGACAAATCACCGGCGTCAGTAACATTCGCCTGGTCAGTCAGATTTTTACCTTCAAATGAGAAAGTAACGAAACGATTGTAGCGATATTGGATCTTCGCATCCAGGTACCCGGTTTTTTCATTAAATACTGGATTCTTTGAGACGTCCAAAGTACCTGTGTAATAGCGATCACGGTAATGATAGGCGAGACGCGCATTAAATTTATCCTTGTCGTACCACAGACCCAGGTTATACGCATTCCTGGACAAACCTGCATAAGGAAGAATCGAACCATCCAATGGATTCAGTTGTTCTGTACCTGGAGCGTAAGTGAAATTCATGCGCGTGTAATTAGCATCCACACCGAAACCACTAAGTATACCAGGTAAGAAAGTCAATGCTGTTCTGCCTGCTATTTCCACACCACGGGTCACGGCGCCAGGGAAATTGACTGGCATGGTAACATCCCACAAAGTGCCGTCCTTGAACAAATCAACACCTGAGACATTAGTTTTAACTGCGTTACCGACCGTAATGTCTTTACGGAACAGTGCAAGACTAAGCTGACTATCAGCGTTTGGATAATATTCCAGACTTAAATCTGTATTGGTAGCCTGGAACGGTTTCAGAGATGGGTTACCTGCCGTGCAATCGTCTGTTCCATCGCCACCAAATTGTATAGCACCACTATTTTTGGTACATGTTGCATTCGGGACGATATCAGTAATACGTGGACGAGCCATGACCTTACCCCAGCCGAGACGCGCCAGGAAATGATTCGGAATCAACCATACACCGGCATTAAAGCTAGGCAGTACGTTAGAGTAGGTGTTATCAATACTCGTTACCGAATTAGAGACAATGTATGTAGTAAAAGCAGATGATCCAGGTGTTTTTTCTACATTGACTTGTTGCTTGAACAAACCTTGAGAAGTGTCATGCGTTTGCGTATAACGAACGCCTACGTTACCAAAGATTTCCTTGCCAAATAATTCTGTTTCAAAGTCCGCACGCAAGTAGGTCGATTTAACTTTTTCATCGACAACGTATGCAGGAATCTGCGCATACATTTTGCCATCACTGCCAGGTGCGTTGTACAGATAATCGTGATTGAAGTGTGTCAAGTCAAACAACGAGCCTGCATTAGCATAAGTCGGCGCTACCCAATTTGTAGGCACATTACCAGCACTGCTATAGCCCTTGAAGAAGGTTCCGGGTGAAGTAGAGAACGCAGACTGTGCCAATGCTGCCATCGCAGAAGCATTGATCGACTTGGTCCAGGCATTTACATCAGCAAGATTTGTCGGACCAACTAATGCACGCACCGCGTTGCTTGTATTTAGTGGATCAAAGTTGTATGTCTGATTGATGTTTGCCGTTTGCACATACACGTCATCAGCGGTGTTGACCAGGTCACTTCCCGCACTTGCCAAGTAACCGCCACCATTGTATTGACTGGATTTTGCCTGCTGCGCCTGCACACCAAACCAGATGCGTGACAAGAAATCCATATTCAACTTATATTTGAAATCCAGCTTGAGTTGGTCTTCCTTATTGACCGTTTCTGATGGACGATATTGCAATTGTGCAGAAATATAAGAATTAGGATTCGAAGGATTGTAACCTGACGGAAACGTAAAATGTGGTAAGCCGGACGAATCAAGATTGACTTGCAACCCTGGAGCATTTTGAGTGAATACCAGATTATTGGAGTCACTGCTGTAAGTCGCTTTGGCAGAAGAAAGCAAACCATCTATATCCAGTTTTTCACCTTTATAGTTGAAACCGGCTGTCGTGTATTTAGAATCAATTTTCAATGCAAAATCGCGCAATGATGTGCTGAACGCTCCCTGACCGCCATTTGGTGAATTTGCACTACCTGGCACCAGGCAGTTACCCAATACATATTGAGTAACGATATGATTGTCCACAACCATGCCAACTGGTGTGGTTGTTGTAGAAGCAGCTGTACAAGATCCACCCGTTGGTACCGCAGTGCTTGCATTATAAGTAGGTAAAGTACCTGCATTAGACAAACGCGATACCGCACTAAAGTCTGTGCCATAGTTATAATCGCGCAGTCTTTCTTTCTGAATATTTGCCTGGTAACTTACCCAACCACTCAAGCGGTCGGTGAATTTGTATTGCGCCGTCAGCTCAGCTGACGTTCTTTCATTATCACGTTCCCAGATGCCGTAACGGGCAATCTGCGGTGAATAGTCATTCCATTGAGAAACGCAGTTAGCCTGCAGTGCTGCTGTTGCTGCTGCAGCAGTCTGCGTCGCATTTGCAGGGCTACTCAAATTGGAACAATTTGCTTTGGACGTCACAGCGGCCAGAACTGGATCTGTGCTGGGCACAGTTTTATCTGCAGAAAAATCCCAGTCACGGAGATAGCGCCATGAAGTATTTCGCGAGAAATCACCACGTGTCAATACTTTGTCATAAATCACGTTTGCCATCAGACCAAGACGACCATCCAGGAATTTGTCCGCAATGAAAAAGTTGGCACGGGGCTGTATACCACCGCGTTGCGGCGCCTGCTCCCCAGCAATGCTGCCAACTATTGTCATCCTCTTGAATTCGAGTGGTTTGCGTGTATTAATTTGTACAGTACCGCCGACACCACCTTCAGTCATATTGGCGGTCACGCCTTTGATAACGTCAATGGAAGAAATCAATTCTACTGGCAATTCACGCAGATCAGCACCACGACCGGCTGTGCCAGTGGTACTCAGTACCGATACACCATTAATTTCAATCCTGTTCAAATCCGGCTCGACACCTCGAATGGAAATGCTGCTGCCTTCACCAAAAGAACGTTCGAGCTGCACGCCTGTAACACGCGACAACGCTTCACCAACGTTTTTGTCAGGGAATTGACCAATGTCTTCAGCAACGATGGAATCGGCGACGGTGTCCGCACGCAGTTTCCTGTCAATGGCAGATGCGACCGATTTACGTGTTCCAGAAACGACGACAACCTGATCAGCCTGTTCCTTTGTATCGTCAGGTTTTTTTGTGTCTTGTGCCATGCCTGAATTAGCGGCCATGACGGACAGTACAGCCAAAGCTGTACCTTTAAGTTTGGGATTGAAAAACGTCTTTTTGCTACGATTAGTTAACACAATTGTCTCCTCCGGTTGTCGGCCATATGTTGGCTGTGTTATTGGCTGCTTTATTGGCTGCTTTATTGGCTGCTTTATTAGCTACGTTACTGGCTGTGTTTCGACCATTGATTTTGGTCTGTCATAAAAACAAGCACATTCAACGAAATTGATTCTAAGTGATGATTAATTCCAATTACGCGCTCTAAAAAAAGAATCAAGAAAGTGATTGGTTTTTAAGCAGAAATTTGATCAATTCAAACGAAGACGCATGAAAATGACTGAAAGTGATCAACGATTTTCATCGTTTTTCATGCGCTACAAATTGCATTATTGAAAATAAAAGAGAATGCAAGTGGAAGAATGCAAAGGCGTTGTTTTTTATGAGACAGCACTCGAGAAACCATGCCCAGCGCCACTTCTGCGCATCACACATGACTAGCAGCCGTCAATAGTCCCCTTGAATTTTGATGCTAATTATTTATTAAAATATCGCACCATCAAATCGGGTAAGCCGTCAGGCAAGGGTCGTACACCCTGCAAAACACGATGTTGCTTTCTGGTGACAATTCCAAATTTTCCGTGTGCAATTCAAGTCATATGAAAGTACGGAAAACAGATATAAATCGAAATAGATTTTAATCAGATTTTCCTGAAAATTAGTAGAACTCAATTCATCAATCAGCGTGAGCGTGAATAAGGTAATTTGGCGTACAAGGCAAGGCGCAAAACGTACACCTTGCAGACAAGATCGGCACCTTGCCATTGATGCGGCATTCTCACTGGCACAGCAGATGCAGGTACTACCGCAATGAAGCATTGATCGTCACTGCGATAATGATTAGAACTGCCTGCAAGCACTTCCGTTTTACAAACTCTCTCGTTCTACCCGTTTGCGCTGTGTATCTGCCAGACCGCTACAGCCTTTTAGGGAAAAATCGTTCACGTCCTGCAAGCTGAACCCCGGTACACCTGAATGCAGAGGGAAAATCATCCGATCGAAATAAGCGTCGCTCACGTCATGCAAAACAAAGACAGGACGGTTGTCAGTCTGCTTGCAGGCGATATCCACATGATGCAACTCCAGATGTTTGACATGGCGCGCAAACAGGCCATGCGCCGGGCTAAGTCCAAACATGCTAGGTTCAGGATAACTACCGGCATTTTCTGGCGGATTGGCAGGTACTTTACTGATATCACCACCACCCTGATGCACTATATGTACATTACTGATACGTATGTCCTCTACCGGGTAACCAGGCACACCGCTGATAATGGATGCATAGCGAGAATCAGCACCCGACACCACGATATTGCTGATATTGATGCGTCGTATGGCACCGGTTACCGCTCCATCCGGCGCACGTAAACGGCTGCCCAGGCGGATGAATAGTGGTGGATTGGTCAAATCACGCATGGCCAAATTGCTGACGGTGATATCTTCAATAATAGCACCGTCAACACTCTCAATAGCCAGACCACGACAACGTTCGAATACGCAATTAGAGATGCTTATATTGCGAAAGCCTCCGTTCGACTCTGTACCCAATTTGATGCGCCCAGCAACGCCCTCCTTGTCTGGCGCAAATTCCTGCTTGCGCTGAAAGCTGCCATCCAGAAAGGTGCCGAGGTCAAAACCGGATACCTGGCAATTGGTGATACTGATATTTTCAGTAAAGCGCTTGTACCCGAGCGCAAACGAACTCTTGAGGCAAATCGCATCATCATTCGGAGAATTGATGCTGCAGTTGGAAATATGAACATTTCGACAGCAATCGATGTCAAAGCCATCCCTGTCCGTATCGACTTTCAGGTTATCTATCGTCATATTGTCGGTGCCGGTTGCCAGCAAGGCAAAGTGACCGCCATTGAAAATAGTGATATCACGCAGGATGACATTCCTGCAGTTTTTAAGTCCAATCGCCTTGTTACCCTTACCTGCCATATCGGCACCGTAAGGCTTGCCACTACCACGCTCGCCATGTGGGTCACTGTCACCCAGGCTGGATGGCATGTCGCCAGGCTTAGGTACGCGGCGTGGCCCCGGACCCGTATGGGTCAAACCTGCACCATAGATAAGGCCGGTTCCCAGGATAGATACATGTTCCAGGTTTTCACCCCAGATCAGGCTGTTACGCCAATGGCTATGACCAAAATCCTGATAAGCATCCCACTCATTCGGTTCTGCTGCATCGTAACTGCCGCCATGTTTTGCCGGATCAGCTGCAATCAAGATGGCACCGGCATCAAGATACAGGCTGACATGGCTTTGCAGACGGATGGAAAAACTCAGGTATTTACCTGCCGGGAAAAATACCGTTCCGCCCCCTGCAGTTGCAGCTGCACTGATGGCACGGTTGATGGCATCGGTATCTGCCTTTTTGCCATCACCGCCAGCGCCGTAGGCCCTGACATTGAAATTACCTGCAAGATTCGCATTTGAAACGGTCTTTGTCTGCGCTATCGCTGGCAGTACGTACACAGGCAGCGTTGCGGCTAAGGCACCGGTACCGAACATGCGCAAAAAACCGCGTCGCAATGGCGATGATGTCTGCTTATTCAATCTTTTTGTCTCCGGCTGATCTTTTTAAAATAGATTTGTCATGGTGCTTTTTCTTTTTATCCACGCAAAATATCAGTCGAGATTACCATTAAAAAAGAAATGGACGTTCAGTCACAACGTTCAACTTGATGATTAATATTGAGCAGAACGAGACCGATTTTATCTGAATGCGCAAAACCAATCGTGCGAAGAACAGTTAATTAACTGCACATATTCAATTGGTTGACAGGGAAACACAAATATCCAGCCATTGCTCAGAAATGTGATTACATGACGCAAACCTGCTCAGTTTTGTTGACACGCCTCTTCCTGAAATTGATACTCAAAATAATAAGCTGCATTTTAAAATATTGATGCGGCGATAAAAATAGAGACATCTCACACTAAGCCGTATCAAACCAAGCTTCTACGCCAGATGAACATGGCTCCTTGCCAAGTGTGGGCATTCATCTACTCATTCCCAATTCTTTGTTTGACTATTCGTCAGAAGGAAAATGATGAACTCAGTAGTGCGATTCGGATTGACTGTGCTGGTATTGACGTGCAGCGTCAGTCTGGTACATGCTCAGACACAAAATACAGCACAGGCTCAAAATCCGCCACAAAACCCACCGGTCACCGGTGATGCCTTGATGGACAGTTTCGGGCTGACCAGTACCAACAAGGTACAGACCAACAGTACTGTGGCCCCACCAAACGCCAATCCAAAAGTGATTCCGCTGAAAGGCGACACCACTTTCCTGATGTCTGCCTTTCCTTCTACATCACAAAACAAACTCAGCCTGTTCACCTCTTCCGATGGCACCAGCTTTGCACCACTGGCTTCTGAAGCGTATACGCCACCACAGGGTTTGCTGCGTGATCCATCCATTTTGCATGCGGACGATGGCTATTATTATGTAATTTACACGACCGGCTGGGCTGGTGATACTTTTGGTGTCGCCAAAAGCGACGACCTGCGCCATTGGCAGCATGTGCGTGACGTGCGCCTGCAATTGCCGGATGCGAATGCAAAAATCAGCAATGTCTGGGCACCAGAATGGTTTACCGACAGTGATGGCTCCATCCACATTGTCGTGTCCGTATCAACACAGGGGACCAAAGGCCCCTTTGGTGCGTATGTGCTACATGCGCTGAACAAGACTTATACCAATTTCTCGCAGGCCCAGGCCATGGCGGGTCTGCAAAATAATTATATTGATACCTTCCCCATCAAGGATGGATCTCGCTATGTGGTCTTCACTAAAAATGAAACCAGCAAATACATAGAGATGGCGACCGCCCCTGCCCTCACCGGCCCATGGACAGTGGAAAAGACCGGCGACTGGGCGGGTTGGGGTAAACCATCGGAAGGTCAGGCCCTGGTCAAACTGAAAAATGGCGGCTGGCGCATTTACTTTGACGACTATACGACTAAGCATTACTGGTATTCCGACAGCAAGGATCATTTCAAAACCTGGACAGCCAGGCAGGAACTGGGCGGCGTGTCAGGTGCAGTGCGCCATTTCACCGTCATCAGCGAGCCGACTAAAGCGCTGGCGCAAGCCACTGCTGCCAAATCACCAGCGAAAAAAATCAGTTGGGATAAACACTCGCTGATAATAGACGGCAAAAGAGAAATGATCTGGGCGGGTGAATTTCACCCTTTCCGGCTACCTAATCCCTCACTGTGGCGTGATGTCATACAAAAAATGAAGGCTACTGGTCTCAACACTGTGGCCATTTACTTTGACTGGGGTTATCACTCGTCACGTCCGAATCAATATGATTTTTCCAGCGTACGCAATGTAGAGTTGGCGATAGAAATGGCAGAGCAGGAAGGCATGTATGTGATAGCACGCCCTGGCCCGTATGTGAATGCAGAACTGACACGCGGAGGCTTTCCCGGTTATATGGCCCGGCAAAAAGCGATTGCCCGTACCGATGCTGCTGAATACATGCAATCAGCAGATGAATGGCTGACCCAGATTGACGCGATTATCGCGCGCCATCAAATTACCACTGGTGGCGGTACCGTGATTGCCTATCAGTTGGAAAACGAATTATCAAATACCTCGGATACGCATAAGCGCTATATGCAACATCTGGCGGATAAAGCCAGGGCGGATGGTATCAGCGTGCCGCTGTTCCACAATTCTGCCGGTCGCCTGCCTAACTGGACTCCACCTAACTCCAGCGCGCCCTATGCGGTGCCCGGTCCAACAGACTTGTACAGTTTTGATGGCTACCCTGGCGGTGGCTGTACCAATACCAAAGAAATTGGCAAGCCGAATGTCGTACCTAACTGGGGTATGTATGGTGAAATCCCTGCCAACACCGGAACCGGGCCTGTCAAGATTGGTGCCCTCGCCTCACCTAATACGCCAGGTTTTGCGGCAGAAATGGGCGGCGGCTGGTTTGATTTCTGGGGTAGCGTTGGCACCTATGACTGTACCGCGCAGCGTACCGGATCGAATTATGTACGCACATTCTATGGTGCTAATTTGATCAACGGCATTTCCATCCATTCCATCTATATGATGTATGGCGGTACATCATGGGGCTGGTTGCCAGCACAGGTGGTGTATACGTCCTACGACTATGGTGCTGCCATCGACGAAGGCCGTGGCTTGCGCGAAAAAGCCCTGACTTTGAAGCAGATGGGGCAATTTGTGGATGCTACCAAATCTGTGCTGAGCGCCATGGATAAAGGTGAGGCAATCACCGCCTCCAATCCTGCGGTCAAGCTGTATCACAATGTCAGTTCTGTCAACGGCGCGCATCTGATTTTCGCCATCCATACCACGACCGATTCAACCACAGAAGAATTGTTCAGCTTCAAGCTCACTACCCGCGATGGCAGCTACCAGATCCCGCAGGCAGGTACTTTGCGTATCAAGGACCAGAACGTCAAACTGCTGTTGTCAGACTATGCACTGGAACGCCAGCACCTAGTCTATACCACATCCGATACCCAAACTCATCTGCAACAAGACGAGCGCGATATCGCCTTGCTGTATGGCCGCAAGGGCGAGGATGGTGAAACCGTATTTCGCTATCAATCCGCTCCAAAGATTGAAGTGCTGGAAGGTGCGGCCAATGCAGTGTTTGACCCAAAAACCGGCGATTTGCGATTGAATTATGTGCACAAGGATTTGATACGCATACGCATCAGCGGTGGTGGCAAGGCAGATTTACTGCTCTTGCTGGCTGACGATGAAACCGGCCGCGATTTCTGGCGTCAAGAAACTGCACAAGGAACTGTCCTTGAACGCTCACCGGCACTGGTGCGCCAGGCCAGCATACAAGGTAACACCCTGCACTTGAGCGGCGACACCGAACAAAGCAGCAAGCTGGATATATGGACACCGAAAGGCATCACCCAAATCACCTGGAATACAGTCGCCATTTCCAGCAACAAGAATGCTGATGGTAGCTTGTCGACAGAACCGCTGGCTGGCCCCGCCGACATTGTTTTACCGAAACTGATGCAGCAAACATGGATGCGTCGTATGGATTCACCCGAGGCAGCCAAAGTCTTTGACGACGGCAAGTGGCGTAAGGCTGACCTGACCACTACCGCAGCTACCGTGAAGACCACACCACCTGCTGGCCAACCCATACTCAGCATGAGTGATTATGGCTTCCACCATGGCGATGTCTGGTATCGCGGCTATTTTAAGGTACAGGCTGGCAAACCACTGCCTGAACAATTGGAAATCAGCTATGGCGGTGGCGGTGCAGGCTTCATGCAGTTATGGCTGGATGGTGTCTACATCGGTGAAAATGAAATGCCAACCGGAAAACCCAAACCAGATAACTGGGGCACGGCCAGCTTCAAGCTGCCCGCCGAAGCATTAAGCGCAGGCGAGCATGTACTGTCCGTCATGGTCAGAAATAATTCCCATAATTGGGACCTGGCCGCCGATGATGAACATAAAGTCGCGCGTGGTTTGATCAGTGTGTCGCTGACGCATGACATCAAAGAAAAATTTGCCACACCGATCACTTGGAAAATCCAGGGCAATAAAGGTGGTGAAGAAATTGCCGATCTGGTACGCGGACCTTTGAACAACGGCGGCCTGTTTGGTGAACGCGCAGGCTGGTATTTGCCGATTAGCAGTAAGGCCGATTCCAAGTCAGACAACAGTGGCTGGGAAAAATCCAGCCCCGACGCAGCACCACCAGCGGCAGGTACGTATTGGTTGCGCACCAATTTCACCCTGGATATGCCAGCAGGCCATGATGTGCAACTGGGTCTGGCGATTGGTGAAACCAGCCAGCCACGTTCAGATCGCAGAAATCGCGTCCTGATTTTTGTCAATGGCTGGAATATGGGAAATTTCATTTCCCACATAGGACCGCAACGTCTCTTCATCCTGCCGCCGGGCATATTAAATCCGAACGGTGAAAATACGCTTTCACTGGCAGTCAGTACCGATGGCAAGGCAGCAAATGCTTTGGAGCTTCTGGAATTGGTCAAGGTACGTGCAGTACGCGGTGGTGTGCCGCTGGAACTGGTACCCAGCCCGAACAATCTGCAACGCTGATGACAAACGAAAATACCGATCTCTATCAGACATACAAAGAAACGAGCAATGTTTAAATTAACGCGTCGCAGTTTTATCAAAACAACCGCAGCTACTGCACTGGCCAGTCAAATACCTTCCCTGCAGGCGCAGCATTTGTCAGCGGGTGATACAGGTACAACAGTAAAAGCAGATGAGTTCATACGCCTGAACTGGCTGGAAGCCAAAACCCCGCAGATACTGACAGGTACGACAGTGGGTGTCCCCTGGCCGCGCGGCAAGGTCGCCAAAAATCAGCAATTTCAATTGATCAATCAGGATGGCAAAGACTTGCCCACCCAGAGCTGGCCCTTGGCATACTGGCCCGATGGTTCTTTGAAATGGACCGCACATGCCGTCGCCGCAGGTGTCAGCCTTGGTTCAGAATTACAGATCAAGCCTATAGCAAAGACTACCCTGCCCTCTGAAAAAATCGTCAGCGTCAGACCAAGCAAAGACGGGTATCTGATAGATACGGGTGTAATGGTATGCGACGTCGCCAATCAGGGCACACAATTCATTCGCAGCGTACAGCGTGATGGTAAAGACATTATGCGCAACGGCCATCTGGTGCTCATCAGCGACGATCAGCCGGATGGCGAAAATGGCACTACCCGTCAGCACAATTACGTCAGCAATATCAACCAGGTCAGCCTTGAACAAAATGGCCCGGTGCGTGCCGTGCTGAAGGTAGAAGGCATGCACAAGGACGCTAACCGTGCCTGGCTGCCTTTCGTGGTCAGGCTGTATTTCTACGCTGGGGCGGATACGATACGCGTCATGCACAGCTTTGTATATGATGGCGATGAACAGCGCGACTTCTTGCGCGGCATAGGTTTGCGCTTCGATGTCGTCATGCGTGACGCAATGTATGACAGACATGTGCGCTTTGCCGGTGAAAATACAGGCTTGTGGGCAGAAGGCGTACGGAACATGACCGGCCTGCGCCGTGACCCCGGTCCGGCAGTACGCAATGCCCAACTGGCAGGTTTGGCCTGCCCACCATTGACACAGTTCCCGGACGTGATACAACGTCTGATTCACTTGGTGCCAGCATGGGGCGACTACACCCTTTCACAACAATCAGCAGACGGCTTCAAGATACGCAAGCGCACCAAGTCGGGTTATGGCTGGGTGGAAGCAGCCTGGGGGCACAGATCACCCGGCACCGGTTATATAGGCGGCATCAGTGGCGGTGTCGCTTTTGGCTTGCGCGATTTCTGGCAACGCCATCCGACCCAACTGGATATCCGCCAGGCGCATACCGATACAGCCCAGGTCACTGTCTGGATGTGGTCGCCCGATGCCCCGGCCATGGACCTGCGTTTTTATCATGATGGCATGGGTATGGAAACCCATGACCAGGAACGCGAAGGCCTGGAAATTACCTACGAAGATTATGAAAAAGGATTTGGCAGCCCCATGGGTGTGGCTCGCAGCAGCGAAATCACCTTGTGGGTATGCGCCGCCACCCCTTCAAGGGAAAAGCTGGTGCAGTTTGCCGACGCCATACAGACGCCGCCACAACTGGTGGCAAAGCCTGGTCATTTCCTGGCAACCGGCGTATTTGGCGGACTATGGAGCTTGCCTGATCGCTCACATCCGGTAAAAGCAGCGATCGAAGACCAGCTTGATTTCCGCTTTAATTTTTACAGGGAACAGGTTGAACAACGCCATTGGTATGGCTTCTGGGATTTTGGTGATATCCGCCACAGCTATGATATTGACCGCCATGAATGGCGTTACGATGTCGGCGGTTTTTCCTGGGATAATTCTGAACTCTCACCTGATCTGTGGCTTTGGTATTCGTTCTTGCGCACCGGGCGGGCAGACATTTTCCGTTTTGCCGAAGCCATGGTTCGTCATACCAGCGAAGTCGATACACATCATCTGGGCCAATTTGCCGGATTGGGTTCACGTCACAATGTCCAGCATTGGGGTTGCAGCGCAAAACAATTGCGCATCAGCGCCGCCGTGTATCGCCGCTTTTATTATTACCTGACTGCAGATGAACGCATAGGCGACATCATGCATTCACTGATAGATGCAGACAAAAAACTGGAAACGACGGATCCGGCACGCAAACTCAAACCCAAGGAAGATGTCAGCAAGATCAAGGCGCATGCCGGCTTTGGCACAGACTGGGGTTCACTCGCCGGTAACTGGCTGACCGAATGGGAACGCAGCGGTGACATCAAATACCGCAACAAGATATTGACAGGCATGCGCGATATTGCGGGAATGCCCCACGGCTTCTTCAATGGCAATAGTTTTGCCTATGATGCTGACACAAGCCATCTGATCAACGTCATCGGCAACCGCGCATCAGCCACCCATTTGAATGCTGTCTTTGGTGCGGTAGAAATCTTTGCAGAACTGGTGACCCTGACAGACGAACCCAAATTCGTGCAGGCGTGGCTGCAGTATTGTGAACTCTTTAACGCTGACAAACAGGAACAGATCAAGGCGCTGGGCATGCCGCATGGTGCAACTAATGCCTTGCGTAATGGCCATTCCAGGCTCACTGCCTACGTCGCCTGGAAAAATAAAAATCCGGTACTGGCGCAACGCGCGTGGCGTGAGTTCTTTGGTGGCCGTGGTGCACCAGGCCCAATACTGAAGACTGTCCGCATTCAAGGCGTCAACAGCCTGAATCCTGTTGATGAACTGCCGTGGATCAGTACCAACGATACCGCTCAGTGGGGATTGGCAGCAATACAGAATCTGGCCCTGATTGGTGACTACATCCCCTCCATGGAGGATCTGAAAAAAATAGATTCGTCCGACAATGAATAAACACTGCAAACGAGCCTGATCACAACAAACCGATACAAACCAGGTTGAACCACATGCAAATTTATACGTCCTAGTGTAGGTAATTTCGCACATTGATGTTCAACTAAACCCAAATCATGACTACACACCGTAAAATTAAATGTACAACAGCTGTAACGCAACTTGTCCGTCATAGTGGCAAGACAACGCGAAACCTGGTACTTGGTGTGTTGATCGCAGAAGTTTTTTGCATGGGCCAAACTGCCTCTGCCCAAACCCCGGACAAACCCATTGCACCGGCCACACCCGTTACGCCAGCTCAAGCAGGCAATTCAACGACGCCAGTCAAACCTGCTGAAACCAAGCCGGAAGAAACAGACAATAAGGCGGGTACAGTCAGTAAAGCTGAGACAAAATCTGCTACACCTGATGCAGCATCTAACAGCAGCGCTGAACCACCGTCAGTGACAGTACAGGGGGAACGCCCCAGCAACCGCATTGACCGCCAGGTGTACGATGTAAAATCAGATGTTGCCAGTACCAATGGCACAGCCGCCGATGCACTCAACAATGTCCCATCGGTATCTGTTGATCCGGACGGTACGGTCAGTCTGCGCGGCAGCACCAAAGTGCAAATCCTGATTGATGGAAAACCATCTGCCATGATGCAGGGTGATAACCGTGGCGCGTCACTCAATGCCATGCCATCGCATGACATTGAATCGGTGGAAGTCATCAATAACCCCGGCGCGCAATTTGGTAACGAAGGTGGCGGCGGCCCCATCATTAATCTGGTCATGCGACGTAATCGCCAACCCGGTGGTTTTGGTGTTGTCAACGCCAATGGCGGTTCTGCAGGTCGCTACAACAGTGCCGTATCCGGCAGCTACCATGAGGGCCCGTTTGGCATACAGGGCGGTGTCAACTTCCGCCATGATGGCAGAAATTCGATAGGTGATTCCGTCCGCGCCCTCACTAATCCTGATCAGCACAGCACGCAAACGTCCAGTTCTGCCGGTCTGAATAATTCTTCTGGCGTCAATGCTGCGATCACATACAACGTCGGCACCAAGGACACGCTGGCTGCCAATTTTTCCTATGGCAGACGCAACAATGACAACAAATCGACAGATCATTACCTGAACTTTGGCCAAATCAATAATGACTACGTGCGTTCAACACAGCGCGGTGGCGAAAGCACCAACTACAGCTGGGGTGGGCGCTATGACCACAAGGGTGATATCAACGGCGAAATCATGCGGGTGGACCTGCGCGTCTCGGGGTCGGACAATGCCAGTTCCAACGCGTATTCCAACGTGTATGCAATCAATCCCGCCTCTTTTCCCGATGTACACAGCAAGCAAAATAATGCCAACAACATCAAGATCGTTGACTTTACCGGTGACTATGAACGTCCCGATGATCAGGGTCTGTTAAAAATGGGCTACAAAATAGCCAACAACAAAAGCGAATTTGATACCAGCTTTTTTAATATTGACCCATTCAGTAACGTCGCCACTCTCAATCCGTTAAGAACCAATAGCTATAACCTCGATGAAGCCAATATTGCCCTGTATGGCTCGTATCAATTGCGCCTGAATGAAAAATGGGGTGTGCTGGCAGGTTTGAGAACTGAATATACGCACATCGACATCCAGCAACTGACGGCCCAGATTGAAGCCACCAACCACTACATCAACTATATTCCCAGCTTCTTTGCCAGCTACAAGGCCAGTGACGACACTACCATACGCTTCAGTTATGCCCACCGCATACGGCGCGCCAATGCCAATGAACTCAATCCTTTCGTTGTCTATCGCGATGACTTCAATGAATCAAGTGGTAATCCCAAATTAAAGCCGGCACAGACAGATTCTTTTGAACTGGCCTATGAAACCAGGGTCGTCGGGCTGGATATGAATATCCGCGGTTACTATCGCACAGAAAGCGACAGTATTTTGCAGCGCCAAATCCCCATTAGCAGCACTGTAGTACGGACAACGTTGGAAAACGGTGGCGGCAACCACTCCAGCGGCATCGAGTTCACACTCAGCGGCAAAGTAACGCCCAAGCTTTCTATCAATACCAGCGGCAACCTCTTGTTTATCGAACAAAAAATCCTGACTTCAAGCGGCCCAAGAATCTTGAATGCAGTTGGCCAGGAAATCCTGACTACAAACGGTCAGGAAATCACACGTAGGGCATCATCCTTAAGCCTGCGTGGGCGTTTCAATTACCAGTTGACCGAACAGGATCAGTTGCAAGTCAGCCTGAATGCCCAAGGAAAAACCTTGTCTGGGGAAGGATACCGTCAGCCCAATTCCACTGCCAATTTCAGCTTGCGTCATACGATTACACCCAGCCTGAATCTGGTATTGAATGTTACTGACATATTCAATTCCAATAAAATCGAAACAATCATTGATACAGACACACTCAAAGAACGCAATATCCGTCGCTATGATGGTCGCCTGATTTATGTCGGCCTTTCGTATCGCTTTGGCGGCTTTACTCCGGGTGGATCCGGCAATAACCGTCCAGAAATGCGTCGCCCGCCGGCCTGACAATCATGACGTATATTTGCTATAGCACAACAACCAACACCCCGCCGATCATTGTCACAGATAGGTTTCATTGAACCGTGCAAAACCAATTATCCCTGCCAATCACAGACTTGATTGTTTGTCAGTGCGACACACTTTGCTACCTGGCTGTCCTAAAATTCCTGAATAATTTGTATGCTGTTTTATAGCCGCACCCACTTCTCTTACCTTGCCCAATGAAAAAATTCCCGATATTCAGCGTGTTTGTTTTTCTAAGCAGTATCGTATTCAGCAATACACTTTACGCGCAAACCTATTCATTTGATTTCAGCGCAAAGCCCACAGAAAAATCCAAGTCTGTGAAACCGGATGTCGTCTATTCGGCAGAAACCGGATATGGCTTTGAAAATGGTGGACAGGTCCGTGCTACCAGTAACGGCGTCAGCTCTTCCAAACCTTTCCTGTTTTCTGTCGCCGTACCAGAAGGTAATTATCGCGTTAGACTCACGCTGGGTGACACCGATGACGTATCCGAAACCACGGTCAAGGCCGAGACCCGTCGCCTGATGCTGGAGAAAATCAAAACCCAAAAAGGCGAACGTATAGAAAAAAGCTTCGTCGTCAATGTGCGTCGCCCGGGCATTGCTGGCGGTGGCGAAGTAAAATTGAAGCCACGCGAAACCGGGGAAGAACAATTTACCTGGGATAACAAGCTGACATTGGAATTCAACGGCTCACGCCCCAGTGTAGATGCCATCGATATCGAACGCGTGGAAAACCTGCCTACCCTGTACTTGCTGGGCGACTCTACTGTCACCGATCAACCGGGCGAACCCTACGCCAGTTGGGGGCAGATGTTGCCACGTTTTTTCTCATCGGATGTCAGTGTCGCCAATTATGCGCAATCTGGCGAATCACTGTCCTCATCTAAATCAGCTCGCCGTCTGGACAAAGTACTCAGCCTTGTCAAACCTGACGACTATGTGTTCATTCAATTTGGGCACAATGACATGAAAGTGGTGGATGTAGCAACTTACAAAAATAATCTGAAAAGCTATACTGCGGCCCTGGCCGAAAAACATGCACAGGTCATTTTGGTCACCCAGGTACAGCGTCGCACGTTTGAAGGTACGACCATCAGCAATTCACACAAAGGCTACCCGGATGCGGTACGTGAAGTAGCCAAAGAAGAAGGCTTGCCCCTGATCGATCTGCATGCCATGAGCAAAGTCTTCTATGAAGCCCTGGGGCCAGAAAAATCCTTGCTGGCATTTAAGCCCGGCGACGGTACGCATCACAATGCCTACGGTGCCTATGAACTGGCGAAATGCATAGCCCAAGGTATACGCCTGGCCAAACTACCGCTGGCAAAATCCATCCTTGCTGAGGTTGACAGTTTTGATCCTGCCAAACCCGATGCGCCAGAATCATTTTCCATCCCTGCCAGCCCGGCCATTGTCATCGTCAAAAAACCCGATGGCAGTTAAGGCTTTTATGCTGAACTATATCTATACATTTGCTGCAACATTGCTGACACAGAGGCTTTCATGAACATGACTAAAACATCTTTCTTTTCCTGGCGCAAGGCTGTACAGTTTTTACTCTTCTTTGCTGCGGCGGGCCTGGCTTCAGCACAAGCCACCAAAGAAGACGACAGGCCAGTCGTTGACGAAAGCAAGCAGGCAACCGTCAAACAGGCGATTGATCCCAAACTACCCTCTTTCTTTATCGTCGGCGACTCCACTGCCCGTAGTGACGCCCCCATGCGTGGCTGGGCAGATGAAATAGCACCTTACTTTGATCTGAGCAAGATCAATGTCATCAACCGCGCCATAGGTGGCCGCAGCAGCCGCACTTATATACAGGAAGGCCGCTGGGACAAAGTGCTGGGTGAAATGAAAGCCGGCGATTTCGTGCTGGTACAATTTGGACACAATGATGTCGGCCCACTGGATGCCAGGGGCAAGTTCCGGGGCAGCATACGCAGCGCAGGCGAAGAAACCGAAAATATCACCAAACCAGATGGTAGCGTCGAAATCGTACACAGCTACGGCTGGTATTTGAAGAAGTACATACAGGACGCCAGAGCCAAGGGTATTTCTGTCATCCTTGCTACACCAGTACCGCACAAAGATTGGGCGAATGATTTTGCTGAACACCGCAAGCTTGCAAGTGCTGTTGCCAAAGAAACGCAAGTGCCCCTGATTGATGTCACCTTGATCACAGGTAAAACCTATGACGCTCTGGGCAAAGAAAAAGTGGAAACCCTGTTTAGCGACCAGCGTACCCACACCAATATTGCTGGCGCCAGAATCAATGCAGAATCTGTCGTGGCTGGCATCAAGGGTTTACCCAAAAACGGCTTGAACAATTATCTGTCGCTCAAGGCAGGCGTCATATCGCCACAAGCAGAGTAAAACTTTTTTTGACGAACTTCATTCATCTACGAGCACATCATGAAACGCTTTCTTTTGTCTGCTCTTCTGGTCACATCTCTTTGCAATGCGCAAGTAAGCACAGCACCGGCCAAACAAACAACCACGGTTGCCAGTGATCAGAACTACAGTCCCAGAATCAATTACCAAATCTATTTCAATGACTATATAACACTGAGAAAAAATCGCCCCGCCGACCTGATTTTCATTGGCGACTCCATCACCGAGCAATGGCGTTGGGGTGCCGGTTCGCCGGTATGGAAACAGCATTTTGAAGAGCGTGCCATCGACTTTGGACTTGGTTCTGACAAGACACAACATACCATATGGCGCCTTGAAAACATCGACTTGTCCGCATTCACCCCCAAAGCAGCCGTGATACTGATAGGCACCAACAATTGGCAGGATACGCCGGAAGACATAGCCGACGGCGTCAAAGCAGTAATTGCCGCCACCCAGAAAAAATTCTCAGGCATCAAAATTGTCTTGCTGAGTATTTTACCCAATGCACGTGCAACAGAAAAAATGGCGACAGTGAATGGTTTGCTGGCTCCGCTGGCTGACCAAAAAGATATTTTCTATCTCAACCTGGCAGAAAAATTTCCGCCCGCTGGCGATAACTGGAAAGGCTTAAGCAAAGACAAACTGCACCTGTCTGCAGAAGGTTATGAAGTATGGGCGAGCGAACTGGAAGCAATTCTTCCTACCGTATTGGCTAGGTAGTCAAGCACAATTCAGGTGATGCAGACGTGGCATCACCTGCAAGTTTCAGTCACGCTTTATCTGCGCATCACGCCCGATTTGTGAGCGATCTACAAAACCCAATTTGTGCAGCATTACTATAGCCTCATGCGTGTTGCCAGCCACCGCATCAGCCAGTGTATGAGTATCCAGATGGGTATAAAAGACTGACAATGCCTGATCCAGTATGCTCTTTAATTGACAATTGCCACGTAACTCGCATGGCGGACTTGCGCAATCAATCAAGGCGCTCTCCCCTTCCAGTTCCCGTATGGTGGTACCAAGGCGATAATTTTTTGCGGACTGTGCCAACACCATGCCACCCCCTTTGCCCCTGGTGGTTATGATCCAGTTTTTTTGCGCCATAAAATGCACCACCTTGACCAGATGATTACGCGAAATGGCAAACTTGGTCGCAATTTCGGTAATCGTCACAGGCTCTTCCCTTTCCTTATGGCTCAAGTACATCAACACGCGCAAGCCAAGGTCGGTAAAGTGGGTCAGTTGCATAAAAATATCTCGAATCAGGAGGTAGGTCGCATGATAATACAGTTGCCAAAATTATTGAAAGATAAGCCTGAGGTATTGACGCCACATAAACAGGGTGCTGATATGGCGTCAATTCCATTTATTGCGCAAAGCCACCACTACCAAAAGCTTCCTTGTGAATGCGGTCTGCAGAAACACCCAGTGCATGCAAGCTGGCAATTTGCGCCTGCATGAAGGGACGTGGGCCGCAAACATAGTAGTCGGCCTCTGGCAAGATCACGTCAGCAGCAACCGTCTCCAGATTCAGGCGACCGCTGTGATCAAAGTCCACTGATGGCTGATCTTTTGCTCTCGGTGTTTCATAGTAAATCACGGATTTGACGTGGGCATGCTGCCCCGTCAGCTCGCGTACATGCTGTTTGAATGCGTGTACACCGCCGTGCCGGCAAGCATGCAAAAAGCGGACTTGTCGTGATGTCTTGTTATGCAGCAGGTGTTCCAGCATTGCCATCTTGGGTGTTACACCAACACCGGCACTGATCAGCACGACAGGAGTATCACGGTCTTCATGCAAGACATAATCGCCCATGGGTGGTGCCACATCCAGCAAAGCACCCTCTTGCAAGTCCCGGTGCAAGACATTGGATACCAAGCCAGCCGGTTTATCTGCCATTTCACTTTCGCGTTTGACAGAAATACGCAGGCATTCACCACCCGGCGCTGCTGACAAGCTGTATTGGCGCGGCTGCATGATGCCCAGTTCTGGCACGAACACCTTGACCGAAATATACTGCCCAGGCCGATAGGTCGGCACCTTGCCGCCATCTGCCGGTCGCAGGTAAAAAGAGGTAATTTCTTCACTTTCTGCAATTTTTTTGCTGATAACAAAGGTGCGCCAGCCCGTCCAGCCTCCTGGCGTGCTTGCTGCCTGCGCGTAGATGGCGGCTTCCTGGGCGATCAATATGTCAGCAAGTTGCCCATATGCGGCGGCCCAGGCGGCGATCAGTTCATCCGAGGCTGCATTCCCAAGCACTTCCTTGATTGATGCCAGCAGATGCTTGCCAACGATAGGATAGTGTTCTGCCCTGATACCGACACTGACATGCTTGTTCGCTACCAGCGTCAACACAGGCATGAGTACGGTGGGATTATCAATGTGCTCTGCATAGGCCAATACGGCCATCGCCAGCGCCTGCTGCTGACTGCCAGATTGCTGGTTACCCTGGTTAAAGACAGGCTTTAGTTCTGGATTATGTTCAAACATGCGTGCGTAGAAGTGACGCGTCAGGGTAACGCCATGTTCTTTCAAAACCGGGACTGTAGCTTTCACCAGCTCACGAGTGGAAATATCTAACATGATGCCTCATAAAAAGTATATTTAATGTAAATGCATCCAATTTAATGTATTTAATATACATGTTTAAGAAAAAAACAATTGGATGAAACAAGGAAGGAACCTTCTTTTAAAGTTCCTTAGTCGGATCATAATCCATTTAACATGTATTTACAATACATGTTAAATGGATTCTTTTCTGCTTATTGGTACCATATCGGGAGTATGCCGCCCCATTACAGCAGGCGGCTATGACGTGGCAATTTGGCTGTCAGATAATCCAGCTGATCGGCTATCACGTTTCTACCACTCAAAATGAAGTGTTCAAAACGACAAGGTGCATAAGGCACATAAATCAAAGGTCTGAAGTCATGCACCAGTTTGCTACCCTTGTTTTGATTGCATATCCGGCACGCAGTGACACAATTTTCCCATACATCCCTACCCCCACGTGAACGAGCAAGTACGTGATCACGCGACAGCTCATGGTAAGGAAATTTTTCACCGCAATAAGCGCAAATATATTTGTCACGCGCATATAACAGACGGTTACCATCGCCAAGGGGAATTTGATGTCGGCTATTCTTCGACATCCGTTCACTATTACGTATGGAAATGATGGGACGGACGACAATTTTTGACTGTTCGCCATCCTTGTTATAACCCCCACGCAGCATCAATACCTGATCGCCAATATCCCACGCCACTTTTTTGGCAGCATAATGGGTCGCTGCATCATTTTGACTGATCCAGTCGTATGGTATTCCTGCTATGTCCAATACCAGTATTTGTTGCATACATCACCTGTTTCTTTGGGATGTTTTCAATTTGGGAAGACGGGGGTGGTAATTACATTGTAGCGACTAATTGCCATCACCGTATAAAGCTTTTCAGTTCAGGTTTTGCCTTTGTCGGCCAAGGATAAATCCCGGTTGCGTCCGGGGTCATGCAGAATAAACTTTCGATTCTCATGACTGCTTGTAGCAAGGTATTAGCAGGCCCTCGCTATCTATCTGTGATAACTGAAAGCGGGCCTAAACCTTGCAAAAACTCACTCCAACTTTTCTTCACAAGTTGGAGGAATACAAAATGGCGCAGCGCTCACCATTCAAGGTGACAACAAACAAAAATCGTGAGGTATTTTCATTTGTCTTACGCCGCATAAATGATCGCCGACAAATAGATCGGCCTTGTAATAAATTCGTGCTCTGTCAGGAGCACTTTTGATAAAGAGCCCGGTGCCGGATTCGAACCGGCGAACAACAGTTTTGCAGGCTGCGCCTTTTGACCACTCAGGCAACCAGGCAAACACCTTTTGTTGATAAAATGCGCTCCATATCCGCGTTTGATATTGCAGCATCAACTCAGAGCTAACAAGCTTACAGTCTGCGTTTTTTCCACGCATAGCTGGAATCTGTTTCGGCTACGCCGGCACGGCCAACTGAGTCGGGGTTTTCCGACGACATGGTGATATGGCATATCGCCAAACCATTGCGCTGCTTTGCGCGCAAGGCTTCTGCGAAATGCAATGCCTTCGTCATTTCATCGCGGCCAAACTCCCTGGAGCAGGCCAATCGTTGACCATCAAAAACGATGGTCCAGTAAATCGTAAACATAAATTTTCTTCTTTTATTTTTATTCTAATTTTCTTAAAAATCAGCACTCCTCCTGACTCTTCCTTGAGAATCAGTACGAAAAATACTGATGGTGGATCGCCCAGGAATCGAACCTGGCCAGCCTAAGCAACTGTTTTACAGACAGCCCCGCGTCCATAGCGGAATATCAATCCATTTCTTGCTGGATGACACAACGTCATCCTTATATTGGCAGCATGGCTACGTGCCATGCGCCCATTGAGATGTCTTCTTTATTCATGATCCAGTTACATGGATCATGAATAAAGATTTCATCATTACATCTTCCCAAATTGTTAAAGAATCCCGTGTTATCCGGTGTTTTCCGGCACGACCGCCTTAGAACCAGTTTACGATCTGTAGCGAGCGTGCGTTAGCGAGGTGAAGAGCAGCGCAAAAAGCGGAATGTACTCTAGTACATGAGCATTTTGAGCAGCACATGAGCCTCGCATGGACTCCAATTGCGCACGCGCAGTAAGATCGGAAACAGGTTCTTACGGCGGGTTCTATTGCTGAGTCTTTGTCAGCGCAAGCTGAACTAAAGACAGTTAAAAACTAAAAACCAAGAAAAAAGCCCAGTGCTTTTCAGGCATCCGGGCTTTTCAGCTTTTGTATCATGAAGCGGGCATTTGCCTGCCTCCATAATGTCAAGGGTTCCCCCCTCGGATGTCAATCATACGTGTCCAGTAATAGCCATAATCTTGATAGCCATGCTCGCAAGAGCCCGCAAAAAATGTGAGAGAACAGCCAGCATCAGACGAAGCTTGCGTATCAGATATCGCAGAAACCGACGTCGCGTTTTTTACCGCATTAATCGCACTGACGGAAATCAAACTGGCCAGCCAATTCTGCAACGGCCCGCCCCGCGCCAAGGGGCGCGAGTTCGATAAAGATGCTGGTTGAGAAGTGGTTTTCACAATCATTTCCGTTCAGTTTGAAAAGTGTTATTTGTTTCAGCGATTAAATCTTGCCACATACCTTTTCAAGTAGCAAGCCTTTTATGAATATTTTCTTCATTTAATGAAGATTTATTATTAAATAAGACGATTTTTATCACCTTGTTGTGCACTTACATATATCAATGCAGGCTATTACCAGTCCATTTTTTGCATCTAAGCCTTTGTCAAACGCCTGACCAGCGCCCTCATCTCCAGGCGCAACTGTTGCGGTTTGTGAATCACAAATTCAAATGGCAAGGCCGCCAATTGCCGCGCAAACCAGTTCAGATCATCCGACTGGTTATGCAGCAACACGCCTTCACTGCTTTGCTCCAGCACACCAATCGCATCAGACAAATAGTCACCCGCTGTCTGCATATCCGTTTTCAGCAATACCTCGGCGCTGAATGCACGCGGTATTGTCGCCACGGCCTTGCGCAGATGCTGCACCACATTAAACCTCGCTGGACGTGCAAAGTGCACGCCCAAAACATGTACCTGCAACACACGGTCAAGCCGGAAGCTGCGTACATCTTTTCGCAAATGACAAAACCCGACGGCATACCAAAAACCCGCATGAAACGCCAGGCCGTAGGCATCAAAATCCCTGTCACTACCAATACCGTCAGCGGCGCGATATTGCAGATGTACCCTCAACTTCTGCATGGCAGCTTCACTCAAACTGCCAAGCACCAATTTGTCAGCTGGCGTTGCAGAAGGTGCCAGATCGAGTTGCACCATCTCTTCCATCGCCTGCAGTTTAAGTTTCAACTTGTCGGGCAACAGTCGCTGCAACTTGGCCAGGCTGCTGGTAATTGCCGGTGCTGCATCTACCAGGCTTAATCTGCGTGCTGCCATTAAACCTATTGCCAGCGCCAATGCCTCATCTTCACTAAACATCATCGGCGGCAATTTAAAACCTGGCATCAATGCATAACCACCATAACGACCACGCTCAGTCATGACAGGTATCCCCATTTCTTCCAGGGTGACGATATACCGGCGCAAGCTACGTCTGTCTATACCCAGCATTGCAGCCAGCTCAGCACCACCAAGGCGACCATGTACCTGCAATAGCTCAAGTACAGCCAGTACACGTGTGGTTGGATGGTAAATGGAAGACATGCTGCAAGTATAGACATTAATTAGGATCAATTCCGTCCTATATAAACAATAAGATGCTGACAGGTGCTAATCCGGCACCGCAATACCACACCATCAAAGGAACATCATGGACAAGTCGACCAGCACTACAGGTGCAGCAGATTTCGATTTTTTTATAGGTAACTGGAAGGTAAAACACCGTCGTCTAAAAGACAGGCTGGTTAATTGCCAGGACTGGCAGGAATTTACCGGCACCACATCCACCATCAAAATCCTGGGTGGCACAGGTAATTTTGATGACAACCAGCTCGATATGCCAGACACCCCATACCGCGCCGCGACCCTGCGCAGCTATGATGCAGCCAGTGGTACCTGGTCCATCTGGTGGCTGGATGCCCGCTATCCCGGCCACCTCGATACACCGATGCGCGGTCAGTTTCAAAACGGAGTCGGTACATTCTATGCCGACGACACTTTCGCTGGCCAAGCGATACGCGTACGCTTTTTATGGACCATGCCCAAGACCGACGCGCCACGCTGGGAGCAGGCATTTTCCATCGATGGCGGCAACACGTGGGAGACCAATTGGGTCATGGATTTCGAACGCCGGTGAAAATCACCACACAATAAAATGATGACACACCGCTGTATATTCACATTCAGCTATGCATAAAAAAACACCGCTGATACATGCCAACGTACACCAACGCAGAAAAGCAGGGTCCCAACATGAAATTATTTGGAAGCAGCAATTCAGGTCATACATTCAAGGTCAGATCATTTCTGCTCTTGTCCGGCATACCGCACGAATATCAATGGATAGACCTTGCCATCCCTAGACACCAACGACCAGCTGATTTCGTCGCTGCCAGTAAATTTGGTGAGGTACCGGTGTTGCTGGACAACGGGCAAGCACTCTGCCAGTCAAATGCCATCCTCATCTATCTGGCGCAACGGCACAAACAGTTTTGCGGACGCAATGAGCATGACTGGCAATCCATACTGGAATGGCTAAGCTGGGAAACCAATCGCATAGGTTTCAGCGTACCCAACCTGCGCTACGCCCTGCTATGGGAAAAACAGCCCCCAGAAGTATTGCATTACCTGCGTCAGCGTGCGCTGACCGATTTACAAACCTTAGATAAAACTCTCACAGACAAACAATTTTTGCTGTCATCCGGCCCTAGTATCGCCGACCTCAGCTGTTCCGCCTACCTGCACTGGCTGTCGCAAATCGAGGTGACTACAACTGATTTCCCGCACACACAACGATGGCTTTCCGCCATTCAAGCCCTGCCAGGATGGCTGCATCCGGATGTGGCACTAGAGTGATCAACAGCGATTAACAGCTTCACACTGAACGGACAAACTTGCAGATTGAAACTTGAAAACTTTGGTGACAGGTGTTCATCGAAAATCTGCCTTTTACTTCAAAAACACAACTCAGGTGGAATGTTGTAGAGCAACCCAACACTGACCAGTGTGCGAAAACAAAAAAGCGCCTGATTAAAAAATCAGGCGCTTTTCTTTGTTTGCCACCAAAGCTTGTCAGACGTTTACCGACAAGCCCTAACCAGTCTAGTGTTTTACCACCGTCGTATCCACCGGTGTCTCTGGTGTTGCTGCAGCAGCCACTGGTGTTGGCTCATCAACCAAAGGAACAGGCTGGGTTTCCAGCGCGATTTCCAGGACTTTGTCTATCCAACGGACCGGGATGATCTCCAGTTTGTTTTTGACGTTATCCGGGATCTCTGCCAGATCCTTGGCGTTTTCTTCTGGTATCAACACGGTTTTGATACCACCGCGATGCGCAGCCAGCAGTTTCTCTTTCAAGCCACCGATAGGCAATACTTCGCCACGCAGTGTGATCTCGCCTGTCATGGCGACATCAGCACGAACCGGGATGCCGGTGAACACGGATACCAGCGCCGTAGTCATGGCGATACCTGCGGACGGGCCGTCTTTCGGTGTTGCACCTTCAGGCACGTGGATATGGATGTCACTCTTCTCGAACACATCCGCCTTGATACCCAGACGCTTGGCGCGACTGCGTACCACGGTGCGGGCTGCCTCGATGGATTCTTTCATGACATCACCCAGAGTACCTGTACGGATGACACCACCTTTGCCAGGCATCGCAACGGCTTCTATGGTCAGCAAATCGCCGCCCACTTCAGTCCAGGCCAAACCAACTACCTGACCAATCTGGTTGTCTTTGACAGCGACGCCAAAGTCGTAGCGACGCACACCCAGGTATTTATCCAGATTCTTGGAATTGACCGTGGCTTTTTTCTCGGTCTTTTTCAGCAAGAGCATTTTCACGACCTTGCGGCAAATCTTGGAGATTTCTCTTTCCAGCGAACGCACACCGGCTTCACGCGTGTAATAACGAATGATGTCGCGCAAGGCACTTTCTGCAACGGTAATTTCGCCTTCTTTCAAACCATTGTTCTTGATTTGCTTGGGCAACAAATAGCGTTGGGCAATGCTTGTCTTTTCATCTTCGGTATAACCCGACAGACGAATGACTTCCATCCGGTCCAGCAAAGCTGGCGGGATATTGTAGGAATTGGATGTCGCTACAAACATCACGTCGGACAGATCAAAATCGACTTCGATGTAATGATCGGAGAACGTGTGATTTTGCTCAGGGTCCAATACCTCCAGCAAGGCAGACGAAGGATCGCCACGGAAGTCGGCACCCATCTTGTCCACTTCATCCAGCAGGAACAATGGATTACGCACACCGACTTTGGACAGGCTTTGCAAAATCTTGCCTGGCATGGAACCGATGTAAGTACGACGGTGACCACGGATTTCAGCCTCGTCACGCACACCACCCAAGGCCATGCGCACAAACTTGCGATTCGTGGCACGGGCAATGGATTGCCCCAGCGAAGTCTTACCGACGCCTGGAGGACCAACCAAGCACAGGATAGGCGCTTTCAGCTTGTCGACGCGTTGCTGTACTGCAAGATATTCCAGGATGCGCTCTTTGACCTTATCGAGGCCAAAGTGTTCGTCTTCCAATACTTTTTCAGCATTCGTCAAATCATTATTGACCTTGGATTTTTTCTTCCATGGCAGATTAACGATGGTGTCGATGTAATTGCGGACAACAGTAGCTTCAGCCGACATCGGCGACATCATTTTGAGTTTTTTCAACTCATTCTGTGCCTTGTCACGCGCTTCTTTAGGCATTTTGGCGGCCAGGATTTTTTTCTCCAGCTCGTCAATGTCAGCGCCCTCTTCACCTTCACCCAATTCTTTCTGGATGGCTTTGACTTGTTCATTGAGGTAGTACTCGCGCTGGGATTTCTCCATCTGGCGCTTGACGCGACCACGGATACGTTTTTCTACCTGCAGGATGTCGAGTTCGCCTTCCAGTTGCCCCAGCAAATGTTCAAGACGCTTGGAGACACTGAAAATTTCCAGGATGACCTGCTTTTGTTCCAGCTTCAATGGAAGATGGGCAGCAATGGTATCAGCCAGGCGACCAGCATCATCAATGCCGGACAAGGATGCCAGAATTTCTGGAGGGATTTTTTTGTTCAGTTTGACGTATTGATCAAACTGTTGAACGATGGCGCGACGCATCGCCTCCACTTCAGATTCATCACCTTCATCCAGAGCGACGGGCGTCAGGTCTGCGAAAAAGTGCGATTCGGAATCATGGATCTTGTGAATGCGCGCACGCTGAGCGCCTTCGACCAGCACCTTGACGGTACCGTCTGGCAACTTCAGCATTTGCAGGATATTGGCAATACAGCCAATTTCATAAATATCATCTGCCGAAGGTTCATCCTTGGCAGCAGCTTTCTGGGCGGCAAGCATAATGCTCTTGCCCTGATCCATGGCAGCTTCCAGGGCTTTGATGGATTTTGGGCGCCCCACAAACAGAGGAATCACCATGTGCGGGAATACAACAACATCACGCAGTGGCAACAACGGCAGTTGGGTTTGTTCGGTTATCAGAGTAGTCGTCATGGCGCACCTTTCATAAATACTGGTTAACAATGTTGGCGCACTGGGCGGAAACACAAGCCCATCTTGGAAAAAAACAATAAAAAAGCCACACAGAGAGCTTCCCCGGGTAGCTTTACGATTGAAGCTGTCATTGTTTTCTTAAATCATTGTACTTCGAATCAAATTAAAACAAAGAAATAAAGCGTAAGAAATCAATAAAAAATGGGGAGTTGCCTCCCCATTAAGTTTCTACTGTTGCATCACGCAGGTGATTCAGGCACCGGCAACCTTGGGCTGCTCGTGGTAAATCAACAGCGGTTTCGCGCCATTGGTGATGGTATTTTCATCAATGACCACTTTCTCCACGTTCTGATGGCTAGGCAAGTCATACATGACATCCAGCAAAGCGTGCTCCAGGATGGAACGCAAGCCACGGGCACCTGTCTTGCGGGCGATCGCTTTCTTGGCAATCGCTTGCAGGGCTGCAGGACGAATTTCCAGCTCTGTGCCTTCCATCTCCAGCAATTTTGCATATTGCTTGATCAGGGCGTTTTTAGGTTCAACCAGAATTTGTATCAGTGCTGCTTCGTCCAGTTCATTCAGTGTGGCAATGACGGGCAGACGGCCTACCAGTTCAGGGATCAGGCCAAACTTGATCAGATCTTGTGGTTCAGCATCTTGCATAACGTCGCTGGCGCTCTTTTCTGACTGGCTCTTGACGCTGGCAGAGAAACCGATGCCACTGCGCTCAGAACGGTCGGAAATGATCTTGGCGAGGCCATCAAACGCACCACCGCAGATAAACATGATGTTGGTGGTGTCAATCTGAATGAAATCCTGATTTGGATGCTTACGACCACCCTGTGGTGGCACCGACGCCATGGTACCCTCTACCAGTTTCAGCAAGGCTTGTTGCACACCTTCACCAGACACATCACGGGTAATCGAAGGGTTGTCAGATTTACGAGAAATCTTGTCAATCTCATCGATATAAACGATCCCTTTTTGCGCACGTTCGACTTCATAGTTGCAGTTTTGCAGCAACTTTTGAATGATGTTTTCAACGTCTTCACCAACATAACCAGCTTCGGTCAGCGTAGTTGCATCGGCGATCACGAAAGGCACATTCAGCATGCGTGCCAGTGTTTGCGCCAGCAGTGTCTTACCTGAGCCGGTTGGGCCTACCAGCAAGATATTACTCTTGGCCAGTTCGACATCATCTTTCTTGCCAAGGTGCTTCAGACGCTTGTAATGGTTGTATACCGCTACCGCCAGAATACGCTTGGCGTTAAGCTGACCAATGACGTACTGATCCAGCAAATCAGTGATTTCCTGTGGCGTGGGCAATTCAGTCTTTGCACTGGCAATGTTATCAATTTCGGACACTTCGTCACGAATGATGTCATTGCACAGATCGATGCACTCATCGCAAATAAATACGGATGGCCCTGCTATTAGTTTCTTAACCTCATGCTGACTCTTGCCGCAAAACGAGCAATAGAGCAACTTTTCTCCGCTGGAGGATTTTTTATCGGGCATGATACGTATATAAAATAAACAAAATTAATCCATGAAACCAATGGCCGGCTGCACAGTCAGACTAACAAGAAATGACTGCAACCTACTCCAAGCTTCTTCCGTACGCATATTACCTGCAAAAACGGCTTTCGTCATGGCATCCGTATATTGCGGTTGAATTACAGTTGAATTGCAATTGAACTCACGCAGACATTATAAAACAGAATAAAAAAACGCCCGGACCAACGAGGAGCGGGCGTTTTATTTTTTGTATACTGCTTACGCGCGATGTGCCAACACCTTATCGATCAGGCCATATTCCGCCGCTGCATCAGCAGACATGAAATTGTCACGATCTGTATCTTTGGCAATTTGCTCCAGGCTGCGACCGGTTTTTTCAGCCAGAATACCATTCAGACGCTCACGCAGATACAAAATCTCGCGTGCCTGGATTTCAATATCAGAAGCCTGACCTTGAGCACCACCCAGAGGCTGATGAATCATGATACGTGAATTTGGCAGAGAAAACCGCTTGCCCTTGGCACCGGCTGCCAGCAAAAAGGCACCCATGGACGCTGCCAGACCAGTACACAGCGTCGATACATCAGGCTTGATGAACTGCATGGTGTCATAAATCGCCATACCTGCAGATACCGAACCACCTGGGGAGTTGATGTAAAGCGAAATATCCTTATCTGGATTTTCGCTTTCCAAAAACAGCAATTGTGCAACGATGAGGTTGGCAGCCTGGTCATTCACCGGGCCAACCAGAAAAATCACACGTTCCTTGAGCAGACGGGAATAGATGTCGTATGCACGCTCACCTCTACCGCTCTGCTCAATCACCATAGGCACCATGCCCAGCATATTTGTGTCCAGTGCCGAATTACGGATGATGCCTGTCATGTGATTTCCTTTTTGCTTACGCTTGTGCGTTGTTACCCATCAATTCGTCGAAAGGCAGAACCTTGTCTGTGACTTTCGCTTTTCCCAGGACATAGTTAACGACGTTTTCTTCTAATACAAGGGCTTCGACTTCAGCCAGACGGTTGCGATCGCTAAAATAATACTTAACGACTTGCTGTGGGTCTTCATAGCTTTGAGCGAAATCTTCAACTTGCGCCTTGATTTGCTCAGTTGTTGCCTGCAGGTTGTTGGCCTTGACCAGTTCAGCCAGGATCAAACCCAGACGTACGCGACGCTCTGCCTGAGCAGCAAACAGTTCAGTAGGGAATGGTACATCTTTAACGTTCATACCGCGTTGCGCCATGTCCTGGCGTGTCATTTCTGCCAGACGTTCGCCATCCTGGGCAACCAGGCTCTTAGGTACATCAAATTCAACTGCCTTGACCAGTGCGTCCATGACGCTTTCTTTGGTCTTGGATTTAACACGACCGCGTACTTCACGTTCCAGGTTTTCTTTGATGTCAGTACGCATTTTCACCAGGTCACCATCTTCCACGCCCAGCATTTTTGCAAATTCGGAATCTACTTCAGGCATGTGCGCCCATTCCAGCTTTTTCAAGGTAATGGTGAATTCCGCTGTTTTACCGGCAACATCTTTGCCATGGTAATCTTCAGGGAAAGCCAATGGGAAAGTCTTGGATTCGCCAACTTTCAAACCGATGGTCGCCGTTTCAAACTCAGGCAACATGCGGCCCTCGCCCAGAACGAAGTTGAAGTCATTTGCCTTGCCGCCATCAAATTCAACGCCGTCGATCTTGCCAACGAAATCGACTGTAGCACGATCGCCACTTTGTGCAGACTGCTCTGCACCGCCGTCGCCATGCGCGCCCTGCTCACCTTTTACGTGGAAATGCACGCGCTGTTTGCGCAGGATGTCGATGGTCTTGTCGATTTCAACATCAGTCACTTCAGACTTGACTTGTTCCACTTCAGCAACAGACAAATCACCGATAGTGATTTCTGGATAAATTTCAAATGTGGCATCAAATGCCAAACTGCCTTCGGCAACATCAGCACCGGATTTTGGTTCTATGCTTGGGTAGCCGGCAACGCGCAATTTATTTTCATTGGCGGCAACAGAGAAAGCCTGACCGACCTTGTCGTTCAGCACTTCTGTTTCGACTTGATAGCCGTACTGGGCAGCGACCATTTTCATCGGCACTTTACCAGGACGGAAGCCAGGCGCTTTTGCTGTACGTGCACGCACTTTCAAACGCTTTTCAACTTCCGATTGCACGTCAGCGATCGGGAAAGAAATCGTTAAACGGCGTTCCAATTTATCTAAAGTTTCGACTGCAGTTGCCATGAAAATCGTCCAAATAGTAAAAATTCTGTGGTGCGAGGAGGGGGACTCGAACCCCCACACCATTGCTGGCGTCAGGACCTAAACCTGGTGCGTCTACCAATTTCGCCATCCTCGCGGGATGTTTATGTTGCAAACCGGCCAAGTATCAGAACACGAGATATGTCCTGCACCGCCGGTACAAAAGCAAAGGGCGACCCGAAATTCAAGCGTCGCCCAAAACTGATGTATGTGGCATTACAACTCCAGCCCGATATTCTACTGGATTTTATTCGGCCGTGCCTTATTTTTTTAAATACAGCCAAAAACCCTTCAAGCCCCCTGCCCGCCCGTTCACAAACGAAAAAACCCTTGCCTGCATATAAATACAGACAAGGGCTTTTTCGTTGAAACTATTTACACAAAGATCACGCGGGCTTCTTGACGCGGAACCACGCCGCATACAATGCTGGCAAGAACAGCAAGGTCAGTGCTGTCGCAATGATCAAGCCCCCCATGATGGCAACCGCCATTGGCCCCCAGAATACCGAACGTGACAAAGGTATCATCGCCAGGACGGCAGCAGCGGCCGTCAGGATAATGGGGCGGAAACGACGAACCGCAGATTCCACAATCGCATCCCACGGCGCAGCACCCTCGCGGATATCATGCTCAATCTGGTCGATCAGGATCACCGAGTTACGGATGATCATACCAAACAGGGCAATCACACCAAGCTGGGCCACAAAGCCAAATGGACGTTGCAAGATCAACAAGGCCATTGCCGCACCAGCCACACCTAAAGGCCCGGTCAGGAACACCAGCAAGGCACGTGAGAAGCTATGCAATTGCAGCATCAACAATGTAAAGATGATGAAGATCACCAACGGTACGTTAGCTGCAATCGATTCCTGCGCCTTACCGCTATCCGCTGCCGCACCGGCCAGTTCTATCTTGTAACCTGGCAAGAGGCTGGCGCGGATTTCATCTAGTTTCGGCGAAATCTGACTGGATACCGTCGGCCCTTGTATACCATCCACCACGTCAGACTGTACAGTGACGGCCCATTCGCGCCCCTCACGCCAGACCACGCCAGGCTCCCATACCAGGGCAATGCGTGCAACTTGCGATAAAGGCACATATTTACCGCTGGATGTCGGAATATTGGCGTTGCTCAGTGCCTCCACAGTAGAACGTTCGTCTGCTGGCTGACGTACTACGATGTCAATCAGTTTATTGCCGTCACGGAACTGCCCAACTGTCGTACCTGTCAGTATGGTGTTAGCAGCACGCATGACGGTTTGCGAAGTAATACCCAACATGCGCAACTTGTCCTGATCCAGATCTATCCTGACGACCTTCACCGACTCATTCCAGTTATCATTCACACCAACAGTATTCGCGTTGGCACGCATGACGGCTTTCACGCGATCAGCAATTTCCCTGACCTTATTCACTTCCAGACCAGAAACACGGAATTGCACAGGGTATGGAACCGGCGGTCCGTTCGGCAACAGCTTCACGCGACCACGAACTTCAGGAAAATCCTTTTTAAAGATATCAATAATTTTCAGGCGCAGCGCAGCCCGGGTCTTCAGATCCTTGGGCAGCACTACAATTTGCGATACGTTAGTCTGTGGAAAAATCTGATCCAGAGGCAAATAGAAACGCGGACTACCAGTACCAACGTAGCTGGTGACACTGTCGACGCCTTCCTGCTTCTGGATAAAGGCTTCAAATTTCTTGGCCTGCGCTTCGGTAGCTTCAAAGGATGAACCTTCAGGCAACCACAGCTCAACCATCAATTCCAGGCGACTGGAATCAGGGAAGAATTGTTGTTCAATAAACTTGAACCCGAACACACCCAGACTAAATACACCCAGGGTAATGATGATCGTGGTTTTGCGCCATTCCACACACCAGTTCACCAGCGCACGGAAACGACTGTAAAACGGCGAATCAAATATCTCATGCTCACTACCGCCTGATCCCCCATGGGGCTTCACCTTCAACAGCAGATAACCAAGGTAAGGCGTGAAAATAACCGCTGCCAGCCAGGAAATAATGAGTGCCAATGAATTCACCGAAAACATGGAGAAGGTGTATTCACCCGCAGCAGACTTGGCCAGACCAATCGGCAGGAAACCCGCTGCCGTAATAAGGGTACCGGTCAGCATTGGCATCGCGGTTGAGGTATAGGCGAAAGTCGCCGCATCAAAACGTGAAAAGCCCTCTTCCATCTTCCTGACCATCATCTCGACCGCGATAATGGCATCGTCCACCAGCAAACCCAGAGCAATGATCAATGCCCCTAATGATATCTTGTGCAGATCGATATCAAAAATACGCATGAACAGGAAGGTGATCGCCAATACTAACGGTATCGTCAGACCCACCACCAGACCAGGCCAGATATCCAGGCGGAATGGCTTGGTATGCAAGCCCAGCGCCAGGAAACTGACAGCCAACACGATGACCACGGCCTCGATCAGAGTATGAATAAATTCGCCGACGGATGAAGTCACCGCATCCGGCTGGTTGGATACCTGTTCGAGCTTGATACCAACCGGCAGTTTGGCCTTGATGATAGCAACATCACGCTGGAGATTTTTGCCCAGCTCAATGATATTGCCACCCTTTTCCATGGAAATACCAAGACCCACGACTTCCTTGCCGTTAAAGCGCATTTTGTCTTGTGGCGGGTTCTTGTATTCACGCTTGACGGTGGCAAAGTCGCCGAGGCGGAAAGTTGTCCCGTTAGCGCGCAATTGCAGGCTTTCCAGGTCTTTCACCGTCATCAAGGCGCCAGTTACGCGCACTTGCAGGTTATCACTGGATGTGGTCAATACACCTGTACCCTCGATACCGTTCTGAGAACTGATTTGCCCGACTACTGCGTCAAAGGGGATTCCCAGTTGTGAGAATTTTTTCTGGGAAAATTCAATATTTATTTTTTCGTCTTGCACCCCAAACAGCTCAACCTTGGATACGGAAGGAATGCGCAAGAATTGCTGACGAACAAAATCGGCATATTCTTTGACTTCCTCATACTTGAAGCCGTCACCAGACAGGGCAAAGATAGACCCATAGGTATCACCAAATTCATCATTGAAGAATGGCCCCTGCACGCCTGGCGGCAAAGTCGCCTTGATGTCGCCTATCTTCTTGCGCACCTGATACCAGGATTGCGACGTTTCTTTGGGCGGTGTCGATTCGCGCAATTGCAGAATGATCAGCGTTTCGCCTGGTTTGGAATAGCTGCGTATCTTGTCGATATATGGTGTTTCCTGCAGTTTTTTCTCCAGCTTGTCGGTCACCTGGTCCGCCATCTGCAAGGCAGTGGCACCCGGCCAGATCGCCCTGACCACCATGGCACGGAAAGTAAACGGCGGATCTTCATCCTGCCCCAGTTTGCTGTAACTGAGTATACCGCCCAGCAACAGCACAACTATCAGGTAACGCGTCAGCGGTATATGCTCAAGCGCCCATCTGGATAAATTGAATCCACGGGAAGAATCACTCATTTGGCAGCTCCCGCAGCAGCATCAGCCACTTTGGCAGGAGCTGGCGGTGTTGCCGGGGTCTCGACACCAAGGATAGTCACTTTCTGACCATTTTTCAGTTGATTGACACCTGCAGTCACCACCACCTGGCCCGGCTTGACACCACCGGAGAGCAAGATTTCCTCACCAGACGAACCGGCGACCTGTACCGGCACCAGCCTGACCACGCCAGATTCGACCACCCATACTGAAGATGCGTTCTTTTCCTGAAACATGGCGGTCAGCGGCACCTTGATCGCGCTGTTGGGATTTTTTGCATTGAAACTGACAAAGGCAGTCATGCCCAATTGCACATTCTTGACATCTCCACCCAGACTAACCTTGGCTGTAAAGGTACGGGTAACCGGATCAGCAATTGGGGACAGTTCTCGCAGCTTGGCAGGAATATCCTGACCCGGATTGGCCCACAGTCGCACATTCACATCTGTCATCTGACGAATGGAGTTGATCTTGTCTTCAGGGATGCCGACAACTACATCCAGATCACCAGTTTGGGCTACCCGGACTACCGCAGTGCCAGCAGACACAACTTGACCCACTTCCGCATCCAGACCGGTAACGACACCATCCACATCTGCTACCAGACTGGTGTAGCCAGACTGGTTGGCCTGGTTTTTATAGGCGGCCAGAGCCTGTTCATAGCTGGACTGGGCAGATTTGGCGGCCACTTCTTTGCCGTCCAGCACGGAAGCAGCAACAAAATTCTTGGAACGCAGGTCCTGATAGCGCTTCAGTTCTGCCAATGCCAGGTCACGATTACTTTCTGCTGCTGCCAATCCGGCTTTGGCCTGCATCTGGGCCAACGCCAGATCTTGCGGATCAAGCTGCATCAGCAACTGACCACGTTTGACCTCAGCACCGACATCAACCTTGCGCGAAACGATTTTGCCGGCAACTCGAAAGCCCAGACGCGATTCGATACGTGGCCTGACTTCACCCGGCAATTCGGAATTGATGTCGACATTGCTGGATGCCAGGGTAATCGTCCGCACCGGACGAATATCTTCGGTTTTTTCAGCAGGTTTGGAACAAGCCAGCAACAAGGTCGCAGAAGCAAGGGCGAAGGCGTAAGTGACAACGCGCCTGCCAGCCAACTGCCGCGCCTGAGAATGATTGGTAGTTTCTGGTATTAACACAGGAGTTTTCCTTTACTATGCAGGCTTTCCAAGCCGGGATGATACGAGTAGAAACTTAAGACGACGAATCTTGCAGGGTTCAGACAAGAATTGATTTTTTAAAATATTTTTCTGCTATCATCGAATAAATGACTTTACGGTTAGTAATTATAGTGAAGCATCCTGTTTTTGCCAATGACTTTTCAGTCATTAAGCTTTTTATTGAATTTTTGCCTATGTATCGCCCAAAATTAAGGCATATTGGGCACACAATATGAATCAACCGCAACCAAATATGCCTGCTGCCCCTACCCAGCCCTCCAAACATTACGAAAACTTCCCTGTTGCTTCCCTGCTCTTACCAGCCAGGTTACGGCCCGCAGTAAACGTGATCTATGCCTTTGCCCGCAGTGCAGATGATATTGCGGATGAAGGAGATGCCAGTGCTGAAGAAAGACTGCGTCAGCTAGCAAGCTATGAAGCCGAACTTGATGGCATAGAGAAAAATAGTAGCAGCGAATCGCCACTATTCAAGGCACTGGCCGGGGTGATACACAAATATAACCTGCCACTGCATTGCTTTCGTGACTTGTTGTCAGCCTTTAAGCAGGATGTGGTCACGACACGCTATACCGATTTCCCGAGCCTGCTGGATTATTGCGCACGCTCCGCTAATCCGGTAGGCACACTAATGCTGCATCTGTATGGCGAAGCCAGCGCAGACAACCTGCGCGATTCGGACGCCATTTGCAGTGCACTGCAAATCATCAATTTTTGGCAAGACGTTGCCATAGACTGGCAAAAAAAACGGATCTACCTGCCGCAGGATGATCTCAGCCGCTTTGGCATTGCCGAACAACAGATTGCCAACGGCGTGTTGAATGAAGATTGGCGCAATCTCATGCGCTTCCAGATTGCCCGCGCCAGAAACATGATGCTGTCCGGCAGCAACCTGGCGAAACGATTACCAGGCCGGCTGGGCTGGGAACTGCGGCTGGTTGTACAGGGTGGCATGCGCATCCTGGAAAAAATCGAGCAAGTGCAATACGATGTATTTTATCAGCGCCCCAAACTGGGCAAAACAGACTGGATAAGGCTGATATGGCGCGCCTGTCACATGTAAGATACGTGCTGAGCACATGTACGACATCAGTTGTCCGATACACATATCTAAACAGCTTTTTCTTGCAGATGTAAACAAACGCAACGATTGGTAACAAATCAATCCGAATTTATACGGATAGACATAGTAGTTATTGCAGAATGAACTTAAAATAATCTGCATGCACTAAGCATGATACGAATAGTAGTGAATCGCTAGTCACAACCATTTTCATGCATGCATTGCTGCCTTGAGCGCTGAATCTTCCTTCTACCGAAAACCGGAGCCAGTTTTGCCAACCTACATATACCGCAGTGCGCTGCTGCTTTGCCTGCTTTCCTTAAATGGCTGTACTGTCATCGCCATTGCCGATGCAGCAGTATCGACCACGGTCAAAGTTGGCAGCGCAGTGGTAGGTACGGCAGTAGATGTGACACGTGCCGGTGTCAGGGCAATTACCCCGGGCACCAGTGACAAGGCAGATGACGATGGTAGTAATACTGATACAGACAGCAATGCAGATAACGATGATGCCAGTGACCACCATCGCAAACCACAGCAATAAGACCGAGTAAACAGATTGTTCACCATCAAAGCCATCATGCCGACCGAAACACAAATTGAGCAACACCGTGTAGTCCAGGCTGCCGCCAAGGCGGTACTGGAACGTCTGGCCGATGTAATTACCGCCAAAGATACCGAACAAAGCATTGCCGACAAGGCCTATGCCATGTTGTGTGAATGCGGCTATGCCGACACCTGGTATCACCAGTGTCCGGCACTGGTTTTACTGGGGTCACGCAGTTGTGTCTCGATTTCTGGTCGCGATTACCAGCCTGGCACTGAACCTGTTGGCAACGCTAATCTGATCACCGTTGATCTTAGCCCCACCAATGAACAATACTGGGGCGATTGTGCCCGCTCTTTCCCGGTAGAACACGGCAAGGTCACCCATGCGCCCAAAATGCTGGAATTTCGCAACGGCTTGAGCTTCCTGAAGCACTTGCACGCACAAATGCCTGAAATGGTGACACCGAAAACTACTTTCGGCCAGTTATTTGACTGGGCCAACCTGCGCATACGCCAAAATGGTTTTGTGAATCTGGATTATCGCAATAACGTGGGTCACAGCATCGTTACCAACAAAGATGACCGTGAATACATACACTCAGACAACAAGATAGAACTGGGTGAAGTACCATTTTTCAGCTTTGAACCGTTTATACGTCTAAAAGGCGGCAAATGGGGCTTCAAACATGAAGGCATTTTCTACTTCAACAACTTGGGTCGACTGGAAGAACTGTAGCCCAAAGCCGTTACAACAACGCACCTCCCTAAATATTCGCGCCAGGCACTAAGCGCAGCAGCCTGCCCCCTTCTCATTTCCGACTCCACAGCTATGACATAAAAAAACAGCCATGGTCACCCATGGCTGTTTTTCATTTACTGCAGTTCATCAAAACCTGCACTGGCAGTGCAGGTACATGATCAGCTCTTGGCGCAAGTAACCGTGATATTAGTGGAGGCAGCAGCATTATTGATATCAACAACACCCGTACCATTGGCTACCGTACAGGTCTGGCCGCTAGGTTGGGTATCCACTGTTGCAACATAAGACGTACCGCTGAGCAGACTCCAGTTAAAGCCATATGTACCATCAACTGTGACCGAGAATTTATCAGCAAAGGCATTCGCCGTATTGGCCATGGTCAATATCGTACCCGCTGTCAGGCCCGTGACAGTAAATTTGACTGGCACCGCAGGCACACATGTTACGACAGACGTCAATGCAGCCGCCGGGTTAAGGATGTTGGCAGTACCTGTACCATTGGCAACAGTACAGTATTGCGCCGCAGGGGGGACACCAACAGCAATCGCATAAGCATTACCGTTCACAACATAATTAGGGAACAAGAAAGTTCCATTCGCAGCAACCGTCGCAGTCGTACCTGCACTATTATTTACCAGAACCAAAGAAGTACTATCTGCCAGGCCACTCAAAGTTCCGCCGATAGGAACGTTCGGGACGCAAGTAACGACAATATTATTGACCGCAGCCTCACTGGTCATTTTGCCTGTGCCGTTAACTACAGTACAGTTCACAGTATTCGGCTGTGTCAGGACAGTAATGGCATAGCTACCGTTGCTGGCAACATTGAATGAAAATGTGCCGTCTACACTCAGACTTTTTGTGTAATTTGCTTCGTTCCTCAATACAATAACATCACCGGTACCGAGACCGGTTACAGTACCACCCACCGTGGTATATACAAAGCCACCGCAACCAGCGAGGATAAGTACCAGGCAAGCTATAATTCCTAAAAGTTTCGATTTATTCAAGATATTCGTCCGGATTGATAGAATTTTTCCAAAAGCAACGCCCCCAAATTACGGAGCGCACTATAATGCGCCCACTATTATACGAGCTAGCGTTGCCAAAGGAGGCAATTCTTCATTGTGATTACATTCTGTTACGGCGCATATTACCATTAAACCAATTTTCATTTATCTAAGGCCCAGGAAACGATTGGTAAACGTCTTCAAGATAAACGCAGATATAAGTATGAACTTTGCCACAGTTTGCTAGCATTACGTCTTTTGGCTTTAGCAATCTCCCTTTAACCAGATTTCCCCCGATTAATCCAGACCATCCAGCATGTCTCCAGACGAATATTGCCAGCAAAAAGCTGCTCAAAGTGGCTCCAGCTTTTATTACAGCTTCCTGTTCTTACCTGTTGCAAGACGTCGCGCCATTACTGCGCTGTACGCCTTTTGCCGCGAGGTGGATGATGTCGTGGACGAAAGCACAGATGATATGGTGGCACGCAGCAAACTAGGCTGGTGGCGCAAAGAGGTTCAGGCCATGCTGGCGCAGCAACCTACCCACCCGGTGACCAAGGCCCTGTTGCCGCACATGGCGGAATACCAGCTTGATGGCGCACATCTGCAGGCCATCATCGATGGCATGGAAATGGACTTGAATCAGACCCGCTATCTGGATTTCGCCGCCCTGCAAAAATACTGCTGGCATGTGGCTGGCGTAGTCGGCATATTATCTGCCAGTATTTTTGGCATCAAGAATCCACAAACGCGCGAATTTGCTGAAAAACTTGGCCTGGCTTTCCAGATGACCAATATTATCCGCGATGTGGGCGAAGATGCGCGCAAAGGCAGGATCTATCTGCCAGTCAACGAATTGCAGCAGTTTTCCGTCACCGCAGCCGATATTTTGAACGCACGCCACAGCACACAGTTTGAAAGCCTGATGCAATTCCAGTATGAACGCGCACAACGGCTGTACGATGAAGCTTTCGCCCTGCTGCCACCAGAAGACCGCAAGGCACAAAGAACCGGCCTGATCATGGCAGCGATTTATCGTGCCCTGCTGGTCGAGATCCAGCGCGACGGCTTCCATGTGCTGAACCAGCGCATTTCACTGACCCCCATACGCAAGCTGTGGCTGGCCTGGAAAACCTACGTTCGTGGCTGATAGCGTGACCCAAACATCTGCCAAATCCATAGCCATTATTGGTGCCGGCTGGGCCGGTTGCGCCACTGCTGTTGAACTGGCACAAGCAGGCGTGCGCGTTACTTTAATAGAAGCCGGGCGCAATTTGGGAGGGCGTGCACGCGGTGTAAGCCTGCACGGCCATCAGCTCGACAACGGCCAGCACATCTTGCTGGGTGCTTATCGCGAAAGCCTGCGCCTGATGCGCAAAGCTGGCGTGAATCTGGATAAGGCACTACTGAAACTGCCGCTGCAAATGATCTACCCGCTGCATGAAGATGGCATGTGTTTCATTGCACCCAGGTTGCCAGCACCCTTGCATATGCTGGTCGCGCTTTGGAAGGCAACGGGACTAAGCTTTGCCGACAAGCAGGCATTGGCACGTTTTTCCACTACTGCACGCTGGATGGGTTGGCGTCTGCATGAAGATTGCAGCGTCAGTGAATTACTGGAACGTTTTGACCAGACAGAGCGCCTTTGCCGCCTGATGTGGAATCCCTTATGCATCGCAGCCCTGAACACCCCGCCAGAGCGTGCATCGGCCCAGGTATTTTTGAATGTACTGCGTGACAGCCTGGGTGCCAGCCGCGCCGCATCCGACATGCTGGTTCCCCGGGTCGATTTGTCTGCCCTGTTTCCCGAAAAAGCTGCGGCCATGGTTAGCAAACATGGTGGCCAGGTATTACTGGGGAATGCGGTACAGGCATTGCATCAAAATGCAGACGGCAAATGGCAGCTGGATATCAAAAACAACGAAACCGACACGACCAGGCTGCCAATATTTGATGCCGTCATCCTGGCCAGCGATTTCACCAATGCAGAACGGCTGATGCAGACCTTGCCCAGTCATACCGACAGCATGCCCGCCTTCACTTATGAGGCCATCACCACCTGCTATCTGCAATATGAGCATACCGTACGTTTGCCACACCCCATGCTGGCTTTGCTGGATGACCCCATGCAAAGCAAATGGGGGCAGTATGTGTTTGACCGCGGTCAACTGCATGACAAGCAAGCTGGCTTGCTGGCCGTGGTTGTCAGCGCATCGGAACAGGCATGCGCCATGGATCAACAACAACTGGCACAGGACATTGCTGCGCAATTATCCACCAGCCTCGGCATGCCCGCCCTGTTGCAACCATTGTGGCACAAATGCATTTCAGAAAAACGCGCAACCTTCAGTTGCACACCTGGACTGGAACGGCCAGACAATCAGACATCCAGCCCCGGCCTGTTTCTGGCAGGTGATTACACCAAAGGTGATTATCCTGCGACGCTGGAAGGCGCAGTGCGTAGCGGCGTTGCGGCCAGCAAGGCGGCACTGGCATTTCTGAAATCCAGGTAACTCTACTTAGCGTAACTTAGTGCAACTTAGCGCAACCTAGCTTGCATCATCAACTTCCCTTATCTTGGTCAACGCCTCTTCAATACGGTCGACACCGATAATCGTCAAACCTTCTATTTTCTGTTTGGGCGCATTCGACTTGGGTATCATGGCAATGGAAAAGCCCAGTTTGGCTGCTTCACGCAAACGTTCCTGCCCGCGTGGTGCTGGCCGTATCTCACCAGCCAGACCAACCTCACCAAACACCACCAGCCCGCGTGGCAAGGGTTTGTTACGCATGGAAGAATTAATCGCCAGCAGCACCGCCAGATCGGCAGCAGGTTCGGCAATCTTGACGCCGCCAACAGCATTGATGAAGACATCCTGATCAAAGGCCGCCACGCCAGCATGCCTGTGCAACACCGCCAGCAACATGGCCAGACGATTTTGCTCCAGTCCCACAGACAAGCGGCGCGCATTCGGCGCATGCGAACTGTCAACCAGGGCCTGTATCTCAACCAGCAAAGGCCGTGTGCCTTCTTGTGTGACCATGACGCAAGACCCGGCAACCTGGGTATCATGTTGTGATAAAAACAGGGCTGAAGGATTGGAAACCCCCTTCAAACCTTTTTCTGTCATGGCAAACACACCCAGTTCATTGACGGCACCAAAACGGTTCTTGATGGCCCGCACCAGACGAAAACTGGAATGGGTATCGCCCTCAAAATACAAAACCGTATCAACAATGTGCTCCAGCACACGTGGTCCGGCCAGCGCACCTTCCTTGGTGACATGACCGACCAGTATCATGGTGATATCCATGGTCTTGGCGACACGCGTCAACTGCGCAGCACATTCACGCACCTGGGCAACCGAGCCTGGCGCAGAACTCAGTGCATCCGAATACATGGTTTGTATGGAATCAATCACCACCACCTGCGGCTTGTGTTCCGCCAGGGTATTGAGGATTTTCTCCAGTTGTATCTCAGCCTGCAATTGCAAATCCTTGGCATCCAGCACCAGACGCTTGGCCCGCAACGCAATTTGCGCGCCGGATTCTTCGCCACTGACATATAGCACTTTCTTTATACGTGCCATATTCGCCAGCGCCTGCAACAACAGGGTTGATTTACCTATGCCCGGGTCACCACCTATCAAGACCACACCACCCGGCACCAGACCACCACCCAGCACCCGGTCAAATTCGTCAATGCCAGTACCAAAGCGCGGTACATCAATCGCTTCAATTTCAGCCAGGTTCAATACTGGTGCCGATTGTGCCAGCCCCTGCGGTTTGGCAGAAAAGCGATTACCAACAGCTTCTACGATTGTTTCAACCAGAGTATTCCACTGCCCGCAAGCCGGACACTGACCAGCCCATTTATTGACAACACCACCACATTCGGTGCAAGTGAAATTGGTTTTTGCTTTTGCCATTTTTAACGCTAAAAAGTTGTAGGACTGTCATATCAGAGTGACAGATGAAGCCACATGCCGAGTTTGATGCTGCTCAAACATGTCAACACAAACACTGATATTTTAACCAGTATCCATGATTTAGCTTGCCCTATTTCACAAATTTCCTGCAATTTTCATGGTATAAAGCTGCCAGTGACATTTTGTAGCAGGTAGATATAAAGCATGAATAAAGCATGAAGAGCGGTTTTTACACCATCATGGCGGCACAGTTTTTTTCATCACTGGCCGACAATGCCTTACTGATAGCCGCAATGGCTTTGCTGGCCTCCATGCACTCCCCAGGATGGATGCCGCCGCTGTTGAAGTTATTTTTTGTTTTGTCTTACGTTTTGCTGGCTGCTTTTGTTGGCGCTTTTGCAGATTCGCTGCCCAAGGGCAAGGTCATGCTGATGACCAATATGATCAAGGTCGGTGGCTGCGCACTGATGTTCTTCCACGTCCATCCTTTGCTCGCGTATGCGGTCGTGGGCTTTGGCGCTGCAGCCTATTCACCTGCCAAATACGGTATCCTGACTGAATTGCTGCCACCAGAAAAACTGGTCGCTGCGAATGGCTGGATAGAGGGGCTGACGGTATCATCCATCATCCTTGGTACGGTATTGGGTGGTGCACTGGTGAACCCGCGAGTATCTGCAGCACTGCTGCACTTTGACTTCCCCATCCTTGATTTTAATATCACAACACCATCTGAAGCTGCATTGTGCGTCATCACCGCCTGTTATGGATTGGCCGCCTTGTTTAACATGCGGATTCCGGATACTGGCGCACGCTACGAACACCAGCAACGCAACCCCGTCAAACTGATCGTCGATTTTGCCGGCTGCTTTACGGTTTTGTGGAAAGACAAGCTGGGTCAGATATCACTGGCGGTCACCACGCTGTTCTGGGGAGCTGGCGCAACACTGCAATTTATCGTCCTGAAATGGGCGGAAAGATCCCTGAATATGCAACTCGACAGAGCTGCCATCCTACAAGGCGTGGTGGCGGTCGGCATCGCTCTGGGTGCTGTAGCTGCAGCCCGCTTTGTACCTCTGAAAAAATCATTGAGCGTCATGCCACTGGGTGTAGCCATGGGTCTGGTCGTGACCACCATGGTGTTCGTACATAGCGTCTGGATTGCCTATCCCCTGCTGATACTGGTAGGCGCGCTGGCCGGTTATTTCGTGGTTCCCATGAATGCCCTGCTACAACATCGCGGCCATGTGCTGATGAGCGCCGGGCATTCCATCGCAGTACAAAACTTCAATGAAAACCTGTCGGTACTGACCATGCTGGCGTTGTATGCGCTGATGGTATCGCTGAACCTGGATATTTTGGTGGTGATCGTCCTGTTTGGCATGTTCGTTGCCAGCACCATGTATCTGGTGATGCGCAAGCATGCAGCCAACCAGCGTGAATTTGATTCGCTCGCGCTGATAGGTGAACACAAGCACTGATTTCCGCTATACGACGCGCCTGCGCGGCGCGTCACCTTCAGGGTCGTTTGATTTCCGCAGCCCGCATAAACCAATTGGCTGGCACAACCATGCCACGCCGGCATTCCTGCATCAGCCCTTCATTTTCCTGCATCAGGGCCAGCATGACAGGCGTTTGAGTCAGGCTAAAACTGTCTTGAATCGCCGCCACTACCTGGGCTTTATCCTGCGTCTGACCTGGCGATACCTGCGCTGGTGCCAGCCAATCCAGCCTGTCCAGTATCAGTGCCTGATTAAAATCCAGCGACAGCAATTCTTCTCGCGTCCAGATCAAACCACGGCAATGGCTGGCGTTCAAGCCTGGCAAGCTAGCTTGTTGATGCGGCAAACCTTGCTCCCGGTAAAACAACCAACCAAGTACCAGTGCCTGCGCGGCAGTCACCGTCTGCGGCAACAAAGGCTGCGCCAGTGGGTGATGCGACAACTGTAATTGCTGATCAATAATCTTGCTGATTTTTGCGCCCAGGCTATCCGCCAGGTTCGGCCCCAAAAAATCATGCAAAACCGCTGGCTTGCCCGCCGTCATGGCAGCATCCGTCATGTGAAACAGATAAAACTTGGTTGCCAGTTCCAGATGCAGCAAGCAGCCATTCATCTGTAACAAGAAATCAAATTCACCTATGGTATTGGCCCCCTTGTTATGCACCTGCAAGCCATGCGCATGCAGCAAGCCATGGGCTTGCAGATAAAACTCAAACAGGGTTTCAGCATACAGACCCAGCCGGCGATGCGAATGCCGGCCCAGCAATGCCAGCAAAGCAGCCGGATCATGATCCAGTGCTTGCAACCACTGCTGCAAGTTAGCCGCATCATTCACTGGCGGCTGGGCGATGGCCCCATGCCATAGGGGTGACTGCGCATCCAGCAAGCCTGGAGCTGTCAGCATCCAGGCCAGCGCACGCACATGGGGGTTGTGCAAATGTTGCCACTGTTGATGGAAATCAGCCTGATAGCTATCCATGTGTGGTTTGTATATCAGGCGGCAGGCATGGCTTGCATAGCCATACACAAATCCACCCATGCCTTGCTTTTATCTGCTGGCTTGCGCAACAAATAAGCCGGATGATAAGTCACCACCAGCGGGATATCATTGAAGTGATGCAACCTGCCCCTGAGCTGCCCTACCGGCGTTTCCAGATCCATGCCCAACAGCGATACCGCTGCCGTCTTGCCCAAAGCGACGATCACTTGCGGCTGTATCAGTGCAATCTGTCTGTGCAGATAGGGCAGGCAGGCAGCGATTTCATCGGCAGTGGGTGGCCTGTCCTTGCCGTTTTCATCGGTTGGGCGGCATTTGACGATATTCGCAATATACGTCTGATCACCACGCGCCAACCCCAGCGCTTTCAGCATATTGTCGAGCAATTGCCCGGCAGCTCCAACAAAAGGCAAGCCTTGCAGGTTTTCATTGTAGCCAGGCCCCTCGCCAACGAACAACCATTTGGCATGACGATCACCAGTACCGAACACCGACTTTGACCTGCCCTTGCACAGGCCGCAGGCACGACAGGTTTCAACAAGCGGCTGCAATACCTCCCAGGACATAGTGGATACCGACAAGGTGTCTGCATCAGCTTCTGGCGCTGCTTCTGGCACTGTTACTGGCGCTATCACTGGTTTTGCTTCTACCTGCGCTGCCGGTTGCAGCGGTATTACGTCTTCTGGCGGCAATATCTGCGGGCGCGTTTGCTGCTCCACAGGTTCTGGCGTGACAGCTTGCTGTAACACTTGCCGCTCACTGACTACAGATTCAACTGGATCCACGGCTGGAGGCATACTCAGTTCAACAACTGCTGCTTGTCGTGGTTTAACGCCGGCTACATCAAGCGGCAAACGCGCCACAACAGGTGTCGGCGCATCCGCTGGTACATCAGCATTGTGTCGCAACTGCCAGACAGGGCCTATCCCCAGTTCCTGCAACATACTATGACGATGTTGATCAGATACTGACATCAGCAAGCCCTCCGCATGACGATGGCATCTTCTCGCTGCTCATCCTGCGCTGGGTAATAGCCCTTGCGCACACCAATGGCGGCAAAGCCCGCGCTTTCATACACAGAGATAGCACGCGCGTTGCTGCGCCTGACTTCCAGCAAGATGGATACATAGTGGCGTTCATTCGCATAATCGAACAATTTATCGAGTAATAACTTACCCTTGCCTTGCCCCTGATGCGGCAAGTCCACAGCAAAATTCAAGAGATGCAATTCATCCACAATTGGCATCACCACAAAATAGGCAAACAATTCCTGCTCTGCATCGCGAAAGCCATAGGCTTCATAGCCGCTCAACAGCGAATCGGTAAAATTACCCCGCGTCCACGGATGGGTGTACACCCGCTCTTCTATAGTCAGTATTCTATCTATATCGGCATAACCGAGCTTGCACAAAGCAGGTAAGGTGTTTAATGCGTGTAAGGCGGGCGTCAAATTCATCACTCTCACAATCTCTCAGCCCAGCGCTTTGGCCAGTTCCCGCTCGGCCGTGGTCAGTGCAATTTTGTTTCGCAAATACAGAGGTTGCGCCTGCTCGGGCGGCAATTGCAAGCCTGCCTGCAATGCAATAAGCCCCAGTGTTGCGACCTGGGCTGCATGCGGCATGCACACCTGGCTGTCTGCACCGACAGCAATCGCTTCCGGCAAAACAACCCCATGACCAAGTACATAGGCAGGAGCCGCAAAACTAACCAGTGGAAAGACATCATCAAGACGCGCCAGCGCTGGTGCCGATACGACTTCCCAGCCATTGTCGATAAAGCGATATTGCGCCCAATAGACTTCATTCATGCGCGCATCCAGTATGCAAACAAATTCGGCAAAGTTTTTTTCACCTCTGGCAGCTTCTGCCATCGCCAGCAGACTGACCACCGGCAAAACCGGCAAATCTGCACCATACGCCAGCCCCTGCACAATGCCACAAGCCGTGCGTATGCCGGTGAATGCGCCAGGCCCACACCCAAAGGCAATGGCAGCACAATCCTGCAAGGCAACGCCAGCTTCTTTCAACAAAGCCTGGATGGCAGGCAAAATACCCTGAGAATGCGTTTGTACACCAGAAAGCTCGCGCAGATACAGGCGACCGTCAACCAACACAGCTGCCGTCGCCAATTCAGTAGAAGTTTCAATTGCTAATAAAATAGTCATGCCCGTATTTTACCGTGTTCCATTCAATTCAAGGCTGGCTTTTGCCAGCCGCACCCGATCGCCCAGTTCGGTTAAAATTGTCATATGAATGCAATCACGAATACCGAACACATCCCCTCCATCAAGGCAGAACTGGCAAACAAGGACTGGCTCATCGCCTGCCTGTGCGCTGCCTGGTGCGACACCTGCAATACCTATCGCACGGCTTTTGACAGCCTGGCACAGCAGCATGCTGATAAATGCTTCGCCTGGATAGATATCGAGGACCAGGCCCATCTGGTGGATGAAGTGGATATTCAGGACTTCCCTACCATCCTGATTCAATACCGCGATCAGGTCATCTTCCTCGGAACAGTGTTGCCTGATCAGATGCAATTACAAAGATTAATCGCATCCATGACTGAGCAAACGCCAGGCCCCGACATCAAACGCAGCGCCGTCAACCAGGACGCCCCGGAAGGCTGGAATATACGACAACTGATACTGGCAAGCTGACACAGCAGTAGCCATAACGGCGTCGAACACATGGCCAACGACCACACGCCCTAGCCATTCCGAAGGATATTTCAACACCAGAAAGACAAAAGGGACTAGATTTTCATCTAGTCCCTTTAAATCTGGTGCGGCTGGCAGGAATCGAACCCACGACCCCTTGGTTCGTAGCCAAGTACTCTATCCAGCTGAGCTACAGCCGCGAAAAACGAGAGTATAGCACGGGTAATCTGAAAATAAAAAGCCCTTTGGGGGAAATATTTTGGGGTTTTATGGACTGGATGCCGACTCCGATAGCCCACATTTCCCAATTATTAACAAAATGGAATCCAACTTTCAATGGCATTCCGGCATTACGCTATAGACGTTCGAAACTCAAACTCATTTAGCTTCTGTTGCACCTCTTATTTGAACTCGCGATTCTTTTTATTATCAATAATGTTTTTTACACCATCAACCAAAGGATCAAAACTAGGATAAATTTCCGTTCCTTTTGGAATCTGCTTGCCCTTCTCTGATTCTGGCAAAATTGGCGGAGCATCAATAAACGCAAAAAATATTGGACCAAAAAAAGGAATTACTGCAATGTATACCAATATCACCTTCCCCCAAATTTGCCCCGGTCTTCTCAAAAGATTAATGGAAATTTTTGTGCTTACAGCAAATGAAATAATTAGTAAGGACCAAAATAAAATTGGGTGTGTTTCCATGAAATTTCCCTGCTTTATTGAACCAAAACAACTCGCCATTTTAAGCATCTGCAAGACACTCTTATCCAGTCTGGCTTATCTGGGTTTTCAAATCTAGCAAACTTTTCAACAATGAATTTCGATCAGTGCGCACTTCAAGCATAATAAATGACGATGTACGTCCTGGCACCGACACGGCAATAATACGATTAATCATCATCAGAAAAGTAATTATCCAAAAAAAGCGGTGCGCCAAAATCAGCAAGTTTTCTAAACAGCTCAGGTGAAAATCTTGGTCCACCGTCAAAGCTTTGCTGGAAATGACCACACCACCAATATTTTTTACATTCCGTAAATTTTAAATCGATTAAATCTTTCTTTACGAAAAGCTCTCCAAGTACATGAAGGAGCCCATCTTCCAGCGAATCCCACTCGATTTGTGATGCAGAGCCTCCGTAAGACCAGATTGAATTACGTCCATTATAATTTTCGCCCGAAGGATGCACACGCACATGAGATGGCTGTAAACCCAATATGTCAGTAACCTCTGATGGAATCAAAAATCTCCCCTCAATCCGGAACGCAACTGAGTATTTGTGCATTTCAACTCACCCGCCAGTCAATAAAAAAAGCAAAAACAACTTTTGCATTCCTCACTTTAAACCCAATTTGAACACCTTTTAGCCGCAAGTCATTCATGCCAATCAGATTAACTCAGTAAACCCGACAACAAACCAAATCCCAAAAGACAAAAGGGACTAGATTTTCATCTAGTCCCTTTAAATCTGGTGCGGCTGGCAGGAATCGAACCCACGACCCCTTGGTTCGTAGCCAAGTACTCTATCCAGCTGAGCTACAGCCGCGAAAGACCAAGATTATAGCATAGGCATTTTTATTTTATAAGCCCCCTGCTGCCACTTTTTAGATTTCCACCTGTGCGCCGACTTCAATAACGCGGTTGCTGGGTATTTGGTAATAGTCAGCCGCATCACGGGCGATACGGGACATGGCGACAAAAACACTTTCGCGCCACGCGGCCATGCCACTGCCGGGGGTAGAAATAATGGTCTGGCGCGAGATGAAATACGAAGTTGCCAACGATTCAAATGTCAGTCCAAATTGCTCGCACAGTGCCAGCGCAGCAGGGATATCTGGTTCATTCTTGAAGCCATAGAACACGTCAATCTGGAAGCAGGCATTACCCAGATCTGTCACCTTGACGCGCTGGGCGTCTGGCACCCAGGGGATTTCCCTATTGTGCAGCGTCAGGAAGATAACGCGCTCGTGCAGTATCTTGTTGTGTGACAGGTTATGTAGCAGGGCATGCGGCACGCCGTCGGCTTCACCGCGCAGGAATACTGCAGTACCAGCTACCCGCACCGGTGGTGAGACGAACAAAGATTCCAGGAAATCTTCCAGCGGGATGGCGTGTTTTTTTAGATTATCAAACACCAGTTCGCGCCCACGTTTCCAGGTCATCATCAGGGTAAACATGACAAGGCCAAGCACGACCGGGAACCAGCCGCCGTGGAAGAACTTCAGCGCATTGGCAGAGAACAGTGAAAAATCTATGAACAGGAAGAAGCCAGTCGCCACATAACACAGCAAAGGGTTATATTTCCAGCCGTAGCGGATCACAAAGAAAGTCAGCAGCGATGTCACCAGCATGGTGCCTGTAACAGCAATACCGTAGGCAGAAGCCAGGTTGGACGAAGAACCAAAACCAACTACTGCAGCAACCACTACGACCAATTGCAGCCAGTTCACTGCAGGAATATAAATCTGCCCGATTTCATTGGATGAGGTATGCACGATTTCCATCCGTGGCATGATGCCCAGGGAAATGGCCTGCTTGGTCATGGAGAAGGTGCCAGAGATTGTCGCCTGCGACGCAATTACAGTAGCGACCGTAGACAAAATCACCAGTGGATAAACACTCCACGCGCCCAGTTGTTGATAGAAGGGATTGTCAACTGCTGCCGGATTCGCCAGCAACAAGGCACCCTGCCCCAGGTAATTCAGGGCCAGCGACGGGAACACAATCATGAACCAGGCTCCGCGGATAGGTTTGGCGCCAAAGTGTCCCATGTCTGCATACAAGGCTTCGGCACCAGTAAATGCCAGCACCACAGCACCTAGTGCCAGAAATGCCAGCATTTTATGCTCCGTCAAAAAGGCGAATGCATGTATTGGATTAAGCGCCCATAAAATGCCTGGCATCTTAAGAATGTTGTACGCACCCATGGCTGCCAGCACCAAAAACCAGACCACCATGATGGGACCAAACCAGTTACCTATACCGGCTGTACCTTTGTATTGCACCGAATACAGTAACAACAGCACCACCAGCGTAATCGGCACCACATAGGGCGTAAAAGCAGGCGTTGCCACTTCCAGCCCTTCTATAGCTGACAAAACAGAAATGGCTGGTGTAATAACACCGTCGCCATAAAACAACGCTGCCCCAAACAAACCCAGGACCAACAGTGTGAAATGCCACTTGGAAGACTTACCGACAGATTCCAGTGCCAACGCAGTCAGGGCCATGATACCGCCTTCACCACGGTTGTCTGCGCGCAAAATCAGGGTGACATATTTGATTGCGACGATAATCAGCAGACCCCACAATATCAGCGAGACTACGCCGAAAATATTCGCTTCATTAAGTGGTAAGCCATGTTCTTTTGAGAACACCTCTTTCATCGTGTAAAGAGGGCTTGTTCCTATATCGCCATATACGATGCCGACAGCAGCCAGAGTTAAGCCTGCCAGGCTGCTTTTTGTGTGTTGATTAGCCAATTGTGTACCTTGTTATTATTGGTGCATTGCACAATAGGTGATTCCGCGATTATTTTCAAGTAAGTACAACAAAAAAACGGTGCTTGACAAGCATCAAATTCAGGAGTTGTTTTTACAAAAAATTTACGCAAACCAATATTTATTAAACATGCCTTTTTTACTTCGGAATACCAGCCTGTCACTTACTACCCTCAAACCACTAAAGGCAAATCCAGGAAAAAGCTGGTACCGCCCCCAATACTGCTTTTGACGCTCAATTGTCCATGCAATATCGAAGTTGTAATGTTATAGCAAATATTCAAACCCAGGCCACTGCCTCCCTGGCCCAGCTTGGTTGTAAAAAAAGGATCAAAAATGCGCTTTTGATTTTCTTCCGGAATGCCAGCACCATCATCTGAAAAACCGATCAACACGTGCTGATCGTCCAGCAGTGACACATCAATACGCATGTGGCCAGATTCGACATGATCAAAGGCGTGCAAGATGGAATTTTCTACCAGGTTGCTGATAACCTGCCCCAGCGAGCCAGGATAACTATCCATATGGATGTTATAGGGCACATTCAGTTCAATGGTATGGCCAGTCTGGGTAATGCGTATATTTAGCGTAGCAATGATGTCGTGCAGAACCTGGCGCAAATCAAAGCTGCGCCTTTGTTCCGAAGTGCGGTCCACTGCCACTTGCTTGAAGCTGCTGACCAGGGTAGCAGCACTGCTTAACCCACGCATCAGGATTTCTGACGACATTTTGACTTCTTCGCAAAAATTGTTCAGGTCAGAACGACGCAAGGTTTGCCCTAGCAATTTGCCATGCAAGACTTTGCTGCCATCCTGCAAAGTACTGGCAACCAGCAGGCAATTACCTATCGGAGTATTAAGCTCATGCGCGACACCAGCTACCAGTGAACCAAGCGCAGCCAGTTTTTCTTGTGCCAGCAAATGTTCTTGCGTTTGCTTTAATCGCAGATAGGCGTCGGCATTCCCCAAGGCAATTGCACCATAGGCGCACAGGGAACGGAAAATCATTTTTTCGCGTGCGCCATAGACAAACTGTTTCGATGATTGTATGGTCATAGCCCCCAGCACCCTGTCACCGATGATCAACGGCGCAAACAGCATGCTGTGTACTTTTTCCGTACCAGGAATATGGCTTGGCAAATCGTCTTCGCCACCAAGTTCTATGGAAATTTCACGTCTTTCCTTCACACAGCGTATCGAATTGGATACGGTACTGTGCATATAGACGGTATCGTGTTCTATCGGCACACCGTTTTCCACACCGAAAGCTGAAGTCATGGATAGCTGGTCATCATTCATCAAATAAATGACGAAGGCGGTGACATGCAGTAAATCATGTACGTGGCGGTTAAGTGCATCAAAGACGGCAGCTGCGTCCAGACTACCAGTAATTTCTTGCCCTATCGCACCCAGTTTTTCCAGCACGGCGCTGGTTTGCTGCAAAACTTCAGCCCGTTCTGCCTCAGCTGCAGCCAGTTGGCGCAGGTGTTCGCCTTCTGCCTTCATGAGTTCAGTCTGCTGACTCAACTGCATGGCGTTGACACGATTCGCGGCCTCTTGATTATGGATTTTTTCGCTTGCAGCTATGGCTTCACGGCTATACTCATAAGCTTCTTTATAGCTACCTGTTGCGGCATAAGCATTTGCCAGTTCCTGATAGAGTTCGCCCGGCACCGTAAAACCACCAATATGACTGGCAATATCCATTGCCATACCCAAATAATAAAGCGGGGCACTGGCAGCCTGCATATCCTCAGGTGGCGGTAAAAAATGACGCGCATGCAAGGCAGCCAGCACCCGCAAGACTTCGACATGGCGATAACTGTCTTTACTGTGTCGCACCAGTTCCAGCGCCTCCAGCGCAGCCAATTGCGCTTCTTGTGCCTGCCCCAATTGAGATAACGCTGCCGCATAGCCCCGGCGAGAGCCTATCCGGAAATCCAGGTGATCTTTATTGTCAGCCCAAAAAATCAGTTCAGAGAAACTCTTCAACGCTGTATCGAAATCACCACGATCCAGCGACAAATCCCCCAGGCAACGCAAGGCCAACAAATGCGAGCGTGAGCCAACAACATTATTCAAGATAGGAAAAGCGCTTTCCAGCATTTCTCTGGCGCTATCAAGCCGCCCAAGACGACGCAGGGTTTCTGACATTTGAATCAGGCAGTTGGCGATACTGTTAGGCCAACCGGTTTCCCTGGCAAGATTCAAACCTTCCTGTATCCAGCGCAAGGCAGTCTGGTGATCACGCATACTATTGAAAGCATCGCCGATATTGCTGGCGACGCTAATAAGACGCCTTTTTTGTCCATACCGCCGGGCGACTTCAAATACCTGTATGCCACGCGCTGCCGACTGTGCAAAGTCGCTGCTGAGGGAAGAGGTATAAATTAAAAATTCATTGACGTAGCTATTCACAAATGGGTCGTCACCCGCCGTTGCCGGATTACGTTGTGCACCCCAACGCTCTATGGCACGTGGTAGATTACGCAATACCATCAGATTCGACAGCACGGTTTCAGCCACCAGTTCGCGCATGCTATCCTGAGCCTGTCGGGCAAATAAAATCGCCCGTTCAGCCTCTACCTCCATCATCTGCATTTCACCTTTCAGCAAACCAACGCAGGCCAGCAAATAGTGGGCGTCTGCAGCCAGCAGGGCCGTATCGCGCGTTCTTTCATGTGCAGACAATTGCAAACTTGTTTCTGCCAATTGATGCGCATTATCAAACTCACTGAAAAGCCATGCAACTTCTGCCCTCACCAGCAATAATCTGGCATGCGACAAGCAGGATTGAGGCTCTGTATTGCTGGCAGGGTTAAGCTGCGACAGTTCACTTAGCAAGCTCTCTGCCGCATCCGCCAGTTTCAGAGCTTTAGCTGTGTCACGCTGGCGCATGTGCCAAGCCAAGGTTACCATCATTTGCAGCAGTTCTTGCCCTTGCAAACATGGCAATTCGCATTCCCATTGCTTTACTTCGTCATCAGTAACGAACATGTCCATGGGATAAGCGTCGGTATTAAAAGGTCAAGTATGGTGGGTGGAATAAGTCCTGTTCCAGAAATAGTATCAGATCAATCTGGAAAAGTTCACTTTATCCGTATCGCTTCAGCATCATTTAGATATTGTTAACAAAAAGCTGCCTTGCTTGAAATTGGCAAGTTTGGCGTAAGCAAGTCATGTTAATTTTTTGGCGAAATTTTAAGAGCTATGCAATAACACCTGCTTTTTTGGCCACCAATGTCAAAATATCATAGGATGCGACCAGTTCATTGCTCTGATTAGTCACTTCCACATCCCAGGCTACCACGCCCTGCCCCACACCCTTGGCATCTTTCTTTTGCCTGTCTATCTTACGCTTGCAAGTCAGACGGGCGCGTATGGTGTCGCCTATACCGACAGGCTTGATGAAACGCAGGGTATCCAGTCCATAATTGGCCAATACCGGACCTGGCGCAGGGGAAACAAATAAACCGGCAGCGGCTGACAGTACAAAATAACCATGCGCAATACGCTTGCCAAAAGGACTTTCTTTAGCAGCTATCTCATCAAAATGCATGTAGAAATAATCGCCGGACAAACCACCAAAGGCAACTATATCAGCCTCACCGACGGTGCGCCTGTGGGTCAGCAAGGACATACCTATTTGTAAATCTTCAAAATAACGGCGGAAAGGATGGATGTCGGATTCCAGTACAGCCGCACCACGTACATGTTCTGCCGTGACTGCTGCCAGCATGGTGGGTGAACCCTGCACGGCAGCTCTTTGCATGTAATGTTTGACGGCTCGGCTGCCACCCAGTTCTTCACCACCACCGGCACGGCCAGGACCGCCATGTTTCAATTGTGGCAAGGGTGAGCCATGGCCGGTTGATTCTGGTGCCGATTCGGCATTCAATATCATCAGACGACCATGTCTTGCCGCCATATGCGGTATCGCCAGCGCAGCAATATGCGGATCTTTGGTGACCAGGGTAGCCACCAGGCTGCCACAGCCTTTTGCGGCCAAGGTCAATGCTTCCTGCATGTCCTTGTAAGGCATCAGGGTGGTTACCGGACCGAAGGCTTCAATCTCATGCACAGCCTGATTTTGCATGGGTTGGCGGCAGACGATCAGGGTCGGCGCGACAAAAGCACCCTGCTCCAGCCCTTCGCCCTGCAATTGCGTAGGTACGGTGCCACCACAGATAATTTGATTGCCTGCTGCCAGTTGCTCAATGCTGGCAAGCACGTCGTGCTGCTGTGCGCGGCTGGCCAGTGGCCCCATGCGCACACCTTCAATGCGTGGGTCACCGACGACGGTTTTATCCAGCCGGGCACGAATTTTTTCTGCTACTGCATCCAACTGTGCAGCAGGCACCATGGCCCTGCGTATGGCTGTGCATTTTTGCCCGGACTTGGCAGTCATTTCACGCACCACTTCCTTCACGTACAAATCCAATTCTTCATCACCGGCCGCAACATCCGGCCCGAGTATCGCGCAATTCAATGAATCGGCTTCGGCATTGAAGGGAATAGAACGGCGCACGATATTTGGATGCACCTTCAATTGTGCCGCCGTAGTAGCAGAACCGGTGAAGGTGACGACATCAGTTTCTTCCAGCAAATCAAGCAGATTGCCGGTGGAACCGATGATCAGTTGCAGACTGCCCTCAGGCAGCAAACCGCTGGCATGAATTTGCCTGACCAGAGCCTCGGTCAGATACGATGTTGCGGTTGCAGGTTTGACTATGCAAGGCATGCCAGCCAAAAAACTGGGGGCAAATTTTTCCAGCAAACCCCAGACTGGAAAATTGAAGGCATTGATATGCACTGCCACACCCTGGCGCGGCACCAGGATATGCGTGCCAGAAAAATGCCCTTGTTTACCCAATGGTATGGCCGGTCCTTCATGCACCACATTCCCAGACGGGAATTCATTCGTACCTATGCTGGCGTAGGCAAATACGGTTCCTGCACCGCCCTCTATATCTATCCAGCTATCACTGCGCGTCGCACCAGTGTGGGATGAAATGGCGTACAGATCTTCTTTATGTTCGGTCAGGTATTTGGCCAGAGCGCGCAGGATGGAAGCACGCTGCTGAAAATCCAGGGCCAGCAAATTCTTCAGGCCGATCTGTCTTGCATAAGTCAGTGCTGCGCCAAAGTCCAATACTTCAGCATGGCTGGCGTAAATCGCGCTGCCATCAATGGCGCTATGCAAAACTTGTTGAGGTTCTGCACCCGTCCATCCACCAGCTATCCAGCTTTGCAAAATCTTCATGAGCTACTCTTTTAAATAATGAGGTTTGTCAGGATCAGGACTTGGTGCCGTAGCTTGGCAAGCCTGCTGCCAGCGCGATGCGCGGGCGGTTTTCTTCAACGGCAGTCAGGGCTTCCACTTCCTGCATGCTGGCGAGTGAACGGCGAGTCAGCGCATGGTATTGCGCCGTGCCTTCAGTCTTCCAGGCGATTTCTTCATCACGCAAGGCACGCGCAATGCGGGCTGGTGCCCCCATCACCAGGCTGCGTGGTGGCACATCCATACCGGCTTTGACAAAGGACATGGCAGCGACGATGGATGATTCTCCGATGACGGCCTTGTCCATGACCACGGCATTCATGCCCACCATCGCGTTTTTTCCAATATGACAGCCATGCAGGACTGCACCATGACCGATATGCCCATCTTGCTCCACCACCGTATCACTATCGGGAAAGCCGTGGATAACGCAGGTATCCTGCACATTTGCACCTTCTTCCAAGACGATGCGACCAAAGTCACCACGCAGGCTGGCCGAAGGGCCGATATAACAGCCAGGCCCGACAATCACATCGCCGATCAGTGTGGCGCTGGGGTGCACATAAGCAGTGGGGTGCACTACCGGTATCAGACCATCGATTGCGTATATCGTCATGCCATGTCCTTTTGTTTGGCTCTAGGCACGTTCTATTATCAGCGCAATACCCTGCCCCACACCTATGCACATAGTGCACAGGGCATAACGGCCTTTGATGCGGTCCAGTTGGTTCAATGCAGTCGTCACCAGGCGTGCACCGGATGCACCCAGCGGATGCCCTATCGCTATCGCGCCACCATTCGGGTTGACATGCGCAGCATCGTCAGCCAGACCAAGATCACGCGTGACTGCCAGGCCTTGTGCAGCAAAGGCTTCGTTAAGCTCGATCACATCCATTTGCGCCAGACTCAACCCCGTTTGCGCCAGCAATTTGCGTGTTGCCGGCGACGGCCCAAAACCCATGATGCGTGGTGCCAGACCTGCCGTGGCCATGCCGACGATACGTGCGCGTGGTGTCAAACCGTGCTGTTTTACCGCAGCGTCTGAAGCCAGCAGCAAGGCGCAGGCACCGTCATTCACGCCGGATGCATTGCCGGCAGTGACTGTGCCATCCGGCTTGACCACGCCTTTAAGGCGGGCCAGCATGGCGATGTCTGTATCGGGTCGTGGATGTTCATCGGTGCTGAACAGGATGGCATCGCCCTTCTTTTGCGGGATGCTGACGGTGATGATTTCGCCGGCAAAAAAGCCGGCGGCGTGGGCCGCGGCCCAGCGTTGCTGGCTGCGCAGAGCAAAGGCATCCTGATCAGCGCGGTTGATGCCAAATTGTTCGGCCACGTTTTCTGCGGTTTCCGGCATGGAATCAATACCGTATTTCGCCTTCATTAAAGCATTCACAAAACGCCAGCCTATCGTCGTATCTTCTATCTTTGCCGCACGTGAAAAAGCGCTGTCGGCCTTGGCCATGACAAAGGGTGCGCGCGTCATGCTCTCTACCCCACCAGCAATGATCAGCGACGCTTCGCCAGATTTGATAGCGCGCCCACCTATGCCTATGGCATCCAGGCTGGAACCGCATAAACGGTTAATGGTATTGGCTGGCACATCTACCGGCAAACCGGCCAGCAGTGCAGCCATGCGGCCAACATTGCGATTGTCTTCACCTGCCTGATTGGCGCAGCCGTAATACACATCATCCACCAGTTTCCAGTCCACGCTGGCATTGCGCTCCATTAATGACTTGATCGGAAGGGCCGCTAGGTCATCGGTACGTATACCGGACATGGCACCGCCGTAACGGGCGAATGGGGTTCTGACTGCATCACATATCCATGCTTCCATAATGATTATCCTGGTCTCTATAGGTTAGTATTTTTCATTCAGGCCTTGGGGCGCTTGTCTACAACCCGCCTGGCCTTGCCCACCAAAGTGCGCTCTATGCTGTTGGCTGGCAGTATGCTGACCTTGCAACTGACGCCGATAAAGGTTTTGATATGGTGCTCAAGCTGCTGGTGCAGACTTTCTACCTCATGTACAGACAATTGCCCTGATATTTCAGGACGCAATTCAGCCAGAATATCGAGCTTATCCATATGCCCGTCACGCGTCACTATCAGTTGATATTGCGGTGCCAGTTGCGGATGTTTGAGTATCAGTTCTTCTACCTGACTGGGGAATAAATTCACCCCCCGGATAATGAGCATGTCATCAGTGCGCCCGGTGATTTTACCCATGCGGCGCATGGTTCGCGAAGTTGGAGGCAGCAAACGTGTCAGGTCGCGCGTACGATAGCGTATGACAGGGAAAGCTTCTTTACTCAGTGAAGTAAACACCAGTTCCCCCTCTTCGCCATCGGGTAGCACTTCTCCGGTATCCGGGTTAATGATTTCCGGATAAAAATGGTCCTCCCAAATCACCGGCCCATCTTTGCTTTCTATGCATTCGCTGGCGACACCGGGCCCCATGACTTCTGACAAACCATAAATATCAACGGCATCGATACCGGCGCGCATTTCGATTTCACTGCGCATGGCATCAGTCCACGGTTCGGCACCGAAGATACCTATACGCAGCGAAGTGTTGGCGGCATCAATCCCCTGGCGCGTCATTTCTTCTACGATGTTGAGCATATAAGAAGGTGTGACCATGATGATGGAAGGTTGAAAATCCTGTATCAGTTGCACCTGCTTTTCAGTCTGCCCTCCCGACATGGGGATGACTGTACAACCAAGGCGCTCTGCCCCGTAATGCGCACCCAGGCCACCGGTAAACAGGCCATAGCCATACGAAACCTGCACAATATCCCCGGCACGACCACCGGCAGCGCGGATAGAGCGGGCCACCAAACCTGCCCAGGTATCAATGTCTTTTTGGGTATAGCCGACCACGGTAGGTTTACCCGTGGTGCCGCTGGAAGCATGTACCCTGACCACTTTTTCACGCGGTACGGCAAACATGCCGAAGGGATAGTTGTCGCGCAAATCCTTCTTGCCGGTGAAGGGAAACTTCGCCAGATCAGCCAGGTTTTTCAAATCGTCGGGATGTACACCCGCCGCATCAAAACTGGCGCGATAGTGTGCCACATTGTTGTACACGTGGTGCAAAGTCCATTTCAGACGCTGCAATTGCAGGGCTTGCAATTCATCCTTGCTGGCGGTTTCTATTGCGTCCAGGCCCGTAGCTATTTTTCTATCTGTGTTGTCTGCCATCTTTTGTCTCCTGCTCACTCAGCTTATTTACTCAGCTTATTTACTCAACTTAGTCACTTGGTTTGTTCGTTGTCTTATGATTGAAGGCAATACGCAGTCTCAGCTTGGAATTGTGTTCTCTTGCAACACCAGACCAGGCACCACTTCCGCATTCAGCTTGTGCGACTTGCCGCGAAACAGGGCAATCAACTGTCCATTCTGATTGGTGAGGCGCACATCGTAAACGCCAGTACGGCCAGTCAATGATTGCTCGGTCGCGGTCGCCGTAATGACATCTCCTTCACGTCCAGGTGACAGATATTCTATGCTGCAACCGGCAGCAACTGTCACATGGTTACGGCTATTGCAGGCAAAGGCAAATGCACTGTCGGCCAGGGTAAACAGATAACCACCATGGCAAGTCTTATGTCCATTCAGCATATTGGGTTTGATCAGCATGCTGAGTGTTGCCGTGCTCTCACCTACATGCACAATTTGTATATCCAGCCCACGTGTTGCAGCATCGCTGGCAAACATGGCGGCGGCAGTGAGTTCTGCCATGTGCTGACTGTCTTTGCAGACTTGCTTATCTGCTTGATTAGCTGGTGTATTCATCAATACTGTTCCTCCAGGTAAAGGCATTACATTCCAGATTATTTGCCGACAAATTTTGGCGTGCGCTTCTCGACAAACGCCGCAACACCTTCGCGATAATCTTCGCTCTGCCCCAGCTCACGCATCATGCTTGTTTCCAGTACCAGTTGCTGTTCAAGCGTATGTTGCGGGCTGGCGTAGATTGCCTGCTTGGTAAAGGCCAGGCCCTTGGTCGGCGCAGATGCAAAATGTCTCGCCAAAGCCAAGGCTTCGGTTTGCAGTTGGTCGTCATCCACACATTTCCAGATCAGGCCCCATTGCTCTGCTTGTTCAGCACTTATTTTTCCACCCAGCATGGCTGCACCCATGGCTCTGGCAGTTCCCAGTGCACGCGGCAGGAAGTAAGTGCCGCCGGTATCCGGTATCAAACCCAGCTTGCAAAAGACTTCAACAAAACTGGCAGAACGTGCTGCCAGCACGATGTCGCAGGCCAGCGGCAGATTGGCCCCGGCACCTGCTGCCACACCATTCACGGCACAAATGACGGGCATGGGTAAAGCGCGCAGGGCCAGCACCAGCGGCGCATAATATTTTTCAACTGATGCACCGAGGTCTGGCGGAGCGGCGTCCGCACTCACCGCACGATCAGACAAATCCTGGCCAGCACAAAAGCCGCGTCCAGCGCCGGTTAACACCATGACACGAACCGAGGCATCGGCCCGTAACGTTGCCAGTGCATCCTGTATTTCCAGATGCATGGCAACGTTGAAACTATTGAGTTTTTCTGGGCGGTTCAGGGTCAGATAGGCAATGCCTTCGCTGATGTGAAACAGAATATGGGAATAGTCCATTCAATTCTCGCTATCAAAATCCAGGGTCAGGGTATCGCTGACGGGAAAGCTTTGGCAGGTCAGCACGAATCCACGCGCCACTTCATAATCCTCAAGGGCGTAATTCCTGTCCATATCGACCTTGCCCTCCACTACTTTGGAGCGGCAGGTGGAACACACTCCACCCTTGCAGGAATAACGCATATCATGCCCCAGCTTCAGGGCAGCATCCAGCACGGATTCATGGTCTTTTTCCATATCAAAGTGGGTGTGATGTCCATCCACGATGATGGTTACGGCGCAAGATGATTTTCCAGGTAAAGGCTTGGTGCTGGCGACATGCCGGTACGCCGGTATGCTGGCGGCAAATAGCTCAACCTTGATATGGTCTTTGGGCATGCCGCTTTGCTGCAAGGCTGCACTGACGGCATGCATCATTTCTTCCGGCCCGCAGATAAAGGCGGCATCCATGTCAGAAATTCGTATCCATTTATCAAACAGGCTCAGGCATTTTTCTGCTGTGATGCGGCCATTGAACAAGTCTATATCCTGCTGCTCACGGCTCATAATGTAGATCAGGTTCAGGCGTTGCAGGTAACTGTCTTTCAGCGCCGCCAGTTCTTCCTTGAACATGACTGTCGATGATGCGCGATTGCCGTATACCAGAGTAAACCTGCTGTGTGGTTCGCTTTGCAGCGTTGTTTTGATGATGGACAGTATGGGCGTGATACCGCTGCCAGCAGCAAATGCCAAATAATTTTTTTTGTGCTCAGCAGCCAGGGGAAGATTGAAATGCCCCATGGCAGGCATGACATCAATATGCATGCCAACACGCAAGTTGTCATGCGCCCAATTGGAAAATACGCCGCCCTGCGCACGTTTGACGGCGACACGCAATTGCCCATCCTGTACCGCAGAACAAATCGAATACGAGCGCCGCACATCTTCACCATCAATCTGTGCACGCAAGGTCAGGTGCTGGCCTTCTCTATAGGCGAAGTTCGCTTGCAAGTCGGCTGGTACGGCAAGGCTTAATACTACCGCATCCCGGGTTTCAGGTCGTATCTGACTGACCGTCAGGGGATAAAATTTGCTCATGTACTGAGGTCTCCAATTATTTTTTATTATTCGCTAATGCGGTTTGAAGTAATCAAAAGGCTCAAGGCAAGTACGGCATTTGTATAGGGCCTTGCAGGCTGTTGATCCAAACTGACTGACCAGTTGGGTATCGACAGAACCGCATTGCGGGCAAGCGATGGCTGGCTGCGCTTCACGATAACGTTGTATGGATGAGATATCCACCACTTGCTGCTGTGGTGGGGCAATGCCATAGCCGCTGAGTTTTTTCTTGCCTGCTTCTGTCATCCAGTCTGTACTCCAGGCGGGTGACAATTGATAAACAATGCTGTGTTTGTTGATGCCATACATCTGCAATGTTTTTCCAATCTCATCGGCAATTACGTCCATGGCCGGGCAACCAGAGTAAGTGGGGGTAATTGTGATCACGCATTCCTTACCCTGCCATTCCACGGCGCGGATAATGCCCAGGTCTGTCACAGAAATGACCGGTATTTCAGGATCACTGACCTCTCCCAGCCATTGCCAGATCTGTGCTGCGCTGGCAGGTGGAGCGAGTGCATCTACCTTGGCAACTACCATTGCGCCCCCGGATAAGCACGCTGCAGGAACTGCATTTCTGCCAGCAGGTAACCCATGTGTTCTGTATGCACGCCTTGCTTGCCACCTTTGTGCATCCAGCTATCTGCATCGGGCAGGCGTAAGGTAGCCGTGTGCAAAACATCGGCAATATGGGTATCCCAGGCGACTTTCAATGCCGACGGCAAGGGCGCGACGCCTGCTGCATGCATGGTGTCATCGACGCCATCATCCATGAGCAATTCACCAGTAAATCGCCAGAGTTCTTCCAGTGCAGTCTGCATCATTTTGTGACTTACATCAGTACCATCTCCAAGACGGACCACCAGATCGCTGCTGCGACGTAAATGGTAAGTAACTTCTTTCAAGGACTTTTCTGCGATGGCAGCAATCTGCTGATCCTTAGATTGCTTCAGTGCTTGCAAATAGTAGTAATGCCAGGCATCGAACAAGAATTGCCGCATCAGGGTATCTGCATAGCTGCCATTCGGCTGTTCGACCAGCAAGAAATTATGGAAGTCGTGTGCGTCACGCAAGAAAGCCAGGTCGTCTTCTGTACGTCCCCTGCCTTCCAGTTCTGCCGCATAGGCATACCACAGTCTGGCCTGACCTATCAGATCAAGGGCGACATTGGCCAGTGCCATGTCCTCTTCCAGCGCTGGTCCTTTGCCACACCATTGCGACAGGCGCTGGCTCAGTATCATGACATTGTCTGCCAAACGTAAAACATAATTGAACTTGCGATTGTGCTCATCCGCTGACATGTCAATTCTCCAGAAATTATGTGGCTATGTGTTGGCGCAGTTCAATCACAGATTCTTGACTTCGTCCGGCATCGGAAAGAAAGTTGGGTGACGGTACACCTTGCTGTCCGATGGCTCAAACAAGGCCTCTTTGTCACCGGGGCTGCTGGCAAAAATATCGCCTGCACGTGCCACCCAGATGCTGACACCTTCATTGCGGCGCGTATACACATCGCGTGCATGGTTGATTGCCATTTCCGCATCCGGCGCGTGCAGGCTGCCCACATGCTTGTGCGCCAGGCCGTGCTGGCTGCGGATGAATACTTCCCACAAGGGCCATTCTTTGCTCATGATCTGCCTCCAGTATTTTTATGCACTCTTTTTATGATCTTGCTGCTTGTCTGCATGTGCTTGTAGCGCATCACGGAACCATGCCCCATCTTCATAAGCCTTGACGCGGGTACGTAGCCGTTCACGGTTGCAGGGGCCATTGCCTTTCAGGACCTGGTAAAACTCATCCCAGTTGATTTCGCCAAAGTCATAATGGCCGCGTTCTTCATCCCACTTGATGGCTGGGTCAGGCAGTTGCAGGCCCAGGTATTCAATCTGTGGCACGGTTTGGTCCACCATACGCTGACGCAATTCATCATTCGAAAAAAGCTTGATACGCCATTGTGCCGATTGTGCACTGTTCACTGACGCCGAATCTGACGGACCAAACATCATCAGCGCTGGCCACCAGAAACGATTCAGGGCATCTTGTGCCATGGCCTTTTGTTCTGGAGTGCCACGACACAGTGTCATCATGATGTCGTAACCCTGGCGCGCATGAAACGATTCTTCCTTGCAAACCCGTATCATGGCGCGTGAATATGGGCCATAAGAGCAACGGCACAGTGGTATCTGATTAATGATGGCAGACCCGTCAACCAGCCAGCCTATGGCACCCATATCAGCCCAGCTTAAGGTTGGATAATTGAAGATGCTGGAATATTTGGCCTTGCCGGAATGCAGATCATCCAGCAATTGATCACGCGATACCCCCAGGGTTTCTGCGGCGCTGTACAGGTACAGGCCATGCCCTGCTTCATCCTGGATTTTGGCCAGCAAGATGGCTTTGCGTTTTAAAGTGGGTGCACGGGTAACCCAGTTCCCCTCTGGCAACTGACCTACGATTTCGGAATGTGCATGCTGGGAAATTTGCCGTATCAGGGTTTTCCTGTAGGCATCAGGCATCCAGTCTTTGGCTTCGATGCGGATACCGGCATCGATTCTTTCCTGAAAGGCACGCTCTGCATCACTTAACTCTTCAGATGTGCGGACTTTTGCAAGACCTGTTTCCACTAATTGCGCATACATGACAACATCCTCTTCTGGGTACTTTGTAAAAATACAAAACCTTGATCTGCCTCAAGCAATTATATGATACAGTTTTTATTAATGTCAGTATTTTTTTGTATCACTTAAATTAAACAGGTATTTACCCATGAAAATAGCGGGCAGTAAATTTGAATGCACAGCGCCAGGCTTGGGTAAAATCTGCCTGATATCATCTGCCTCTTAATCTAAAAGTATCGTATGCGAAATGAAGCAAAAATCCAGGACTGGATAGAACTATGCATAGCGAGAGACCCGCCACGCGCCAAATCATTGGTGATGACGGTGTTTGGCGATGCCATAGCACCGCATGGCGGCAGTATCTGGCTGGGGGAATTAATCACGCTGATGGGCCATTTCGGCATCAGTGACCGCTTGGTACGCACCAGCGTTTTCAGGCTGACCGATGAGGGCTGGCTGGAAGCACAACGTGATGGCCGCCGCAGCAGCTATCAATTGGCAAGCGCTACCTATGCCCGTTTTCAGCATGCGTATAAAAGGGTGTACACCCAACAATCCCCTACGTGGGATAACCACTGGACCTTGCTGATTGCCAGCAATAATGATGCAGGCAGCGGCAATAAAAACCAGTTGAAGAAGGAATTAAGCTGGGAAGGCTTCCGCCAGATCAATACCGGCGTCTTTGCTCACCCACAAGCAGACAGGGTGGCTTTGCAGGATATTCTGGAACGTACAGGCTATCGTGATCAATTGCTGATCTGCAGTGCCAGAGATGATGAACAATTGCAGGGCCAGCCCTTGCACTCCCTGATCAAGTCACACTGGCAACTGAATGAAGTCAATGCCAGTTACCAGGAATTCATCAACAATTTTTCTCCCCTGCTTAAATTAATCAGCAATCAGGATCTGCCAGCACCCGCCGCCTTTGTCATACGCAGTCTGCTGATCCACAACTTCCGCCGTACGCAATTACATGACCCGCACTTGCCAACAGAATTGCGCCCCGCTAACTGGGCGGGTAGCAAGGCCTATCAGTTGTGCCGGGATGTGTATCAATCCTGCTATCAACAGGCAGAACAACTATTATCCGACGCGCTGGGTGATAGCAGCACAAAACCTGCTGGTGAGGATTTGCAACAGCGCTTTGCCGACTGATCACAGCAGTACCAAAGCAGTACCAAATGCAAAAAAGCGGGCCAGTCATCAACTGGTCCGCTTTTTTTAATTCGCCACTATCAGATCAGCGTAAGATGTCTTTGATCAAATTTCTTCATACAATGGCAGGGTCAGGAATTCAGCAAAATTTTCTGAAGTCGACATCTCTTCAAAAATTTGCGCTGCGCGGTCATAGGTAGGACCTGTACCGGCAACTTCTTTGACCTTGAGCAATTCTTCAGGAATCATGGCGCGGACCATGTCGGCAGTAACCTTGCGGCCATCTTCCAGATTACCCTTGGCTGAACGTATCCATTGCCAGACTTGTGAACGACTGATTTCTGCCGTTGCAGCATCTTCCATCAGGTTATGGATAGGTACGCAGCCATTGCCAGCCAGCCATGCACCCAGGTAATGGATGCCGACGTTGATGTTGTAACGCAAACCCGCTTCGGTGATTGGCGTTTCTGGCTGGAAGTTCAGCAAATCCTTGGCGCTGACTTCGATATCAGGGCGCTGCTTGGAAATCTGGTTAGGTGCATCGCCCAATACCTTTTTAAATTCTGTCATCGCCAGTTCAACCAAGCCAGGATGCGCTACCCAGCCACCATCGTAACCATCCGTTGCATCGCGGGCTTTGTCGTTGCGTACACCACCCATAGCGATGTCGTTTTTCTCTGGATCGTTCTTGATAGGGATCAGCGCTGCCATACCACCAATCGCCGGCGCATTGCGCTTGTGGCAGGTTTTCAACAACAGCAAGGCATAAGAACGCATGAAAGGCGCAGTCATGGTGACCTTGGCACGATCTGCCAGGCAAAAGTCTTTGTCGTTCTTGAATTTTTTGATGCAAGAGAAAATATAATCCCAGCGACCGGCGTTCAGGCCAGAGCTATGTTCACGCAGTTCATACAGAATTTCATCCATCTCGAAAGCAGCAACGATGGTTTCAATCAGCACTGTGGCCTTGATGGTACCTTGCGCCAGGCCGGTTTCATTTTGTGCCATGACGAAAATATCATTCCACAAGCGCGCTTCCAGATGCGACTCCATCTTTGGCAGGTAGAAATATGGGCCAGCACCGCGTGCCAATTGTTCTTTGGCGTTATGGAACAGGAACAGGGCAAAATCAAAGATACCGCCAGAGATGCGCTTGCCATCGACCAGCACATGTTTTTCATCCAGGTGCCAGCCACGTGGACGCACGACTAGCGTGGCGATCTTGTCATTCAATTTGTAAGACTTGCCGTTTTGCTCCAGGCTGATGGTGCGGCGCACGGCATCACGCATATTGATCTGGCCAGTGATTTGGTTATCCCAGTTTGGCGTGTTTGAATCTTCAAAGTCAGTCATGTAACTGTCAGCGCCAGAGTTGAAGGCGTTGATGACCATCTTGCGCTCTACCGGGCCGGTGATTTCCACACGGCGGCATTCCAGTGCTTTAGGGATAGGCGCGATCTTCCAGTCGCCTTCGCGGATATGCAGGGTTTCTGGCAAGAAGTCTGGTGTTTCACCAGCATCCAGACGCTTGGCGCGTTCCACACGTGCTGCCAGCAGTTGCTGGCGGCGTGGTTCAAATGCACGGCTCAGTTTGGCAACCAGGGCCAAGGCTTCCGGCGTCAATATCTCGGCAAAGCCAGGCTTGATTTCGCCAGTAATTTGCATGCCTTCGGGTAAAGTCAGTTGTGTCATGATGGTCTCCAGAAAAATAATGTAAAACGAAATCAGTGGCGGTGTTTTTCAACAAACGCGATCAGGTCTTGCAGCGTGCGCCCTTCGCCATGCGGCGTGACGCCCAACTGTTCCAGTGGTGCGTTTTGCCGGTTGACCCAAAATGTGGTGTAACCAAACCAAGTGGCACAACAGGCATCCCAGCAATTGCTGGATACAAACAGGATATTCTTTGCAGGCACACCAAATACATCGGGTGCCATTTGATAGGCCTCGGGCGCAGTCTTGAATTTTTTGACGACTTCCACCGACAACAAATGACTGAACAAGCCCTGCATGCCAGCCGCATCAACAGCCGACTGTAGCATGTGTAAGTTACCGTTCGATAAAATCGACATCTTCAAACCCTGCTTGTGCAATTCTTGCAGTACTGGCAGGTTTTCAGGAAAAGCCTGCAGGCGCGCATATTGGCCCATCAGGGTATTTTGCGCATCCAGACTCAGCTCCAGCCCCAGTTTCTCGCAACAGAAGATCAAGGCGTCCTGCGTCACCTCCCAAAATGGTTTGTACATACTGCACATGGTACGCAGGCGCGTATATTCAATCTGCTTGTCGCGCCACAATTCTGCCAATGCCCGGCCCTTGCCAGGAAACAGCTTGTCCGCCTGTTCACTGATGGAATACACATCGAACAGAGTACCGTAGGCGTCAAAGGCGATGGCTGATATGGGCATGATTTCCGGTCAATGTATCAAGAATGCATCAAAAGCATGGATTGTAAAAATTTGAATCGCAAATAACATGGAAGCAGTATATTCAATATAAAATCACATAATCATCGAATTTCATCACTACATCTTTTCATTTTAGTTGCAAATGAAAATTTAACCAGCCAGGCTGCCATGGATCAATTCAAACAAATCTCGACTTTTGCTGAAGTGGCAACACGTGGCAGCTTGTCCGCAGCAGCCCGGGCAGAAGGCGTGGCCCCCGCAATGATAGGCCGTCGCCTGGATGCGCTGGAAGAACGTCTGGGCGTCAAGCTCTTGCAACGCACCACCCGCAAGCTGGCGTTAACCAATGAAGGTGAAGCCTTTCTGGAAGATTGCCAAAGAATACTGGCAGACCTGGAAGCAGCAGAAGGTGCAGTATCTGAACGCAGCGCCCGCGCCAGTGGCACGCTGACCGTTTCAGCACCAGCGGGTTTTGGCCGCCAGCATGTGGCGCCACTGATGCCCTCTTTCCTGAGTGAACACCGCGACGTTAAATTGACACTGAGCCTGAATGACCGTGTCGTTGATTTGATTGGTGAAGGCATAGACGTGGCGATACGCATCGCCGCACTAACCGATTCCAATCTCATCGGCGTCAAGCTGGCTGACAACAAGCGCGTGGTGGTTGCATCGCCCGCCTACATCAAGCGCCATGGCACACCACAGACGCTGGATGAACTCAGCAAGCACAACTGCCTGGCCTTTAGTGCCGATGGTAGCCAGCGCGGTTGGACCTTTCGCCAGAACGGCAAAAATGTTACGTTGAAAGTCGAAGGTAATATGGTCTGCAATGACGGCGAAGTCTTGCATGACTGGGCACTGTCAGGCAAGGGCCTGGCCTGGCGCTCGATGTGGGAAGTGGGCGCAGAAATCGAAAGCGGCAAGCTGGTCACCATGCTGGATGAATTCAATGCGCCGGGCAATGATATCTATGCGATATTCGCCCAACGCCGCCACCTGCCCTTGCGCATACGCGCCTTCATCGATTTTTTACGTCACGCTTACAGCCAGCCAAATTACTGGAAAAAATCGTGAATGTTTATTTTCCCAGCGCAAACAGGACTGCATTATTGATCGCATAGACTGCACCGTCCGGTCCGACGGCAGTCGGGGTATAGGATTCGCCCAGACCGCTGGTTAGCTTGATTCTTTCGCTCAGGGTATTGGTTGTCAAATCCCAGCGATACAAATAACCGTCTTCACTATTGACCAGGATGGAACGGGTAAAGGGATCAACCGCTGCCGTGTTAATGCACCATTCATACACACCACCCGGCCAGTTGGGGTCAGGCGTGGCACCAAGTATGGTCAGCACTTCGGTCATGACCTGCTGGTCAGAAATACTGTCCTGCTGTGCAGTATTAGGATCCAGCACTGCCACCTTGTTTTTGGCATCGCCAGAACCTGAACGCGCATAGTTATTGTATTTGACCATGATCAGGTAAGGCGAACTACCTTTGTAAGATGGCACCGTGCTGACGGGAACGATGGATGCAGTATCGTCCCAGCCAAAGGACCCAGGCAACTTACTCCTGGACAAGTCCGCATTGAAATGCAACATCCAGCCACGCTGATTATGCGTACTTAATGTTGCTTCCAGTACGCCTATATACACGTCCCCGTCTGGACCAACAGTCGGTGATGCCGTGCTGTCGTCAGAGACAAAGGCAGGTGTTTTTTCTTTCGGATCATTCAGCAATACCTTGCTTTTAACGGCCAAAGTCGTACTGTCAAGCGCCAGCAGGTAACCGGACTGACGTGAACCACTGACACTATCGCCATTCACAACCACATACAAGGTGGCCTGATCGGTGGAGATTGCCGGTGCGCTATTACCTGCAGCTTTAGTAATGTTACTGTCGCCCGCACTTTGCCGGGCGCTGACCCAGCTACCCTTGCCGTCGGCACTGATACGGGCTATGCCACTGCTGAGGCCAGCGGGGTTGCCCGTCGCAGCAATAAAGCCAAAGTAGATATTATTTTGCGCATCTGCCGTAATCGGCGTGTTGATAAACACGGCGGCATCCATGGCAGCCTTGGATGCAATATAAACGGCATCCCCATAAAACGCCCTGGTCTGGGTGACGGAAGCGCTACTGTCTGCATCATCACGAAAATAGACTTTACCACCAGCGCCAGGTGCATACAGACGATTTGTGCTGGTTAGCGTCAGGTTATAGCTGGGGGTCCAGCGATGTGCAGGCATGACATAGTCGCTGGCAACCGACCACAATAATGTGCCGCTGCTGCCCGAGCGTGCTTCGAAACGATAGACATCGCTGGCTTCAGACTTGACCGGTAATATCACGGTGTTTTTTGCAGTAATCACTGGTGAACCATAGTGATACAGCAAATAACCGCCAGATGTATATTGCGGTGCCAGGTCAACCCCGGTGCGCCACAGTATGCGACTCAGCGGCTGGGTAGCAATGCCGGAAATCGCATCATGTTGCGCATTGCGTCCAAAGCCTGACCAGGCCGGGCCATTGACTTGCGTATCAGGTGGAATTACGGCACCAGTGCTGTTGCCACTACTGCCACCACCACCGCAAGAAACGAGGGCAACGGCAACATTAACCGCAAGCAGAACCCTGCTTGCCAAGTGCTGCCATGTTTTTCTTTTGTGATGTCTCATTTCATGTCCATCGTCTGCCTGCTGCATCATCGCCCCGCATTGTTGAACCTGCGCCTGTCCCGGCATCAGCATCACGGCAATCATATGGTATGCATTGCCACAACCGATATTGCAAGATTGACGTAAATTTGCCAAAAGCTCAAGTATCATGAATCATCAGGCTACAATCTGTGCACATTGAGATTTTGCCATTTAACTGAAAAATGTTTTACGTCCACCTTCTTGCCTTATGCCTGCTGCTGACCGCCTGCGACAAAGCCGCGCACCAGGAAGACAGGGCAAGCATTGCCGGGGATACGCCCAACAGTGCGCCAACACCCACCAGCCATGCCAGCATCAACCCACCTGAAAGCAATGAAGCACCTGTAAGCTATCCCATCTTGTTCGTGACCCAGGTGCCAGTGCAGACTGATACAGCAGCACGATTATCGGCCTTTGCCAATCACCTTGGCAGCATTGAACAAGTACCACGCGGTGGCGACCTCATGCTACTTTACCCAAATGGCAAGCTACGCAACCTGACCAGAGAGGCTGGTTTGGGTATGGCAGGTTTTCAGGGGGCGAAAGCGATCGCGGTGAGAGAACCCTCTTCCCACTGGGGCGGTAAAAAAGCCCTGTTCAGCATGCTGGTGGGCGCACCGGATCAACCTGGCAAGACAGACAAAAGCCATTGGCAAATCTATGAAGTCAGTGGCCTGGGTGAGCATGAGATAGCGCGCATCAAAAAAGTGCCGCATCAAAACCCGGACTACCATAATGTCTCGCCGATTTATGCTGCCGACGACCAGATCATTTTTACCTCTGACCGCCCGCTGAATGGCCATGCACATCTATATCCACAATTGGATGAATATGAAGCTACCCCAAGCATCACAGGCATCTGGCGACTGGATACCCGCACGGGAACATTGAAGTTGCTCAGCCATACACCCAGCGGTGCTTTCAGCCCAAGCATAGACAGTTATGGCCGTGTCATCTTCACCCGTTGGGACCATCTGCAGCAAGATCAGTTGGCCGACCGCGACCGGGATGCCGAAAGTAATGGCCTCGCCCCGCCCTTCCAGTCTTTCAATTACGCAGATGAAAGCAGCACTGCTGCCCGCCTGAATACGCGACTTGAAAGCTTTCCAGAATCAAGAACAGGCGGCAAATCCACATACGGCCAAGTCAGTGCTTTTCGCAGTAATTTTTTCACTATCTGGCAAATCAATCAGGATGGTACCGGCGAGGAAACCTTGAATCATCTAGGTCAGCATGAGCTGGCATTTGGCTTCATGATCCCCAGTTTCATTGATGACCCTGGTTTAAAAAACCACACGAATGACAGCCTGCATGCCAACAGTCTTGCCTTGCGACGTGAAGGTGGGCTATTCCATGTCCGCGAAGATCCGCGTCACCCTGGTGTGTATTACGCGACCAACGCAAGAGAGTCCGGTGCTTACACCACTAACCACCTGGTGAAACTATATGCGGCTCCCGGACAAAATCCTGAAAATATCGGCATCACTGCAATTACTGCGACGGCAAATAATGATGACCTGCCCGGTGGACGCTTCCGCAATCCCCTGCCTCTGTCAGATGGCAGACTGGTGGCGAGCCACACGTCCACCACGCGCGCGCCGGCAGCAGAAGAAAGCTTGCCAGATTTGCGCCTGCAATTTCTGGAACAGGACACAACAAGCGGGCTGTATACGGCAGCGCAGCCATTGACCAGCGGTATACGCAAATCGCTCAGTTGGTGGACAGCCAAAGGTCGCCAATACTATCAGGGCCTGCTATGGGAACTGGAAGCGACTGAACTGCGTCCACGCCCTATCACAGACAACGTCCCAGACTTGCTGGAAGCACCAGAACGTGCTGTACTGGCAGAAGAAGGTATCAGTGAAAGCCGTTTGCGTGCCTGGTTGCTAGACCATAACCTGGCCCTTATCGTGACACGCGACCAGACCAGCCGTGACCGTGCTGATTTGCAGCAGCCATATAATCTTCAGGTGCCAGGCGGGCGCAAAACCATCTCCACTACCCGTCCGCAAGCCAGGGTTTATCCAATTAGCTATTTCCAGATATTTGAGGCAGACCTGCTGCGCGCCTATCCTGATCGCGCCGGCAGACGTGTGCTGGCAACCCCCAGCGATCTGGCCAAATTGAATAATGCTGTAACAACACATGCCCCTATGGGTAGCGTACGGATTGCCAGTGATGGCTCTACCGCCGCCTTTGTGCCTGCTGGCCGGGCATTAAGCTGGCAAACCACTGATGCGGCTGGCAATGCCGTGGTCCGCGAACGCAACTGGATCACTTTTCAACGTGGGGAAATGCGGGTTTGCGCGTCCTGCCACGGGGTCAATAGCCTGAATCAGGCAGACAAACCAACACCCACAAATAAACCACAGGCTTTAAGGGAATTATTGGGTATATGGAAAACACTGCCAGGTGTTCGAGCAGATTAAATCCCGATCAGCTACCGTGCAGGGACGCACGGTAGCAGTTATCTTTAGCGCATCTCTCACACCAGATTAAAACTCTTCCCAGTCATCCTGGGCTGCTGGTGCAGCTTTCTTGATTGGTTTTTCTGATTTGCTCGCAGGCAGTGATTTAACTGCCGGGCGTTTGGCAAGCGGATTTTCTTTCACTACCGCTTTGGCGGGCGCGATCGTTGCAGGTTTGGCAGCTGCGTTGTCTTTCACGTCCAGTTTGAAAATACTGACAGCATGATTGAGGTTATTGGCCTGATCACGCATACTGCTGGCAGCGGCAGCAGCCTGTTCCACCAGTGCGGCATTTTGCTGCGTGGCTTCGTCCATTTTGGTAATGGCCTGACTGACCTGATTGATGCCATCTTTTTGCTCGACACTGGCAGAAGTAATTTCAGCCATGATGTCAGCAACATTTTTAATCGACACGACAATCTCATTCATGGTCTTGCCAGCGTCATCCACCAGCCTGGAACCAATTTCCACTTTATCGACCGAATTGCTGATCAGCTCCTTGATTTCCTTCGCTGCGTTGGCCGAGCGTTGTGCCAGATTGCGCACTTCCGTTGCCACCACAGCAAAACCGCGCCCCTGCTCACCGGCACGGGCAGCTTCGACAGCGGCATTCAGTGCAAGAATATTGGTCTGGAAAGCAATGCCATCAATCACACCAATAATATCGACAATTTTCTTCGAGCTTTCCTTGATGGAAGACATGGTGTGGACCACATCGCCCACTACCTGCCCCCCCTTGGTAGCGACTTCAGACGCATTCGACGCCAGGGTATTGGCCTGACGCGCATTGTCAGCATTTTGCTCGACAGTGGATGTCAGTTGCTCCATGGACGAAGCCGTTTCTTCCAGGCTGGCTGCCTGCTGTTCAGTGCGGCTGGACAAGTCCATGTTACCAGTGGCAATTTCTTCTGAAGACACAGCGATTGAACCACTTGATTGACGTACCATCATCACCGTCTGCATCAGGCTTTGGCGCATGTTTTCCAGCGCCGAAACCAGTTGCCCCATTTCATCCCGGGATTCCGGTCTGAGTTGTTGTGTCAGGTCTCCATTGCCAATTGCTTCAAACTGCGTAATTGCCTGTTTCAACGGATGGGAAATCGCTGCCAGCAAGAAGTAAGCAGACACAAATACCGCAAACAGCCCACCTAATACACCGATCACGTCAACCCATACGAAAGTAGTAAAATCCTGCTCACTTTGCTTCAATGCGTCGGCAGCGTCAGTAAATTGATAGGCGCTCAATGCATCCATCTTGTTCGAATATGCACTAAAGGCTGGCGGCACAAGCTTCATATTGATATTGTCTGCCTCATCCTTATTGCCAGCCTTGATGGCATTAAACATAGGCAGATGTGCATCCTTGATGTATTTGTCACGCAGGGCTGCAACTTCATCAGAAATCTTTTTCTCTTCCGCGCTTTGTGGCAAAGACAAGTATTTTTTCCAGTAAATGTCTGACTGGTTTAAGTATTCTTCCGATTTCTTGATGGTTTCTGCTGCATCAGGGAACTCGGAATGCACAATGGCGCGATCCAGAGATGTGCGCGCACGCAGGATGTAAACGCGGGATTGTCCTAAAGCCTCAACCGACGGCAATTGATTGGTAAATAATTCCTTGATGACGCTATTGCTGCCATGAACACCATAAATACCCATCAAACCACCAATAGTCAGCATGACTGCCATGAAAGCCATCGTGCCTATCAGTCTTAATCTGATTGTCAGATTGAACATTGTGACTTCTCCCTTTTTTACTTCACGATTCAGTTGAGCACAAGAATACAAAGATTCTCATTTCGAATGTTGATAAGGGACAACTTTAGTACATACATTGCCGCTTGAGTATAAATAAGTTTCCAGCTTGTGCAAATCTTTGTTTCAGGAAAAATTTTGCGCAAAAAAAATCCCCGACGAATCGGGGATTTTTTAGTGCAAAACTAAACTAACAATTCAGCAATTAATTAGATTGCCTGGATGTTAGAAGCTTGCTTGCCTTTAGGGCCTGTAGTTACTTCAAAAGAAACGCGTTGGTTTTCTTTCAAAGATTTGAAGCCGTTAGATTGGATAGCGGAGAAATGAGCAAACAGATCTTCACCGCCTTCATCTGGAGTGATGAAGCCGAAACCTTTTGAATCATTGAACCATTTAACAATACCTGTTGCCATTACAATTTCCTATTTCAGTTAATGTGGGCATATGCCCGATAGATCGTTTCAACCAAGTAAGAAATGACAGACTGATACTGCACTACCACTTTGAATCTCAACGACCGGATGATTATACGCAGAATTTCGCGAAAAAGTAAAATAAAACACAAAGCCATCACGGAAACTTCAATTTTCTATGCTGCACCATAAAAAAACAATGGTTTTAAGCCCAATTTTCCATTTTGACCGTGACTTTCACGGCTCACATCCCAGCTATGGAGTTGTAAAACGCCCTAATTCAGTTTGCAGCCAAAATGCGCGGGCCGTTTACTTAAAAAAGCCGATACACCCTCGGCAAAGTCTGGCGTCATCGTGACCGAAGCAAACGCCTCGATTTCATTGGTAACCTGCTGCTCAAGAGAGGTCGATTCTGCCTGGTAAATCAAGCGCTTCATCCTGGCATAAGTTTCATGTGGCCCGCGCAACAGCCGTAGCGCCAGCTTTTCTGTGACATCTTTCAATTGTTCAGGTGGCACCACCAGATTGATAAGACCAAATGCATGTGCTTCATCTGCATCAAAATTTTCTGAAAACAATAACCATTCAAGTGCCTTGCGGTTGCCCACCAGCCTGGGCAAAAACCAGGTATTACCAACATCCGGGCTGGCACCAATTTTTGCATACGCCATATTGAAACGCGTTCCCTTGGCAGCCACCACCAGATCAGCCGCATTCATGGTGCCCATGCTGCCACCGGCGACAGCGCCATGGACCGAAGCAATCACAATGGCTGGCAAATTGTGCAGTCGCAAAATAGCCTGGTTCAATTCAGCACCGATTTCACGTATGGCTTCTGGCGAAGCTGGATCACCCGGGCGAAAACTGGCAATATCGCCACCCGCTCCAAACACCTTGCCCTCAGCACGGACGATGACGACGCGTATACTGTGGTCGTCTGCCAGTTCTTCCGTCAGCCGGTTCAGGCTGCGTATCTCGCTTACGCCCATCACATTCATGCTATCGGGATTGTCGAATATCATGGTCGCCAGTCCATTGGCTTTTTCCAGACGTATGCTCATGTCAATCTCCAAACGAGTTCACTCATACCATCCTAGTAAGAATGTCGAAGAAAGGCAATCAGGCACGGCCATGCAGCATGAAAGCAGCAGCCCCCGTCGCTATACGTTCACCTTTTTCGTTGCGTAAATCCATCAATACATTGGCGACGCGCTTGCCAAGACGGGTGACTTCAGCAGTGGCAACAAAGCGCTTGCCACGACCTGGCTGCAGATAATCGATGCGCAGGTCTATCGTGCTCATTTTGCCAAATTCCCTGATCTGCGCGGCCACATCATCCTGCGGGCTTAATTGCGCCATTTTCAGCAAAATAGCAAATCCCGCCACGCTATCCAGAACAGAAGCAATCACACCACCGTGCAGCATGCCCTGGGAAAAATTGCCCAGCAATTGCTCGCGCATGTCGATACCCAGTTGCGGTGTATCGGGGTCAAAACTGTCCAGCTTCATACCCAGTAAATGACAAAAGGGGATTTTTTCTTCAATAACAATTTTCAGCATGTGCTGGAATTCGGGATTGCCTAGAATGTTTTGCGTCATGATTATTCAGTTCTTTGTTGTTTCGTTGCACAAGGCAAGCTAAGGCATTGCATCCACCCGGTTGCCGGATCAAAATTCCTGTGTTGCGGCATCACGTAAATTCGCGTACAAGCTTGAAATTATTTAATCAAGCAATTGATTTAATAATTGTATCATCTTACACTTCAGAATAAAAAAGCCCTGCACGGTCCACTCACACCGGAGGATAAAATGACTGAAGCCTATCTTTTTGATGCGCCGCGCACTCCGCGCGGTAAAGGAAAAAAGGATGGTTCGCTGCATAGCGTCAAACCTGTGTCCTTGCTATCCGGGTTGATGCAGGACATGCAGCAACGCCTGGCACTGGATACAGCATTGATTGACGACGTGGTGCTTGGGTGCGTAACGCCAATAGGTGACCAGGGTGCAGATATTGCCAAGACTGCTGCCCTTGCTGCCGGTTGGGACTGGCAGGTGGCCGGTGTGCAGCTAAACCGCTTTTGTGCTTCGGGTTTGGAAGCGGTTAATCTGGCGGCACAAAAAGTACGTTCAGGCTGGGAAGACCTGGTCGTGGCTGGCGGCGTCGAATCCATGTCACGTGTGCCCATGGGGTCGGATGGCGGTGCCTGGGCAGCAGACCCGCAGACCAGCATGCAGACCGATTTTTTACCGCAAGGCATAGGAGCGGACCTGATCGCCACGCTGGAAGGTTTCAGTCGTGAAGACGTGGATGCCTTTGCCTTGCGCTCGCAACAAAAAGCGACAGTTGCCAGAGCTGCCGGACGCTTCACATCGCTGCGCCCGGTACGGGACTTGAATGGCCTGGTGATTCTGGCCGAAGATGAATTTATCAAGCCGCAATCCAGCATGGCCGCACTGGCTGCGCTGAAACCCTCTTTCGAGATGCCGGGCAAGATGGGCTTTGACAGTGTAGCGATACGCAAATATCCTCAAGTCGAACGCATACAGCATGTGCATACAGCTGGCAATTCGTCTGGCATCGTCGATGGCGCAGCACTGGCACTGATAGGCAACGAAGTCATGGGTAAACGCCTGGGTTTAAGCCCACGTGCACGCATCGTCGCCACGGCAGTGACAGGTACGGACCCGACCATCATGCTGACCGGCCCCGGCCCTGCCACCTTGAAAGCACTGGGCAAAGCCGGCCTGCGCATAGAAGACATCGATTTGTTTGAAGTCAATGAAGCCTTTGCCGCCGTCGTCATGAAGTTCATGAAAGATCTGAATGTGCCGGAAGAAAAAGTCAACGTGAATGGCGGCTCGATTGCCCTGGGCCACCCTCTGGGAGCAACCGGTTGCATGTTGCTGGGTAATCTGATCGATGAACTGGAAGCACGCCGGTTAAAACGTGGCCTGATCACGCTATGTGTGGGCGGTGGCATGGGTATCGCCACCATCATAGAGCGTACCTGAGACATCCGGGAGAAAGTATACATCATGATCAATTACAGCAAAGATGCACACCAGATAGTCACACTCTGGATCGATATGGCTGACCTGTCAGTCAACACCATGAATGCCGCCTTCAGGGCCACACTGGCGTCTGCAATAACACGACTGGAAGAAGAAAAAGAACAGATCAGTGGCGTCATCATCAGTTCGGGCAAAGACAGTTTTTTTGCTGGTGGCGACTTGCGTGAACTCATCCACATACAAGATGCAGCATCCTGTTTTGCCATGCTTGAGCAAAACCATGCCGTGCTACGCAGACTCGAAAAACTGGGCAAGCCTGTGGTGGCCGCCATCAATGGCAGTGCGCTGGGTGGCGGTCTGGAACTGGCGCTGGCCTGCCACTATAGAATTGCGCTGGACAATCCCAAGGCAAAAATCGGCTTCCCTGAAGTGACACTGGGCCTGCTGCCCGGCGCTGGTGGCGTGGTGCGCAGTGTACGCATGCTGGGCTTGCAGGCAGCCATGCCGTATCTACTGGAAGGCAAACAAGTTTCCCCAGCAGCCGCAGTAAAGGCAGGTTTTGTGCACACACTCGCCAGCAGCCATGACGACATGCTGCAACAGGCGCACGCGTGGATAGTGGCAAACCCCCATCCACAACAAGCCTGGGATGGTTCATCGTACAAGATGCCGGGCGGTATGCCACACTCTGCCACATTGCAGCCCATGATCATGGTGGCCCCCGCCATGCTGCGCGAGAGAACTCGTGGCAATTATCCTGCGCCGGAAGCCATACTTGCCGCCATGGTGGAAGGCGCGCAAGTCGATTTTGACAATGCACTGAAAATAGAGGCACGTTATTTTACCCATCTGGCAACCGGCCAGGTCTCCAGGAATATGATAGGCACTCTTTTTTTTCAGATGCAGGAAATCGCCAGCGGTAAAAGCCGTCCGCAAGCTATTCCCAAAACAAAAATCAGCAGACTGGGGATCATTGGTGCAGGCATGATGGGTACCGGCATTGCGTCTGTCAGCGCCGCACGCGGCATACAGGTGGTACTGAAAGATCAGACGGCAAACCAGGCACAACTAGGCAAAGCAGCTATCGCTGACAAGCTCGGCAAAAAAGTCAGCCAGGGTGCCTTGTCAGCAGAGCAGGCACAAACGCAACTGGGGCGCATACAAGCAGCCACCCAAACCAGTGAATTTGCAGGTTGCGAACTGATCATCGAAGCTGTCTTTGAAAACCGCGAACTGAAAGCGAGTGTCAGCAGCGAAGCCGAAACCTGGCTTACCAACAGTGGCGTGATGGCAAGCAATACCTCTACCCTGCCTATTTCCAGCCTAGCCAAAGCGGTGAGCCATCCTGAACGTTTTATTGGCCTGCACTTCTTTTCGCCAGTAGAAAAAATGCAGTTGGTGGAAATCATCAAGGGTCAGCAAACCAGTGCGGCCACCCTGGCGCTTGCCTATGACTATGTCCTGCAAATTGGTAAGACACCCATCGTTGTGAATGATGCCCGTGGCTTTTTCACTAGCCGCGTATTTGCCAGTTTTGTCAACGAAGGTTTGAGCATGCTGGCAGAAGGTTTGCCAGCTGCATTGATAGAAAATGCTGCCCTGTCTGTAGGCATGCCCGTGGGGCCACTCGCTGTACAGGATGAAGTGTCACTCAGCCTGTCGCGTCACGTGACACAGCAAACCAGGGCCGATCTTGAAGCGGAAGGCATCGCCTGGCAAGCCCCACCATCAACCGCCATTATCGACATCATGCTTGATCAGCATCAGCGTGCCGGCAAGGCTGCCGGAGCCGGTTTTTATGAATATCCGCAAGACACAAGCGTGAATGGCGGCAAGAAATATTTATGGCCTGAACTGGGCAAACTTTTTGGCAAGGCTGATGTTCACCTGCCTTATGCGGATCTGCAAGACCGCTTTCTGTACCGGCAAAGTCTGGAAACCCTGCGCTGTCTGGACGAGGGTGTGCTGGACGCCAGCCGGGATGCAAATATAGGCTCCATCTTCGGCATAGGATTTCCCGCCTGGACGGGTGGCGCAGTGCAATTCATCAATCACGTTGGGCCAGCACGATTTGCAGCAAGGGCTGCAGAATTACAGGCCCGCTATGGTGGAGCTTATGCGTTATCCCCCAATTACCTGCAATATGCACAGGATAGTCGCCAGTATTGAGTTAGCACAACAATCCCTTATGCCGCGCTGTTAATCTTTGATATCGAAAAAAAATTAAATTCTTTGTATCAGTCGCAACTCATTCCTATACTTAGAACCTGTTAGCGTTCAGGAATACGACAGGGCCATACAGAGATCCAAACATAAACTCATGGCGGAGGTGTATTTTGCTCAAACTGCATTTTTTAGGGGCAGCAAACACGGTAACGGGCTCCCGCTATCTGTTGACAGCAGAACATAGCACCATCATGGTTGATTGTGGCCTGTTTCAAGGCTATAAGCAGCTGCGCTTACGCAACTGGGAAGCCCCTCCTTTCGATCCTGCAAAAATTGATGCCATTCTTCTCACGCATGCTCATCTGGATCATTCCGGTTATCTGCCAGTCGTGGTCAAGCTTGGTTTTCGCGGCAAAATATACTGTACCAAAGCCACCTTTGCCTTATGCAAACTGTTACTGCGCGATTCTGCTCATTTGTTTGAAGAAGAAGCAGCCTACCTGAATCGTCATCATCTATCCAAACATGAACAAGCCCTGCCACTGTATGACAGCGATGACGTCAACAAGGCACTGCAACATTTTCATGTGGTTGATGATCATGCGCGCATCAGGATTGCCGACCAAGTACATGCCAGGTGGATACCCAATGGCCACATACTCGGTTCTTGCAGTATTGCACTACAGATGGATCAAAGCACCCTGTTGTTTTCAGGCGATGTCGGCAGGCCGCGCGACTACATCATGAAAGCACCGGAATTCCCGGAGAAAACCGACTACCTGATCGTCGAATCAACCTATGGCGATCGCCTGCATGCCAGTAATTCGCCTGAAGACGAATTGCGCGATGTGATCAACAGCACCGTACAACATGGTGGCTCAGTCCTCATCCCCTCTTTCGCCGTAGGGCGGGCGCAGACACTGCTGTATTTACTATACCAGTTGCGCAAGAAAAAACAGATTGCTGACTTCCCGATTTACCTTGACAGCCCCATGTCTGAAAGCGCCACCAGTATTTATAGCCATCATGCTGATGATTTGAAACTGTCCACAGACGACATAGACGGCATGATCGCCATGACTACCTATGTACGCACACCGGAAGAATCACAACGCATCAACAGTGAACGCTGGCCCAAGGTCGTCATTTCTGCCAGTGGCATGGCAACTGGTGGCCGGGTTCTGCATCACATGAAATACATGGCACCGGATGACCGCAACACCATCGTATTCTGCGGCCATCAGGCTGGTGGTACCCGTGGGGAAAGCATGATCAATGGTGCCGCCACCGTACGTATACATGGGCAAGATGTGAAGATACGGGCTAAAGTTGTGCAAATTGATGGTTTGTCAGCCCATGCCGATTATGAAGAAATGCTGGCATGGCTGAGCCACTTGAAACATGCGCCCATATGCGCCTTTATCACACACGGGGAACCAGCAGCTGCCGACCATTTACGTCAAAAAATAGAGCGCGAATTGAAATGGCGCTGTGAAGTACCAGAACACCTGGCCAGCTACCAGATAGAGGGTAAAACATTGACTTCCCTGCATACGCAAATCCTGTGACAATCGACGCCAGCCGAACTCAGTCGAAAATATTGACTGCGGCTGGCACGTCCAGACTGATATCACTGCGGGCTTGGGCGACACAGGGCAAGATCCAGCCTTCCTGTTTTTCTTCCAGGCTCAGCCCAGGCCATTCGACCCGGTAGACAATTTCGCCCGACTGCAGCTTGCATATACAGGTGCGGCAAGTACCATTACGACAAGAATTGGGCAGGCGCACACCAGCCATCAGGGCAGCTTCCAGCAGGCTGGTTTCTTCATCCGTTTCACATGTCCAGGCATACGGCTGCAAGCTCAGCGTCCAGACATTCTTTGGCTGCGTCATATTTGTCGTTTTCCACCTTGTTTTTAAGGTTGAATTTTACTAGATTGAAAGTCTGTCCGGCTTTGCACGATGTTACGTCATGCATCAGGAGTTTGGGCAAAAGTCATATCAGGAGTAAACCATGATGACAGCCAGTGCTATCCGTAAACCAGTTCAACAAGATATTTATTCAGAAAGGCGTAATTTACGTGCACCCGATTTTACCCTGGTGCAATTAGATCCCAGAGATGTCATAGAAGGAGTCATGATACAGGAAGGCTATCAATCGGAAGATGCGCCTTCATCCGGTAGTATGCGTGAGCATTGCCCCCATTGTAGCGGGGTGCAACTGCAATTGATATTGCGTTACAAATTCGTTAAGCGTTCCCATTTATTCTGCACCAGTTGCACCCGTTGCTATGATGCATTGTATCCAGATGGCACATCAGCATTGGCTTTAGGAGCTGTATCTTTGGTGTGATCACAGATCAGGAAATTTAATACAAATAAAATTGAAAACGGCATTTCCCATCGCTTGCGCAATAGTGAAATGCCGCTTTAATTGTACCGATCACTTAAACTGCTGGACTTAAACAGTTTACACCTAGCAATCTTACACCACGGTTTGCAAACGCATGGCCACGCCCATGTCGCCGGACACTTTCAATTTACCCATCATGAAACCGTTCATTGGGTTCAGTTGGCCGGTCAGCAAGGCTGCCAGGTTTTCCAGAGAAATGCTGATCGTGCAGGCGGCTTCCTGATTTTCATTGCTGACAGCATTCGGTGTCGCTACGGCATCAACAAAAACCACGCCATCACTACCGCAATCAAATTTCAGCGTCGCATTCAAACCACTGTTGTCACCAACTTTAGCGCGTATCGCTTCTGTGCATGCTTGCAAGTCCATGAATTACTCCTGAAAAATTTAAACGACTTGCAATGTAGCACGGCTGGTCTTCGAGGAACAATACTAGAACTCATTTCAATATACAGGTCAGCATCCAGTAATAGGTGTTCCTGAAGATACGGATATCACGCACGGCAGGGCCAAATTTCTTGCGCAAGGCACTGTCTGTCGGGAAGTTCTTGAGAATTTCCACACGGCTGCCATCTTCTTGTTTGCGCAACTGAAAGGTATTGCCTTCCAAGTCAGTACGGGCGATGACGGTGCTGCTGCCTTCAACATAATTATTGTCTATCAGCACTAATGTTGTGCCCTTGCCTGACACTTTGCTCAAATGGGCCAGCAAGCCCGTCTGCGCTTCACGTTTGACATGAGACCAGAAAAATCCAGCGAAGCAGGCTGAATACTGGTCTGCCTTGGCGGCAGGCAATTCATACAGATCAGCCAGCGCGAATTCCACCTTGCCCTCAGGATACAATTTGGCCTGCGCCAGGTCGAGCATGCTCTGGTTGTAGTCCGTTGCCACAACGGATGTTGCCAGAGAGGCATAACGCTCAGTCCAGTAGCCGGTTCCACAAGCCAGTTCCAGTACGCGCTGGTTTTGCAGTACGTCCTTTACGCGAGCCTCGATTTCACGCAAGTCTTGCTGGCGTTCAGGTTTCTGATACACCTTCTCCAGCGTCTGCGCTCTTTGCGCATAATAATCGCGCATGGTATTTTCACTCATTTTTATCTTTCAACAGAAAATCAATCAGCTCGACAAAACCAGCACCATATTCTGCATTGCAGACGTAGCGCGGGTGAGCTTCAAACCGGTCCAGAAATTTTCGCACATTCGCTACCCCGACCGACAAGGGGTAATGGGCAAACATGCTGGCATCATTTGCAGAATCGCCAATAAACACATGGGTACGACGAGCCTCTGCATCATCCACGCCATATACTTCATGCAATAGCCGCTGGCTCATGCTTTGCTTGGAAAACGGCAGCACCGAGGCATGGGCATGGATGCTGCTGGTAGTGGCATACAGACCATGTTCACGTATCAATGCCACGACTTCATTCAATTGCGTCATTGGTATGGCCGGGATATTTTCAGCGATATCAAAAGCCAGGTCACCAATGCGTTGCGGCGCGTCTGCCGCTGGCAAGATATCGGGGAAATGATGGCGCATGATAGCGGCAAATGCTTCCAGCTGCTGACGATGCTGGCGGCGGGTTGCAACATCGGCATAATACAGTGCCTGTTGCTGCCCTTGCTCATCCAGCCAGAAAGCGCTGGCACCATTTTCGGCAATGACAGCATCAAAATCACATAACTTCAACAATGGCAGTGTCCAGTAAGTCGGCCTGCCAGTGACCGCAATACGTCTTAAACCTGCTGCCTTGGCCCTGTCCAGTGCATCCAGGCTGGCCACACTTAATTTGCCATGGGTGCTCAGGGTGTCATCAATATCGGTCAGGATGCCACGCACCTGGCTGCGTTCTGCCGCGGGCCAGGTGTGCAGGGCCTGCATACTCATAAATCGTAGGTATCCTTGTTACCCTGCATGACATTGTCTATCATTTTACGGTTCAGGGTGGGGTTCAGCAATTCAATAAAAGTATAGATATAGCTACGCAGATACGCACCCTGTTTGATGGCAACACGCGAAATATTCATGCCAAACAGATGCCCGACAGGAATGGCGCGCAAGTTGCGGTCACGTTCTGCATCAAATGCCATGCCTGCAATAATGCCCACACCCATGCCCAGTTCTACATAAGTCTTGATGACATCGGCATCAATCGCTTCCAGCAAAATATCTGGTTTCAGATTGCGGATAGTAAAGGCATGATCTATCTTTGTCCGTCCAGCAAAGGCGGAATCATAGGTGATCAGCGAATAATTGGCAATTTCTTCCAGCGTGACATTTTTCAGTTTCAGCAAGGGATGTTCGACGGGCACCACCACCACATGTTCCCATTGATAGCATGGCAAAGAGATCAAGCCATCAAAACCGGCAATGGCTTCGGTAGCTATTGCCAGGTCGGCCTGGTCACGCATGACCATTTCTGCAATCTGCTTGGGGTTGCCTTGCAACAAGGACAAACGCACTTTGGGATATTTCTGCATGAAAGCCTGTACCACCTTGGGCAAGGCATATCTGGCCTGGGTATGGGTGGTGGCGATGGTGAAGCTGCCACTGTCTTGTGCGGCAAATTCCTTGCCTATACGTTTCAGGCCATCAATTTCCTGCATCACCAGTTCTACCGACTTCAGCACCGCCCTGCCCGGCTCGGTCAAACCGCGTATGCGCTTGCCGTGACGGGTAAAGATATCGACCCCCAATTCCTCTTCCAGCTCAATAATCGCCTTGGACACACCTGGTTGCGAAGTAAACAAGGCCTTGGCTGCCTCAGTCAGATTAAAATTCTGTCTCACGGCTTCACGTACAAAACGCAATTGATGTAGGTTCATAGGTTTTTTTGGTAAGGGCAAGAAAAATCTCTTATGCAATTAAACATAGGTTAACATGATTTAATATGCATCCGTTAGTATATAGACCCTGAGCCCAGAATTCCATGTTTCCACACTGTCTGACATGTTTAAATCACTTTTCCTGCTATTTTTTAGTTTCATAAGTTGCTTGTTAGCATCAAGATCCTCAAATGCAGAAACCCTGACAGTACAACAGCCACAAGCAAGGACACCAAGGATATGCCTGGCCCTGTCTGGTGGTGGTGCCCGCGGTTTTGCTCATATTGGCGTACTAAAAGTACTGGAAGAATTGCGTATTCCCATTGATTGCATTGCTGGTACCAGTATGGGGGCGGTAGTCGGCGGCTTGTACGCTGCTGGTCTTTCTGCATCTGAAATCGAAAACCGCCTGGATGCGTTGAAGCTCGATGACATTGCGCTGGACAGGGTGGAAAGGCGCGTCTTGCCACAATCCGTGCGCGAAGAAGATGAACAGTACCCGCTAGGTGCGACACTGGGTCTGAGCGCCAATGGAGTACGTCTGCCAGCAGGTGTGGTACAGGCGACCCAGTTTCTTGAACTATTGCAGAACTGGACTGCTCATCTACAGCCAGATATAGATTTTGACCGCCTGCCCATTCCTTTCCGTACCGTCGCCACGAATTTGGAAACTGGCAAAATGGTGATCTTTACCAAAGGCCCGCTGCACAAGGCGATACGCGCCAGTATGGCTGCACCCGGCGTTTTTGCTCCGATAGAAATCGATGGCCGCTTATTGTCAGACGGTGGCCTGGTCAGGAACCTGCCAGTAGATATTGCCCGGCAAATGGGGGCAGATATCGTGATCGCAGTCAATATCGGCACACCGTTGATGCCGCGCGATCAATTGCAAACCCTGTTCAATGTCAGCCAGCAGATGGTCAACATCCTAACCGAACAGAATGTAGAAGCTCAAAAAGCCCTGCTGACCGCCAACGACATTCTGATAGAACCGCATCTGGGGGACATCAGCTTTATGGATTTTGGCCGCTCCAGAGAGGCTGTGGCAATAGGTGAAAACGTCACACGCGAAATGGCATCACAGCTGCAAGCCTATAGCCTGTCGCCAGAGACATATGCGATCCGGCATCAAATACGGCTGAACCCGCAACTACCAAAGATTGATATTCAATTTGTCGATGTTGTCACCAATGGCGCGGTACCCGAAAGCGATATACGACGCCAGTTGAACATACATCCGGGAATAGAATACAAGGCCGAAGACGTGAATCGCAAACTGTCAATTCTGAACAATGCTCGTGACTTTGACAGCATCAATCATGAATTGATAGAGCGTGACGGCGAATATGGGATACGTGTAAATGCCTACGGACGTAACTGGGGACCACATTTCCTGCGCTTTGGACTGGCACTGTCCAGCGGCTTTGAAGGCACCGGCGGCTTCAAACTGCAGGTTGGTCACAGGCGTCCATGGCTCACCGAAAGCGGTCTGGAATGGCGCAACGATGTGGAATTTGGCAACAGCATCAAACTGCATACCGAATTACGCCAGCCTTTGTTTGAGCGTGAGGGCATGTATTTGTCACCATTTGCAGAAATCGGTCAGAACACCAGAAACCTGTACAACGGCAATACCCGGGTCGCCGAATACAACTTCCGCAGCGACCGGCTGGGATTGGATCTTGGCATGCGCCTTGGTGAACAGGGAGAGTTGGGAGAAGCCAAGTTGGGATTGAATTTCAACAGCTATCGTGTGCGACCGAAATTAGGGGGCTTCCTGCTAAGAAACGAAGATGGCAGCTTAAGCACAGAACCCCTGCCCAGCGCCGATTTGCATCAATTGGGGTTGAAAGGAGCACTGGTGATTGATCAGTTGAGTGACGCCAGCTTCCCGCGCTACGGTTACAAATTCGATGGCAATGTCTTTCTGGGTACGGACAGATCACACAATAACTACCAGGAACTGAGCATCAATACAACCTGGGCCAACAGCTGGGACAACCACAGCATCAACTTGAAACTGAATGGCGCAGGCTTATTCCAGACTGACACTGAAATACGCGGCATAGGCTCTACACTGGGTGGTTTTCAGCAATTGTCAGCCTATCAGCCAGATCAGTTCACTGGCAATTACCTGCTGTATGGCAGTCTGACGTATTTGCTGCGTGCCGTGAAATTTGATCTGGCGGGGCAAAGCCTGTTCCTTGGCACTTCGCTGGAAGCAGGCAATGTCTGGAACAAGAGAAGCGAAATGTCGGCGTCTTCACTGCGCAAAAGCGCCAGTCTGTTTGCCGGATTCAACAGCTTCATCGGCCCGATTTATTTGGGCTTTGCGGTCGGTCCGGCTGGTGCCAAGAATGTGTTCTTCCAGTTAGGGAGGCAATAAGCCCAACCGTCAATCTGTCAACTGATTTGCCGATTAGCCGCCATAGGCATACACGAATTTGCCAGCCTGGATTTTACCCATGACGCGCGAACGCTGGTCCAGCCCCACATGGTCGGTTGGACTCATCGTGATGACACCTTGGGGAACCACCAGTTCCCTGGTGTTTTCCAGCGCATTACGCAAGGCCTGCCTGAAAGCTTTGGTGCCGGGTTGTGCCGTTTTCAATGCAACCGGGATGGCATTTGCCATCAGCATGTAGGCTCCCCAGGCATCACCGGCAAACTGGGTCACACTGCCCGGCCCATAGGCAGTTTCATATTTCTGGGCGAAATCGACAGAGACTTTCCTGACCGGATTTTTTTCCGGCAATTGACGGGCCACCACTGCCGGGCCGGTCGGGAATAGCGTGCCTTCGACATCCTTGCCACCGAGCTTCAAAAATTCCATGCTGGCTATGCCGTGGGTCTGATAGATTTGTGATTTATAACCGCGTTCTATTAACGTCCTTTGCGGCAATACGGCAGGTGTGCCTGAACCTGCAATCAGCACCGCATCCGGCTTGGCAGACATCATCTTCAGTACTTGTCCCGTGACACTGGTATCGGTCCTGGCAAAACGTTCATTTGCCACGATCCTGATATGCCGCAATTCAGCCAGTTTGGAAAATTCACGCCACCAGCCCTCGCCATAGGCATCGGCAAAACCGATAAAGGCGACTGTCTTAACACCATGATCAGCCATATGCTGGGTCAGGATGGTCGTCATATGGGTATCGTTTTGCGGCATCTTGAATACCCAGGCACGCTTGGCATCCATAGGTTCAACAATGCTGGCAGAGGCAGCCAGGGTGACCAGTGGTGTTTCGTTTTCTGCCACCACGTCCAGCAAGGCCAGGGCATTGGGTGTGGTATTGGGGCCGATGATGATATCGACTTTTTCTTCGGCGATGAGCTTTCTGACATTTTTAACCGCGTTGCCGGGATCTGTAGCATCGTCCAGCAGAATATATTCCACTTTTTTTCCGGCTATTTCTTTTGGCCACAGCAAAATAGCATTTTTGGACGAAGAACCAATCGCAGCCGCCGGCCCCGTCGTCGACAGATTGATACCCACCTTTATCTGCGCTGCAGCTGACAGGCAGACCAGGCTTGCAGAAGCCAGTGCCACAACGCGTAAAGTGCAGGAAAAAACAGGTAACATAAACTACTCCACAAAAAATTTACAAAGGCACACCGGCACTGCCTGTAGCATCAAAAAAAATCATCCAGCGTGATATTCGACTACGCTCTGTTCAATCGCACCGAATATGGATTTTCCATTCTTGTCCAGCATCTCTATCTTGATACTATCGCCAAATTTCATATACGGCGTGACAGGCTCACCAACAGCAATCATTTCGAGCGCACGTTTTTCTGCTATGCAGCTATATCCCTTGGCAGCATCCTTGTTGGATACCGTGCCCGAACCGATGATGGTGCCAGCGCGGGCATTTCTGGTCTTGCACAAATGCGTAATCAGCTGCGGAAAAGAAAAAACCATATCCACGCCTGCATTCGGCTGCCCAACCAACATATTGTTCAGACTGGAACGCAAAGGCAGATGCACTTTGCCGTCTTTCCATGCATCACCCAATTCATCCGGTGTCACTGCCACCGGCGAAAAACTGGATGCTGGCTTGGATTGAAAAAAACCAAAGCCCTTTGCCAATTCTGCTGGTATCAGATTGCGCAGTGACACATCATTCACCAGCATCAGCAGGCGTATGTGCTCGGCCGCATTCTGCACCTTGACACCCATGGGCACATCACCGGTGACGACCGCAATTTCACTCTCGAAATCAATACCCCACTCTTCTGACACCATAGCGATATCATCCTGCGGCCCAATGAAATCGTCACCGCCCCCCTGATACATCAGTGGATCGTGCCAAAAACTGTCGGGCATGTCGGCGTTTCTGGCCTTGCGTACCAGTTCTACATGATTGACATAGGAAGAACCATCTGCCCACTGGAAAGCACGTGGTAGCGGTGCCATGCACTTGCTGGCATCAAAATCAAAACTGTTGGCCGCGCGCCCCCCATTCAGACGCGCATACAATTCATCCAGTTGAGGTGCAATGAAATTCCAGTCATCCAGTGCCCGTTGCAAAGTCGGTGCCATGCCGTCTGCGATACAGGCTGTCTTCAAATCGCGGGATACCACCACTAGCTGACCATCGCGAGAACCATCTTTAAGTGTTGCAAGCTTCATAAATCCTCTGTTTTAATACACACATATTCACGATTTTACATGATCAAAAACCAGAAACTGTCAGGAAACCCACAAGCCCTACGACTAATCATAGATTTAGCTGGCACTACAAGCCAATTTTGGTATGCTCAATACACGATCTTCAATGTAATTTATTCTGTAAAACAGGGTAAATTACTGGAGACAAGCGACGAAAATTGATCCCTGGCGTCCTAACCTACTGTTTTATATAGGAATCACTATAATGAATTTCAGCAATCTCAAAATCAGGGTACGTCTTAGTTTTGGCTTTGGCCTCACCTTGCTGACCATGCTGCTAATGGTCAGCCTTAGCGTTGTCAGACTTAATGAAATTGCTGCACGCAACAAACAGATACTGGAAAATGATGCCGTAGGTGTCACCAGTGCACTGGAAATTTCTGCCATCATCCAGGAAAACAGTAGCCGTACCCTGGAATTATTCATTACACCAGACCAGAATGCACGCACGCAGCAATATACCGCCATTGACGCCAACAAAAAGAAAATTACCGCGTTGCTGGACATCCTCAAGAAACTGGCACAAAGCCCCAAAGAAAAAGAAGCGGTTGACAAACTGGTGGCCTCAAATGCCGTTTTTGTCACCGCCTTCAGCAAAACCGGGGATCTGATAGAACTGGACCAAAAAGACGAAGCGGTGGCAATGATGAGCAAGACCACCTTCCCTGCACTGAAACAGTCGCTGACTGACATCAACGCCCTGGCAGATATTCAAAAATCTGACATGGCAACAAACGGTGAAGAAATCAAGAGCATCATCATGTTCTCGCGCAACCTGATGATCGTCCTTGGAATCATCGCCCTGATCCTCAGTGCCGCCGTTGCAGCATGGATTGCACGCTCGATCACTGGCCCGCTGGATGCCGCAGTCAAAGTTGCCACGAGAGTGGCAAATGGTGACCTGACCGGCAAGATAGAAGTTCGTTCACGCGATGAAACCGGGCAATTGCTGAGTGCCCTGGCCGACATGAACAATAGCCTGGTGATGACCATCAGTCAGGTGCATAGCAGTACTGAAATGATTTCTACCGCTTCAAGTGAAATCGCATCCGGCAATGCTGACCTGTCTGGCCGTACCGAATCACAGGCCAGCGCACTGGAAGAAACAGCATCTTCAATGGAAGAGCTGACATCAACCGTCAAACAAAATGCAGACAATGCCCGCCAGGCGAATCAACTGGCGATCTCAGCATCTGACGTCGCTACCAAAGGTGGGCATATCGTTGGCCAAGTGGTCAACACCATGGGTTCGATCAAAGACAGTTCAGGCAAGATCGTCGATATTATCGGGGTGATCGACAGTATTGCCTTCCAGACCAACATCCTGGCTCTGAACGCTGCAGTGGAAGCCGCACGTGCCGGTGAACAGGGACGCGGATTTGCAGTGGTAGCAGCCGAAGTCAGGAACCTGGCGCAGCGCAGCGCCAGTGCCGCAAAAGAGATCAAGACCCTGATTAATGATTCAGTTGAAAAAGTCAATCTGGGTAACAAACTGGTTGATGAAGCCGGTATGACCATGGATGAAATTGTGACTTCCATCAAGCATGTGGCCGATATCATGAGTGAAATCACAGCAGCCAGCCAGGAACAGAGTGCAGGCATAGAACAAGTCAACCTGGCTATTTCCCGCATGGATGAAATGACGACGCAAAATGCCGCGCTGGTTGAACAAGCATCTGCTGCGGCAGAAAGCATGCAGGAACAGGCTGGTGCACTGGCACAGGCAGTCAGTGTATTCAAATTGGATGTTGTGCAACAAAAACCAACATCAATTGCTATCAGCAAGGCCAGCCCTGCTGCTGCCAAACCGGCACACGCACCCTTGAAATTGGGTAAGGCAACGAACAAAGCTTCCGCCACTTCGGCCGCCCGGCCAGCAACAAGACAATCAGCATCAGAAAAACCACCTACTGGCGAAAGTGCAGATTGGGAAGAATTCTAAAATTATTTTGAAACAAAACTGTCACACAAAAAACAGCTCCCGTTAAGGATCTGTTTTTTCTGTGCGAAAATCTAATAAGTAAATTCAGATAAAAATAGGACTTACGCAAAATTGTCCCAGCAAGGCTATCGCTTTTAGGAAACCTCCCTTGCAGGGGAGGTTCGTTCCGTCGGCAGGCAACATGTCGCCTGAAACCCCGACTACACCGTCAGCGACGAAGACAGTACTTTAGTACGGCAAGGCGCTGCAACGCAGTTGGGGCGGTTTTGCGTAAGTCCTAAAAATTGCTCACACAGATAAATCTACCTGTTGCAGGCTATGCGCTTTTCCATCTTCGCTCAGCCACACACCTGAAGAACGTAGTTGTCCGTCCGATTGGTTCTGCGCATTATTCAAGGCATACTGGGTACTTGCGTTACCCAGATACAGGGCACCCACATTAGCCTGTTTCAACGTCTGTAGCTGATCATGACCTGCACTGTCCTTGGTCCACACTTTTAGCTTCTGGTATACCGCATCATTTTCATCTATCCAGTGATTGCCATCGCTGTCATAAGCAGCCAGTTCAGAGAAGCCATTACCAGTACCGGGGCCAAACAATTCGGTGCCGTTATTAATCTTGCCGTCATTATTTTTATCCAGCGCCAGGAAACCTGCGCCCTGGACAAAGGATATGTTTTCTTTTGTGCCATCCCCATTCAGATCAAAGGCAAATTTCTGCGAAGTAAGTTGAGTAGAATCGCCAGAGAAATTGACGACCAAAGGATCCACTTTCTTGGCGTCGCCAAGACGGACATGGGTATCACTTTCTTCGTGATAGCTGCGATTAAGATCGAAGGAAAGATTAAAACTGATTTCCTTATTGTCTGCCGTGACAATTTTTCCACTGGCCTTGAAAGAAGTCTGTTCAGTTTCAGTATAGGATTCATGCGTATCCACCTCAACACCCCAGCCTGCCTTGCTGGGTGCGGCTGACTGCGCCGGTTGAGCTGTGGTTGTGCTAGCTGAAGGCTGCGCCGTGCTTGCTGCTGCACCGGACTCAATGTCGGCACTACTCAAGGTATTAATTTTTTTACCGGTCATCAATTCAATGATGTACATGATCAGGCGTATACGCGGATCATTTTCAGCCTCGTCGCTGGCCTGCTGTACAGCATCGGTCTGAGTGGCAGAAGTTTGTGGTGCTGCCTGGGCAGCGCGTCCCGCATCTGAAATTTGCACATTGGCGGAAACATTACGCAAATTTGCTGGCAAGTCTGCGTTGCGCCCTTCAAAATCCGGACGTGTGTCGCCTACCCAGGCACGCAACTTGTCCTGCGTTTCAAGAGTACTACTGGCAATATGACTGGATGACAGGGATATGTCTGAGGAAACAATTTTCACGATGCGCTCCCGCCTTGCACTACTAATAAAGACAGCGAACTTGCAGCAGTGACCGTTTGCTTTTCAATACATAATAGTCCACCATCGCAGCCCATATAGGGATGCGACCACGCATGCCATGCACGCCTGATGCCAGTTCTATCAACACGCCAATTTTGAACTGATGAGCATTCAGACGAAATGTGCGTGATCACCTCATCTAACGGTCAAAGTTCAAAAAGCTTTATACAAGAACGTCAAGAAAAGAAGATTTAGTTTTGAGCATTGATGGAACTGCAACTGACAAATGACAGTCTACAAACAAACTTTTACACAAACAAAATGCAAAGCTGCATAACGCAAATTTCTACAATACAAACAAATACGCTCGTATTGATGAATTCCAAGTTCTGATAAGCTTGCAAACTATTTTTCAATCACTCTTCTACGGAAAGTTCACATGAACAAATTGCGCTCCTTAACCAGTATCCTTCTTTCAGCTGGTTTGCTGAGTTCAGTTACCATGTTGGCACATGCCGCCACGACGCCAGAGCCAAAAATCGGGCAAGCGCAACCCGTCAGTGTCAAGACAAACACGGAAACAGGCAGGCGGCTGAATTTGCTGGCTGAATATTATTACGACAAGCAGGCCGCCTTTGAGCCAATAGGGGCTTCCTATAACGGCGATACCCGCTTTGATGACAAGCTGCCCATGACCATTGCGCCTGCGGTCAAGGCCAAACAGGTCACCATGTGGCAGGATATCGCCACCAGGCTGGCCAAAATCAGGCGCAATGACTTATCGTTAGCAGATACCGTGACCTATGATTGCCTGGATTTTGAAATCAAGGCCAATCTCGACATTGCCAAATTTGATAATCAACTATTGCCGCTCAATCAAATGGATAGCGTGCCGGTCACCTTGGCACAGTTTGCGTCTGGTCAAAGTGCCCAGCCGCTGAAAACAGTCCGGCAATATAGAATCTTCCTGCATCGTTTGACGCAATTGCCCGCCTGGTTGAATCAAGCCACCAGCAATATGCGGGAAGGCATGCAGCGTGGCATCGTGTTACCGAAAGCACTGGTAAATTCCGCACTGCCGCAATTTGCACAATTGGCAACGGAAAAACTTGAGGAACATGCTTACTACGCACCCATCAAAAATTTCCCAGCCGATTTTTCAACTGCAGACAAACAAGCCCTGAACCGCGAATACAGCCTGGCACTAAACAGCAAAGTATTACCTGCGCTACGCCAGTTCAATCATTTCCTGTCCACCGATTACCTGGCTGGCAGCCGCAGCAGCAGTGGCTGGAGCGCCCTGCCCAATGGCGATATCTGGTATCGCGCCTGGGTCAAAGACCAGACCACTACTGATCTTAACCCGGAACAAATCCATGCCCTGGGCCTGAAAGAAGTAGCGCGCATACAAAGTGAGTTTATTGCCCTGGGCCCAAAGCTTGGCTATCAGGGTGACCCGGCAGGTCTGCCTGCCTGGATAGATACTCAACCCCAATATCGCCCTTACAAGACCGAGGCAGAAGTGTTGGATGGGTATCACAAGATCGAAAAAATGGTCGTAGCGAAACTGCCTGAACTATTTGCCAGGATGCCCAAAGCCGCGCTGGATATTCGTGCAGAACCGGAAATCAGCCGGCTGACTGCATCTGACCACTACACCCAGCCGGCGTTTGATGGCTCCCGCCCAGGTGTGTTCTGGGCCGTCATCAATAATCCAGCCGACTACAGCACAGCTGGCATGAAAACCCTGTATCTGCATGAAGGCCAGCCAGGCCATCATTTTCACTTGGCAAGATCACAAGAATTGGATATCCCAAAATTCCGCAAATTTGGCGGTAATAATGCCTATACCGAAGGCTGGGCTCTGTATGCCGAAACCCTGGGTAAAGAGATGGGATTGTATGAAAACGACCCCAGCGCCTATCTGGGTCACCTGACTGATGAACTCTTGCGTGCAACCCGTCTGGTGGTGGATACCGGCTTGCACGCCAAGGGCTGGACACGCGAACAGGCGATTCAATACCAGCAGGCGACTCTGGGTTATAGCGAGGCAGCCTCACGCCAGGCGACGGAGCGCTATATGGCCTGGCCTGGTCAGGCGCTGGGCTACAAGATAGGTTCACTGAAAATTATGGAATTACGTCAAAGGGCCAGCGCTACACTCGGCCCACGTTTCGATTTGCGCCAGTTCCATGATATGGTGCTCAGCGACGGCACTTTGCCATTGGCTTTGCTCGAAGCCAAAATAGATAAATGGATAGCCAGCCAAAAGACAAATTGATGTAGATTTACTTTATTTTGCATCGCTTGATTGACCTGTAACATTATCTGAAGCAGAATGAAATCTGGAACTATAGGTCTTGGACATGTTGACCTGAAATAAGCTAAATCATGGAGACAGACAACAAGCGGCAGCAATGCCGCGTCTCCCTGACTCTATGGGCAGCAAGTCCGCCCACAATCATGTATGTTTAATTTGTGCAAATGACATCTGCGATGAATAAAATCGATGCACTCAACAGCATTGCCGAGCAAGCTCAACGCGGCGAACTGGTGTTTCCGACAAACGTGGCGGCTTCCCTTAAACTTCAACAAACACTGGATGATCCAAATTGCAGCCTTGATACAGCGACCAAACTGGTCTTGAATGAGCCATTTCTTGCTGCCAGAATGGTCGCGATTGCCAATTCTGCCGCCTATAGCCGGGGCACCGATGTGACCAGTGTCAAGGCAGCCATTAACCGCCTGGGTTTTCGTACTTTGCGGGCAGTGGTTGCCTCACTGGTCATGCGACAGTTGGCAGGCACCAGCAAGAACAGGCAATTGCAGGCCATGACCAATAAGTTATGGGAGCATACCGCCCAAGTCGCTGCGCTGGCCCAGGTGATTGCCCGTCGCGTTACCAAGGTAGACCCTGACACGGCAATGTTTGCGGGCATCGTGCATGAAGTTGGCAATTTCTACCTGCTATCGCGGGTAGATGAATACCCATCACTGATAGAACGTGATCTGCCGGCCCCGGATTCCAGTCCTGATGATTTGCCATCCTTCTCCGACACCATTATTGATCGTGAATCTTCAGAGACACAAATCGGAACTGCTGTCATACAAAGCCTGAAATTACCGCAGACGGTGGTGGAAGCCGTGCAAGCGCTCTGGTTTGGCTTGCGTGCCATGCCGCCAGAAACCCTGGGTGATACCTTGCTGCTGGCGAATGAACTGGCAGCTACACATTCGCCCATGGACATTCATTCCTACGCCGAAGAGTCTGAACAATATTCATCAGAAATTGATTTCGTCGTCGGTGACGGCACGCTCAACAGCATACTTGAAGAATCAGAAGAAGAAGTCAGGACATTGGCTGCCGCCTTACTGGTTTGAATACATAAACACAAAGAAAAAGGGAAGGAGCGATAGCTCTCCTTCCCTTTTTCATTTTCCCTTTAGTGCACTCGTCAGGCTTTCAAGATCGCCAAAATTTGCTGTAAAGACGAGGGATCTTCTATTGTCGTCAAATCCCCTGCATCACGCCCCTCACAAATCGCCTGTATCGAGCGACGCAATAATTTACCGGAACGGGTTTTTGGCAGCATGTTGACAAAATGCACACGCGCTGGTCGCGCCACGGCCCCCAGTTGCTTGTCTACCACAGCCATCACTTCACCTTCGAGTGCCCGCTTTTGTTCTGGTGTAGCGGCAAGTTCAGGATGTTTGAGTATGGCAAAAGCAACTGCTACCTGTCCTTTGAGCTTGTCTTCGACCCCGACTACCGCCACTTCAGAAATTTGCGGGTGACTGGAAATACTCTCTTCTATCTCACGGGTACCCAGACGATGCCCGGCGACGTTGATGACATCATCGGTACGGCCCAGAATAAAATAATAGCCATCAGCATCCCTGATGCCCCAGTCAAAAGTTGAGTACAACTGCTCATGCGCAAAGTTGGTCCAATACGTGCTAACAAAACGCTCATCATCACCGAACACGGTTTGCATGCAACCTGGCGGCAAAGGCCCCTTGATGGCGACGACACCCTTTTCATTGACACCACATTCCGCGCCCGTATTTTCATTAATGATGTGCACGTTGTACCCGTACATAGCGACACCAGGGCTGCCCAACCGGGTGGCGGTTTGTTCAATGCCGCGGGCAACTGACAAGATGGGCCAGCCCGTTTCGGTCTGCCAGTAATTATCGATGATCGGTACGCCAAGCTCGTTGGCGATCCAGCTGGATGTGGTTTCATCCAGTGGTTCACCGGCCAGGTACAGCGCTTTCAGTGAAGACAGATCGTATTTGCGCATCAACTCAGATGGATGCTTCTTCAAGACACGTACCGCTGTCGGTGCAGAGAACATGCGTGTGACCTTGTATTTTTCAACGATGCTCCACCAGATACCCGCATCCGGACGAATCGGCGTGCCCTCATACATGATGGTGGCCATACCGGCAATCAACGGGCCATACACGATGTAGGAATGCCCCACCACCCAACCTATGTCCGAAGTGGCGAAATAGGTTTCCCCCGGCTTGCCACAGAAAATATGTTTCATCGACGAAGCCAATGCCACAGCGTAACCACCGACATCGCGCTGCACGCCCTTGGGCTTGCCAGTCGTCCCGGACGTGTACAAGACATAGGACATGGCATTTGATTCCAGCCAGGTGACAGCTACCTGCGCATCCCAATGCCGCTCTCTGGCTGTCGCATAATCGACATCACGCCCAGCCACCAGCTGCATGGCATCCAGACCACGATTCACCAGCAAGACATGTGCGGGTTTGTGTTCGGCCAGTGCTATAGCTTCATCCAGCAAGGGTTTATACGGCACAGCCTTGCCACCACGCATACCGGCATCTGCTGACACCACCAGCACAGGCTTGGCATCATCAATCCGCGTACCCAGGCTTTTTGAAGCAAAGCCACCAAACACCACGGAATGCACCGCGCCTATACGGGCACAGGCCAGCATGGCAAAAGCGGCCTCTGCAATCATGGGCATGTAGATCAATACCCTGTCGCCCTGCTTCACACCCAGACTCAACATAATAGCGGCCATGCGCTGCACCTCGCCATGCAGTTCGGAAAAGCTATAGGTTTTCTCGGCATTGGTTTCGGTAGAGATGGCGATCAATGCAGGTTGGTCTGCCTGCTTTTCCAGCCAGCGGTCCACGGCGTTGTAGCAGAGATTCGTTTCACCGCCGACAAACCATTTTGCGAATGGTGGTTTGCTGTGGTCCAGCACCTGTTCATACGGCTTGTGCCAATCTATCAATTGCGCTTCTTTGGCCCAAAAGCCTTGCGGATCCTGTATTGATTCCTGATAAAACGCTGCGTAAGTCATGCTGTCTCCTTCGGTATCACAAAATAGTCCAGTTGTTACCGCACCGCTGAGCGCTTATTTTTATTCTTGAACAGTGGCGCTGGCGCGAGGCCATGCCTGCACTTTGACGTGCATAAAGCTATTTCAATTCAAATCCGTTGTCCTGTCAGTAAAGATCTGCAGCAGGTACGCGTACCCAGCCTTCCATCAATACGCGTGCGCTGCGGCTCATGATGGCTTTGGTGACGCTCCACTCGCCATTGACCTGCGTTGCTTCCGCGCCTACCCGCAATGTGCCGGACGGGTGACCAAAACGTACTGCAGTGCGTGCGCCACCGCCAGCCGCCAGATTCACCAGCGTGCCAGGTATCGCAGCGGCAGTACCAATCGCCACTGCCGCTGTACCCATCATGGCATGATGCAGCTTGCCCATGGACAGGGCGCGCACCAGCAAATCCACATCAGCAGCCTTGACCTGCTTGCCACTGGATGACACATAATCGACAGGCCTGGCAACAAACGCCACCTTGGGCGTGTGCTGGCGCTGTGCTGCTTCGCTGATATCCTTGATCAGGCCCATACGCAATGCCCCATGGGCACGTATGGTTTCAAACATGGCCAGGGCTTCAGCATCACTATTGATGGCGTCCTGCAATTCCGTACCGGTATAGCCTATCGCCTCTGCGTTTACAAAAATGGTGGGAATGCCGGCATTGATCATGGTCGCCTTCAGCGTCCCGACACCCGGCACTTCCAGCTCATCAACCAGATTACCTGTTGGGAACATGGAGCCACCCTCACCATCTTCATCTGCCGCCGGGTCCATGAATTCCAGTTGCACTTCGGCCGCCGGGAAGGTCACACCATCCAGCTCAAAATCGCCGGTTTCCTGCACAGCGCCGTCAGTCATGGGAATATGCGCGATGATGGTTTTGCTGATATTCGCCTGCCATACACGGATAGTAGCCATGCCGTTTTGCGGGATACGGTCTGCATCAACCAGCCCAGCACTGATGGCGAAGGCACCTACTGCCGCAGACAGGTTGCCGCAATTGCCGCTCCAGTCAACAAAAGCCTTGTCTATGGAAACCTGGCCAAACAGGTAATCCACGTCATGGTCTGGCTTGCTGCTTTTTGACAGGATGACGGTTTTGCTCGTGCTGGAAGTCGCACCGCCCATACCATCTATCTGCTTGCCATACGGGTCGGGGCTACCTATCACGCGCAACAACAGGGCATCACGCGCTGCGCCTGACTGTTGGGCAGCTTCCGGCAAATCCTGCAGACGAAAAAATACACCCTTGCTGGTACCGCCACGCATATAGGTTGCCGGGATTTTGATCTGTGGAAGATGGGCCATGTATTTACTCTTTAAAATTCGATTCAGAGACAGCGCTCCTCCATCAAGAGAAGCGCTTGCAACCAGTATCAGTGAAATTTATGCTGCTTTGACAGATTCCAGGAAGTCTTGTGCAAAACGCTGCAAGACACCACCCGCTTCATAAATCGATACTTCTTCTGCCGTATCCAGGCGGCACATTACAGGCACTGCCACCGATTCGCCATTCTTGCGATTGATGATCAGGGTCAGCGTTGCACGTGGCATACGCTCACCGATGACGTCAAAGGTTTCTGTGCCATCGATGTTCAGCGTCAGGCGGTTCACACCCGACAAAAATTCCAGTGGCAAGACACCCATGCCGACCAGATTGGTGCGGTGTATGCGCTCAAAGCCTTCAGCGACAATGACTTCGACACCAGCCAGACGTACACCTTTGGCTGCCCAGTCACGCGAAGAACCCTGGCCGTAATCGGCACCAGCAATCACGATCAGTGGCTGCTTGCGTTCCATATAGGTTTCTATGGCTTCCCACATGCGGGTGATTTTTCCTTCTGGTTCGATACGGGCCAGTGAACCAGCCTTGACCTTGCCATCGACAACGACCATTTCATTTTTCAGAGTCGGATTGGCGAAGGTCGCCCGTTGCGCCGTCAAATGGTCACCCCGGTGAGTGGCATAAGAATTGAAATCTTCTTCCGGTAAACCCATCTTGGCCAGATATTCACCAGCGGCGCTATCGAGCATGATGGCATTCGATGGCGACAGATGGTCTGTCGTGATGTTATCGCCCAATACCGCCAGCGCACGCATACCCCTCATGCTGCGAGCACCTGCCAGTGCACCTTCCCAATACGGTGGGCGGCGGATATAGGTGGTTTGTGGACGCCAGTCATACAGGGGGCTGACTTTTTCACCATCATCTGCCTGCTTGGCAAACATGGGGATATACACCTTGCGGAATTGTTCAGGCTTGACGCTGGCAGCCACCACGGCATCAATTTCTTCATCAGTCGGCCAAATGTCTTTCAGTGTAACTGGCTTGCCAGCAGCATCCAGACCCAGCACATCTTTCTCGATATCAAAACGGATGGTGCCTGCAATAGCATATGCCACCACCAGCGGTGGCGAAGCAAGAAAAGCCTGCTGTGCGTAAGGATGAATGCGTCCATCGAAATTGCGGTTACCCGACAATACTGCCGTCGCATACAGATCACGGTCTATGATTTCTTTCTGGATCACCGGGTCAAGCGCGCCAGACATACCATTACAGGATGTGCAGGCATAAGCCACCACCCCAAAACCAAGCTGCTCCAGCTCGGGCAACAAATTGGCTTCTTCCAGATACAGGGTCACGGCCTTGGAACCAGGGGCCAGTGAACTCTTGACCCAGGGCTTGCGAGTAAGGCCCAGCTTGTTGGCGTTGCGCGCCAGCAAACCGGCAGCCACCATATTGCGTGGGTTATTGGTGTTGGTACAACTGGTGATGGCGGCGATGATGACAGCGCCATCAGGCATCAGGCCCGGTTCATTTTCCACTTTGCCGCTAATGCCACGGGCTGCCAGTTCTGACGTTGGCACACGCTTGTGCGGGTTCGATGGACCAGCAATATTGCGCACGACGGAAGACAGATCAAACTTCAGTACACGCTCATATTCAGCATTTTTTAGCGTATCTGCCCACAGGCCGGTTTCTTTGGCATAGGTTTCAACCAGCTTGACCAGTTCATCATCACGACCTGTGAGTTTCAGGTATTTGATGGTTTGTTCATCGATGTAGAACATCGCGGCGGTGGAACCGAATTCCGGTGCCATGTTGGAAATTGTGGCACGGTCGCCCAGGGTCAGGTGGGATGCGCCTTCACCATAAAATTCCAGATAAGATGAAACCACTTTTTGGTTGCGCAAAAATTCTGTCAATGCCAGTACCGTATCAGTGGCCGTAATACCTTCCTGTGGCTTGCCTGTCAGTTCAACGCCGATAATGTCTGGCAAACGCATCCAGGATGCACGACCAAGCATGACGCTTTCGGCTTCCAGGCCACCAACACCAATTGCAATCACGCCCAGCGCATCGACCATGGGAGTATGGCTGTCAGTACCTACCAGGGTATCTGGATAAGCAACGCCGTCTGTAACCTGCACCACAGGCGACATACGCTCCAGATTAATCTGATGCAAAATACCGTTGCCCGGCGGGATCACATCAACATTCTTGAATGCCTTCTTGGTCCAATTGATGAAATCAAACCGGTCTTCATTGCGCCTGTCTTCAATGGTGCGGTTCTTGTTGAAGGCATCCGGATCAAAACCGCCGCATTCAACAGCCAGCGAATGATCAACCACCAGTTGTGTTGGCACGACAGGGTTGACCAGCGCCGGGTCACCGCCTTGCAAGGCAATCGCATCGCGCAAACCTGCCAGATCTACCAGGGCCGTCTGACCCAGGATGTCATGGCACACCACACGCGCCGGGAACCAGGGAAAATCCAGGTCACGCTTGCGTTCGATGAATTGACGGAGAGAATCAGTCAGTGTTGCCGGATCACAGCGACGCACCAGATTTTCTGCCAGCACGCGTGAGGTATACGGCAGCTTGTCATAGGCACCTGGCACAATCGCATCGACGGCAGCTCGTGTATCAAAGTAATCCAGTTTGGTGCCAGGTAGTGGCTTGCGAAATTGAGTATTCATGGCTCGCTATTTTCAATATTAGTATTCGGTGTTCAGAGCTAGTTCAGAGCAGCTCAGAGTTGCAATTTAAAGCCTTCATGTGATGCTGTGAAGCCCATGCTTCCGTAGAATCTGTGCGCCTGTATGCGCTTCTTGTCGCTGGTCAGCTGCACCAACTGGCAACGGTGCTCGCGCGCCAATAGTATGGCCTGCTCTATAAACCAGTGTCCTATACCCTGCCCGCGCAGATAGCTATCGACCCGCACGCTTTCTATCATGGCGCGGGTAGCGCCTTTCCTGCTCAGGCCAGGGATGAAAGTCACCTGTTGCATGGCAATGATGCGGCCATCCATCTCGGCCACCATCAGGAACTGATTATCGTCAGCAGTTATGCGGTCAAAGGCTTCTGCATAACATGCCTCCTCCGAACCTACGCCTTCACGGTTCTTGCCCAGATCATCGTCGGCGATCAATTCCAGCAGGCGCGGCAGATCCTGCCTCACAGCGCGTCTGGTGCTGAGTTTGGACAGGTCTGCCTGCACTTTCATATTGCAACCTTTGGTTTGCTTATTTACGTTAGCTTATTTACGTTTATTCAAGGGAACAAATTTCAGGTCTTCAGGGCCAACATAATTGGCACTAGGGCGAATGATCTTGTTGTCGATGCGTTGTTCTATGATGTGTGCCGCCCAACCCGATGTACGCGCAATCACGAACAAAGGCGTGAACATGGCAGTCGGCACACCCATCATGTGATAGGACACGGCAGAGAACCAGTCAAGGTTGGGGAACATTTTTTTGATATCCCACATCACTGTTTCCAGACGCTCAGCGATGTCAAACATTTTCATCGCGCCGACATCCTTGGACAGATTACGTGCCACTTCCTTGATGACCTTGTTGCGTGGATCAGCAATCGTATACACGGGGTGGCCAAAGCCGATCACGACTTCCTTGTTTTCCACACGTTTCTTGATGTCCGCTTCAGCTTCATCTGGATTGTCGTAACGCTTCTGGATTTCAAATGCGACTTCATTGGCACCACCGTGTTTAGGGCCGCGCAAGGCACCAATCGCGCCGGTAATGGCGGAATACATGTCAGAACCTGTGCCAGCAACGACACGGCCGGTAAAGGTGGACGCATTGAATTCATGTTCTGCATACAGGATCAGCGATGTATGCATGGCTTTTTCCCACAGTTCGCTTGGTTTTTCACCATGCAGCAAATGCAGGAAATGACCACCAATAGAATCATCATCGGTTTCTGTTTCTATGCGTTTGCCATTGTGGCTGTAGTGGTACCAATATAGCAGCATGGAACCCAGCGAAGCCATCAGCCGGTCAGCGATATCGCGTGCGCCCGGGGTATTGTGGTCATCTTTTTCTGGCAGCACGCAACCAAGTACGGATACCCCGGTACGCATGACATCCATAGGGTGGGAAGATGCTGGCAGCCATTCCAGTGCCGCCTTCAAATTGGCGGGCAAACCGCGCAGGGCTTTGAGCTTGGCTTTGTAGGCACGCAGTTCAGAAGCCGTAGGCAATTTGCCATGCACCAGCAAATGGGCAATTTCTTCAAACTCGCAGGCATCAGCCACATCCAGAATATCGTAACCACGGTAATGCAGGTCATTGCCGGTTTTGCCTACGGTACACAGGGCAGTATTACCTGCAGTCACACCAGACAGGGCAACCGATTTCTTGGGTTTGAAAGGAACTGCTTCAGTCATGATTTTTTTCTCCATCGTTTCATTAGAAGTGCTATTCCCGCTTGCTGATTTGATGCAGCACAAATTTCAACACAAGAGCGGGAACGTTTATATAGTTTCTACTTGGACTTTTGCTGTGCAAACAGGGCATCCAGCTTTTGCTCAAAGTCGTGGTAATTGATGCGTTCATACAATTCCATGCGGGTTTGCATGGTGTCGACGACATTCTTTTGCGTGCCGTCACGGCGTATCGCACCATAGACGTTTTCTGCCGCCTTGTTCATGGCACGGAAAGCCGACAGGGGATATAACACCAGGCCCACATCCACGGCCGCCAGTTCTTCAACAGAAAACAGGGGCGTAGCACCAAATTCAGTGATATTTGCCAGGATAGGCACTTTGACGGCATTGGCAAACTGCTTGTACATCGCCAGTTCAGTAATCGCTTCCGGAAAGATCATGTCTGCACCTGCCTCAACGCAAGCCAGGGCACGCTCGATAGCAGCTTCCAGACCTTCCACCGCCAGCGCATCGGTACGGGCCATGATGACGAAGTTGTCGTCGGTGCGCGCATCCACTGCTGCCTTGACGCGATCTACCATCTCTTGTTTGCTGACAATTTCCTTACCAGGACGATGTCCACAGCGCTTTGCTCCCACCTGATCTTCGATATGTATGGCAGCGGCGCCAAACTTGATCATGGATTTGACAGTACGTGCCACGTTAAAGGCAGAAGCACCAAAGCCGGTATCCACATCGACCAGCAAAGGCAAGTCACAGACATCGGTTATGCGGCGTACGTCAGTCAGGACATCATCCAGATTGGAGATACCCAGATCAGGTAAGCCCAGGGAACCAGCAGCAACACCGCCACCGGACAGGTAAATCGCCTTGAAACCGGCACGTTTTGCCAGCAGGGCATGATTGGCGTTGATTGCGCCCACGACCTGCAATGGGGATTCTTCCTGCATCGCCTTGCGGAAGGCGGCACCTGCGGAGTATGTACTCATGTGTATGCTTTCAGATTAATGAATAGATTCTGGCAAGCATATTGCAATCGGCGTGCCACCTCTGACAACAGAGCAAATGAGAATGACTGATACACATACAAATCAAGCACTTATCGGATAAGAAATACCAAACAGAGCTTGAGACACACCAACAATATGGCGCATAATGGTGTTTCAATATTTCACTTGAAACATAAACGAAACATAGTTGAAACAAAAATTGAAACAATCATTAAAAAACGAACAACAATGAAACACCCGCCACCACAGCGCGACAACAGCGACAAACCCGTCATCTGGACAGTGTCCATTTCACGCCTGTTCGACATGTTTCGCGACATCATGGTCGAATACGATGGCCGCGCCGATATCGAACCCATACACATGGGTTTTGAAGAAGCTGCGCAATACTTGAAAGAACGTCTGCAAACGGAAAGATGCGATGCTGTCATCGCCGCCGGTTCAAACGGTGCCTACCTGAAAAACCGCCTGCCAGTTCCGGTTGTCATCGCCAAGGCCAGTGGCTTTGATGTCATGCAGGCGCTGGCCAGGGCGCGCAAGGTATCACCCGCCATTGGTTTGATCAATTACCAGGAAACCATGCCTGAATTGACAGATTTCAAAACCACATTCGACTTTCCATTGGAACAACGCACCTACGTCACGGAAGAAGATGCACGCGCCCAGATCAGCGAACTGAAAGCCAGTGGCATCAAGGCCATCGTCGGTGCCGGCCTGATCACTGACCTGGCGGAAGAAGCCGGGCTGACTGGTATTTTCATGTATTCAGCGGGGTCGATACGGCAGGCTTTTGATGATGCACTGGAAATTGCCCGCCTGACGCGACTGGAGTCCGCCCGTGGTCGCCAGCATCCGGCAGCAGATTCGCTACGTGCCCGCCACAACCTGAATGATTTGCGAGGTGATTCGACCATCATGCAGGCGACACGTAAATCCATCGTCCTGTTTGCCCGCTCCCCCGCTACCGTGTTGCTGCAAGGTGAAACTGGCACCGGCAAGGAACTGGCCGCCCAGGCCCTGCACCGCGAAAGCACCAGAGCGCGCCAGCCTTTTGTTGCCGTCAATTGCGGTGCCATTGCCGAAAGCTTGCTGGAATCCGAATTATTCGGCTATGAAGAAGGTGCATTTACAGGCTCAAAACGGGGTGGCCATGCTGGTCTGTTTGAAACTGCGCATCGCGGCACCGTATTCCTGGATGAAATTGGTGAAATGCCCCTGGGCTTGCAAACCCGGTTGTTGCGGGTACTGGAAGAGCGTGAAGTGATACGCGTCGGCAGCATGCGTCCTATTCCTGTCGATGTACGCATTATCAGCGCTACGCATTGCAATTTGGAAGACCGCATCAAGGAAGGCAAATTTCGCGCCGACCTGTATTTTCGCCTGGCGGTATTGCGACTGCATCTGCCCGCGTTACGGGAACGAACGGACGATCTGCTCCCTCTTGCAGAATGGTTCCTGAAACATGCGCTGGCTGGTATGGGTACCCGCCCACACGCCAATCTGCATGCGGAAATTGCCTCTTGCGGCTCTTTGCTCCAGCACTATGCCTGGCCGGGTAATATCAGAGAATTACGCAACCTGATGGAACGTCTGGCCTTGTTTTTGGCAGCCGAACCCTTACAGGCACTAACACCTGGGTTTGTCGCAAAAACTTTGCCTGAGCTGGTAATGACTGGTATTCAACAGGAAGAAACGGCGGTACCAGCCCTGGAAGAATCGCTGGAACAGGTCATGGAAAAATTCGGGCACAACCGCGAAGCCGTTGCCAGTTACCTGGGTATCAGCAGAACCACCTTGTGGCGGCGACTGAAAAATTGAAAATGACAACGGACACACAAAATAAGCTGTGCAAATACCTTCACGGAAGCATTTATTGAGCATCTTGACCATTCAATTTCCGGCTCGGTAAGGTAAAATGAATTTGAGCTGCAACTCAATATCAATGGGTGCATTTGTTTTACATAAAAATATTATGAAAAAATTACTAATTGTTGATGATAGCAAAGTGTCACGCATGGTCATACGTGCCCATGTGAAGGCGGCACAGCCTGAATGGGAAATATTCGAAGCCAGTACAGGCGAAGAAGCCATGAAATCTGTGCAGGAAAACAAGCCAGACTATTGCACCATGGACATCAACATGCCTGGCATGCTGGGGACGGATGCTGCAGAAAAAATTCTGAAGGACAATCCCCATGTGCGCATTGCCATCTTCTCTGCCAATGTGCAAGATAGCATGCAGACACGCGCCAATTCCATAGGCAGTGTGTTCGTGGCCAAGCCTGTCACCGAAAAATCGATCACCCTCGTCCTCAATTATTTCGCGAGCGGGCAATGAACACGTTGACTGAACTTCATCTTGATGCACTGAGTGAAGTTTTCAATGTCGGTGCAGGCAGAGCGGCAGCCAGCCTCAGCGATATCGTCGGCGAAGAAGTCCGCCTGTCAGTTCCCTCGGTAGAAATTCGTAAGTCGTCGGAGATTGATTTCTCCATCATGGGTATGCAAAACGACAAGTTTGGTGCAGTACACCAGACTTTTAGCGGCTCGTTTGAAGCTGATGCCATACTGTTGTTCACTGAAGACCATGCGCTGGAAATTGTGCGTGACATGATGGGATCGCAAATCAGCATCGAAGACCTGGCAGAGTTCGAACAAGAAGCCATGTGCGAGCTGGGTAACATCATACTCAACGCCTGCCTGTCAGCCATGGCTGATATGCTCAATATTCCACTCAGTTGTTCCTTGCCTGACTATTCAGTTGCTACCACGGAAGAAATTTTCCGTCGTGTCAGTGATGACCACGATCAGCCATATGTGCTTTTACTGCACATAGACCTGACAATAGAAAGAAGGCATTCTGAAGGTCACCTGATTTTCTTGCTCAGTTCAACCTCGTTGACTGATTTGGTCACTCAGATAGAACGTTTCCTGGGGGAAACCTGATGGTGCAGTTGCTGTCCACCAGCCCAGTCGCTGTGGAACAAATTCTGAATTCAATCAGTCTCGGTCTGATACTGGTCGATGCAGAACAGCATGTCCGTCTGTGGAACGGCTGGATAGAAAGACATAGTGGTGTCGCCGCAGAACAGGCGCTGGGTCGCCACATATCAGAGGCTTTTGAAGAGTTGCCCAGCCGCGCCATCCTGAACGCCATCAGCAATACCCTGAATTACGGACTGCCGGTCGTCCTGTCGAATGCCCTGCACCGCTCCCCCTTGCCGCTGTTTGACCGTAGCGAGCAAGACGATGAAAAAAAACGCATCCATCAGTCCATCACCATTACACCGCTCACTGCGGACAATGGCACCAGGCTATGCCTGATTCAGGTCAGCGATTCTTCAACATCAATCAAACGCGAAAAAATTCTGCGTACCCATTCTGAAGCGCTGAAACGTGAAGCCACCACCGATAGTCTGACCGGCATCTATAACCGCCGTTTCTTCGACGAACACTACAAAATGGCAATGGGTCATGCAGTACGTCACAAAGTACCGTTGTCAGTTTTCATGGTGGATGTTGACTGCTTCAAAGAATACAACGACAGCTATGGACATGTAGCCGGCGACAAAACGCTGATACTGGTCGCTGCCGCATTGCGCAAACAATTGCTACGTGCCACTGATGTGCTGGCACGATACGGTGGCGAAGAATTTATTTTAATGTTGCCCAATATGCCCACCGACTCTGCCATACAGTTTGCAGAAAAACTGCGCAGTGCAGTATGGGAGTTGAATATCCCACACAGCAATTCCCGTGCTGCAGATCGCGTCACCATCAGCATAGGTTTCAGCAATTTTCACAAACATCCGGATGAAGATCAACATTTGCTGCTGAAATGCGCTGATGCTGCATTATATGAAGCAAAAAAAGCAGGTCGTAACCAAAGCCATTATTTACCATTGCAAAATTTTCGCGCGCCATCATCGACCAGCACCTCTGCCGATAGCCACAACGAAGGCTTGCTCAGCTGATTTGGTATGCCTGGTTTAATTCCAATTAAGCAATCTTGCAATCAATTCATGGCCTGAACAGTCAATCAGGTCAAAAATACACTTTAGAAGGCACTAGCATGCGTAAATCATTTTCAGATTTTTCACCAACACGTCGCACCATGCATCACCTGATCGCCGCCAGTTTGCTGGCATTTTCTGGCCTGGCAAGTGCCCAGCAGGTGTTGCGCGTATCCGCCATACCAGATGAAGCGCCAACAGAATTGCAGCGCAAGTTCAAACCCCTGGGTGCCATGCTGGAGAAAAAATTGGGAATGAAAGTGGAATTTGTCCCGGTAAACGACTACCCGGCATGTGTGGAAGGCTTGATCAATAAAAAACTCGATTTGGTCTGGTTCGGTGGTTTTACTTTCGTCGAGGCCAAGATACGCAGCAAAGACCAGGTGATCCCACTGGTACAGCGCGAAGAAGATGAAAAATTCAAATCGGTATTCATCACCAGCGATAAAAACATCAATAAACTGGAAGATCTGAAAGGCAAAACTTTTACCTTTGGCTCAGAATCTTCCACGTCAGGCCATCTGATGCCACGTGCTTATCTGCTGGCAGCCAAGATCAATCCTGACACCGACATGAAACGCATCGCCTTTTCTGGCACCCATGATGCGACCGTAGCCGCAGTATCAGGTGGCAAGGTAGATGCAGGTGCACTGAATATTTCGGTCTGGGAAAAACTGCTGGCGCAAGGCAAAGTTGATACTAAACTGGTACACGTGTTTTACACCACACCAGGTTATTTTGACTACAACTGGTCAGTACGTGCCGACATGCCTGCTGATTTGCGCAAGAAGATCACCGATGCTTTCCTGAATCTCGATCCAGCCAATCCGCAAGACAAGGAAATCCTGGACTTGCAACGTGCTACACGCTTCATCCCGACCAAGGCTGACAACTACAAGGCCATAGAAGCGGCTGCACATAATGCCGGCCTGCTGAAGTAATGCCGGCAGCAATGTCGGCAGTCATGACTACAGTACAACTGCGTTTGCAGCAATTGAGTGTGGCTTTTCCCGGTGCAGTACATACTGCACTGGTGGCAGGGCAAGCGCAACAGCAATACATACTTGACAACCTGAACCTGACGGTAGCTCAGGGCGAGCAGATTGCCATCATAGGGCCATCTGGTGCGGGCAAAACCACGCTATTGCATACCCTGGCTGCGGCCCACCAGCCAGCCAACGGTCAATTCCAATTCATGGACCAGAATGTCTGGGCACTGTCACATACGGCACGCCATGCCTTGCGCCGTCATCTGTTCCTGGCACCGCAAACCCCACCGCTGCCTGCACGCCAGCGTGTCATTACCGCCGTCTTGGCTGGCCGACTGCCACACTGGACACTGGCACAGGCACTGCGCAATCTGATCAAGCCGACAGACCCGCTGGCTGCCTGGCAAGCCTTGCAACGCTTTGATTTACAGCACAAGCTGTATGCCAGGGTAGATAAACTCTCCGGCGGCGAACGCCAGCGCTGCGGACTGGCACGCCTGCTCTTGTCTGATGCCAGCCTGTTGCTGGTCGATGAACCACTGTCTGCGCTGGACCCCACCCTGGCACTGCAAACCCTGAATACCTTGCAACAGGAAGCAAAACAACGCAATGCGACGCTGATCTGCAGCCTGCATCAGGTAGAACTGGCACGTCAGCACTTCCCGCGCATCATAGGTCTGCGTGCTGGCAAAATTATGTTTGACAGCGACAAGGTCAGTGATCAGATGATAGCGGACCTGTACCGGAATGCTGGCAATCCTGATCATCAGTCCATCGATATGCCTGCACTGGATCAGCCGGAGTTTTCTGATACACCACGCTGCTTTTAAGCATGATGAAACAACAGAAAAGCCATCAAGATATTCAGCACGATCCTGCATGGCGCATGCGGGTAACGCTCACATTATGTATGCTGGTGCTGCTCTGGCCCATGCTGCAAATCACTGAATTCAAGCCCTGGCAACTGATCGATGCGCAAAGCCTGGGCGCGACCTGGCGCTTCCTGTCAAGCTTTTTTCCACCGGCCCACTCTACAGACTTTTTACTGATCGTACTGGAAGCAACCTGGCAAACCATCGCCATTGCCACTGCGGGCCTGACGCTGGCGCTGCTGGGTGCAATCCCCATGACCCTGATCGTCAATGAACATTTGTCGATCTCGCGCCTGGGTAGCGGGCACATGCACGGCATGGCCAGACTGCTGCGGCAGATAGTGCGCTGGAAGCTGGTCTTGCTGCGCAGCGTGCCCGAGCTGGTCTGGGCTTTGCTGTTTGTGCGCCTGGTCGGGCTGGGGCCGACAGCTGGCGTGTTCGCCATCGCCCTCACCTATGCCGGCATGCTGGGCAAGGTCTATGCTGAAATACTGGAAGCCAATGATGCCCACGCCACCGACAGCCTGCTCAGGAACGGTAGCAGCCGCCTGACGGCATTTCTGTATGGCGCATTGCCAAATGCTGCACCGGAATTGATTTCCTACACCATCTATCGCTGGGAATGCGCAATACGCGGTTCGGTCGTCATGGGTTTTGTCGGTGCTGGTGGTCTGGGGCAACGCATGGATGAATCCATGAAAATGTTATCCGGCGCTGAAGTGTCGACCATGCTGATCGTCTTCGTGCTGCTGGTGGGTGTCGCTGACCTGGCCAGTAAATTATTCCGCAAGGCACTGGCATGAGTTTGGAAAATACAAACAGCATGCCAGCCGCACCCGCGCTGTTCAGCCCACTCAAGCTGGCGTTGAGTGCGGGGATTATTCTGCTGGTCATTGCCAGCTTTGTCAGCCTGAATATGGAATGGCGCGCCCTGTTCAGCGACGACGCGGCGGGTAAAACCTGGGAATTCCTCCAGGGCTTTGCACCGCCCAACATCAGCCCGGCCCTGCTGACCAAAACCGCCCTGGCCTCATTTGAAACCCTGGCCATGTCGGCACTGGGCACCTTGATTGCCGCCATCCTGGGCTTGCTTCTGGCTCTGCCAGCCAGTGGCCGGTTTGGCAGCGTAGCAAAAAGCATTACGCGATTATTTTTGAATGTGGCGCGCGCCATACCTGAACTGGTGTGGGCATCCATCATGCTGATTGCCGCTGGTCTGGGGCCATTTGCCGGCACCATTGCTTTAGCCGCCCATACTACCGGCGTGCTTGGCCGCCTGTTTGCCGAAGCGCTGGAAAACGCCGCACCGCAGGCAGAATCCACATTGCGCCTGAACGGTGCTTCAGCCATCAATGCCTTCCTGTATGCCACGCTGCCACAAAGCCTGCCACAAATGCTGTCCTATACCCTGTACCGATGGGAAAACAATATCCGTGCCGCAGCCATACTTGGTGTCGTCGGTGCCGGTGGCCTGGGGCAAATGTTGAAGTATCATTTATCCTTATTCCAGATGCAGACTGCCGCTACTGTCATCATCGCCATGCTGATTCTGGTGGCCATGGTGGATGCGCTGAGTTTTGCGATGCGACGCTGGCTCATGCATTAGATTAAAATCACACCATGAGCCTGTCCGCCAAACCCTATCTGCAACGCATCAGCATACGTGATGATGCTGTGATTGACTTTGACAGCTACCCTTACCACATCCCCGCGGTCAGGGAGCTGGACGTGCTGGATTTTCATGCCGACGTGACTTTTTTCGTCGGTGAAAACGGCGCAGGCAAATCTACGGTACTGGAAGCGATCGCCATGGCGCTGGGTTATGGACAAGAAGGTGGAACGAAGAATGTCGCTTATCGCACCACAGAATCAGTCTCATCGCTGCACCAGAATTTACGCCTGTCCAAAAGCTTCAAAAAACCACGCGACGGTTATTTCTTGCGGGCCGAGAGTTTTTTCAATGTCGCTACCTACATGGATGAAGTTGGCTACCTTGGGGGTTATGGTGGCTCACTGCACACACGCTCGCATGGCGAATCTTTCATGGCACTGTTGCTCAACAAGCTGCAAGGCAATGGCCTCTACCTGATGGATGAACCCGAAGCTGCGCTGTCTCCCAACCGCCAGCTGGCCGCCCTTAGCGCCGTCCATCAGTTGGTGCAGGATGGCTCGCAATTCATTATCGCCACCCATTCACCGATACTGCTTTCCTATCCGCATGCAAAAATTTATCAGTTTGACGGCAGCGGCATCACCGAAACCAGCTATGAAGACACGGAACACTTTGCAGTAACCCGTGACTTCCTCAATAATTATTCCAAGCGGCTACAGCAATTGCTGTCTGACGATGAGTTATGATTCTTTGGCGAATTGCAGAAATTCAGGATGAAAATCATGCCTATTTTTCAGAAAAAATTTGGTCAGCGACTTGGCAACTTGCTAGCTTGGCTGACTGTCCTGCTCTGGCAATTACCAATGAACGCACAAGCTGAAACTGCCATGCCCCCACAGGGTTCCCTCGTCATCATAGGCGGTGCCCTGCGGTTTGATAATGCCATTGTGTGGCAGCGTATCGTTCAACAGGCGGGTGGCAAAGGAGCAAAAATCGCCATCATCCCGGCTGCGGCTGGCAATCCGGAACGGGCTGGCGCAGCTACAGCCGAAGCATTAAATCAGCACGGGGCTCAGGCCTTTGTCATTCCTCTGTCAGTCAACTACCGACAGTTCAAGCCTCAGGATGTCGTCAATGACCTTGCATGGCTAGACAAATTGAAAGATGCCAGCGGCGTGTACTTTACCGGAGGTGATCAGGGCCGCATCGTCCAGGCCCTGCTCAAACCTGACGGCAGCAAAACTGCCATGCTGGAAGCTATCTGGGATTTGTACCGGCGCGGCGGTGTTATTGCTGGTAGCAGTGCTGGTGCCGCCATCATGAGTACAACCATGTTTTATGATGCCATGCCCGTGCTGCCTACACTGAAACTAGGTGTCACTGATGGCAAAGAAATTGCGACTGGTCTGGGCTTCATCGGCTCCGACGTATTTATCGACCAGCACCTGATCATCCGCGGCCGCTTTGCCCGCATGCTGCCCGTCATGCTGAAAAAGAATTACAAGCTGGGGCTGGGTGTGGATGAAAATACCGCCATGGTTGTCACCAATCAAGATGAAGTAGAAGTCATCGGCTATAAAGGTGCCATCCTGCTTGATTTAACAGAAGCAAAAACCGACAACACCCAGACACACTTCAATATCAGCAATGCCCGCATCAGCTATCTAGACCGCGGTGACCGCTTCAATTTGCGCAGCAAGATACTGAGCCCTTCAGCAGACAAACTCAAAGGCAAGCTGAGTCCTGCTCAGGCAGACCACATCGACCAACGCTTTTATGCTGATATCCTGGCCAATACCGTGGTCACTGACCTGATGTTCAATTTGATCAACAGTGGGCAGGGGCGCGCAATTGGTCTGGCATTTGCTATGGACCAGCAGCCTGAATTGGGTTTTGAATTCAGCTTTAGCAAAGTCGCAGAAAGCCTGGGCTATTTCTCTGGCTCTTCGGGTGCTGAAGCCTATACTGTACACAATCTGCGATTGGACATACGAGCTGTCAAAATGCAGTTACCACTATATAAGTAGAACTCAGTTCATCAAAGGAGCTGCAACGCAGTTGGGGTGATTTTGCGTAAGGCTTATAAACAAAGCTGCTTAGCAAGTAGTGCAAGGCGCAAGCACGTAAAAAAAGAGACGCCGCAGCATCTCTTTTTTGTCTTGTTGATCAACGCTGATCAGCAAAAATCACCGATCAAGACAGGCTCCAGACATATTCCAGTTTAGTCCACGCTTGCTGTGGCTTGCCATCTTTGGCACCTGGTTTGAATTTGCAAGAGGTATAGATTTTTTGGGTAGCTTTATCCAAAGCCTTGGAACCGCTGGATTTTTCCACTTTGGAGTCAACAACACTGCCATCAGGACCAACCAAAATCGACAAGACGACGGTGCCACTTTCTTCATTCATCAGCGCAGATTTCGGATAAACTGGTTTTTCGCAGCTTTGTTTATCCACTGAGGGAGCAATTTCGTTGGCAGAAACAGACACAAAGGAGGCGAGCAAAGCAAGGGCTAAAATAAATTTTTTCATGGAATTTAATAGTAACAGAATGATAACAGCAGGATTTTTAAAAGAAGATAATTACCACAAAGAAACTAGGCGCGTATTGTATCTCATGGTTTTTCCGCAAAGCAACATATTTCCATAAATCATCTTTCTGTAATCAGAATATTGAGCAAACGCTCAGTATTTACCCTCATTCTACTCATCATCTTTCCACAACTAATTACAAGAATAACAATATCCAGCATTGATACCTGTAAGCGAATAAAATTCATTTTTACTGAAGAAAACGCACTCTAAGCATTTGCTTTTTTGAATTATTTCCGTTAGCCTAAATTCATGCCATTCTGCTTGGCTATTGGTTTATACAAGAAACAAATGCGAGGAGACACAAAATGAAATTCTTGAAATTGCTTGCCACTTTGTTGTTCCTCAGCCATCTGCAGTTCGCTTATGCCGAAGACAATCCTGCCGATGCCATCGCCATGGTAGAGAAAGGTGTGGCTTACATGCAAAAACATGGCAAAGATGCTTTGGCACAGGAAATCAATAATAAAAATCCTGAATTCATCAATGGCTCTATTTACCTTTACATGCGCGGCATGGATGGCGCTATCATCGCCCACCCCATCAACCCCAAACTGATAGGTAAAAACATGCTGGACTTGCCGGATGCCGATGGAAAATACTACCGCAAGGACATCCTTACCCTGGCAAAAAGTAAAGGTAAAGGCTGGGTAGATTACCGTTATAACAATCCTGTCAGCAAGCAGATAGAGAACAAGACCACCTATATTTTCCGCAGCAATGACGTGATACTGGAAGCAGGAATTTACAAAGGCAAATAATCTGCACACCAGGCAGTATCCAAAATCAAAGGTATCAGCCAGGGATTTTAGCGATACCTTTTTTATATCTGCAAGCACGCCCCCTTAGATATAAAAATATTAAGCTTGCCATAAGCCGTTTTTCCTTCACTTTGTGCGTCATCGTACAGACGCCAGTTGACATGTCACGTAATTTATACAAACGAGAACATGACACGGCAAAGGAACAGACAGATGGCGCAGCGAATACTTATTATCACCAACGATCTGACTGACTGCATTTCGCTACAGAATGCATTGCGCGACACCACCGATGGCCCTTACGAAGTCTTGATCGCAGACAGCCTGTCAAATGCCATAACTCAGATCCAGAAACACAAGATAGATGCGATACTGGCAGATATGTATCTGCCGGATAGTCAGGGTATGGCAACTTTCAACACCTTATATGCCAATGCCCCACAGACACCTATTCTGACGCTGTGCGGTGATGATGAAACACTCGCGATTGAAGCAGTCAAATCAGGCGCTCAAGGCTATTTGACCAAGGGACACTTTGCCAGTTATCTGGTGCCGCAATCCTTGCGCAATGTCATACAGCGTAAAGCGGTAGAAGAGTCTATCTACATCGATAAGGTGCGTGCAGAAATTACACTTAACTCCATCAGTGATGCAGTCATCGGCACGGATATGTTGGGTAATGTTGACTATTTGAATGTCGCCGCAGAACACTTGACCTTGTGGACAAGAGAAGAAGCACGCGGCCAGCCCATTACCACCGTCATGCCCATCATACATAGTGAAAGCAGGCTGGAAAAAGACAATCCTGTAGCCACGGTATTACAGCAGGATATGGCAACCGCCCTGACCCCGGGAACCATCCTCATCAGACGCGACGGCAGTGAAGTAGCAATTGAAGATTCCACGGCACCCATCCACGACTCGGCGGGTAATATAGCTGGTGCGGTCATGGTTTTCCATGATATTACTGATGCCAAGGCCATGGCTGTAAAAATGGCGCACCTGGCACAGCATGATTTTCTTACCAATTTACCTAATCGCGCCCTGCTGAATGATCGTATAGCTCAGGCAATTGGTCTCGCAAAACGCCGCAACAGCTTTCTGGCCATCCTGTTTATGGATCTGGATAATTTCAAGCATATTAATGATTCACTTGGGCACGCTACCGGTGACAAGCTGCTGAAATCAGTGACAGAACGCCTAAGCGCATGTGTCCGCAGTTCTGACACAGTCAGCCGTCAGGGGGGCGATGAATTCGTGATTCTGGTGACAGACGACAAGTCCGTCGAAAATGCTGCCCTGACTGCGGAGAAATTATTAAAATCCCTGGCAACACCGCATCACATCAACAAACATGAACTGCATGTCACCTCCAGCATAGGCATCAGTGTTTACCCGTCTGACGGCACTGATGCAGAAACCCTGATCAAGAATGCTGATACAGCCATGTACCAGGCCAAGGACAAGGGACGCAACAATTATCAGTTTTTCAAACCCGAAATGAATGTGCGGGCAGTCGAGCGCCAGGTCATCGAAGCCAATCTGCGCGTTGCCCTGGTGCGCAATGAATTTTTCTTGCATTATCAACCCAAGATCAATCTGAAAACCGGTGAAATTACCGGTGCAGAAGCCTTGCTGCGCTGGCAGCATCCACAATGGGGTATGGTGCCTCCAATACGTTTCATCAGCATTGCTGAAGACTGCGGTGTCATTGTACCGATTGGTCGCTGGGTGCTGCGCGAAGCCTGTGTACAGACCCGGCGTTGGCAGGATAGCGGCCTGGACATCGCCACCATCTCAGTCAATATATCTGCCGTTGAATTTCGCCGCCAGGATTTTGTAACAGCCGTGAATGCCATACTGATAGAAACCGGCTTACCTTCGACCTGTCTGCAACTGGAAATTACCGAAAGTGTATTGATGCGCAATGCAGAAGGCAGTATTGCCATCCTGGAGCAGTTAAAAAACATGGGTATACAATTGGCCATTGACGACTTCGGCACCGGTTATTCCAGTCTCAGCTACCTGAACCAGTTCCCCATCGATGTACTGAAAATTGACCAGTCATTTGTACAGGACATAGGCAACAACAAAACCAGTAGCGATGGCATCATCGTCAGCGCCGTGATCGCCATGGGAAATAGTCTGAAACAAAAAGTCGTTGCAGAAGGCGTGGAAGACGAAGAACAATTGACCTTCCTCAAGGAACAGCATTGTGAAGAAGGGCAAGGCTATATTTTCAGCAGGCCAGTGGGATCTGAACAATTTGAGAAATTGCTGCGTCAGCGCGTCATGTCCCAGAACTTGGTCCTGATCTGAAATTTACGTCTATTGATGAAAAAAAACGGACATGATTGCATGTCCGTTTTGTTTAAAACTCAAACCATGTAATACGGCTTATTCGTAATCACTGACCGGTATGCAAGAACAGAACAGGTTACGGTCACCATAGACATTGTCGGCACGACCAACCGGTGCAAAGTACTTATTCTTGCGCAGGGAAGTCACAGGATAAGCTGCCACTTCACGGCTGTAAGCATGTGGCCATTCATTAGCGATCAGCACTTCTGCTGTGTGCGGTGCATGTTTCAGCGGGTTGTCCTTGGCGTCAAATTCACCACTGGCCACCTTGGCGATTTCTTCACGTATGCTGATCATGGCATCGATGAAGCGATCGAGTTCAGCTTGCGATTCGCTTTCTGTCGGTTCTATCATCAATGTACCAGGCACAGGGAAGCTCATGGTCGGCGCATGGAAGCCAAAGTCGATGAGGCGTTTTGCCACATCTTCATTGCTGATGCCGGTGGCATCTGTCAATGGACGCAGATCCAGTATGCATTCATGTGCGACCAGACCATCATGACCGCTGTACAGCACAGGGTAATGCGGTGCCAGGCGTTTGGCGATGTAGTTGGCAGCAAGGATCGCTGTTTCTGTCGCTGCCTTCAAACCTTCAGAGCCCATCATGGCAATATACATCCATGAGATAGGCAAGATGCTGGCAGAGCCGAATGGTGCGGCGCTGACGGCAGAAATACCATTTTCACCACGCACATAGCCTGTCGATTTCTGATTAGGCAAGAATTTTGCAAGATGCGCGCCGACTGCTACCGGGCCAACGCCTGGTCCGCCACCACCGTGAGGAATACAGAAAGTCTTGTGCAGGTTCAGATGGCTGACATCGCCACCAAACTTGCCTGGTGCAGCCACACCCACGAGCGCATTCATGTTGGCACCATCGACATATACCTGACCGCCGTGGCTATGCACGATTTCGCACAATTGTTGAATGCCTTCTTCAAACACGCCATGCGTGGATGGATAAGTCACCATCGCTGCTGCCAGATTGGCACTGTGCTTCTCAGCCTTAGCTTGCAGGTCAACCAGGTCAACATTGCCCTTGTCGTCGCAGGCCACCACCACTACGTCCATACCGACCATGCTGGCCGATGCGGGATTGGTACCATGCGCAGAAGACGGGATCAGGCAGATATTGCGGTGTGCTTCACCACGGGAAGCATGATAAGCCTGGATCACCAACAAGCCAGCGTACTCACCCTGGGAACCAGCATTTGGTTGCAGGGATACGGCGTCGTAGCCGGTTGCTGCGCATAACATGGCTTCCAGCTGATCGATCATTTCGCGGTAACCGATAGTCTGGTCATCCGGCGCAAATGGATGGATGCTGGAAAACTCTGGCCAGGTCACAGGAATCATTTCACTGGTGGCGTTCAGTTTCATCGTGCATGAACCCAGCGGTATCATGGTGCGGTCCAGCGCCAGGTCTTTGTCAGCCAGGCTGCGCAGGTAACGCAGCATTTCATGTTCTGCGTGATAACGGTTGAAGGTTGGGTGCGTCAGGAAAGTTGTACCACGTGTCAGCGCTGCCGGATAAGCGTCATTGACGCCAGCTTCTATCGCTGCAAAATCTGGTGTCGCAGTTACACCGCTGGCCTTGGCAAAAATCGCCCACAGGGCTTCAACATCGGCGCGTGTCACTGTTTCATCCAGAGAGACACCGACCTGTGTTGCGCTGATCTGGCGCAGGTTGTAGCCAGCAGCTTCAGCCGCCTGATGGCAAGCGGCTGCATTGGCGATATTGACAGTCAGTGTGTCAAAGTAAGTTGTGTTGGCTATAGCCAAACCTTGCTGTTTCAAGCCACCAGCCAGTACACCCGTCAGACGATGCACACGCAAAGCGATCTGACGCAGGCCAGCAGGACCGTGATAGACGGCATACATGGAAGCAATTACCGCCAGCAGCACTTGTGCCGTGCAGATATTCGATGTGGCTTTTTCACGGCGGATATGTTGTTCACGTGTTTGCAGGGCCAGGCGATATGCCTTATTGCCTTGCGCATCAATTGTCACGCCGACCAGACGGCCAGGCATGCTGCGTTTGAATGCATCGCGCGTACCCATATAACCTGCGTGTGGGCCACCAAAGCCCAGCGGTACACCAAAGCGCTGACTGTTACCGACGACTACGTCAGCGCCCCACTCACCTGGCGATGCGATCAGCGTCAGCGCCAGCAAATCGGCAGCGGCAATCACCATCGCACCTTTGGCATGCAGGGCAGCCGCGTATTCGCGGTAATCAACGATGGAACCATCCACACCAGGATATTGCAGCAAGACGCCAAAACAATCATTGTCCAGCGCTTCTGTACCGGCGCAGGTACGCACGTCTATACCCAGCGGCTTGGCACGTGTTTCGATGATTTCGCGTGTTTGTGGCAAGACATCGGCAGCGACATAAAACACATTGGATTTGGATTTACCAACACGCTGTATCAGCGTCATCGCTTCTGCAGCAGCCGTGCCTTCGTCGAGCATGGAAGCATTGGCAATGTCCATGCCTGTCAAATCAGTGATGACTTGCTGGAAGTTCAGGATAGCTTCGAGGCGTCCCTGGGAAATCTCTGGTTGATACGGTGTATAAGCGGTGTACCAGGCTGGATTTTCAAAGATATTGCGCAGAATGACACCTGGCGTTTGGGTATTGTAATACCCCTGACCAATCAATGACTTCAGCACACGGTTTTTTGACGCCAGTGCCTTCAGGGTTGCCAGCGCTTCCTGTTCAGACTTGGCTTCGGTGAATTGGGCCAGTGGCAGCACGTCATGACGGCGGATATTGGCCGGGACGATGGCATCAATCAGGGCGGTGCGATTCGCATAGCCCAGGGTTTTCAACATGGCGGCTTGTTCTGCTTCAGAAGGGCCGATATGGCGTGCGATGAAAGCATCGTGTGCTTCCAGTTGTGTCAGTGAAGGACGGGTCATGGTATATGGGGTACAGAAGAGTAACGTGGAGTATCAGGCGGAGCTATGCAGGGCAAACCGCATTCAGGCAAATCCATATCAAAAGAGGCAGCCACGAGGCCACCTCTTTTAACTACATAATCAAGCGATGTTCTTGGCGTAAGCTTCTGCGCTCAGCAAACCATCAACATCAGCAATATTTGCTGGTTTCAGCTTGAACAGCCATGCAGAAAAAGCGTCTGCATTGATGGATTCTGGTGCGTCCGCCAGTGCTTCATTGATAGCAACGACTTCACCAGTCACTGGTGCATAAATATCACCGGCAGCTTTGACTGATTCAACCACGGCGCAATCTTTGCCCGCTTCCAGTGCTGCACCAATTTCAGGCAATTCAACAAAAACGATATCGCCCAACGCATCCTGAGCAAATTCAGTAATGCCGACGGTGATGGTACCGTCTGCTTCTGTGCGTACCCATTCGTGGGATGTGGTGTATTTCAGATTTGCTGGTACGTTCATGATGGGCTCCAAATAAGTAAATTGTATTGAAATTCTATTGAAATTGCGTTAAGCAGTAATCAGTATGGCTGCCAGTTCAAATCACGCAGCCAAAATTTTGCCGTTACGGACGAAAGGCAGCTTGACCACGGACGCTGCCAATTGCTTGTCACGTATAACAACCTGTACAGTATCGCCCACAGACACGCCCATAGGCAACCGCGCCAGGGCAATTGCTTGCTGCATCGTCGGGCTGAAGGTACCACTGGTAATTTCACCCTCGCCTTGCGCGCAGACGACTTTTTGATGGGCGCGCAAGATGCCGCCTTTTTCACGCAGGATCAAACCCAGGAACTGGGCATTCTGCCCTTGAGTCTGCAAGGCTTGCTTGCCGACGAAATCACGTTCGCTGACAAGATCAATCGTCCAGGCCAGACCAGCATCGAGCGGGTTGACGGTTTCATCCATGTCCTGACCATACAGGTTCATGCCAGCTTCCAGACGCAGGGTGTCACGTGCACCCAGGCCAGCAGGTTTGACACCAGCGGCTGCCAGCGCATTCCACAAGTCATTGACACGATCAGCAGCAACAGCAATTTCAAAACCATCTTCACCGGTATAACCAGTGCGTGCCACCATCACTTCACCAAAGGAAGTGTCAGCCACGATAACGGCATTGAAGGGTTTGATGTCGGCACTGGCGGCTTTGGTTTCTGGCAAGACTTCCCAGGCTTTGGCGCGTGCATTCGGCCCCTGCACTGCCACCAGGGCGAAGGCATTCGCACCATCACGACGTTGGGTAATTGTCAGGCCGCTGTTGGTGGCCGCATTGTGGGCATTCATCCATGCCACATCTTTTTCTGCGGTGCCGGCGTTGACCACCAGGCGGAACCAGTTTTCGCTGAAGAAGTAAATGATCAGATCATCGATGACGCCGCCTTCAGGCTTGAGCATGCAGGAATACAGAGCCTTGCCTGCTACCTGCAATTTATCGACATTATTGGCGACCAGGCCACGCAGGAAGCTACGTACATTTTCACCCCGCAAATCGACGACACACATATGGGATACGTCAAACATGCCGCAATCCGTGCGCACTGCATGATGTTCTTCGATTTGGGAACCATAGTTGACAGGCATGTCCCAACCGCCAAAATCAACCATTTTTGCGCCAGCCGCACGATGGGCTGCATTGAGGGGAGTTGCCTTGAGTGATGTCGCTGCTTGCGTCATGAATGCCTCGTTACCAGATTGAAGGGACGAACAAACGCATGCCGACGAATAAACGTCGCATGCGTTGAAATCGCATACCCCTCTGTCCTGGTACCTGAGAGATTACGGGAGCTTTGTATGTTTGCTTTCCCGCGCGCACCTTCGGTGGGTAGTCCGGCCAACTGCATTGCCGCTACCACTCTCCAGAGTTGGAGTAACTTTTAGCTACCCCGTCGATCGGTCCTTTTGCCTGAGAGTTTTTTGGGTATTAGCCCCTTCGGCGGCAACTTTCGTCACGCTCTCCCGATCAAGTAGCGAGATTATATAAGGCTTGCAGAGGCTTGGATAGTTGGGTGTGGAAATATTTACATAAAAGCTGCGCGCATACCGGAATATTTATCCAAATAGCAATCAAACACAGTTTTGGCGATTTTTTTGAGCGCTACCAGCGTTAATCAAAAAATGAAGCGGGGAACAGACATCGTCCTTGTAAAAAAATCAGGAAGGGCTCCAGCTATATAAGACCATCATCAATATCAATTCTGTATTAATCTCCAATTAGTGCATCCAGTAGTAATAATTGCCGCCAAGCATTGATAACTACCAGCACATGGAAGCTCAGTTGCAATAGGTGAAGGTTTGAGCGGTCATTCTCAAACGCTCAGCTCCGCAGGACATTCTTGCCCATGGAAACGACATACGAGCAACCTACTTCCCTCGCAACACCAATACACTCCTGGTATGCGCGCTCACATCTTTCGCGTCCAAATACTGCTGCACATAATTTCCCGCCACGAATCCTGTTGCCTGATCATTGTAATGGGCATCAAACCAAACGCCGCTCTGACCGACTGGATTGATACCCAGCGCCTTGCTGGCATCGGCAAAATCGATCAGACGGCGGGTTGAGGGGCCGTAAGTTACTTCCCATGGTGCCGGACCAATGGGGCTGGAAAGGTTGTTTGGCACTTCCCGCCCACCGGGTGCGGCGTAGGGGCCGACGTTGAACAGTTTGTCCAGCGGTTTTTGCTGTGACAGCGGATGTTTGTGCGTCAGTGTATGCGCCCTGCCCCAGGTCCATTGTTTGCTGTCATTGCCAAAGGTATTTTGCAGATGGGCGATGCTGTCGCGCCAAGCGAGGCGAATAATATCGTCACGGCTTTCCACCGCTGGTGTTTTGCGATTATCCCACCAGGGGGAATGTTCATCCGCCAGCAAACGTGGTAAGGCCATATCCAGCACCCGTGTGCGCAGCAGATTCTTGAACTGCACTTCGCCCAGTTCATCCGCCATGGCAGCAAAACTCACCTGATACAAAAGCTGGCTGATGATCACAGGTGCCACACTGTTGATCTGGTAACTGCCATCCCATTTTTCCAGTTGATCCAGCAGCCGACGGCCTTCGGCATCGCTGACTTGCCGGCGCAATACCGGCAGCAGGTTTTGTAAAAGCTGTGGCCCGTATTCAGTACGGGTATCGAGTTGCAGGGCCTGGCTGTTTTTGGTATCCCATTTGATACCAGGTTTGGCCAGCAGATATTCCAGTCTGCGCGCACGCTCGGGCAAATTGTAGTAACCGGGTATGGCAAAATTAGCCGACGGCAATGGCTGCTGATTGGCAGACACGATAAAACCACGTTCTGGATTGATCTCATGCGGGTTATCGGCAAAGTCGTAATAGCCGGGCTTGTCTGCCTCCGTGCTGCTGCCATCCAGAATGAAAGCGGGATTCACCTCCGGCGGGCGCTTAACCAACTTGGCGGCAGCCCACCAGGCAATATCGCCATTGGTGCTGGCCCACAATACATTCAGGCCCGGCGCATGGATTTTGCTGACAGCCTGGCTGGCCAGGGCCTGAGTGTTGGCACGATTCAATTCATAAAAGGCATTCAGCACAGGGTTTTCTGTTTCCAGAAATGCCCACCACATCGCCACAGGATTATTACGGAAGTTATCGCGAAATGCATCGGTAATAATGGGGCCATGCGGCGAAGACCGCAGTTGCAGTCGAACCGGATCGCTGCCCTTGACCTTGATAATTTCTTCACGGCTGTGCATATCCACCCACTGCCCTTTGATCCAGACCTGGTTGGCATTTTGCGGGTTCACTTTTTCTGCTATCAGGTCCAGATCATCATTCTGGAACATGGTCAGCGTCCAGCCAAATTGGCTATTATGACCAAGCAAGGCAAACGGGTTCAGTACCTGATGATGCCCATACAGCTCAAAGCCTGGCATTTTCAGATGCGCTTCATACCAGACAGCCGGGACTGAATAGGCAATGTGCGGGTCGCCAGCCAGCAAAGGCTTGCCACTGGCAGTTTTGTTGCCAGAGACCACCCAGCCATTGCTGCCTTCCAGTTGCGGCAAACCGAATTCTTCCATGGCCTGCTGGCTGGTGGTGGCAATGCGTTGCAAGTTGGCCCAGTCTGAATGGCTTAATTGTGGGGCAGATTTGATAACACCTTGCGGATACCACGACAGATCAAATATGCGCAGGTAATCCGGCCCAAGCTGGTCACGTACCTGTGTCAGCACCGGTTCAGTGCGAAACGCAGCGGCAAAGCTGTAGGCCATGTAGCCGGAAACGGCGATGGTATCTTCCGCCGTAAACGAACGTTTGGGAATGCCCAGCAAATCAAATTCCAGTGGGGCCGCATGCCCGGCCTGAAATTGATTGATACCATCCAGATAAGCATTCAGGGCTTTTACAGGAGCAGAATTTGTATCCAGCTTCGCTGCATAGTCTGCCGCATGCTTGCGTATGCCCAGGGTACGGAACAGACGGTCGGTATCGACCAATTTAGGCCCCAGGATTTCTGCCAGTTCACCGCGCGCCAGACGGCGTGCCATTTCCATCTGAAACAGGCGGTCTTGCGCATGCACATATCCCAATGCACGATACAGATCAGCTTCATTTTTTGCTTCGATATGTGGCACGCCACGTTCATCATATTGCACCGTGACTTCAGCACTGAGACCGTTCAGCGCGCCACTACCAGAACGTTGCACGCGTTTGCCATAGACATATACTGAGGCAGCAATCAGCACGAGGACAATCAGGCCAAACAGCAACAGCAAACTCCACTTCAACAGACGTTTCATCAGCATCTCTCATTCCGGGTATGTTTGCTGATTTTACACTTGTCTGCCGGGACCGGATTTTTACAAATACAAATCCAGTTTGATCTGGCGCATTGACTGTTCGAATACATTTGTTGACAAAGCGCATAACAAACGGGTGGCAAAACAGTTTGCATATATTGCCAAACAAGCCACATCCCTTAATGCAAGCATAAAAAGAATTGCCCAGGCTATTGATTTTGCCTGACACACCATCATCTAATCGCTTTGCTATTGTTTAGCCCACGCTCGCCCTTATTCTGGACTGCGCATGACCACTTCCCCTCCCGGCACTGACATTTCGCAGCGCAGCAGCCTGCAAACGCTCAAAGGACTGTTGCCCTTCTTAAGGCCCTACAAAATGCAGTTTGTGCTGGCCGGTATTGCCTTGCTGGTGGCAGCCAGTGCAACACTGGCTATTCCCTATGCTTTCCGTCAAATGATAGACCTGGGCTTTGGTGGCGGCGATCACAACATCAAGCATGTGGATCTGACCTTTATTGCGCTGTTTGGCGTAGCCTGTGTGCTGGGCATTGCTACTGCGGCCCGGTTTTACATGGTGTCCTGGCTGGGTGAGCGGGTCACTGCAGATATTCGCGACGCCGTTTATTCCCACGTAGTGACGCAGAGCCCTGAATTTTTTGAAACCACCCAGACCGGTGAAGTGCTGTCGCGCCTGACAACCGACACCACGCTGATACAGACCGTGGTCGGCACCAGCATATCAATGGCCTTGCGCAATTTCCTGCTCTTTCTCGGCGGGCTGGTCATGCTGTTCATCACCAGCCCCAAACTGTCATCCATCATCATCGTCACGCTGGCGGTAGTGGTGTTGCCTATCGTCCTGTTTGGTCGCCGCGTGCGCAAGCTGTCGCGTGATTCGCAAGACCGGATTGCCGATGCATCAGCAATCGCAGGCGAAATTTTAAACGCGATGCCTACCGTACAGGCCTTTACTCATGAGCATATCGAAGCGCAACGTTTTTCTGGCTCGGTGGAAGGCGCCTTCCAAACCGCCATGCGTCGCATACGTGCACGATCAATGCTGACCCTGATTGCCATCCTGCTGGTATTTGGTGCCATCGTATTTGTGTTGTGGCTGGGCGCCCATGCGGTCATACAAGGCAGCATGAGTGGCGGTGAACTCGGTCAATTTATTCTGTATGCATCCATTGTCGCCGGTGCAGTCGGTGCATTATCGGAAGTGATGGGCGATGCCCAGCGCGCAGCCGGTGCCACCGAGCGCCTGCTGGAATTGATAGAAGCGCAGTCACCAATACAAAATCCAGCACCTGCCCAGACGTTAAGCCTGCCGGTCCGGGCAGAACACGGAGCTGAAGGCGCATCGCTGTCACTGCAAGGGCTGGAATTTCATTATCCTTCACGCCCCAGGACCGCCGCACTGTCAGACTTGAATCTGGATATACAACCAGGCGAAACGGTGGCAATTGTCGGTTCTTCCGGTGCAGGCAAGACCACCCTGTTCCAGATGCTGTTGCGCTTTTATGATCCGCAGCATGGTGAAATACGCCTGGACGGTGTGAATATACGTCAATTGAGCTTGCATGACTTGCGTGCGGCCATCGGCATAGTGCCACAAGATACCGTGATTTTTTCCGCCAACGCCATGGAGAACATCCGTTATGGCCAGGCCGATGCCAGTGATGCCGAGGTGATCGCCGCCGCCAAACTGGCCGCCGCGCATGAATTCATAGAGAGATTACCAGAAGGTTATCAATCTTTCCTCGGTGAGCGCGGGGTGCGCTTGTCTGGCGGACAAAGACAAAGGATAGCCATCGCCCGCGCCTTGCTGAAAAATCCGCCATTGCTGTTGCTGGATGAAGCGACCAGTGCCCTGGATGCCGAATCAGAACGCCTGGTACAGGGGGCACTGGAAGTAGCGATGCAAGGGCGCACCACTCTGATCATTGCTCACCGCCTGGCCACAGTACAGCGCGCAGACCGCATCATCGTCATGGAACACGGCAAGATAGTGGAAACCGGCACCCATGCATCACTGGTGGAACAAGGCGGTGTTTATGCCAATCTGGCTGCATTGCAATTTGATTTACATAAGGGCGAAGAATAAACCTGGAGCCTGCTGAGTCAATTCGCAGGCTCTTGAAGTTTTGCAGGCACCGCCTGTTTTTCCAAAATCACAGCGGCATTTGTCGCAATAACAGGCCGAAAGTAAACACGCTAAGTACGCAATCTATTCCTGCAAATCATGACGCGTTTTTTCCTGGCAAATAGCGGCGTCCATGGAAGGTTCTTAGAAATTGACTTGACATTATAGATTATAACCGTAATATACCAAAAAGATTACGACCATAATCCATAAAAAACAAAGCCCTCATCACCAGCAAGCCATATGGACACCAAAAGCAACTTCACAAACAGATATCCAGCCATCTGGCTGGTATTGCTAGGCACGGCTGGCACCTTTGCCCTGAGCATGGGAGTGCGGCAGAGCATGGGCTTGTTTCTCAGCCCCATGAATACCTCCACCGGTTTAGGGATAGGCAACATCAGCCTGGCTTTTGCTTTTGGCCAGTTGTGGTGGGGGCTGACACAACCATTTGCGGGCGCAATCGCCGACAAACTGGGTGCTGGCCGCGTTTTGTTGACCGGCATCGTGCTGGTAGCGCTGGGCACCTTTATCACTCCACTGATGACCACCACCGCCGGGCTGATTTTTGCGATAGGCATATTGGCTGCAGGTGGGGCCGGCATGGCCGGACCTGCTGTGTTGATGGCGACTGCCACCCGCATGATCCCAATTCAGAAACGCGGCATCGCCACCGGCATCATCAATGCTGGCGGATCTTTCGGACAGTTTCTGATGGCACCACTGGCTGTGTGGCTGATGAATCACTATGGCTGGAACAATGCCATGCAAATTCTGGGGCTGGTAGTCTTGCTGGCCCTGCCCGCTGCGTTTCTGCTACGTGGCAAACCTGTGCACAATACAGATAATGGACAAATGCCAAGCAGTACCAAAGACGCCATCTACAGTGCCCTGAAAAACACTGGCTACCTGATGCTGGCAGCCGGTTTTTTTGTCTGCGGCTTTCATGTCGCTTTTCTGGCAACGCATTTGCCTGGCATCATCAGTCTTTGCGGACTGCCTGTTGAATATGGCGCATGGTCCCTGGGCATACTTGGCCTGTTCAATATCGTCGGCAGCATTTCCATGGGCTGGGCCGTAGGCCGCTGGCGCATGAAAACCCTGTTGTCATTACTGTACGCGGCACGTGCCTTTGCCATCATCGTGTTTTTGCTAACCCCTAAAACCGGTCCCGCCGTACTGGTCTTTGCTGCCGTCATGGGGTTGACTTTCTTATCCACGGTACCGCCCACAGCCGGCCTGGTGGCCAAATTCTTTGGTCCAGCACATATGGCCAGCCTGTTTGGCATTATCATGCTGGCGCACCAATTAGGGGGCTTTCTGGGAGTCTGGTTAGGCGGCAAAGTCTTCGAAGCCAGCGGCAACTTCAATTTGCTCTGGTATATCGATATCTGCCTGGCCGTTGGCGCTGCACTGATACACCTGCCGATCAAAGAAAAACCATTGGCATTACAGCTTGCTTAAGTTGAGCAACAAGGCGGTTGAATGCCAATGAAGCGTTGCGGCATCAACAGTCCAGCCCTGAGCATGACTAAATAATAACGTCTGTCATCAACCTGAAAAGCAGGTAAAAAAATGTCGCATCCATGAGATAAGGCATCATTACCTCCATTTACACTCTGTAAAGATAATTTTAAGTACCAATGCCAGCACTTTCTTATATTTAATATGATGAATGTTGACCTGCAGATGTAACAGTTGTCATTTCATTGACATTTTCCTTGACGCTGCAATCCGCACTTGCGTACACTCTCACGATCCTGCAATCCACGTTGACCATGGTCGATTAGACAACTTATTGCCTATGAAACGATTTCCCTTACGCTCCTCATCCTTATTTGCTGCAGCGCTGCTTAGCTACGCTGCGCCGCAAATTTGCCAGGCTGACGCGCCTCCTGCATTCGCCTTGGCATCTGCACCGGAAACCATCGCTCCTGTACCAACTATAGGCACAGCACCTTCTGCAGTGCCAGAATTACCGCTGCCTATACCGCTTGATGCAACGACACTGGAATACACGAACAAAACCACTGATTTATGGGGCAGAATACGCGCTGGATATGCAATACCCGACCTGGAAAACCAACTGGTCGACAATCAACTTGCCTGGTACAGCACACGTACTGACTATATTCTGCGCACTGTACAACGTGGCTCACGTTACCTTTATCACGTGGTTGAGGAGTTGGAAAAGCGCGGCATGCCAACAGAATTGGCCCTGCTGCCTTTCATCGAATCCGCCTTCAACCCACAAGCCATATCCACCGCCAAAGCTACTGGCATGTGGCAGTTTATGGCTTCAACAGGGCGTGATTTCAACCTGAAACAGACCATGTTCAAGGATGACCGGCGCGGTGTGCTGGATTCCACTGATGCCGCCTTGAACTATCTTGAAAAATTGTATGGCATGTTTGGCGACTGGCAACTGGCGCTAGCGGCCTACAACTGGGGTGAGGGATCGGTGCAACGCGCCATCAAGAAACAGCAGGCGCTAGGCCTGCCTATCGACTTCCAGAGCCTGTCGGTGCACATGCCGAACGAAACCAGGAACTACCTGCCGAAATTGCAGGCTGTTAAAAATATCATTGGTCACCCGGAACAATTCAGCCTGGCCCTGCCCAAGCTGGAAAACCAGCCCTACTTTGTCACCATAGAAAAAACCAGGGACATTGATGTGCGGGTAGCAGCACAACTGGCAGAATTACCGCTGGCTGAATTTACGGCGCTCAATCCTCAATTCAGCCGCCCCGTCATTACCGGAGACAGCAATACCAAAATCTTGCTGCCGACCGATAATGCTGCACTGTTTAAAGAGAATCTCAGTAAATGGCAAGGCCCGTTGTCCACATGGTCTGCCCACACCGTGCAAAAAACTGAACGTATTGAGTCACTGGCACACAAGTTGGGCCTGAAACCCGAACTGCTCAGGGAAGTTAACCTGATCCCGGCAAAAATGATGGTCAAAGCGGGTTCCACCCTGCTGGTGCCAAAATCGGCTAAGGCTCCAGACAATGACATTTCGCTGGAAATTGCTGAAAAAGCCCAACTTATTATAGAGAAAACCTCTACCCGGCAAGTCAGCTACAAGGTCGGCAAGCATGACAACCTGGCAGGCATCGCCAAGCGTTATCGTGTCAGCATTGCTGATCTGAAGTCATGGAATAACCTGAAGCGCGACAATCTGTCCCACGGTCAGACTTTGCATGTGCAAGTACCGTTTGTCACCCAGGTAAGCCAGCATACCCCACTTGCCACCCGGCATACTGCGGCCGCTCCCAGGATCGTCCATCGCTCAGTTGCACCAGTGCACAATACTGGCAAGTCATTACTCGCCCACCTCAAGACTAGTCGTAAAAAGCACAGCTAGCGACGCACAGCCGTACTGCGACGTCACCACATTACGGCAAAAGATTCAATGAAAAAAAGGTGCCATTGGCACCTTTTTTCAAATATTGCACTGAAACACCAGTGCCCAGCCCGACTTATTTCATCGACTGATTGGCATAAATAATCCAGTAACGGGCCAAGTCTGCCGTGCCATCACTACCGCGTACTGTTTTCAATGCCTTAATCGCAGCAGATTTCTTACCCGCCAAAATATTGGCCACACCCAAATGCAACTTGGCATCGTCTTCATGCTTCAGGTTATCCTTGGCGATCCCCTCCTCCATCATGCTCAGACCCTTGTCAAACTTGCCTGCAGTTACATAGTTATAGCCCATATCGACAAGGCCAGTACCATCCTTGGCCTGCTTCGCTTCCGATTCGTTTGCCACCATGGCTTTGCTGGCATCATCCTGAGCCTTGGCCGCCATATCGCGCAAACGCTTGTGGCGATCAGCATCTTTACCCTCACCCAAGGCGCCAGCTTTGTAACCAGCATCAATAACCTTGATTGCCTCTGAAGGATAGCCAGCCTGGATAGCAAACAAAGACATATCCATAAAGTCTGCAGTTTTCGTGATCTGACCCAAAGCCAGCTTCAAACGCATCAAATCCAGCTTCAGACGTTCTGAATAGCCAGGTTGTTTTTGAACATTGTTCAACAAGTTGACCCAGTATTCTTTCTTGCCATGGAAAGACACCATTTTTTCCAGCGCGCTGGAATAAGTGGCCATGTCTTTGTTTCTCAGCGCGTCGTTGGCCAGGTATTCAAGATTGGTCAAACTTGGTACACGACCGGCTTTCTCGTCGGCAGCCAGTTCACCCTTGATTTCTTTCATGGCTTTGGCACTGTCACCACTCTGTGACATCGCCTGGATCAGGTAAGGACGCAAGGAAGGATCAGTACCGCCATCAGCATAATAGCGGTTATACCATTGGGCAGCTTTCGAGTAGTTGCCGGCCTTAAAATAAGCATTCGCCAGCACCTGTATCATTTGCAACTGCTCTTTGCCTGGCAATTTATTCGCAGAAACAATAGTCTCTGCAGAACGAATGACCGAATCATTGTCGCCTGCAGCTGATGCGATCGACAGACGCATGCGCTCTATCGTGAAATTTTCATGGACTGACTTACCACCAACGCTGTCCGCTTCATGAATCTTGGACAAGGCGTCTTTGTACTTCTTCGCTTTGTACAACTCACCAGCCGCCTGCACGATACGACCGATTTCAGGACGCATGGATTCCTGGGCATAGGCTTGGTTTGCTGCAATATTAGTTAATTCCGGAGCGGCGGCAAAGCCAATAGCTGCAATCAATACAGCAATACGAGACAAGCGAAGTTGCTTCATATGTTGATCTCTCAATCAATAAATTTAATAAACTTTGGGACTGCAGCTTCAGAAATACCTTAGGCTCAACCCGTGAATACGAAAAATGGCAGGGAGTCCCCTGCCAATTTTCTATCATACCTTAAGAACTCAGCATTGATGCGCTGAAATCGTCATGAAATGAATATTTGTCATTTCAAGAACTGTTCATTCCCGACCATGCCGATCTTGGTCACACCCAGACGCTGCGCTGCTGCCATCACCGCGGCC